>NZ_BAFR01000015.1 GCF_000308435.1 Nocardia araoensis NBRC 100135 | reverse complement strand
CCCCAGTCCGCGTTCACGGCGACCAGACCGCCCTCGGTGAGGACGGCGACGACCGGCACCGACGATCCGGTGCTGCCGAGCAGGCGGCACAGGCCACGGGCCGCGGCGAGGTCGGTCCTGGCGTCCACCAGCGCGACGTCCGCGGTGCCTGCCTCGAGCAGCGACGCCACTTCCGTCGGCGCGGGGCGCACGTTGTGCGCGAGCAGCGCAAGCGAGGGCAACACCGACTCGGGGTTGGGGTCGGAGGTAAGCAGGAGCAGCTCCACGGGCCCTCCTCCCATCTCGTAGCCACGCGGATGCGGCAGCACCGCCGCGTCCACGTCGCTAATCACAGGTAATCGGATGCAAGATTAGCGCGTAACACGGGGTGACCACGCATTCCGGTACACCGAGCGCCCCGCAGGACACCCTGGGAGCCCGGCTCGGGCCAACCGATAGGGTGCGTACATGGGTTACGTATCGGGCATGCCCCCTGCCGCCGGGGCGCCCGAGGCAGTAGCCGAACGCGCGCCGCGCGGCTTCCGGCCGACGCGGCCCGAGACCCGGAGAGACGGGGGAGCATGCGCAAGCTGATCATCGGCCTGCTGTGTCTGGCTGGGTTCGCCGTCGTCATCGACTTCAGCACCGCGGCCTATTCGGAGTACCGCGTGTCCAGGGCGCTGCGCGACGGCGCCGATCTCACCGCCGATCCCGAGGTGACGATCCACGGCTTCCCCTTCCTCGGCCAGGCCTGGGACAGCCGCTACGACCATGTGGAGATCCGGGCCCGCGCGAAGCGGATGGACATCCCCGGCGAGATCGCGCTCGAGGCGACGCTGACCGGGGTGCGGCTGCCGGTCGGCGAACTCGTCGACGGCAGCCTGCGCGGCGTCCCGGTGGAGCGCGTGGACAGCCGGTTGCGGGTGGAGCCGACCGAACTCGGCAGGCTGTTCACCATCCCCGATCTGCAGGTGCATTCCCGTCCCGCCGACAAGTCCGACGGGACCGGCGGCTCGGGCGGTTCCGGCATGACCACCACGGGAGCACTGGTGCTCACCGGCACCCTCCCGGAGACGCCCGGCGCCCAGTACGGCGGGGAAAAGGTCAGCGTGCAGGCCGATCTTCTGCTCGACGGCGATCAGGTGAAGATCGTGGCGACCGGGTTCTACCGCGGCCCGCCCGGCACCGAGACCATGCCTGTGGCGGTGATCACGGAGGCCGATCGCCCGGCGGTCCTCGCCCGGTTCACCCGTACCATCGACACGAAGGAATTGCCGTTCGGTGTCCGTCCGACCAAGGTCTCCGCTCAGGGCGGTCAGATCGTCGTGGAGGGCAAGGGCGTGAACGTCACGATCGACTTGGACCGATTGCAGCGACCATGATCCAAATCACTATCCTCGCAGTGGTACTGCTCGCCGCGCTGGCGGTGGGCATCCTGCTGCGCAGGCGCGATGGCAAGCTCCGCGCGACCGACGACATCGACCTGTCCCCCTCCGCCCGCGCGCAGTTGCTGGCCGCCGTCGGCGTGACCGGCGCCGGTCCCGCGGTCCTGCACTTCTCCGCCGAGTGGTGCGGACCGTGCGCCGCTGTTCGCCGAGTGGTTGCCAATGTCACAGACCAGCTCGCGGGATCGCCGCAGCCGCCGCAGGACATCGAGGTGGACATCGACGCCGAGCCCGCGCTCGCCAGGGAGCTGAACGTGCTCTCGCTGCCCACCACGTTCGTCTTCGACATCGAGGGCAGGGAACGGTTCCGCATCTCCGGCGTGCCGAAGGCCACGGATCTGCACTCCGCGCTCGAGCCACTGACCGCCGCGGCCTGAGCTGCGACGACAAGCCCACTGGACGGATGTGATCCACCCCGGGTCCATATTTCCCCGCCGAATTGGGTAAACTGCTCACGTGCTTGCCAACCACGAGCTGATGCTCACCCGACGCCGCACAGTGGATCTGTGTCGGCTCGGTGGTTGTTGCTGCCTGTGCCGCTGATCGGTCGGCTTTCCCGGATTTCCTGACGCCGACCCCTGTCCGCCGTGCGAGTGATCTCACGATCCCCCGGCGAATTGGCAAATTTTCAGTCATCGGACTTATTCAGCGCAGGAGTACGCACAATGTCCACCGAGATTCGTAACAGTTCCGAAGCCGTCCCCGTTTCCCACGACCAGGTCGATGTGCGCGGACCCCGCTTCGCCGCATGGGTGACCACCGCCGTCCTCGTCGTGGTGCTGCTCGCCGCCGCCGTGTCCCCGGTGGCTGCGGGAGTGTTGATCGCCCTGCAAGCGGTCGTCTTCGCGGTCGGCGCCGCCCTCGGACCGCGCCGCCACCCGTACGGCCGGATCTACGCGGCCTTCGTCGCGCCGCGTCTCGCGCCGACCACCGAGACCGAGCCGACGGCCCCGCTGCGGTTCGCGCAGCTGCTCGGTTTCGTGTTCGCGGCCGTCAGCCTGCTGGGCTTCGCGCTCGGCTCCACAATCGTCGGCGCGGTGTTCGCCGGCTTCGCCTTGTTCGCGGCGTTCCTGAACGCGGCGTTCGGGCTCTGCCTGGGTTGCCGGATCTATCCGCTGGTAGCCCGCCTCCGCCGGACCCCGTCACCGGCATCGAACTGACCCTGCACGTCATCTCTGAAAGGAAAACAATGGCTCGCTCCGATGTCCTGGTCTCCGTTGACTGGGCCGAAGAGAACCTCAACACCCCCGGCGTCGTGTTCGTCGAGGTCGACGAGGACACCTCCGCCTACGACGGTGGCCACATCGAGGGTGCCGTCCGGCTCGACTGGAAGAAGGACCTGCAGGATCAGGTTCGTCGCGACTTCGTGAACCAGGAGCAGTTCTCCGACCTGCTCTCGGCGCGCGGCATCTCGAACGACGACGAGGTCATCCTGTACGGCGGCAACAACAACTGGTTCGCCGCGTACGCCTACTGGTACTTCAAGCTGTACGGCCACAACAACGTCAAGCTGCTCGACGGCGGTCGCAAGAAGTGGGAGCTCGACGGCCGTCCGCTGTCCTCCGAGCCGGTGAACCGGCCCGCCACCCAGTACAAGGCGTCGGCGCCCGACCTGGCCATCCGCGCCTTCCGGGACGAGGTCATCGCGGCCATCGGCACCAAGAACCTGGTCGACGTGCGTTCGCCTGACGAGTTCACCGGCAAGATCCTGGCTCCGGCGCACCTGCCGCAGGAGCAGAGCCAGCGTCCGGGCCACATCCCCGGCGCCATCAACGTGCCGTGGAGCAAGGCGGCGAACGAGGACGGCACCTTCAAGTCCGACGCCGAACTGGCCGAGCTCTACAAGGAGGCCGGTCTGGACGGTGAGAAGGAGACCATCGCGTACTGCCGGATCGGCGAGCGCTCCTCGCACACCTGGTTCGTGCTGAAGGAACTGCTCGGACACCAGAACGTCAAGAACTACGACGGCAGCTGGACCGAATACGGCTCGCTCGTCGGCGCTCCGATCGAGTTGGGAGAGTAAATCGACATGTGTGCAGCACCTACTCAGGGTCAGGCCATCCCCGCCGGTGTCGACGTGGAGAAGGAGACGGTCATCACCGGCCGTGTCCTGAGCGCCGACGGCCAGCCGGTGGGCGGTGCGTTCGTGCGTCTGCTCGACGGCAACGGTGATTTCACCGCCGAGGTCGTCGCCTCCGGCACCGGTGACTTCCGGTTCTTCGCGGCTCCCGGCGCGTGGACCGTCCGCGCCCTTTCCTCGGCCGGCAACGGCTCCGCTGAGGTGCGCCCCGAAGGCGCGGGCATCCACTCGGTCGACGTCGCGGTCGCCAAGTAAGAGTTCGCCACTCGTCGAACGGCCCCGGTCGCTTCCCGTTCCGCGGAAGCACCGGGGCCGTTTGCGTGCCGCCGCAGGGGGGTCGTTAGACTCGAAACGTGGTCCTCTTCTTCGAGATTCTGCTGGTGGCCGTGGCCGTGCTGATCGGCTGGTTCGGCCTCTACGTCTTCTACCGGCTGTTCACCGAATCATGAGCGAACTCGCGAGCGAAGGTTCCAACCCGGCCGAGCGAGCGAGTGAACAACTGAACGGCAACGCTCCGGCCGATGCCGCCGGTCGCCGCAGCGGCGACCAGGCCGTGGCCGAGGCTGCCGAACGGGCGAAATCGACCGGGGTCCGCAACATCCCGGTCCTACCGGATCTTCCGCTGCCCGAGGACACGGCCAACCTGCGCCTCGGCCCGGATCTGAGTTCCTCGATGCTCGCGCTGCTCCCGCTGGTGGGCGTGTGGCGCGGCGAGGGCGAGGGCAACGATCCCGAGCGCGGGGACTACCGCTTCGGCCAGCAGATCGTCGTCTCGCACGACGGCGGCGACTATCTCGCCTGGGAATCCCGGTCCTGGGTCATCGAGGCCGACGGCGGCTACGGCGGCCCCGATCTGCGCGAGCGCGGCTTCTGGCGGGTCGGCATCGACGGCAACGACGAGGTCATCGAATTGCTGCTGTCGCACAGCAGCGGCATCGTGGAGCTGTTCTACGGGCAAGCGCTGACCCAGTCGTCCTGGGAGTTGGCCACCGACGTGGTGATCCGCAGCCAGTCCGGCATCGTCGTGGGCGGCGCCAAGCGTCTCTACGGCATCGTCGAGGGCGGCGACTTGGCCTACGTCGAGGAACGCGTGGTAGCCGACGGCCCCCTCGAACCGCGCCTCTCGGCCCGCCTCCAGCGCTACATCGGCTGAGGGGAACCCTGCCCGCGCTCGGCGTCCTGCCGACCGGTACCGGTCGGCCTCATCGAACACCGGGTACGCCCAGAACCCCTGCCCATCCCAACGCAGGAAGACCTGTGACCAACCCACACAACACCCCCACTGGTACGGCCTGAATACCCGCAGAGGCGGAACAGCCCCCGAGCCATACCGGTGCGATTGTGGTCGCACGGGTCCGGTCGGACGGACCGGGGCTCGGGGGCCGGGTGACTGCCTGGAATTCGCTGGCGCTCGCGCGGGCGAAATCCACCTGCAGCGGTGGCGCTAGCGGACAGCCACCTCACGTGTCCTATGAATAATCATTCTTCGAACCACCTCCTTCCTCGTGTACGAACGAATCTAGCGATGCGTCAGTAACTCGGCAACGGAATTTCTCGGTCGGCGGAATCAGCGCTGCCGCAGGTCCTTCCACGCACCGTGAAGTCGGTCGTGACCTGCCCTGATGCGGATATTCGCAGCACCGCGTCGGCCCGCTGGTCGTCCGGCAGCTGATGTGTGACGACGACCACGATTCGATCCGGTTCGACGAGACCGCTGTCGGCGTCGAGCAGGTCGCGCAGCAGCTTCGCCCCGGCCTCTGCCTCCAGATGCTCGGTCGGTTCGTCCAGCAGCAACACCCGCGCCGGTGACACCAGTGCGCGCGCGAGCAGTATCCGGCGACGCTGGCCGCCCGACACGGCTGCCGCTCCCCCGACGAGATCGGTGTGCACACCCTGCGGCAGCCCCTGCAGCCAGTCCCCGAGACCGACCGTTCGCAAAGCTTCTTCGGCTTCTTCCACGGTCAGGTCACCGCGTGCCACCCGGAGATTCTCCAGCACGGAGGTGCCGAACAGGTGCGCGTCCTCGGCGAAGAAGGTGACGCCGGGACGCGGCGTGTCGAACAGTCCGGCCCACTTCATCAACAGGGTCGTCTTGCCTGCGCCGCTCGGGCCGACCACGGCGATCCGCCGCCCCTCGGGCAATTCCGGCGCGTGGGCGTCGACAGGGTGACTCTGGTCGGCAACGCTCGCCCGCCGTTGCTGTTGCCGCTCCGATCCGCCTGGGAGCCCGGCGGATCGGTCCGCCGCGGCGCGAGTGGTCTCGCTCACGGGGGCCATTTCGTCACTGGTCTGAGCCATGTTCGCCGTGTCTTCGGCATGCGGTGGCCGGATGGACGGCCGCGCCCAAGGGTCCGCCGACGCAGCCGGGGGCGAATCGGGTTCGAACCCGTCCAGTCGATGCAGTGCCGCGCGGGCCGTGGTCAGGGCCTGCGCCGCTGTGGGCAGCGGGCCGACCGCTTCGAACGCCGACAAGGGCAAGAGGACCAGGACGACCAGTGCCATGGGCGTCATGCCGACCGCCGTGCCGCCGTCCGGGCCGTAGAGGGTGATGCCGATCAGCAGTGCACCGAGGACAGCGGCGCCGATCGACAGGGGCGTGGCAGCGGCCGACCAGGCGCTGCGCGCGGCGGCCCGGTCCTCCGCGGCGACCGCACGGCGCGACGCTTGCCCGGCCGCGGCGAGGGCCGCGTCGAGGCGACCGGCGACGCGCAGTTCGGCGGCGTGATCGAGCACCGTGAGGGCCTGCGCGGTGAATTCCGCCCGGTCGGCGCGCACGGCGCGTTCCGCCTCGGACGCCGCCGCGGCCGACAACCACGGCGCGACGATGCCCGATAGCACCAGCGCACCCGCCAGGATCGCCGCCGCGGTGGGCGAGATCGTGGCAAGCAGCGTGACCGCCGCGACCGAGAGGATGACGGCGACCGCGACCGGGACGAACACGCGGACCACCACGGCCCCCAAGTCGTCGATGTCGCTACCGATGCGGACCAGCAGATCTCCCCGCCGCGGCGGCTTCGCGCCCGGCCGGTCGTGTCCACTCGGTGCGGCCTCGGGCCTGCGCAACCAGAAATCCGAGCCGGCCAGCGTCCGGTACACCGTGGTCCGGGCCGTCGTCATGGCGCGCAGCGCGACGTCGTGGGTGGCCAACCGTTCGAGGTACCGGCACAGGCCGCGCGAGATGCCGAGCGCGCGTACCGCTACCACGGCGATGCTCAGGTCGAGCACCGGCGGCATCTGCCAGGCGCGCGCGATCAGCCAGGCCGCCAGCGCGGCGAGCCCGAGCCCGCTGCCCAGCGCCAGCACGCCCCACCCGATCGCCACCGCGACCCGCCAGCGGGACAATTCGAGCAGCTCCCACATCCGGCGCAGATCACCTGACAGGCCGGGCCGCCGCGAAACAGGACGCGTCATCGCGATCGCTCCTCTCGCCCGGCGTCCGCGCCGAGTCGCCGACCCGGACCACTCGCCGACGGCCGATCTCCAGATGCGATACGCGTGCCGGACACGGTGCACAGCTCGCCGCGCCGAGCCGGACGAACCATCAGTGACCGGCGCTCTTCCCTGATGGGCGAGGCCACGCGTCCGCCCACCGACAACATTCCACCCTCACCGCGCGGCGACCTGCGCCGATGTGCACCCGGACGACATGTCCGGACACACCCGAGGGCACCCCGGCCACCCCGCAGTGCCCTACCTGGATCGGCGACCGACGGACAGACGGCACATGAGCAGGCAGACCACCGCATACGCACTGCACGCCAACCGACACCCGCATGAGCCAGGCGACCCGACACCACCCCGTCAGCCGCCGACCAGCGGACGGTCTGCCCGAGCGTTCCGCTCACCGCGGGACCTCCGCTCGGTCGGCGTGCACCCGCACGACGTGGTCGGCGCCGGCCAGTACGGTCGGGCGATGACCGATGACCACCACCGTCGCGCCCGCACGGGCGCGGGCTTGGAGGGCGGCCAGCACGGTCGCTTCGGCGGCGGCGTCGAGGTGCGCGGTCGGCTCGTCCAGCAGCAGGATCGGGCGATCGGCTGCCAGCACCCTGGTCAGGGCGAGACGTTGGCGCTGGCCCAGCGAAAGGCCGATGCCGCCAGGGCCGACCACGGTGTCCCAGCGCTCGGGCAGGTCGTCGAGCACGGCGTCGAATCCCGTTGCCAGACAAGCGGCTTCGAGATCGTCGAGGATGCGCGCCGGGCCGCGTGGGGCGTGGTCCACAGCGCGCGCGCCGAGCAATTCCAGGTTGTCGCGCAAGGTGCCGGGCACCAGCACGGGACGCTGCGGCAGCCAGGCCACGTTCGCCCACCATCGGTCCGGGTCCAGATCGCCGACGTCCACACCGTCAACGGTCACGGCGCCTCGGTCGGGCGTGATCAGGCCGAGGATCGCCTGCACGGCGGTCGATTTACCGCTTCCATTGGGACCGGCGAGCACCGTGACGGAACCGGGCCGCAAAGTCGCCGACAGGCACGCGGGAGCGAACCCGTCCCGCGCCCGGACCGAGAGATCGCGGAGTTCGACCGTGCCGGGGCACTCGGAGCTGCCAGGGCGAACAGTCGCCGATGCTGCCTGCGGCAAGGTGCGGCGGTCGCGCGTATCGACGCGCGCCGAGTCCTCCGGCGACCCACCGACGAGCGCCGCGCCCTGCCCGCCCTGCCCGGCGTGGCCGGGTGGCCGCTCGGTGGGCTCCTCGTCAGGGGTCGTCGTGCCAGAGCCTGCGGGGCTGCGGTGGCGAGCCCGGAGCACGGCTTCCACCGGCTCCGTGCCGCCGCAGGCGCGGGCCGACTCGTCCCGTGCCGCCAACTCGACGAGCGCCGCGCCTTGCATGCTGTGACCGGGTCGCCGATCAGTCGGCTCCAGATCAGCGCCGATCGCGGCGCCGACGCGCTCGGCGGGCGTGGATTCGAGGATCGCGAATGCCTTGTCCGCGGCGGCCATTCCGTCCTGCGCGGCATGGAAGCGTTCGCCCACCATGCGCAGCGGCAGGTACACCTCGGGGGCGAGCACCAGCACCACCAAGCCCGCATAGAGACTCATCTCGCCGAACACCAGCCGAAGCCCGATGGACACCGCGATCAGGGCGACGCTCAGGGTGGCGAGCAACTCCAGCACCATGGAGGACAGGAAGGCGATGCGGAGCGCGCGCATCGTGCGCAGGCGCAGCGCGTCGCCGAGATCGCGAACACGATGCCGCATGGTGCGCGCGGGTGCGGCCGCATCGCCCGTCCCGGTGCCGTTCTGCTGTCCGCGCGCAGTGGGCTCGGGTTCCGCGTCGCCGGTCTCCCGGCCGAGCGCGCGCAGCGTCGGCATGCCCGCGAACAGGTCGAGCAGTTGGTCCGACAGCCGGGTGGTGGCCGCGAGCGTGGCTTCCGCCCGCCCCTGGGTCAACAGTCCGATGAGGACCATGAAGACCGGGATGAGCGGCAGGGTGATCACCACGATCACGCCGGAAGTCGGATCGTGTGCCGCGATGACCGCGAGCACGATCGGGGGGACGAGCACCGCGAGCAACAGGGCGGGCAGGTAGCCGACGAGATACCCGCGCAGCCCGGACAAGCCCGTGCCGACGACTACAGCCAATTCCGTTCGGCGCGTGTCGAGTTCGCGAGGCGACAGCCGTGCGCCCGCACCGAGCACCGCGCCTTCCAGCTCCGCCACCACGCTCGCGCCCGCTCGGTGCGCCAGTCTGGATTGCGACCAGGTGGCGAGCACCCGCGCTGCGATCGCGACCGCGATCCCGACCAGCTCGACCGTCCACGCGCCGAGCGTGCGCGCACTCGGATCGGTGACCACCCCGGCGAGCACCCGTCCGATCAGCACCGCCGCGACCACGATCGCGCCGGTGACGACCAGCGACAGCGCCACGCTCAGCGCGAGGTAGCTGCGCGCGGAGCGGGCGTAGCGCCACAGGCGCGGATCGATCGGAGGGCGGGCCATGGCGTCAATCCTGCGCGGCCCGCAGGGGCAGGCCGACCGGGGGCGGGATCTGCTCGACGGTGATCCGCTTGCGGAAGACCCAGTACGTCCAGCCCTGGTACACCAGCACGACCGGTGTGACCAGCGCCGCGGCCCAGCTCATCACCTTCAGCGTGTACGGCGTCGAGGACGCGTTGTGGATCGTCAGGTCGAACGCCGCATCGATCGTCGAGGGAAGCACCGCGGGGAACAGTGAACCGAACAGCAGCGCGGTCGCCGCGGCGACGGTCACCGTGGTGCCGGTGAACGCCCACCCGTCGCGCTGCGCGAGATCGGCCGCCGCCGCCACGACCAGACCGAGCACCGCCAGCGCCAGCGGAATCCACGTCCAGCCGGATCCGTGGGCCAGCTGGGTCCACAATCCGAATCCGCCCACGACGACCACGGTCGGCGCCAGCAGCAGCCGGGCGGTGCGGCGCGCGTCGTCGCGGACCTCGCCCGCGGTCTTGAGCACCAGGAACATCGCTCCGTGCAACGCGAACAGCAGTCCGGTCGCGAGCCCGCCGAGCAGGGCATAGGGCCCGAACAGGTCGGCGACCGAGCCCGCGAACTGCTTCTTCTCGTTCAGCGGGACCCCGTGCACCACATTGGCGAACACCCAGCCCCAGGCCAGCGCCGGAACCCAGGAACCGATGCCGATGCCGATGTCGCAGCGGGCCCGCCAGCGCGGGTCGTCGATCTTGCCGCGGTACTCGATGGCGCAGATCCGCAGGATCAGCGCGACGAGCACCAGCAGCAATGCCAGGTAGAAACCGGAGAACAGGCTGGCGTACCACTCCGGGAACGCGGCGAACATCGCGGCGCCCGCGGTGATCAACCAGACCTCGTTGGCGTCCCACACCGGGCCGATCGTGTTGAGCACCGCGCGCCTGCGCCGGTCGGACCCCTTGCCGAGGATCGGCATGAGCATGCCGACGCCGAAGTCGAAGCCCTCGAGCACGAAGTAGCCGGTGAACAGCACACCGATCAGGACGAACCAGAACTCTTGCAGACTCATCGCCGGCTCCTAGTAGGCGAACGAAAGTACTTCGACGGCAGGCTCTTCGGCGCGGCGGCCGCCCGAGGCCGCGTCTGTGTCGTGCGGCTCGGACCCGGCAGGCGCCGCCGGATCGGGCCCGTGGATCACGTACCGGCGCATCAGGAAGAACCACACGCACGCGAGCGCCCCGTACAGCAGCGTGAAGACGATCAGCGAGAACAGCACGACGCCTGGCGCGTGACCGGAGACGCCCTCCTGCACGGTGAGGCGCAGATTCGGGTCGCCGGTGGGGTTGGGCACGACCACCCAGGGCTGCCGCCCCATCTCGGTGAACACCCACCCGGCGCTGTTGGCCAGGAACGGGGTGGGGATGGCCAGCAGGCTCAGCCAGGCGAACCAGCGCTGGTCCGGCACCCGGCCGCGCCGGGTCAGCCACAGCCCGGCCAGCGCGAGCAGCACCGAACCCGCCGACAGCCCGATCATGGCGCGGAACGACCAGTAGGTGACGAAGAGGTTGGGCCGGTAGTCGCCGACGCCGAACTTCTCGTTGTAGGTCTTCTGCAGGTCGACGACGCCGTCCAGCGTCACGCCGGTGAACTCCCCCTTCGCCAGCCACGGCAGCACGTAGGGGACTTCGAGCACGTGCGTCACGCTGTCACAGTTGTTGTGCGTGCCGACCGTGAGCACGGAGAAGTCGGGGTCGAGTGCGGTGTGGCACAGCGATTCCGCCGAGGCCATCTTCATCGGCTGCTGTTCGAACATCAGCTTGCCCTGCACATCGCCGGTGTAGACCAGAGCGGCCATAGCCGCGATCACCACGACGATGGCCGCCCGCGCCGCGGGACGCCACATCTGTCGTGCCTCGGCCTTTTTCGCCTCGTCACCGCTGCGCGCGTTGCGCACCATCCACCAGCCCGCGATGCCCGCGACGAAGCTGCCCGCCGTGAGGAAGGATCCGGCCACCACGTGCGGAAAAGCGGCCAGCAAAGTGTTGTTGGTGAGCACCTTCACGATGCTCTCCAGTTCCGCGCGCCCGGTCTCCGGGTTGTAGCGGGCGCCGACCGGATGCTGCATGAACGAGTTGGCCGCGACGATGAAGTACGCCGAGGCGTTCACACCGATCGCGACCATCCAGATCGCACCGAGGTGCAGCAGTTTCGGCAACCGGGTCCAGCCGAAGATCCACAGCCCGAGGAACGTCGACTCCATGAAGAAGGCGATCAGGCCTTCCAGCGCGAGCGGGGCGCCGAACACGTCACCGACGAAGCGGGAGTACTCGCTCCAGTTCATGCCGAACTGGAACTCCTGCACGATGCCGGTCGCGACGCCGAGCGCGAAGTTGATCAGGAACAGCTTGCCGAAGAACTTGGTCAGCCGCAGCCAGTGCTGCTTGCCGGTCACGACCCACGCCGTCTGCATGGCCGCCACCAACGGCGCGAGTCCGATGGTCAGCGGCACCAGGAGGAAGTGATAAACGGTCGTGATGCCGAACTGCCATCGGGAGATGTCCAAGGCGTTCAAGCCGGCCTCCTGCGTGTCTACGACAAGTCGTAGTAAAGCCTACGCGGGAGTGGACCTGGAAAAATGAGTCCTACGCCACGTCACCAGGGCTGATCCGCCTGTCACGACCTGTTTTCCGTGCTCGTCAGCACCCGCGCCCGCCCGAGTAGGACGGAGATCACGCAGCGGCGCCGATCACGACGACGGCGCCGCCCTCCATACCCGGCCTCACCAGTCGCCGATGGCTCCCGCTCGCTCGATGCCGCGATCGACCAGCGCGATGATCTCTTCGGCGTTGTCCGGCGCGGACATCCGCAGCCCGTCCAGCGAATTGACCCGCGCCGCAAGCGAAATGCTCGACAGCATCCAGATGCTGTCGCAGGTGAGCAGGTCGGCGGTGAACAGCGAGTCGTAGCGGCATTGCCAACCCGCCTTCTCGGCCTCGGCGAACAGCGCGCGCTGGGTGACGCCGGGCAGCACGCCGTTCTTCGCGGGCGGGGTGATCAACTGCTTGTCGCGGGCGATCACCACGGTGGACCGCGGGCCCTCCAGCACGCGGTTCTCCGTGCTGGTGAAGATCACGTCGTCCGCGCCCATTCGCGCGGCGAACCGAAGGGCGGCCATATTGGTGGCGTAGGACAGCGTCTTGGCTCCGAGCAGCTGCCATGGCGCGGCCTGTGCGAGGTCGATCGAGATGCCGCGGGACAGGCTCACCACCGCGACGCCTTCGGTGCGGGCCTTCTGCACGCGCTCGGGCACCGGCACCACGAGCACGAACGCGGTCGGCACCGGCACGGCGGCGGCGAGGTCACCGGTCTTGACCTTGTCGGGCGTGGCGGCCAGCTCGGAGTCCCGGCCCCGGGTGAGCACCAGCCGCATCACGCCTTCGCGTTCGCTGCCCCACTCCTTGGCGGCGGTCTCCACCGCCTCGCGCCATTTGCTCAATTCCGGCTCGGGCAGATCGAGCGCCTGGGCGGAGCGACGCAATCTGCCTAGATGAAATTCGATCGCGCACGCGACTCCCGCGCGCACGAGCACCGTTTCGAAGACACCGTCGCCACGCAATACGCCAATATCGTCCGCAAACAACAACGGCGCATCCGCATCTCGGACTTCGCCATCGAGAG
Source organism: Nocardia araoensis NBRC 100135 (assembly GCF_000308435.1). GTDB lineage: Bacteria > Actinomycetota > Actinomycetes > Mycobacteriales > Mycobacteriaceae > Nocardia > Nocardia araoensis. The sequence continues at coordinate 43,604 of NZ_BAFR01000015.1, read as the reverse complement.
TTACCAGAACTCGATCCACCATGCGACGAGCGTAGGCGGTGTGAGCGGACAATGCCTATGTCACGGCCGCTTTTGCCAGACCTTTTGTGCGACCGCGCCGTGGCGCCCGCCGTAATGCTCGGACAATGCCCATCGGCTATGCCGATCTGCGGCGTCGTGGCCCGGTTCGCACGCCGCCGGGCGGCCCCGCCTAGAGTGGTAGAGGTGTCCGTGGTTGCGCCCAGCCCCATCCTCAGTGTGTCGGGAGCCGTCGCGGGAGCGGCGGGTTCGCCCGACGCCGCCGTCGCATGGCACTACGGTGATCCGTTCGGCGAACAGCGCGCCGCGGTGCAGCGCGCCGCGATCGTCGACCGGTCGCACCGGTTCGTCCTTCGCATCAGCGGCGCGGAGCGACTCACCTGGTTGCACACCATCTCCAGCCAGCATGTCGCCGCCCTCGGCGACGGGCAGTCCGCGGAGAACCTCGACCTGGATCTGAACGGCCGGGTCCAGCATCACTTCGTGCTCACCGAACTGGGCGGCACCGTCTGGATCGATACCGAGGCCGAGCGCGGCCCCGACCTGTTGACGTTCTTGCAGAAGATGGTGTTCTGGGCCGATGCCAAGCCCGAGGCCGCCGACCACGCGGTGCTGAGTCTGCTCGGCCCCGGAGTCGCTGGCCTTACCGAGACGCTCGGCATCACCGCCCTTCCCGGCGTGTACGAGGCCGCGCCGCTGGCCGGCGGCGGATTCCTGCGCCGGATGCCGTGGCCGACGGCCGACTCTTTCGACTTGGTCGTCCCGCGTGAACAGCTGACCGGGCTGTGGGACCGGCTCACCGCGGCGGGCGCGGTCCCCGCCGGTATGTGGGCGTTCGAGGCGTTGCGCGTCGCGGCCGTCCGCCCGCGGATCGGACTGGACACCGACGAGCGAACCATCCCGCACGAGGCCCGCTGGATCGGCGGCGTCGCCGAACACGGAGCCGTCCACCTGGACAAGGGCTGCTACCGCGGCCAGGAGACCGTGGCCAGGGTGCACAATCTCGGCAAGCCGCCGCGCCACCTGTTGCTGCTGCACTTGGACGGCTCAGCGGACGAGCGCCCCGCCATCGGCGACGACGTCACGGCGGGCGGGCGCGCGGTCGGCAGGCTCGGCACGGTCGTCGACCACTTCGAACTGGGCCCGATCGCCCTCGCGCTGGTCAAGCGCGCGGTCCCGGCCGACACCGCGCTGGTCGCGGGCCCGGTCGCGGCGTCCATCGATCCCGATTCGGTGCCCGCGGAGGACGAGCCGCAGGCGGGCCGCCTAGCGGTCGACCGGCTGCGCGGGCGCTGACCCGTTGACGAGCCACCCGCCGGCGTGGGACTTCCCAGCCGACATCCCAGCCCTGCTCAGCGCCGAGCTGCCCAGCCATGACGAGAGGAGCGCTGCCCATGCGCGTCGGTGATTCCGGCGAGGTCCTCGCGACGTGCGTCGTGCACGCCGACCTCGAGGTGCCGGGACGGGTCGGCCGCACCGCCATCGACAAGCGGCCGGTGGCGGGCCGGGTCGGAGTGCGCGCCCTCGGTTTGGAGGGCGACCACGTCTGCGACACCAAGCATCACGGCGGTGTGCACCAGGCCGTCTACGCCTACGCCGACGAGGACGCCCTCCGGTGGGGCACGGAGCTCGGCCGGGAACTGCCCGCGGGATGGTTCGGCGAAAACCTGCGCGTGCGTGGTCTTCCGGTCAGCGACTCGGTGATCGGCGCGCGCTGGTCGGTCGGCGACACGTTGCTGGAGGTGAGCGCACCGCGCGTACCGTGCGCCACGTTCCAGCACTGGAGCGGCGAGCAGCAGTGGGTCAAACGGTTCGCCCTGCGCAGCGATACCGGCGCCTACCTGCGGGTGCTCACCGAGGGCACGATCGGAGCGGGTGACCGGATCTCGGTGGTGCACGTGCCGGAGCACGGCATCACCGTCCGCGATCTGTTCACCGGCGCCGATCTCGACCTGCTCGCGATCCTGATCGCCGACGAGCCGACCATCTCCGACGACGTGCGCATGCAGGTGGAACGGCACACGCGCAGGCACGGCAACGCCGAGCGCGCCGCCGCGAACCGGCGCACGACGACAGCGAGCACCGACGACATCGGCACGGGAGCGAAATCGTGAGTGTGGAATTGGTCGAAGTCGTCCGCTCGGGCTTCCGCGAGTGCGTGCACCGCGGCTCGGTGGTGGTGCTCGACGCCGCGGGCGAGCCCACCGTGCAGCTCGGCGAAGTGCACCTGCCGATCTTCCCGCGCTCGACGAACAAGCCGATGCAAGCGATCACCCTGCTGCGCAACGGTTTTCAGCCGATCGACGACGCCGAACTGGCCATCGCGACCGCCTCGCACTACGGCGAACCCGACCACATCGCGCTGGTGCGCAGGCTGCTGGACCGGTTCGGCCTGCCCGATTCGTCGCTGGCCTGCCCGGCCGATCTGCCGTACGACGAGCGCGCTCGCACCGCGCTGCTGTCGGGCGGAGGGCAACCCCATCCCATCTACATGAACTGTTCGGGCAAGCACGCGGCGATGCTCGCGACCTGCGCGATCAACGGCTGGCCCATCGAGGGCTACCAGGACCGGGCGCATCCGCTCCAGCGCGCGGTGATCGCGACGGTGGCCGACCTGACCGGCGAACCGGAAGCCGATCTTGGCATCGACGGCTGCGGATTGCCGATCATCCCGGTGTCACTGGTCAACCTCGCGCGAGTGTTCTCGACCATGGCCACGGCCGAGCCCGGCACCCCGGAACGCCGCGTCGCCGACGCGGTACGCGCGCATCCGCGAGTGATTTCCGGCACGAACGCGCCCGATCTGCTGACCATGCGGGCAACCCCCGGACTGGTGTGCAAGATCGGCGCGGACGGCGTGCACGCGGGCGCGCTGCCGGACGGATCGGCCTTCGCGTACAAGATCGAAGACGGCCACGATCGTGCGCGAATGCCGCTGACGCTGGCGATTCTGCACCGCATGGGAATCGAGTGGACCGATGCGCACGCGGAGCTGGCGGCCCCCGCGGTGCTCGGCGGGGGTATCCGAGTCGGTGTGATTCGTGCTATACCCGGGGTCGTCTAGGTATTCCACGGCAGGGCGACAAGCGGGCAAACGGCACCGGTTCCGGAGTTCTTCACCCACTCCTGGAAGCGAGACCGCCGGACACACGCTAAAGTGTCTGTCAGGAAGAGTATTAATTCGAACGGGGCCGCCACCAAACCCCAGGCCGCCCCGCTGTGACGCGAGGGGGTCAGCCATGGGCCGTGGCCGGGCTAAGGCAAAGCAGACCAAGGTCGCACGCGAGCTGAAGTACAGCTCGCCCACGACCGACTTCGCGAGCCTTCAGCGCGAGCTTTCGGGAAGCCCCAACTCCCAGCGGAGTGGTGGTGTGCTGTCCGATGAGCACGACGCGGACGACTCCTTGTCCCGCTGGGATGAGGACGACGACTACGACGACTGGCGCCGCTGACTCGGATTTACGTCTGAAGGGGGAGGCCGACGGGCCTCCCCCTTCGAGCGTTGTCGCGAGTTGACGTCTCTGGCGCCGAAAAGGCTTGCAACACACCAGAGTCCCGCATCGAGCGAGGATGCGGGACTCTGACGTGTCTTCGCGCGGATCAGAACCGCGGATGCTCACCGACCAGCACGGCGCGCACGGCGTCTGCGTCCTTGGCCTTCTTGACCGTGCCCAGCGTCCAGCACTCGATGTGCCGTGCGGTCAGCACCGCCAGCGCCCGGTCCACGTCCTCCGGAGCGACGACGGCGACCATGCCGACGCCCATGTTGAACGTCTTCTCCATCTCGGGCCGCTCGACCCGCCCGCGCTGAGCGATCATCTTGAACACCGGCGCCGGGTTCCAGGTGCCGCGATCCAGCTCCGCCACCATGCCCGCGGGCAGCACCCGCGACAGGTTGGCCGCAAGGCCACCGCCGGTGACGTGGGCGAAGGTGCGCACATCGGTCTCGGCGATCAGCGCGAGGCAGTCCTTGGCGTAGATCCTGGTCGGCTCGAGCAGTTCCTCGCCCAAGGTGCGGCCGAATTCCTCGACGTGGCCGGTGAGCGACATGCGGTCGATCTCGAGCAGCACCTTGCGGGCCAAGCTGTAGCCGTTGGAGTGCAGTCCGGAGGACCCCATGGCGATCACCACGTCGCCGGGACGGACCCGGTCCGGCCCGAGCACCGCGTCGGCTTCCACTACGCCGACGCCGGTGGCGGACAAGTCGTAGTCGTCCGGATCCATCAGCCCGGGATGCTCGGCGGTCTCGCCGCCGAGCAGCGCGCACCCGGCGCGCACACAACCCTCGGCGATGCCGGAGACGAGTTCGGCGACCTTCTCCGGGACGACCTTGCCGATGGCGATGTAGTCCTGGAGGAACAGCGGCTCCGCGCCGCAGACCACGAGATCGTCCACCACCATGGCGACCAGGTCGAGGCCGACGGTGTCGTGTTTGTCCATCGCCTGCGCCACCGCGATCTTGGTGCCGACGCCGTCGGTGGAGGCCGCCAGCAACGGTTCCCGGTAGCCGCCCTTGAGCGCGAACAGTCCGGCGAAGCCGCCGAGGCCGCCTTGGACCTCGGGCCGGGTCGCCTTCTTCGCCAATGGCCCGAACAACTCGACTGCGCGGTCACCTGCCTCGATGTCCACGCCTGCCGCGGCGTACGAAGCACCACCACTGGGGGTCTGTTCAGTCATTTTCGGGGAAAGCTCCAAACCGAATCGGCGGATAGATGCCTGCTCACGCTACCGGAGCCGGATAACGACCCCGCACCGGTGTTGGCTCGCCCTCTTGACAATAGGGCAGAGCGAACCGTAAAGCGGACGATCAGTCCGTCTTGTCACCATCGAAGCCGTCGGCCCGTGCTCTGCGGCGGCGTTGCCGCACCGGATCCGGTATCGGCACCGCGGCGACCAGACGGCGGGTGTACTCCTCCGTCGGGGCGCGCAGGATGCGATGCCGATCGCCCGCTTCGACCACCGCGCCGTCGCGCAGCACCACGACGCGGTCGGCGAGCTGGTCGACCACCGCCAAGTCGTGGCTGATGAACAGGCACGCCCAGCCGCACTCGCGCTGCAGCTGACCGAACAGTTCCAGCACCGCCGCCTGCACTGAGACATCCAGCGCGCTGGTCGGCTCGTCGGCGACCAGCAGGTCCGGGTCGAGAATCAGCGCGCGGGCCAGGCTGGCCCGCTGACGCTGCCCGCCGGACAGCTCGTGCGGGTAGCGGCGTTCGGCGCCCGCGGGCAACCGTACGTCGTCCAGCAGCCTGCGCACTCGGGCCCGGATCTCCGCCGAGCTTCCCGCCTTGTGCACGATCAGCGGTTCGGCCACGCACTCCCCCACGGTGAGCCGGGGGTTCAGCGAAGTGGCCGGATCCTGGAAGACGAACCCGAAGCGCCGCCGGATCGGCCGCAGCCGGCGCTGCGACAGCCCCGCGATGTCCTGCCCGCGCACCCGCACCGTCCCCGAGGTCGGCCGTTGCAGCGCCGCGACACAGCGGCCGATGGTCGACTTGCCCGATCCGGACTCCCCGACCAGGCCGAGCGTCTCGCCGGGGCCGATGTGCAGGCTCACCTCGTCCACGGCGCGGAAACGCGGCCGGCCGAACGGTCCGGGGAATTCGACCACCAGATCACGGACCTCGAGCACCGGGGCGCCCTCGGTCTCGGCGCGGACGGGCGGCCCGTGCTCGATCTGCTCGGTACCGAGGTGCGGTACCGCGGCCAGCAGGGCGCGGGTGTAGTCCGCCGTGGGACGGGCGAACAACTCCTCCACCGGCGCCTGCTCGACCACCGCGCCGTCGTGCATCACCACCACGCGGTCGGCGATGTCGGCGACCACGCCCATGTTGTGGGTGATCAGCACGATCGCGCTGCCGATCCGGTCGCGCAGGTCCCGCAGCAGGGCGAGGATCTCGGCCTGCACCGTGACGTCCAGCGCCGTGGTGGGCTCGTCGGCGATGATCACCTTCGGCTCGCAGGCGATGGCGATGGCGATCACCACGCGTTGTTTCTGCCCGCCGGAGAGCTGATGCGGGTAGTAGTCCACCCGGTGCTCCGGATCGGGCAATCCGACCAGGCGCAGTAATTCCACCGCCCGCGCCTTGGCGGCCTTCTTGGTCAGATCGGTGTGGGCGCGCAGCGCCTCGCCGATCTGGAAGCCGACGGTGAACAGCGGGTCGAGGGCCGAGCCCGGTTCCTGGAAAACCATCGAGATCGCTCCGCCGCGTAATGCGGTGAGCTGCTTTTCGTTCATCGCGGTGACCTGCTCGGTGCCCAGGGTGACCAAGCCGTGCACGGTAGCCGTCTCCGGCAGCAATCCCATGGCCGTGCGCGAGCTCACGGATTTGCCCGAACCGGACTCCCCGACGATCGCCAGCACTTCGCCGGGGTAGACCTCATAGGAGACATCGGTGACCGCGTGTACCGGCCCCGCATCGGTGGCGAAGGTGACCGACAACGATTCGATGGACAGGGCGGGACGGCCCCGGCCCGTCGCGGATGACTCAGGCATCGGTCGCGCCCTTCCCGCCGCCCGGTCCGGCCGCTGTGGCGCGACGAGTGCGCAGGACCGGGTTCAGCACTTCGTTGAGGCTCTCGCCGACCAGAGTCATCCCGAGCACGACGAGCACGATGGCGACGCCGGGAAAGACGCCGGTCCACCAGATGCCGTTGGACACGTCCGGCAGCGCCTTGTTCAGGTCGAAGCCCCACTCCGCGGCCTGGGTCGGCTCGATGCCGAAACCGAGGAAGCCCAGTCCGGCCAGGGTGAGGATGGCCTCCGACCCGTTGAGCGTGATGATCACCGGCAGTGACTGGGTGACATTGGCCAGGATGTGCCGGAAGAGGATTCGCGTGGTCGACGCGCCGGTCACCCGCGCCGCGTCGACGTAGGGCTCCTGCTTCACGGACACGGTCGCGTTGCGCACCACCCGGAAATACTGCGGGACGAAGACCGCCGTGATGGCCACCGCCGCGGACAGCACGCCGCCCAGACCGGTCGAGCGACCGCCGGCGACCACGATGGACACCACGATCGCCAGCAGCAGCGTCGGGAACGCGTACATCGCGTCCATGAACAGCACGAGCAAACGGTCCGGCCACCGGCCGACGTAGCCGGACAGCAGTCCGAGCGGCACTCCGATCAGCAGTGAGAGCACCAGCGAGATCGCGATCACCCACAGGGCCGTCCTGGCACCGTAGATCACCCGCGAGAACACGTCCTCCCCGCGCACCGAGGTGCCGAACCAGTGCTCGGCCGACGGCGCTTGCTGGCGGACGAAATCGACTCCGTCGGCGGCGCTCTGGGCGAATCCGTACGGCGCGATCAGCGGCGCGAAGACAGCGGCGACCACGAAGAGACCGACCAGAGCCAGCCCGAGGACCAGCGTCGCACGCTGCAAACCGGCGGTCATCGCGAACAACCGGAGACCGGGCACGCCACGGCGCGCCGCGGGCGGCGTGACCAGAGGCTCGTTCAGCAATTCCGGAGCCGTCATCAGAACCTCACCCTCGGATCGATCAACGCCACCAGGACGTCCACCAGGAAACTCATCACCGCCACGATGAGCGCGATGAACGCGACGATGCCCTGCACGGCGATGAAGTCACGCGCCGACAGGTACTGCGCGAACTGGTAGCCGAGGCCCTTCCACTCGAACGTGGTCTCGGTGAGCACCGAGGCGCCGAGCATCATGGCGATCTGCATGCCCATCACCGTGACGATCGGGATCAGCGCGTTGCGGAAGGCATGCCGCCCGGTCACCACGCGGCGGGACAGACCCCGGGCCCGTGCCGCGTCCACGTAGTCGGCGCGCAGGGTCTGGATCAGATTGATCCGCACCAGCCGCAGGAAGATGCCCGCGGTGAGCAGGCCGAGCGCTATAGCGGGCAGCACAGCGTGTTTCAGCACGTCGACCAGGTATCCGGCGTCGCCGTAGCGGATCGCGTCGATCACCATGATGTTGGTCTTCGGCGAGACGTGCTGTAGTCGCAGCTCCACAGTGGTGCTGGCCCGGCCCGCCACCGGCAGCCAGCCCAGTCGCACCGCGAACACCAGCTTCAGCAGCAGGCCGACGAAGAACACCGGCGCGGCGTAGAACAGGATGGCCAGCAACCGCAACGTGGTGTCGGCAGCCGAATCCCGCCGCGTCGCGGCGTATCTGCCCAACGGGACGCCGATCGCGAACGCCACCAGGAGGGCCCAGCACACCAGCTCCAGCGAAGCGGCGCCGTAGGTGATCACCACCTCGCTGATCTCCCGGTTGTCCTGGGAGCGACCGAGATCCCCGTGCAGCAGCCCGGACAGGTAGTCCCAGTACTGGGTCAGGATCGGCCGGTTCAGCCCGGCCGCCTCCTTGCGCGCCTCGATCTGTTCCTGGGTCATGCGTCCGCCCATCGCCGCGCTGATCGGGTCGCCGACCACGCGCATCAGGAAGAACACGACCGTGACCAGGATCCACGCGGTCACCGGAATCAGCAGCAGGCGCACGCCGAGGTAGCGCAGCAACGCGCCGTGGCGAGAATCGTCGCCGCCCTTGCCGGTTCGCCGCAGACCGAAGGGCCGGGCCGGGACCGGTGTCGGCGCGATGTCCGCCGATGTCGTCGTCCCTGGCCCGGCCGTGTCGCCGGAACTCACTTGCTCAGCACCGTATAGCGGAACTTGAACGACGCGTCGAGCGTCTGCTCGACGCCTTGGACGCCGGTGGCGGCGACCGCGATCTGCTTGCCGGACAGCAGCGGAACGATCGGCAGGAAGTTCTGCGCGAGATCACGCTGCACCTGCTGGATCTGCGCGATCCGCTTGTCCTTGTCGGGCTGGGTCGCCTGGGCGATCAGCTGGGCGGAGATGCCGGGGTCTTCGAAATGCGACTGCAGAAAGTTGTTCGGACCGAAGAACGGAGAAAGGTAGTTGTCCGGGTCCGGGAAGTCCGGGAACCAGCCGAACTGGAAGAGCGGATAGCCGTCACGGGCGCGTTCGCGCTGGTAGGTGACCCATTCGGTGGATTGCAGGTTGACCTTGAACAAGCCCGTGGCGTCCAGTTGCGACTTGATCGCCGCGTACTCCTCGGAGCTGCTCGAGCCGTAGTGGTCGGGGTTGTACTGGAGATTCAGCTCGACCGGCGTCGCGATCCCAGCGTCGGCGAGGAACTTCGCCGCCTGATCCTTGTTCGGCCCGGCGCCGTAGATGTCCTTGAACGGCTCGGCCGCGCCCGGCATGCCCTGCGGCACGGACGAATACGCGGGCAGGTAGGTCTTCTTGTAGACGCCGTCGGCGAGCGCGGCCCGGTCGACGGCGGCCGCCACAGCCTTGCGCACGGCCAGTTTCTGCGCGGGCGTACCACCCGGCATGGTGTGCAGATTGAACACGATGTAGCGGAGTTCGCCGCCGGGGCCCTCGTGCACGGCGACCTTGCCGTCGTTGCGCAGCGATTCGATGTCGGTGGGCGTGAACGACCGATATCCGACGTCGAGCGAACCGTTCTGCAGGTCGAGCTTCATGTTGTCGGTGGTGGCGTAGTACTTCGTGGACACCGTCTCGGTCTTCGGCTTGCCGAGGATGCCGTTGTAGTCGGCGAACGCTCGATACTCGACGAGTTTGTTCTTGTCGTAACTGGCGACGGTGTACGGGCCGGAGTAACCCTTGGCCTTCACCACGTCCTCGTCCGACATCACCTTGTCCGGCGCGTACACCTTCTCGTCGACGATCGGCCCCGCTTGGGTGGGCAGGATCGCGGGGAAGGTCTGATCGTTGGGCACCTTCAAGGTGAACGCGACGGTGCGCGCGTCGACCACATCCGTCTTCTCCAGGTTGCCCAGCAGCGACGCGGGACCGTTCGGGTCGTTGATCCGCAGCATCCGATCGAAGGAGAACTTCACGCTGGTCGCGGTCAGCGGGTTGCCGTTGGCGAACTTCAGGCCGTCCTTCAACGTGCACGTGTACACCGTCGGCGCGGTGAACTCGCACTTCTGCGCCGCGTCCGGCTTCGGCGTCGCGTCACCGGGTGCGAAGTTGAGCAGGTATTGGTAGATCTGCGTCTCGGCGACCAGCGACCCATTGTCGTAGGCGGCGGCGGGATCGAGCGAGAAGATCTTGTCGGTGGTGCCCGCCACCAAGCCGCCGTCACCCTCCTCGCCGGTTCGCCCGGAACCGCAGCCTGCCAGTACCGATCCCGCCAACCCCAGCAAACCGACGGCAGCGATGGTTCGCGCCCCGATCCGTCGCCCCAACCTCGAATTCCTCATCACGGCCCCACTTCTCGAGCGCCGCACCGCGTTGCCCTGGATCGCAGGCGCGGTGCGGACACGGGTGAACTTCCGATCTGATCGGCACCGTACCTACGAAGCATTTTCGGCACGTTACGTTTTCGAAGAAAATCCGCAGCGCTCTCAACAGGTGTTATGCGCGGCGACTACGACCGGCGCGAAAAACCGGTCGTACGTCCAGAATTGCCGGACGGTGCGCGGCATGATGTCTCGAGCACGCCACATCACCGCGCGAGACAGCGAACAGCATCAGCAGCGCACCGCGTTCGCGTTCTCGCCCAGCAGCGCGACTGGCCTGAACTCCAGCGGTGGTTCGTGATCGTCTGCGACGTGCGGGGTCACGGCACGCTGACTCCCAACTGCCCTATTGGCGCCACCATCGCACGTGTCCTCGGACACGACCACACCGCCACCCCGCCACGCACGCCCGCCGCCAGCGGATGAGTGTTCGGATGTGCCGGGCACACCGGCCACACCGGCGACTCGCCCGCCGTCCACAACGCCTCTACCGCCCACTCGTGCGCCTTGTCGGCGAGATACGCCACCTGCTCCGCGTAGTCGTCGCCGACCAGCGGTCCGATCCCGGCGCCGCTACCGTCCGGCTCGTAGAACATCACCCAGTCCATGCCCTGATGCGTCTCCTCGACCACGATGGGCTGGACCGCGCAGGTAGCGGCCAGATCCCGACGCACGGGCTCCAGCGCGGCGGCGTACTTCGCATCCATGCGCTCATTGTGCGGCACGCGGTGAGCGAGTTCGGCTACGCGGATCCCGAGCGACGTCCCGCGTTCACGGACGGCTCAGCGCGCTCGCATTCGCGTTGTCGCCCAGCAGCTCGGCCTCGGTCTGGCCGGTGAGCATGCCCTCCAGCACGTTCTTGCCGATCGCGGCCTCGGTGGGCAGCGGGATCGGGTAGTTGCCGTCGAAGCACGCGGCGCACAGCCGCGAGCGCGGCTGTTCGGTCGCGGCGATCATGCCGTCGAGCGAGATGTAGCCGAGCGTGTCGGCGCCGATCGACCGGCGCACGCCCTCGACCATGTCCGCGACGTCGCCCTCGGTGCCCGCGCCGTTGGCGATCAGCTCCGCCCGTGAGGCGAAGTCGATGCCGTAGAAGCAGGGCCACTTCACCGGCGGCGAGGCGATCCGCACGTGGATCTCCAGCGCGCCCGCCTCACGCAACATCCGGATCAACGCACGCTGGGTGTTGCCGCGCACGATCGAGTCGTCCACGACGATCAGGCGCTTGCCGCGGATGACCTCGCGCAGCGGATTGAGCTTGAGCCGGATGCCGAGCTGCCGGATGGTCTGGCTGGGCTGGATGAACGTTCGCCCGACGTAGGCGTTCTTCATCAGGCCCTGGCCGTAGGGCACGCCCGACCCCTGTGCGTAGCCGACGGCGGCCGGGGTGCCGGATTCGGGAACCGGGATCACCAGGTCGGCCTCGACCGGGTGCTCCTTGGCCAGGCGGCGGCCGATCTCCACCCGGGTGGCGTGCACCGACCGGCCCGCGATGGTGCTGTCCGGCCGGGCCAGGTACACGTACTCGAAGACGCAGCCCTTGGGCTCGGGGTTGGCGAAGCGCATCGAGCGCACGCCGTCGGCGTCGATCGCCAGCAATTCGCCGGGTTCGATCTCGCGGACGAAGGCGGCGCCGACGATGTCCAGCGCGGCGGTCTCACTGGCAACGACCCAGCCACGCTCCAGCCTGCCCAGGCACAGCGGGCGCACGCCGTGCGGGTCGCGCGCGGCGTAGAGGGTGTGTTCGTCCATGAAGGTCAGGCAGAACGCGCCCTTCAGGGTGGGCAGCAGTTCCAACGCGGCCTGCTCGATGCTGGAGTCGGCGGCGGCGTGCGCGAGCAGCGCGGTGACCACGTCGGAGTCGGAGGTCGCCGCGGCGGGCTGCGGCCGTCCGCCCCGGACGGAGGCGAGCAGGCCGAGTTCGCGTGCGCGGCCCGCCAATTCGGCGGTGTTGACCAGATTGCCGTTGTGCCCCAGGGCAAGTCCGGAGCCCACCGCGGTGGTGCGGAAGATGGGCTGGGCGTTCTCCCAGGTCACGCCGCCCGTGGTGGAGTAGCGGCAGTGCCCGACGGCGATGTGACCCGGCATGGCAGCCAGCGTCTGCTCGTCGAACACCTGGCTGACCAGGCCGAGATCCTTGAAGACGAGGATCTGCGAGCCGTCCGACACCGCGATGCCCGCGGCCTCCTGTCCACGGTGCTGCAGAGCATAAAGCCCGTAGTACGTGAGTTTCGCCACTTCTTCACTCGGCGCCCAGACTCCGAAGACTCCGCACTCCTCGCGCGGCTCGTTCTCGTCGACGTCCGGGGCGGGACAGGAGGTGGCGGAAATGCTCTGGACCGGCAGTTCGGCGTTGGTCACCGTTTGCTCCCTGTTCGGGCGGGCTGGGGGCAGATTTCATTCTACGGATGCCGCGGCGGTGCCCGCGCACCCCCGCCGCATCCGAGCAGCAATCCGAGGCGACCGAAGCGGGGTTGCCGCGGGGCCGTCGACTGTTACGGTGCGGACCGTGACGACTACGGACGACGCGAGCACGTCGGGACCGGCGCGCAGGCCATGGCCTCGGATGGTGCTGTTTCCCATCGCGGTGCTGAGCCTGCTCACCGCCCTGCTCGGCATCATGTACCTCGACTATGTCGTCGACCCGGAGCAGAACCTGCACGACTTCCCGATCGCGCTGGTGAACCAGGATGTCGGCGACACCATCGGCAGCGGGAGCACCCAGCAGAAGGTCAATTTCGGCGACCAGATCACCCGGGCGCTGGCCGACGGGGTGCCCTCGGACAAAGTCGACCTGCGCGTGCTCAGCATCAACGAGTCCGAGCGGCAGATGCAGTCCGGGCAGGTCTACGGCGCGATCGTCATCCCGAGCGATTTCAGCAAGCAGCTCGGCAATCTCGGTGTGGGCAGTGTCATACCCGGCGACATCCCGCGCCCGATCATCACGGTGCAGACCAACCCGCGCACCGGCGCGTTCGGCACCCAGATCGTGCTGCGGGTCGGCAACGAGGCGCTGACCGAGGTGAACAAACAGGTCGGCAAGCAGCTGCTCGACCAAGTGAACGCGCAGCTCGCCCCGCGTCCCGGCGGTCCGCCCGCGCCCGAGCTGACCGGCGCGACCAGGGTCGCGCTGGCCTCGCCGATCGAGGTGGTGCAGCAGCAGTACCACCCGCTGCCGCACGGCAGCGGCCAGGGCCTGACCGCGTTCTTCTACTCCCTGTTGCTGCTGCTGGCCGGTGTGGTCGGCGCGATGGTCATCCACACCATGATCGATGCGCAGCTCGGGTTCGTGCCCACCGAGTACGGCCCCTGGTACGTGCACTACCCGCCCACGCCGATCTCGCGGTTCAGGACGCTGCTGATCAAGTGGGGTGTGTTCGTGCTGGCGGCGAACATCGTCGCCGCGGTGTTCCTCGTCGTGGGGAAACTGCTGGACATGCCGATCGGCAATCCGCTCGCCCTGTACCTCTACAGCGCGCTCGCCATGATCGCCGTCGGCGTGACCGGGCTGTCCATGCTGGCGGCGATCGGCTCGGCGGGCCTGCTGGTGAACCTCATCCTGTTCGTCATCCTCGGCTTGCCGTCCTCCGGCGGCACCGTGCCGATCGAGGCGACGCCGAGGTACTTCGGCTGGCTGGCTTCCTTCGAACCCATGCACCAGGTCTTCCTGGGAGTGCGGTCGATCCTGTACTTCGACGCGAATTTCGAGGCGGGGCTCACCCGCGGCGTGTGGATGGCGGTCCTCGGGCTCGCGATCGGACTGATCTTCGGCGCGTCGGTCACCCGCTTCTACGACCGCAAGGGGCTGGAGCGCCGCAACATCGTCCGGCCGTGAACCGTTCGCGAGGCGACTCGCGCGACGGCGGATCGGGTCGCGCAGCGGCCTCTCACTCGACCCGGACGATCGGCAGCCAGTGCGCGATCTCGGCCGCGCGTGTGCCGGAGGCGCTCACCGCGCCGGAGTCGAGGGCGTCATCGAACTCGAGCAGTCCCGTGGCCAGCAGCAGCCAGGTGCGCGGGTCGGTCTCCACGACGTTCGGTGGCGTGCCCCTGGTGTGCCGCGGGCCCTCGACGCACTGCACCGCGACGAACGGCGGCACCCGGACCTCGACCGAGTGCCCTGGTGCGGAGGCCGCCAGCGAGCGCGCCGTGGTGCGCACCGCGGCCGCGAGTTCGGCGCGGGCGGGCGCGTCGACCGACTCGTCGCGCAACCACTCGCTCACCACCGCCACCGCTGCCCGCGTCTGCGCGGGGTCGACCGTGCCTCGTCCTGCCACCTGCCCGACCCTACTTCCCGCTCCGCTCGCCCGCCGCACGCGATCGACTCCCACCCTTCTCCGGCGAGGACGGTCGACACGACGGTGCCGGCGCGGCTTCAGGCACGGCGGCGGTCCGGCACCCCGCGTCGGCCGCCCCGTCAACGGGAACGCGGTATACCCGAAGCCGCAGTGGTGAATTCATCCACAGTTGTCCCAAGCTCCCACGGTGTCCCCGCCATCCCGCGCGCGGAACCCCGCAAGCGGCGGGCCAGGCGCGGAGCGACCGCTCCTCCCGCGTTCATGGCGAGGTGCAGCAACGCGGGGGCGGCGGTGCCCGCGGTGCGGCGGCGCAGCCAACCGAACACGAGTCCGCCCGCCGTGGTCGCCGCCACAGTGGCGGGAACACTGTCGCCCGCGGCCCGCGCGGGAGTCATGTGCCAGAGCCCGAAGGTCGTCGCGCCGAGAACCGCACCGGCTCGCGGACCGAAAACGCGGTCCAGCAAGGGATCCAGCGTGCCGCGGAAGACGAGTTCCTCGCTGTAGACGGTCCCGAGAGGAATGTGCACAACCACCCACTCCCGCGTCGACACATCGGGCCCTCGTTCGGCGAGCTCGGCCAGTTGCCACCGCAGCGATGGAACGGCAAGGGCCGCTGCGTAACCGGCCGCGACGACCGAGGCGGCGAGCAGCCCGCAGCGCACGCCGCTCCACGACCACCGGCCCGGTTCGGCGCGCAGCGTGAGAGCGTAGGCGGTGGCGAAGCCGGCGTTGGCGGCGGTTCGTCCGCGTATGCCGAGACGGAGGCGGGGCAGAACCGCATTGCTCCAGAGCAACGGAACGGCCACGGCCGCAACGGTTCGCCCGGCCCGTTGCGGTCTCACTTGGCCTTCCGCTCGAAGTCCTCCGCCGCCTCGACTTCGACGCGGATCCGCTCGGAACGTTCCGCGGTCCAGTCCGGCGGCGCGGCGATGGCCGCCCAACCGTCCAGGACCAGGCTGCCGTAGCGGTGTCCGTGCCCGTCGGTGACGGCCTGCGCGTTGGTCAGATCGGCGGCCACCTGCCAGAACGTGACGAACGGCCACCAGCGCATCTGCGCGGAGACGTCCGAGCCGCGCGGCTCCGACAGCCAATCCGGCCGCGAGAAGATCAGATCGGCCGACCACCACACGATGGGGTCGGACGCGTGTTGCAGATACGCGATGCGCGGCGGCCGCCATTCCGACGAAGGCCGCGCCAGATCGGCGCTGTCGGAGGCGAACCGGACCACCAGCCCGTCCGCGTACAGCGGCTGCACCTCACGAGAACCCGGATCGCGGCGCGCGACGAACTGCTGCCAGAGCCGGTTGGAATTGGGCGGGCCCACCCACAGCGCGCCGTCGACTTTGGCCCGCAGGTCGGCCAGACCGTCGAACGCCGCCTCGGACCCCTGCGAGCCGAGGCTCTCCCCGTACACCAGCAGTTTGGGGCGGAGCTGCGGCGGGCGGGCGGTCCAATGCTGATACACCGCGTCGAACAGGCCCTTGCCCGCGGCGGTGGCCTTGCCTCGGTCGGCCAGGAACGACAGCACGCTGGGCAGATACGAGTACTGGGTGGCGACGATCGCCGTGTCGCCGTCGTACATGTACTCGATCGCCCCCGCCGCCAGCGAGTTCACCCATCCGGTCCCGGTGGTGGTGACCACCACGAGTGCCTTCCGGTCGAATGCCCCGGTTCGCTCCAGTTCGGATACCGCCAGCTCGGCCGGTTCCCGGTCCCCTTCGACCGACTCGAGGCCGACGTATGCCCGGATCGGTTCCTTGGCCGGACGGCCGGTGACGGAGGCGATGCGGCTCGCCGTGGGTCCGTGCGAGACGAACCAGCGCCCCTCGAACCCGAGGGTCTCCCATTTGGCCAGCGAGGTCGGGCTGCCGGAGCGCTCCGGTTGCTGCGGCTGCACCGCGTTGACCGAGGTGTGGTCGTTGCGCACACTGAACGCCGAGTTGGCCACCGCGAAGAACGCCCGCGTGGCGACACCGTTGAAGATGGTCACCGCCAGCACCACCAGCACCAGGAACCCGGCGGCCGGAGCGAGTTCGCGCGGCACCCGCACCCACCGGTTGAGCAGGCGGGCAACGAACAGGATGATCTCTCGCACCGTCCGGTAGATCGCGACCGCCGCCGCACCGACCGCCAAGCTGAGCAGACCGGTGCGCAGATACGCGGGCGTGGTGGTGCCCTCCATGCCCATCAACGCCGTGATCTCCCGCTGCCAGCGCGCCGACTGCACCAGCATCAGCGCGGCGCTCAGCGCGGCGGTGAGCAGCACGGCGGACTTGATCGCGTAACGCGCCCACGTGGGCGGCGGCGAGATCTTCAGCCGCGGTCGCACCCACAGCCGGTACAGCCACTCCAGCAAACAGCCGGCACCGTAGCCGATAGCGGCGTTGATCCCGCTGATCAACCCCTGGAACAGCCAGTCGCGCGGCAGCAGCGACGGCGTCACCGACAGCGCGAAGAACACCGTCGCCACCACCAAGCCGACGTAGTTGAGGTCGATGACGTCCTCGACGCGCCGGATCACCGCGACCGCGCGCGTGCGCAGTTTCCGCATGGTTCCGGCGGTCTCCAGCATTCGACCAGTATGGCGGTCGGCACCGACGGTCCGGCGCGTCGCCCACCGCGACGCGGGCGCGCACGACGCGGATCACACCGCCCGCGGCCCCGTAATCGAACGCTGCGCGTGAATGGCAACTACCCATTCCGCTCGAGTAGTTGTACACGGGTGCACGGGTCGCGCCGACCGGAAACTTTTGTTCCATGAGCACAACGACCGCGGCGCAGAAAGCCGGCGCCGCCTACACCTTCACGCTGGCGAAGGTGGTGCGCGACCAGCACGAGGCGGCGACCGTTCACGGTCGCATCGATCAGGCGCGGATGGAGAAGCTGCTCTCCGAGCACGATCCGTTCAATTCCGTCGCCTGAATACGCGCACCTGGGCGGGCCCGGTAACGAGGGGTCCAGGCCCGCCCAGGTGGGCGTTTCGTCAGACGGTTCCCGCGCCGAACAGCCTCGGCAGCGTGCCTTCGTGCGCGGCACGCAGCTCGTCCATGGTGATCGAGAACTGGCCCTGCACCTCGACCGAATCCGAGCCTTGGTCGACCACGCCGATGCGCACCCACGGCAGTTCGCGCGCGGTGCACATGCGGGTGAACCTGGTCTCCTCCGAGCGGGGAACGGCGACCAGCACGCGACCCGCCGACTCGGAGAACAGCGTGACGAACGGGTCCGCGTCCTCGGGAAGCAGGATGCGGCAACCGGTCTCACCCGCGAGCGCGGCTTCGACCACGGCCTGGGCGAGACCGCCCTCGGACAGGTCGTGCGCGGCGCTGATCATACCGTCGCGCGAACCGGCGGTCAGCACCTCGGCGAGCAGTTGCTCGCGGGCGAAGTCGACCTTCGGCGGGACGCCGCCGAGGTGGTCGTGCGCCACCTGCGACCAGATCGACCCGCCGAACTCGTCGCGGGTCTCGCCGAGCAGGATCAGCGTCTCGCCCGGCTCGAGGCCGATTCCGGTCGGGATGCGGCGGTGCACGTCGTCGATCACGCCGAGCACGCCGACCACCGGGGTCGGCAGGATCGCGGTCTGGCCGGTCTGGTTGTAGAAGCTCACGTTGCCGCCGGTGACCGGGATGCCGAGCGCCACGCAGCCGTCCGCCAGGCCGCGCACCGCCTGCTGGAACTGCCACATCACCCCGGGATCTTCCGGCGAACCGAAGTTCAGGCAGTTGGTGACCGCCTTCGGCGTCGCACCGGTGCTGGCCACGTTGCGGTAGGCCTCGGCGAGCGCGAGCTGGGCGCCGGCGTAGGGGTCCAGTTTGGTGTAGCGGCCGGACGCGTCGGTGGCCAGCGCGATGCCGCGGCCGGTCTCCTCGTCGATCCGGATGACGCCCGCGTCGGCCTGATCGGCGAGCACGGTGTTGCCGCGCACGTAGCGGTCGTACTGCTCGGTGATCCATTTGCGGCTGCACAGCTGCGGGCTGGAGATCATCTGCAGCAGCGTGGCGCGCAGTTCGTCGGCGGTCTTCGGCCGGGCGAGCCGGTCGGGGGTGTCGGCGATCAGCGCGTCCTGCTCGTCAGGGCGCGCGACCGGGCGCTCGTAGACCGGACCCTCGTGCGCGACGGTGCGCGGCGGCACGTCGACCACGGTCTCGCCGTGCCAGGTGACCACCAGCCGGTCACCGTCGGTGACCTCGCCGATCACCGTGGCCAGCACGTCCCACTTGCGGCACACGGCCATGAACGCGTCCACGTTCTCTGGGGTGACGACCGCGCACATGCGCTCCTGCGATTCGCTGGAGAGCACCTCGGCGGGCGTCATGCCGGCCGCGCGCAGCGGCACCTTGTCCAGCTCGATGTGCATGCCGCCGTCGCCGGCCGCCGCGAGTTCCGAAGTGGCGCAGGACAATCCGGCGCCACCGAGGTCCTGGATGCCGACCACGAGCTTCGCCGCGTACAGCTCCAGACAGCACTCGATGAGCACCTTCTCGGTGAACGGGTCGCCCACCTGCACCGAGGGCAGCTTCTTGCGGCCGGAGCCGGACTCGTCGCCGGAGAAGGTGTCCGAGGCCAGCACCGAGACGCCGCCGATCCCGTCCAGGCCGGTGCGCGCGCCGAACAGCACGATCTTGTTGCCGGTGCCGGAAGCGAAGGCCAGGTGCAGGTCCTCGACCCGCATGACGCCGGCGCACAGCGCGTTCACCAGCGGGTTGCCCTGGTAGGAGGCGTCGAACACGGTCTCGCCGCCGACGTTCGGCAGGCCGAGCGAGTTGCCGTACCCGCCGACGCCGCGCACCACGCCGTCCACCACGCGACGGGTGTCGGCCGCGTCCGCCGCGCCGAAGCGCAGCTGGTCCATCACCGCGATCGGGCGCGCGCCCATCGCCATGATGTCGCGCACGATGCCGCCGACGCCGGTGGCCGCGCCCTGGTACGGCTCCACGTAGGAGGGGTGATTGTGGCTTTCCACCTTGAAGGTGACCGCCCAGCCGTCGCCGACATCGACGACGCCCGCGTTCTCGCCGATGCCCGCGAGCATGGACTCGCGCATCTCGTCGGTGGTGGTCTGGCCGAAGTAGCGCAGGTGCACCTTGGAGGACTTGTAGGAGCAGTGTTCGCTCCACATCACCGAGTACATCGCCAGCTCGGCGTCGGTCGGCCTGCGACCGAGGATCTCCTTGATGCGGGCGTACTCGTCGTCTTTGAGGCCGAGTTCTTTGTATGGTTGCGCCACGTCGGGGTTTGCTGCGGCTGCGCTGACGGTGTCGACCTGCGGAGTCACGGAGTACCAGGGTCCTTTCGGCCGGGCAAGGGGGTCGGCAAGCCGGCGGAGCCGGCGGGGTGGGCAAGCTCAGCGAAGCGACGAGCATTGCCACTGGCGGGCGGCGAGATGCCTGGGTACAAGTCTAGAGGCACTGGGTACCGACCATGCGCACCGGCTAGTCTGAGCCGGTGAACGAAGGATCGGGGGTCGCGAATCCGGGTGAGAGATCGGTCACCTCGAACGCCGCGCCGACCCGCGGCGGCGGATCGGGAACCGTATCCGGTGACGCGGTGTCGAACCCGCGGGCGCCGCAAGTACGCTGGCTGATTGCTGCGATCGCGTTGTTCGCGGTGTCCGCACTCGTCTCGCTGCTGGCGCACTGGTGGCACGGCTACATCGACCTCCAGGTCTATCGCAACGGCGCCCGGGCCTGGCTGGACGGCGGCGACCTGTACGGCCCGATGCCGCCGGTCGAGGGAATCGGGCTGCCGTTCACCTATCCGCCCTTGGCCGCGTTGTTCTTCGCGCCGCTGGCCCTGATGCCACTGGTGGTCGCCGAGGTGGTGGTGGTGGTCACCAACGTAGTCAGCCTTGGTATCTCGCTGTGGCTGGTGCTGGCTCGCCTGCGGCCCGAGCTGTCCCGCCCGATCCTGCTCACGCTGGTCATCGGCGCGGTCGCGGTGGCGCAGTTCTTCGAACCCATCCGCCAGACCTTCGGTTTCGGCCAGATCAATCTGGTGCTGATGGCCGCGATCACACTGGACTGCTTGGTGCGCAAGCCGTTCTGGCCGCGTGGCATGCTGATCGGCGTCGCGGTGTCGGTGAAACTGATCCCGGCCGGCTATCTGTTGTACTTCGTGCTGCGCAAGGACTGGAAAGCCGCGGGCACACTGGTGGTCTCCGCGATCGCGGCGGTGGGTCTCGGATTCCTACTGTTTCCCGGTGATTCCGTGGACTACTGGTTCCGCACCCTCGCCGACACCGGCCGGATCGGGCCTCCCTACTTCGCGGGCAACCAGTCCATCAAAGGCATGGCATTCCGCCTGGGCATCGACGACACGGCGGCCACCGTGGTGTGGATCACCCTCTCGGTGCTGGCCGTCGCGCTGGCCGCGGTGTGGATGCGCAGGCTGATCGAGGCGGGCGCCACCGTGGCGGCGCTGCTGGTGAACGCCGCCGCGGTACTGCTGGTCTCGCCGGTGTCCTGGTCGCATCACTGGGTGTGGATCGCGCCCGCGCTGGTCGTCACCGCCGACCTGATGGTGCGCGGCGCGCGCAGCCCACGGACGATCGCCGTGGTCACGGTCGCCGCCCTGCTGTTCCTGATCGGCCCGCACTGGCTGCTGCCGCACTCGCGCGACCGCGAGCTGGACTGGGCCTGGTGGCAGCAGATCATCGGAAGCAACTACGTGCTGGCCACTTTCGCCGTCTTCATCGTCGCGGTGTTCACCTACCGCCCGGTGATCTCCGGCGTGAGGAAGGCCGCCAGCGCGGCGGCGTAGGCCGGAACGTCGAAGGCGCCCATCAGCTCTCGCGCCGAATGCATCGCCAGCTGCGGCGCGCCCACGTCGACGGTCGGCATGCCGGTGCGCGCCGCGGTCATCGGCCCGATGGTGGAGCCGCAGGGCAGGTCGGCGCGATGTACATAGCGCTGCAACGGGACCGCTGCCTGCGCGCACGCCAGCGCGAACGCGCCCGCGCCGGTGGCGTCGGTGGCGTAGCGCAGGTTCTGGTTGACCTTCAGCACCGGCCCGCCGTTGACCTCGATCCGGTGGGCGGGTTCGTGCCGCTCCGGATAGTTCGGGTGCGTCGCGTGCGCCATGTCGCCGGACGCGCACACCGAACCGGCCAGCGCGGCCAGGTAATCGGCGCGGCCGCCGCCGCGCGCGAGCACGATGCGTTCCAGCACCGTGGGCAGTAGATCGGACTGCGCGCCGCGGTCGGACTGACTGCCGACCTCCTCGTGGTCGAACATGGCCAGTACCGGGATGGCCGCGCCCGGCTCCTCGATCGCGGCGAGGAACGCCCGCAAGCCCGCGAAACAGGTGCCCTGGTTGTCCAGACGCGGGGCACTGACCAGATCCTCGTCCCGGCCGATCAGCCTGCTCGGCGTCAGGTCATGGGTCATCAGCTCCCAGCCGAGCACGTCGCCGGGATCGACCTCGACCCGGTCGGCCACGAAATCGATGAAAGCCGCCGCCTCGTAACCCGCGCCCCACACCGCGTTGACGTGCCGCTGCGGATCCAGCGTGACGCCCTTGCGATCCTCGGACAGATGGATGGCCAGCTGCGGCACCCGCAGGATCGGCTCGTCGATGCGAACGAGGTGCTCGCGCACCGTGTTTCCGTCCCGCACGCTCAGCCGCCCTGACACGCCCAGCTCACGGTCGAGCCACGAGTTCAGCCACGCGCCGCCGTAGGGTTCGAGCCCGACCAGTTGCCAGCCCGCCGACGTCAGGTCGGGATGCTGCTTGACGCGCAGGTTGGGACTGTCGGTGTGCGCTCCGACCACGCGGAACGGGGTGGCGCCAGCGCTGTCTCCCGCCGCCCAGGCGACCAGCGACCCACCACGAACTACGTAATGCCTGCCCGGAGTGTCCGCGGGCCAGGTCTGCGACTCGGCGAGCCGGGTGAACCCCCGCGCGTCCAATTCCCCGGCGACCGTGCGGCAGACGTGGAACGGCGACGGGGACGCATCGATGAACGCGCACAGCCCGGCGGCCGTGGCTGCGGTG
This sequence comes from Nocardia araoensis NBRC 100135, assembly GCF_000308435.1. GTDB lineage: Bacteria > Actinomycetota > Actinomycetes > Mycobacteriales > Mycobacteriaceae > Nocardia > Nocardia araoensis. The sequence goes on along the minus strand of NZ_BAFR01000015.1, from coordinate 21,027 downwards.
GTGGAGACGGGCATGCCTGCGATCCTAGGCAAGCGGGTCGCGACCGGCGTGTTCCGGTCGCTGGGCACGCGTGGCGAATCCCGGTCGAATCGGTGTGGACTACGCCGTTATAGCGGCACCGAGATCAGCACGAGAAGGCCGCCGATTCATCCCGGAACATAAGGGTAAGAATGGTCCGGCGTCCGATCACGAATCGGACGTCCGGGGCATTCATCGGACGAATGTCCGGTACGCGAGAGTATTACTCCGAGGCGATGGAAACCAGGTCGAGCAATCGCATGAGTTCGGTATATCGGCGTGCGCCGATTCGCCCGCGCAACTCCTGCTCGGCGCGCGCCTCCTCCGCGCGCACCTCGGCGACCAGGTCGGCGCCGAGCCTGCTCAGACCGATCAGGATGCGGCGGCGATCATCCTGCGCGGCGAGCCGGAAAATCAGGCCGCGCTCGGCCAAATAGTCGGCGTGCCTGGTGGCCGAGGAGGGCGCCAGCTGCGATTTGGCCGCCAGCTCGGTCATCGTGATGCCCGCGTCGCCACACAGGTTCGACAGCATCGACCACTGGTCCGGTGAGAGCTGCCTGGCGCACAGCGCCGTGTCCAAGTGCCGCACCCAACCGCGCTCCGCGGCACGCAGGGCACCATGCAGCGTGGAATTTCCGCTTACAATGGACGTCATTATTTCCTGCCTGCCGTGAATTCCGATCGAACGAGAAGAAGAGTACCGAATGTCGACGCCGATCGAGAGCCCCGACGGCACGATCGAGATCCTGAACATAGTTCCACGGCAGGGACCCGGCGGTATCGTCGCACCGTCCTGCGATGCGGCGATATCCTTCGCGGTCGAAGAAATCAATCTGGGCGCGGGAATTCTGGGGCGGGAAATTCGTACTACGAATATCGACGGAGGACGTCCGCCGCGCGAAGTGGCCGCCGAGGTCTCCGCCCTGCTGGCCCCCGGCATGGTGCACGCCATCACCGGCTGGCACACCTCCGCGGTGCGGCGGGCCGTGGCGCGAGCCGGTGCGGGCCGGGTGCCGCACCTGTACGCCACCAGCCACGAGGGGCTGGCCGACGAACTACCGGGCGTGCTGATGCTCGGCGAGCACCCCTCCGGGCAGACCGTGGCCGCCGTGCGGTGGCTCGAACGCGAGTACGGCGTGCGGCGCTGGGCCGTCATCGGGAACGACTACATCTGGCCGCGCCGGTCCGCCGAGGCGATTCGCGAAAGCCTGTCCGATCCGGCCGCGATCGTGCTGGAACGGTATGTGCCGCTGAGATACGCGGACTTCTCGGACTTCCTCGCGCATCCGGCGCTGGACCTGGCCGACGGGGTGGTGATCCTGATGGTCGGCGCCGATGTCGCCCGCATCAACCGGCAGTACGCCGCCCCTACGAAGCCATCCACACGCTGGGCGCGCTCGCGCGGACGGTCGGGTCACTGGAAGTGCCGGAGATCCTCGACGCGCTCGACCACGGCCGGTACCTCGAAACCCCTTCCGGAATCCGGGGTTTCCGAGGCAACCAGGCGATTCAGCACGGCTACGTGGCCCGCGCGAACGGCGTCGACTTCGAAATCGTCGACCGGATCAGCTGAAACGACGCCGCGGACGCGGGCCGATCACACCCCTACCAGCGTGTCCAGCACCGAGAGGAACAGGCCGAGCCCGTCGTCGCTGGGGCCGGTGAGCGGCTCGGTGGCGTGTTCCGGGTGCGGCATCAAGCCGACGACGCGACCGTTGGCCGAGGCGATGCCCGCGATGCCGCGCTGCGAACCGTTCGGGTTGTCGCTCGCGTAGCGGAAGACCACTCGGCCCTCGCCCTCGAGCTGATCCAGCACGGCCTCAGACGCCTGGTAGCGCCCCTCGCCGGACTTGAGCGGGACGAGGATCTGGGCGCCGGGCTCGAAGCGGGAGGTCCACGCGGTCGAGACCGACTCCACGGTGAGCCACTCGTCGCGGCAGATGAAGTGCAGCCCTTCGTTGCGGGTCAGCGCGCCGGGCAGCAGCCCGGCCTCGCACAGCACCTGGAAACCGTTGCAGATGCCCAGCACGGGCAGCCCGGAACCCGCCGCGCGCACGACCTCACCCATCACCGGGGCGAATCGGGCGATGGCGCCCGCGCGCAGGTAGTCGCCGTAGGAGAAGCCGCCGGGCACGATGACCGCGTCGACGCCCTTCAGGTCGGCGTCGGCATGCCACAGATCGACCGCCTCTGCGCCGGCCAGGCGCACCGCCCTGGCCGCGTCGATGTCGTCGAGCGTGCCGGGGAACGTGATCACCCCGATACGGGCGGTCATGAGACGCGAACCACCTTCCACTCCTCGATCACCGTGTTGCACAACAGGGATTCGGCGATCTGCTCGAGCGCCGCGTCGTCGACGCTGTCGTCGACGTCGAGTTCGAATCGCTTGCCCTGCCGCACGTCCGAGACGCCCTCGAATCCCAGGCGCGGGAGTGCGCCGACGATGGCCTGCCCCTGCGGATCCAGGATCTCGGCCTTCGGCATCACCTCGACCACGACTCGTGCCACGCGTTGCTCCTCATGTGGTTGGGGGGTTACCTCAGCAGCGTAGTTGTGCTGGTCGCGTGCGTCATCCGCGGGGTACGCCGAGACCGTGGCGCTGTCGTGGAGAACACATCCGACGCCGATAGCATGACGGCATGCGCATAGCCCACTTCGGTCATTCCTGCCTCCTCGTCGAGCTGCACGGCAAGAAGATCCTGTTCGATCCGGGCACCTTCTCGCACGGCTTCGAGGGCCTCACCGGCCTGGACGCGATCGCGGTCACCCATCAGCATCCCGATCACATCGACCCGAACCGGATCGAGGCGCTGATCGAGGCGAACCCCGGCGCACGGTTGCTGTCGGACCCGCAGACCGCCGGGCAGCGCGGGGAACCGTGGGAGGCGGTGCACGCGGGCAACGTGCTGACCCTCGGCGATCTCCGGATCACCGGCGGCGGGGGCAGGCACGCCGTCATCCATCCGGAGATTCCCGTGATCGACAACACCGTCTTCCAGCTGGGCACCGCCGACGACCCGGCGCAGCTCGTCCACCCCGGTGACTCGCTGTGGGTGCCGCCGGTACCGGTCGGCGTGCTCGCCGCTCCGGCCGCCGCGCCCTGGATGCGGGTCAGCGAGGCCGTCGATTACCTGCGCTCGGTCGCTCCGCGTGTCGCGCTGCCCATCCACTACGGCATCATCCGGGAGGAGGCGCAGGGCATCTATTTCGGCAGGCTGTCGGAAATGGCCCCGGCCGGAACCGAATTCCGCGTGCTCGAACCGGAGAACGACACCGAGCTGTAGCGCTACCCGCGGTAGGTGGCGAGGAATATCGCCTCGGCCAGCGCCATGTGTTCGATCTCCTTCGGATCGACGCTCTCGTTGGGCGCGTGGATCAACGATTTCGGCTCCTCGACACCCATCAGCATGATCTCCGCGTCCGGGTAGGTGGTGGCGAAGACGTTGCACAGCGGAATCGAGCCGCCCTGCCCCTGGGTGGTCGCCGGGCGGCCATAGGACGCGGCGAGCGCCGCTTCCATCGCGGCGCGCGCGGGTCCGCCGGTCGGGGACCGGAACGGCGCGCCGGTGCCCTCCAGCTCGACGGTCAGCCGCGCGCGCCACGGCGTGTGCGCCTCGAGATGCGCGACGAGCGTCTGGTACGCGTCCTCCGGGTCGGTGCCCGGCGGGATGCGCAGGTTCAAGCGGGCGCGCGCGACGGCCGGGATCGCCGCGGCGGATCCGACCACCGGTGGCGCGTCGATGCCGAGCACCGTCAGCGCCGGTCGCGCCCAGAGCATGTCGGCGACGGTGCCGTCACCGATGAGTTCGACGTCGCGCAGCACGCGCGCGTCGGCGTGGAACTGCTCGCTCGGATACTGGACGCCCGGCCAGACCTGGTCGTTCGGCAACCCGTCGATCGTGGTGTTGCCCCGCTCGTCGCGCAGCGAGGCCAGCAAGCGGATCAGCGCGGCGAGCGCGTCGGGGGCTGGGCCGCCGAACATACCGGAATGCAAAGGGCTGGCGAGGGTTTCGACGGCGATCACCACGTTCACGCCGCCGCGCAACGTCTGGGTCAGGGTCGGCACACCTGCGGCGAAGTTGCCGCAGTCGCCGACCACGATCGCGTCCGCGCGCAGCAGTTCGGGATTGGCCTCCACGAAGCGCTCCAGCCCGCCGGTGCTCTGCTCCTCGGAGCCTTCCGCGACGACGGTGACGCCGAGCGGCAGATCCGGGCCGAGGGCGCGCAACGCTGTCAGGTGCATGACGATGTTGCCCTTGCAGTCGGCGCTGCCGCGTCCGTACCAGCGCCCGTCGCGCTCGGTCAGTTCCCACGGCGGGGTGCGCCATGCCGCCTCGTCCATCGGCGGCTGAACGTCGTAGTGACAGTAGAGCAACACCGTGGGCGCGCCATCGGGCGCGGGCCGGGACGCGACGACCGCCTTGGTGCCGTCCGGCGTTTCGTGCAGTCCGACCGTGGTCAGCCCGGCGGCGACGAAAGCGTCGGCCACCCACTGCGCCGCCATGTCGCACTCCTCCATCGGATACTGCCGTGGATCGGCTACCGATCGAAACGAAACAAGCTGCGCCAAATCGGTTTTCGCCCGCTGCATCAATCCGGCCACCGCACCGCGCAATTCCGCCACCCGCGCATCCTCCGCCATTCCCCCACCCTAGCCCCCGTCCCCGGGGCTGAGTTCGCGCCGCGGGCGGGTGTCCGCGCGGGAGGGGCGAAGTGCGTCCGATGTCGGAAAGGGTGTGCCAAGCTGAGCGTCGAGGATGTCGGCAAATTGCTGGCATTCGCGGCAGGCACACCCGCACACCGTCGAATCCGGGAGGCCGTTCTCATGTCCGAAGCAGCCGATGACCTGTTCGCCCTGCCGGGGCTCAGCCGGTCCGCGCCGCGGGCCGGATTTCCGGCGCACGAGATGTTCCCACAGGTCGCCTACGAGATCGTGCACGACGAACTGATGCTCGACGGCGTCTCCAGGATGAACCTGGCCACGTTCTGCACCACCTGGGTGGACGACCAGGCGCGCAGGCTGATGTCCGAATGCCTGGACAAGAACATCGTCGACAAGGACGAGTATCCGCAGACCGCCGAACTGGAGCGCCGGGCCGTCCGGATGGTCGCCGATCTGTGGCACGCGCCGGACCCGGCCGCCACGCACGGCACCTCGACCACCGGGTCCAGCGAGGCGGCCATGCTCGGCGGCTTGGCGGCGAAATTCCGCTGGCGCAAGCGCGGCGGCACCGGGACGCCCAATTTCGTCTGTGGCCCGGTCCAGGTGTGCTGGGAGAAATTCGCACGCTACTTCGATGTGGAGATCCGGCAGATTCCGCTACGCGGCGACCGGCTCACCATGCACCCCGACGACCTCGCGCGGTACTGCGACGCGAACACCATGATGGTCGTGCCCACCTTCGGCCAGACCTATACCGGCCTGTTCGAGGACGTCGCCGGGATCAGCGCGGCGCTCGACACGTTGCAGCGGGAGAAGGGCCTGGACATCCCCATTCATGTCGACGCGGCCAGCGGCGGCTTCCTGGCTCCGTTCGCCGCGCCGGATCTGCTCTGGGATTTCCGGATTCCCAGGGTGAAGTCGATCAACGCCTCCGGCCACAAGACCGGGTTGGCCCCGCTCGGCGCGGGCTGGGCGATCTGGCGGGAAGCCGGCGACCTGCCCGAGGAGTTGATCTTCGACGTCGACTACCTCGGCGGCAGCATGGCCACCTTCAACCTGAACTTCTCCCGGCCCGGCGGGCAGGCCATCACGCAGTACTACCAGTTCATCCGGTTGGGGCGCGCCGGCTACGCGCGGGTGCAGTCCGCGATCTACCGCGCGGCGCAGCACTTGGCCGCCGGAGTGCGCGGGCTCGGCGTCTTCGAATTGATCCACGACGGCGACCCGCAGCGCGGGATCACGGCGGTGTGCTGGCGCCTGACCGGCGATCCCGGCTTCAACCTCTACGACCTGTCCGATCGGCTGCGCTCGCGAGGCTGGCTGATCGCCGCCTATCCGCTGCCCGCCGACCGGGACGACGAGACGGTCATGCGCGCGGTGCTGCGCCACGGCTTCACCATCGACATGGCCGACCTGCTGCTCGCCGATCTCGAACGTTGTATGCGTCAGCTGCGGCAGCGGCCGTTCGCGACCTCGCTCACGCGCGACGAGGCGGGCGGTTTCACGCACGACGCGGCGCCCGCCGTAGCGGAGACGACGATCGCCGCGTCCTGAGCAATGACAGCGCCGCCGCCCGGCTACGCCATTCGCGGGCGGCGGCGCCGATCGGTCGCGCGAGAGCGGTCCCGACCGGCCGCGGGCGATGGAGCCGACCCACGTCGCCCGCGGCGTCAGTCATGCGGCCCGAGCCGCCGCGAAGGGCTCCCACCGGTAGGTGGCGCCCACCGCATTGTGGAAGAGCGCGAGGTCGACGGCGTCGAGCATGGCTTGGCGCGGGCCGGACCGGCCCAACTGGGCGGCGGACACGGCCAGGCGCAGCACGCCGCCGCGGCGGGCGGTGCGCGCGGCGCCCATGATCAGTGCGCGGCACCACCACGGCTCCGCGCGGAAACCGTCGCCGATGCCGTACACCCTGGCCTTCTGCGCCGTATTGCGCTCCAAGTCGATGATCGAGGTGAGGCCGAGCGCCAGCCGGAAACCGCCCTCGGGCAGCGCCTCCAGCGCCCCCGCCGAGGCATCCCAGCGCGGGGCCGCGAACAGCCGGGTGCGCAGGTCGGCCTGCTCGAGAACCCGGTCCGCGGCGGTCAGCCGCAGCCGAGCCTCGTGCTTGGGCAGCGTGGCGAACTCGGCGCGCCGCCGCTTGGTGGCCGCCTGGTCGTAGCCGTGCAGCACGATCGCGTCGCCGCGGGCCCGCCTCCCGCGCAGCCAGGCCTGCGTCGCCGGGTCGTCGAGCAACCGGTACTTGCCCTTCAGCCGCGGCGCGACCAGCAGCGAGAGCGGCACGCCGCGCCGATCCATCTCTTCGGCGAATTCGATCGCCGTGTCCCGGGTGGTGTCCCTGATCCCGGAAATCGACACGATCAGCTGAGCGTTCATGACCCCACGGTGCCAGCCGCACGTGTCCGTGATGTGCAGACTGTATGACCAGGTGGCGAACACTCCGCCACGCCTGTGTCGCGCGGCCGCCCCGCGGTCGGCGCGCCGGCGCCACCGGAGAGCCTGCCTCGGCGCGCCGGTGCGCTACGCGTCGGCGAGACCGACCGTGTCCAGCACCCAGGCGTGCTCGAAGGCCACTTCCCGCCACTTCTCGTAGCGCCCGCTGACCCCGCCGTGGCCCGCGCTCATCTCCGTCTTCAGCAACAGCGGCGCATCGCCGGTCGCGGTGGCGCGCAGCTTGGCGATCCACTTCGCGGGTTCGACGTAGAGCACGCGGGTGTCGTTCAGGCTGGTGATGGCGAGGATCGACGGATAGTCCTTGGCCTCGACGTTCTCGTACGGCGAGTAGGACTTCATGTACGCGTAGACGTCCTTGTCGGCGAGCGGGTTCCCCCATTCGTCCCACTCGATCACGGTGAGCGGCAACGACGGGTCGAGGATGGAGGTGAGCGGATCCACGAAGGGAACGTTCGCCAGGATGCCCGTGAACAGCTCGGGAGCCAGGTTCGCCACCGCGCCGACCAGCAGTCCGCCCGCGCTGCCGCCGTCGGCGACCATCCGGTCCGGGGCGGTGACCCCGGTGTCGACGAGATGCCGTGCGGCCGAGACGAAGTCGGTGAAGGTGTTCTTCTTGGTGAGCGTCTTGCCGTGCTCGTACCAGAGCCTGCCCATCTCGCCGCCGCCGCGCACGTGCGCGACCGCGAAGACCATGCCGCGATCCAGCAGCGACAATCGGGCAACCGAGAAGGACGGGTCGATGCTCGCCTCGTAGGAGCCGTAGCCGTACAGCAGCAGGGGCTTCGGCCCGTCTGCCGTCGTCTTCTTCCGCACGAGCGAGATCGGGATCCGGGTGCCGTCCTCGGCCACCGCCCAATCCCGGTGCTGCTCGTAGTCGTCGGCGTCGTAGCCGCCGAGCACGGGCTGCTCCTTTCGCAACAGCAGCTCACCGGTGGCCGGGACGTAGTCGAACACCTGCATCGGCGTGATGAAGGAGGTCAGTCCGATGCGCAGGGTCGGCTGAGCCCACTCCGGGTTGGAGCCGACGCCGACCGCGAACAGTTCCAGGTCGAACTCGAGTTCCCGGCGCTCACCGTAACCGGAGTCGGTCAGCGGCCACACCGCGATCCGGGTGAGCGCCTCGCGCCGGTAGCTGAGCACCAGGTGGTCGCGGAACGCGTCGATGTCCTCCAGCCGCACGTCCTCGCGGTGGCCGATCAGCTGGGTGAGGTTCGACGGGTCGTCCACCGGCGCCTCGGCGAGCACGAAGTTCTCCGCCTTGACGCCGTCGACCACGTCGTTGTGCAGGATCAGGAAGCGGTCCTGCCCGCCGATCACCGCGTGCTCGGCGGAGTACTCGACGCCCTCGCGCCGCGGCAGCAGCACGCGGAACTCGCCCTCGGGATCGTCGGACTCGAGTACCCAACCCTCGCTGGTGATCTTGGAGCCGACCCAGATCATCAGGTACTTCTCCGAGCGGCTCGCGCCGATGCTCACCCAGTAGCGCTCGTCGGGCTCGTGGAACACCTTGACGTCGGGATCGGTGCCGCCGAGCCGGTGCCGCCATACCGTGTCGGGTCGCCACGATTCGTCGACGGTCTGATAGAAGACGTGGCTACCATCCAGCGACCAAGTCGCGCCCGGAGCGGTGCCCGCGATCTCGTCGCCGAGCAGTTCGCCGGTGCGCAGATCCTTGAAGCGCAGCACGTACCGCTCGTCGCCGACGTTGTCCACCGAGTAGGCGAGCAGCGTGCCGTCGTGACTGATGGAGAACGCGCCGAGCGCGAAGAAATCGTGCCCTTCGGCCAGCTCGTTGCTGTCGAGCAGCACCTCTTCGCCCGGGACCTCCGTCTCGGCGTCCAGCTGCGGCGGAGTCCACACGTCGATGCCTTCGGCGCCGACGGCGATCGGGCACCGGCAGTGCACGCCGTACTGCTTGCCCTCGAAGCTGCGCGAGTAGTACCAGTAGTCGCCCAGCCGGGTCGGCACCGACAGATCGGTCTCCTGCGTACGCGCCTTGATCTCGTCGAAGATGGTCTCGCGCAGCGTGCTCAGGTGCTCGGTCTGTGCCTCGGTGTAGGCGTTCTCCGCCTCCAGATAGGCGATGACGTCGGGATTGTCCTTGTCCCGCAGCCACTCGTACTCGTCGACGAACACGTCGCCGTGGTGCACCCGCTCGGTGGGCACCGTCTTGGCGACCGGCGGCGCCACCGCGCCGCTACCGGGTTCGGAGATCGTTCCGCTGTCGAGAGCCATGGCGTCCACCCTACTGTTCGGATGCCTCGCCGCCCGCCGCACGGATGATCCCGTCGAGCACGTCACTGGTCCTGCGCAGATCCCGCATCGCCTGATCGATCCTCGCGCGTTCCTCGGTGAGCTTCTCCACCAGAAACGGCGTCGCCGTGGCGTTGGGCGTGCCGTCGACGTCGTGGATGCACGGCAGCAGTGCGCCGATCGTGTCGCTGTGCAGGCCCGCGGCGAACATCTCCTGGATGCGCCGGACCCGGTCGACCGCCGCCTCCGCGTACTCCCGCTGCCCGCCGGAAGTCCGCTCCGAAGCCAGCAGCCCTTTGGTCTCGTAGTACCGCAGCGACCGCACGCTCACGCCGGTCCGCTCGGCCAGTTCACCGATCCGCACCATCACTCCTTGACCTAACATAGATGTCAGGTTTTACGGTACAGCCATGCTGCTGTTGACCGAATACCGCAACCATCCACTCGACCTGCCCAACCGGATCGTCATGGCGCCGATGACCCGGCTGCGCTCGCTGCCCGACGGCTCGCCGACCGGCGATGTCGCCGACTACTACGCCCAGCGCGCGACCGCGGGGCTGATCGTCACCGAGGGCATCTGGCCGCATTCGACCGGCCAGAGCGAGGCGTGGGTGCCCGGATTGCAGACGCCCGCGCACGTCACGGCGTGGCGGCGAGTGACCGAGGCGGTGCACGCGCGGGGCGGGCGGATATTCGCTCAGCTCATGCACGGTGGACGCAAGGGGCACCCGCTCGCCCGGATCGATGGGTCCTGGCCGGCCGGACCGTCGGCGGTGCTCGACGACGACCGCGTGCATCTGATCGACGGCGGCAAGGCCGATCCGATCACACCCGCCGCACTCGATCGCGCCGATATCGAGGCCACCATCGAGCACTACGCCGCCGCCGCGCGCAATGCCGTGGCAGCGGGCTTCGACGGCGTGGAGATCCACGGCGCGAACAGCTATCTGCTGCACCAGTTCCTCGCCGACAACACCAACCTGCGCGACGACGAGTACGGCGGTTCGATCGTCAACCGGATGCGGCTGCCCCTCGCGGTGGTGGACGCGGTGAGCGGAGCCATCGGCGCGCACCGCACCGCCATCCGGCTCTCGCCGGGCAATCCCCAGTTCAACATGTACGAGGCCGACCCGGCCCCGCTCTACCGCGCACTCGTCACCGAGCTCGACCGACGCGAGTTGGCCTACCTGCACCTGACCGACAACGACCGCTACCCGGCGCTCACCGACCTACGGCCGCGCTGGCACGGCACGCTGATCGCGAACATCGGCGAGAACCGCGAGCCGACCACGGCGGCGGGCGCGGAACAGGTGCTGCGCGCCGGTCACGCCGACCTCGTCTCCTTCGGCAGGCCGTTCATCTCGAATCCCGATCTGGTACACCGCATTCGCCATGGCCTGCCGCTGGCTCCCATCCGCGAGGAGTACCTGTACGGCCGCACCGCCGAGGGCTACAGCGACTACCCGAACTGGACCGCGGCCGAACTGGTGCGCGACTGACTCGTCACCACGGGAAACGCGGGCGCGGCTGATTCCCGCGTCCCGCGAACCCGAAAGGCCGAGGGCGTCACAGCCGAGCGTTCGCGGGAGCCGTCTCCGCGAGCGCGCCGATGCCTCAGGCGATGATCGCCGACGACCACGAAGAGCGGACAGGGGCATGCACGAGCCGAGCGGTGGCGAGCTCAGCCGCCCAGCGCGCCGCGGATCGAGGCGGCCAGGTAGTCCAGATCCTCCCGCCGCGGACTGGTCGGACGGCCGCGCAAGCCGAATCCGTCGCCCGGCGTACGCGGGATCACGTGCAAGTGCACGTGAAACACCTCTTGCCCGGCCGTCACCCCGTCCGCCAGAAAGAAATTGACCCCGTCACACCCCACCTCACTGGTCCGCAACGCCGCCGCGAGCCGCTGCCCCACCTGGAACAACTTCCCCCCGACGACCGGATCGAGCTCCGCCAGACTGCGCGCCGCCACCTTGGGCACCACCAGCAGATGCCCCGGCGTCATGGGCCGAATGTCCATGAACGCCAGCACATCGTCGTCCTCGTAGACCTTGCTCGACGGCGCCCGCCCGGCAACGATATCGGCGAAAATCGTGTACGGATTCACGACCCGCAGCCTATGCGGTCATCGGCCGACGAACGATTTCGCCGCGAAAGTGGTAGTCCCGCTACAGGATCGGCGACGGCGAGTACCGGGCCGCGTCCGGGTACCGGTCGACGAGTTTCTGCACCTGGCCGAGCACGTCGGCGACCTGGGCCTCGGCGGCGCCGACGAAGACGGACTTGTCGGCCAGCGCCGCGTCGAGGGCGGCGCGATCGAGCGGCAGGCGGGCGTCGGCGGCGAGGCGGTCGAGCAGGTCGGGTTCACGCCCCTGCTCGCGCATCGCCAGGGCGACCGCGACGGCGTGCTCCTTGATCACCTCGTGCGCGGTCTCGCGGCCGACGCCGGCCCGGACGGCCGCCATGAGGATGCGGGTGGTGGCGAGGAACGGCAGGTACCGGTCCAGTTCGCGGGCGATCACCGCCGGGTAGGCGCCGAACTCGGCCAGCACGGTGAGGAAGGTCTCCATCATCCCGTCGATGGCGAAGAAGGCGTCCGGCAGCGCGACGCGGCGGACCACCGAGCAGAACACGTCGCCCTCGTTCCACTGGGCGCCCGCCAGCTCGGCCGTCATCGAGGCGTAGCCGCGCAGCACCACTTGCAGACCGTTGACGCGTTCGCAGGAGCGGGTGTTCATCTTGTGCGGCATCGCCGAGCTGCCCACCTGCCCGGGCTGGAAACCCTCGGTGACCAGCTCGTGTCCGGCCATCAACCGGATGGTGTGCGCGAACGAGGACGGGCCCGCGCCCACCTGAACCAGCGCGGACAGGACATCGTGATCCAGCGAGCGCGGGTAGACCTGGCCCACGCTGGTGAGCACGGTCGCGAAACCCAGGTGCCTGGCGACCTGCTGCTCCAGCCGGGCGAGCTTGGCCGGGTCGCCGCCGAGCAGATCGAGCATGTCCTGCGCGGTGCCCATCGGGCCCTTGATCCCGCGCAGCGGGTAACGGTCGATCAGCTCGCGCAGCCTGGTGAGCGCGATCAGCAATTCGTCGGCCGCGGAGGCGAACCGCTTGCCGAGTGTGGTGGCCTGCGCCGCGACATTGTGCGAGCGGCCCGCCATCACCGACGCCTGGTATTCGGCGGCGCGCTCGGCCAGCCGCGCGGCGATCGCGACGCCGTGCGCGTGCACGTGCTCGAGGGAGAGCCGGATCTGCAGCTGCTCCACGTTCTCGGTGAGATCCCGGCTGGTCATGCCCTTGTGCACGTGCTCGTGCCCGGCCAGCGCGTTGAACTCCTCGATGCGCGCCTTCACGTCGTGCCGGGTCACCCGCTCGCGTTCGGCGATGGCGGACAGATCCACCTCGTCGATCACCCGCTCGTAGTCGGCGATCACTCCATCGGGCACGTCGACGCCCAGCTCCGCCTGCGCCCGCAACACCTCCAGCCACAGCCGCCGCTCCAGTACTACCTTGTGCTCCGGCGACCACAGGTGCACCAGCTCGGGACTGGCGTAGCGGGTGGCGAGGACATTGGGGACGATGCTCACGTCCGGTCAGTCTAGTGCGCGGTAACGATCCACTTGCTGGGGCGTAGCCCGCATGGGTACGTCCGTGGCCGCGTAGGCCGCCGGTTCCGGCGTGGCCCCGCGGGCGGGCGGCGCGACGATGTCGATCACTTCCAGCAGCGCACCACGCGCCATCCGCCGCGGTTCCGGATCCATCTCGGTGAGCGCGGCGACCACGGCTCCGTCCACCACCGCGATCAGCCGGCGCAACTGTTCCGGCCGCACCATCCGGTCGGATCGGCGCAGCACGTCGGCCAGCAGTTCGTCCAGCTGGGCGCGCAGCCGTAGCTGAACTTCGCGCAGCTCCGGGTGCCGCGCCGAGGCGACCGAACGCTCGTAGCGGGCGATCAGCTGCCCGCGCGCGCCCTCGTCGGCCCCGTCGCTGCCCACCAAGAGGTCGAGCACCAGGTCGACGGTGGCCTCCGCGCCACGGCGACGGTGGCTCACCTCGCCGACCCGCCTGCGCATCGCGTCCAGCTCGGCATTGCCGCTGAACTCGACCGCCCGGGCGATGAGGTCGTCCAGGGATTCGAAGTAGTAGGTGGTCGACGCCAGAGGCAGATCAGCGCGCGTCGCAACCGAACGATGCCGCACCGCCTCGAATCCGCCTTCGAGCAACAGCTCGGCAGCGGCGGCTATCAAAGCCTGGCGACGCCGTTCGCCTTTCGGGGTCGTCGCGGTGATCACCGTGCCATCGTGCCAGTCGTCATCAGTTCTTCCAGGGGAAATCAGCGAGGAAAAGCAACCATCGTTGTTTTACCGCATCCGCGCGGCCAGGGTGCCGAACTGCGAAAAGTTCTTGCCGGACAGCGCTTTCAAACGGCCAGATAGTGCCCTAGACGCAGTAGCGCCGCCTCGATGTCGGCGGTGGCTCCGGCAAATGAGAAACGAACCGTTCGATGTCCGTTGACGGTATCGAAATCCACTCCCGGGGCAAGCGCGACGCCGGTGTGGTGCAGCACGTCGGCGCACCAGGCGCGGGAGTCGCCGGTGAGGTGGCCGATGTCGGCGTAGGCGTAGAAGGCGCCGTCGGCCGGGGCGAGGTCGGTGATGCCCAGCTTCGGCAGGCCGTCCAGCAGCAACCGCCGGTTCACCGCGTACCGCCGGACGTGCCCGTCGAGTTCTTCCTTGGCCTCCGCGCCGAACGCGTGCAGCGCCGCGTACTGCGAGATCGCCGGCGGGCACACGGTCAGGTTCGAGGCAAGGCGCTGCAACGCCGGACGCAGCCCGCTCGGCACCAGCATCCAGCCCAGCCGCCAGCCCGTCATGGAGAAGTACTTGGAGACCGAGCCGATCACCACCGCTTCCCGCGAGGTCTCCCAGGCCGACGAGGTCGCGCTGTCGGGGCCCGTGTCGTAGGTGATGCCGTGGTAGATCTCGTCGGAGATCAGCAGTGTGCCGTGCTCCTCGCACCAGCGGGCCAGCGCGGCGAGCTCCGCCGGGGCGATCATGGTGCCGGTGGGGTTGGCGGGGCTGGCCACCACCAGACCGGCGGGCGGCTCAGGAAGCGCCTCGAGCATGGCGACGGTGGGCTGGAATCTGGTCTGCGCGCCGCAGTCCAGCTCCAGCACCCGGCAGCCGAGCGCGGCGAGCGTGTTGCGGTAGGCCGGATAGCCCGGACGCGCCACCACGACGGTGTCGCCGGGGTCGAACGCGGCGAGAAAGATCAGCGAGAACGCGCCGGACGAGCCGGTGGTCACGACGACCTCGTCCGGGTCGACCTGGTAACCGTAGGTCTCCCGATGATGTTCGGCGATCGCTTCCCGGATCGCCAGGATGCCGAAAGTCTCGGTATAACCGAGCAATTCGGACTCAATGGCCAGTTGGGTCGCGCGCAGGACCGGCGCGGGCGCCGGCGTCGACGGCTGCCCTGCCGCGAGCACGAGCACATCACCGTGGGTCCGGGCGCGTTCCGCGGCGGCTTTCCACACATCCATCACGTAGAAAGGTGGAATGGTCGACCGGCGAGATTCTCTGGACACTCGACAGACGGTAGAGCACGGTTCACCGCGCAGTCGCGGTTATGGTCTACCCGATGCTCGATAAGTCTCGACGAGACGGACTCGACCGAGTGCGCGGAGTCGCCGGCATCGGCGTCATACCGCGTGATTGGCGCGTGCGCTCGCCGCGAGGTTCCCGACGGCGGCTTTTCGGGCACGGCGGTCGGTTCGATCCCCGCGCGCTGCGGGCGCGCCGCCGCCTGCGGGCCTGGTGGCGGCGCAGGCCGGATCCCCGCGACCTGTGGCGGCGCAAACCCACCGGCGAGGAGCTGCTCGCGCTCGCGCGCAAGCACCAGGTGCTGCTGGGCGGCCTCGTGGCGACCGCGGTGTTCGCCGCGAGCGACACGTCGTTCGCCGGGACGGTCACCGACCGCACGCCCGCGCCGGACCGCGCCCAGCTCGTCGCCGTCGCGTATCCGCCGCAGATGCAGAACACTCCACCCTCGGTGACCAGGTTGCTGAACGCGATCGCCAACGGCGAGCGGCTGCGCGAGCAGGCGGTGGTCGCGGCCGCCGCGCGCGCGACGCTCGAACGCGCGAAGGCGGAGGCGGCCGCCGCCTTCGCCGGTGAACAGCAGCCGTGGATGACCGGAACCGCGCCGGTGCAGCCAGGGGCGCTCCTGCCGGGCGGCCGTGGCTTCGTCCTGCCCGCCCGGGGCGTCTTCACCTCCGGCTTCGGGTCCCGCTGGGGCACGTTCCACAACGGCATCGACATCGCGGGCCCGATCGGCACCCCGATCTACGCGGTCGCCGACGGCACCGTCATCGACGCGGGACCGGCACAGGGCTTCGGGCTGTGGGTGCGGATCCGCCACGACGACGGCAGCATCACCGTCTACGGGCACATGTACGACTTCTTCGTCTCGGTCGGCGAGCGGGTGCCCGCGGGAATGCAGATCGCCCGCATGGGCAACCGCGGCGACTCCACCGGGCCGCACCTGCACTTCGAGGTGATCGTCGGCGGGCAGCACGTGGACCCGCAGCAGTGGCTGGCGGTGCGCGGCCTCACGTTGGGCTGAGCCGCGACGCACCCGGGCTCGGCCCAACGTGAGGCCGGGTGCGCGGCTGCCGGTGCAGGACCGGCCTCGAGCGGGCGCGGCCTCTGTGCGGCCATCAGTGCCCGAGCCGACCGGCGCGGGCTCAGACCTCGATGCGGTTCTCGACCGCCGCCAAGCCGATGTCCGTGCGGTAGTGGCTGCCCGGGAGTTTGATCGCGGCGATGCGGTCGTAGGCGCGGGTGCGGGCTTCGACGAGGTCGGCGCCGACGCCGACCACGTTCAGCACCCGTCCGCCGGTGGAGAC
The DNA here is from genome assembly GCF_000308435.1 of Nocardia araoensis NBRC 100135. GTDB lineage: Bacteria > Actinomycetota > Actinomycetes > Mycobacteriales > Mycobacteriaceae > Nocardia > Nocardia araoensis. The sequence continues at coordinate 4,732 of NZ_BAFR01000015.1, read as the reverse complement.
CAAGGCGCCGTCCTCGCGCTGCGCGGTGCCCGCGTGCAGCACCGTCGCGTTCTCATCGGACGCGCCTTCGCCCGCGCCGGTGATCGCGTCGCCGAGACGCGGCCGCCCCGGGTAGTTCTCCGCGGCGAGCACCACCGTGATCGCGGAGCCGTCGCGCCAGCGCGGCGGGGCGACCTGCGCCAGCGTGCCGGTGGCGGTGGCGTACAGCAGCTCGCCGAGCGGGCTGTCCAGCAGCGCGAGCACCGCCTGCGTCTCGGGATCACCGAAGCGGCAATTGAATTCGACCACGGCGGGCCCGGCCGCGCCGATCGCCAGCCCCGCGTAGAGCAGGCCGGAGAAGCCGCTGCCGCGCCGCACCAGCTCGGCGGCAACGGGTTTCACCACGTCGTCGACGATCGCGGTGACGGTCTGCTCGGGCAGCCAGGGCAGCGGCGTGTAGGCGCCCATGCCGCCGGTGTTGGGTCCGGTGTCGCCGTCACCGACGCGCTTGTGGTCCTGCGCGGGCAGCAGCGGAACCACGGTCTCACCGTCGACCAGGCAGAACAGCGAGACTTCCGGTCCGTCCAAGAACGATTCCAGCAGCACCGGGTGACCCTGCTCGAGCAGTTCGGCCCCGTGCTCGCGGGCGGCGGAACGGTCGGCGGTCACCACCACGCCCTTGCCCGCGGCCAGGCCGTCGTCCTTCACCACCCAGGTGGGACCGAAGCGGTCGAGCGCGTCGTCCAACTCGGCCGGGTTGTCCACCACCTCGCTGTGCGCGGTGCGCACGCCCGCAGCGGCCATCACATCTTTGGCGAACGCCTTGGAGCCCTCGATCCGGGCGGCCGCGGCCGACGGGCCGAAGCACGGGATGCCCGCCACCCGCAGCGCGTCGGCGACGCCGAGCACCAGCGGAACCTCGGGGCCGATCACCACCAGATCGGCGTCCACCTCGGTGGCCAGCGCGACCACGTCCTCGGCGGCGCACGGGTCGACCGGGCGGACCTGCGCGTGCTGGGCGATCCCGGCATTGCCGGGGGCGGCGAAGAGCGCGGTCACCGCGGGGTCCCGGCGCAGGGCCAGGACGAGGGCATGTTCACGGGCTCCGGAACCGATGACGAGTACACGCACGGCAGACAGCCTAAACGAGCCGTTCGGCGTCTTCGCCGCTGCCGGTGCGCGCGGAGGGGATGATGAAAGGGGACAACGGATGTGGGGCGGCACACAGCCCCCACCGACCACTGTGTCCTTTTCCGGCATGAGCGGGGGCCTGACCACTCGTGCCACCGGAGCACCCGAAGGAAGTGCTGAGATGGGTCTGATCGACGGACTGATGGGCAACGCCGGCCGGATCGATCCGGGGCAGGCGCAACAGGAGTACGCCAAGCTCCTCGGCAACGGCGAACAGGTCTATGCCGCGTACCTGCTGGTCCGCGACGCGATGCTGTTCACCAACCGCCGCCTGGTGTTGATCGACAAGCAGGGCGTCACCGGCCGCAAGGTCAGCTACCACAGCATTCCCTATCGGGCGATCACCCACTTCTCGGTGGAGACCGCGGGCACCTTCGATCTGGACGCCGAGCTGGCCATCTGGATCTCGGGCAGCGACGAGCCGCTGCTGAAGCGGTTCAACCGGCAGGTGGACATCTACGAGGTACAGGGCATCCTGTCGCATTTCGTCGCGGTGTAGCGCGGGGAGGTCCGGCGGCGCGGCGCACGGACCGGTCTACGCTGCGGGACATGGCTTCTGTCTTCAGCGCGATCATCGCCGGTCAGCTCCCGGGCCGTTTCGTCTGGGAGGACGACGAGTTCGTCGGTTTCCTCACCATCGCCCCGGTCACTCCCGGTCACACCCTCGTGGTGCCCCGCAAGGAGATCGACCACTGGCAGGACGTCGACGCCGACACGTTCGCCCGGCTCGGCGCCGTCGCCCAGAAGATCGGCCAGGCCGTACGCGCGGCCTGGGACGCGCCGCGGGCCGGTCTGCTGATCGCCGGTTTGGAAGTGCCGCACCTGCACGTGCACGTGTTCCCGGCCTTCTCGCTGGGTGACTTCGACATCTCCGGCGCCGATCCGAATCCGAGCCCCGAGTCACTGGACGAGGCGCAGGCCAAGATCAAGCAGGCGCTGCGCGACCTCGGCTACGGCGCCAACGTCCCTGGCTGACCCGCCTCTCCGGGTATTCAGGCCGTACCAGTGGGTGCTACCTGGGTTGGTCGCAGGTCCTGCGTTGGCGGTGTAGGAGGGTTTTGAGCGTACCCGGTGAGTTACCCATGTTCGTACGAAATCAGGCGTCGCCTCTGCGGTAAAGGCCGGCCGCTCGTAGCGGTCGGCCTTCCTTTCTCTTCTATCGCGCTCAGCTCGCGACGTCGTGCAGGGGTGTATCGACTCCGCCGACCGCGACCGTGGCCAGGGTCTGGCTCGGGGTCCAGTAGATCCGGCCGTGCTCGAAGTCTTGATACGTACCGGTGTCCCAGGGGATCTCGTCGGTCGTCGGCCAGCCCAGCGGTCCGTTCTCGTAACCCGAGCGGTTCCAGCGGTCGCGGATCGCGCCGTGCACCCAGCACACACTGTCGCCGGCTTGCCGCCGGTAGAGCGCTCCGCCCTGGAAGCCCTGCACCTCGCCTGTCGGCCGGCCGTCCGGGCCGTGCATCACGGTGCGGTCGGTGATCGGATAGCCGAGCGGGCCCGCCTCCCAGCCCAGCGCTTCGAACTTGCCCCACAGCGTCTCCGGGATGGCGTGCGCGCCGGTGTCCGGATGCCAATAGATGTACCCGTGCTCGAACTGGGCGAAGCGCCCCGCGCCGTCGGGAGTCGTGATCTCCCCCTGCGTGATCCGCTTACCCAGCCACGGATTCGCTGCCGCGCAATCGTTGATCGCGTTCGGTTCCGACCCGCCCGGCTCACCGGTGGCGAAGCCGCGCACGTCGTCGGCGAACACGTCCCAGGGAAAATTCGGTCCCACGTCGGTGTGCGTGCCGATGCCGAGACACTCGGTGACGTACTTGTGGTCGGAGATGCCCTGGCGCCGCTGGTAAGGCGGCGCGATGACATAGGTGTCGAACCCGTATTTACGCGCGTCCTGCACCGCGAGCCAGGCCGCGATGCGGATGTCGTCGCGAATGCGCAGCCAGTCGTCCCGGCTCCAGGCGACGCGGCTGCCCGCGAAGCAGAGATTGATGGTGAACGAGTTCGCGTCCAGCACCGACCAGCTGGCCAGGTCGGTGTCGACCACGTCGACCACCACGCGATCGCGAACGGTGTAGTGGTAGCTCACCCCGTTCGCCGGATTGTTGAGATAGTTGGCCAGGCTCTCCGCCGTTCCGTTGCCTTCCTGGGTGTGCAGCAGGAAGTTCTCGACGCGCGCACCGTGGCGGCTGGACGCGGAGTCGCCCATCCGGTCCAATTCGACGTAATCGGGCTTCTGCATTGTTCCCCCTGGATTCGGAATCGCCTTCGACCATTGGCCGTAGTCGTCGGCGAGAACTTTGTCGATATCCACGACGACGCCGGCGACCCGGTCGGCGTCGATGCGGATCTGATGGAGGTGCGCGGCGGGATGGTCGCCGTTCATCGAGGAATCGCCGGACCAGTTGTGTTGCCAGAACCACGTGGCGACGCCGTCCTCCAACGCCCAATCGATGCATCGGGCATTGCCGTACATGCCGGTCCATTCCAGCCCCACGACCGATGCCCAGCCACGGAGAAACGGCGCGATGAGCGAATTCCACTCGTTCAGCGATGGATTCGCGTCAACGGGTGCATACAGCGGACGCAAGCGTGGCCCGCCCGCCGCGAGGTGGTAATCGAGCGCGATCCGCGCGTGGTGCACGCCCGCGTCGTAACCGCCTTTCCAGTCCGACGTCTCACCCTTGCCGTACTGGTAATTGGACACGATCTCGAGCCCGATGGCGCGTAATCGGTCGCAGTATTCCCGCCGCAGCGGCTTGGCACCGAAATTCGTGCCCGGGCGGGAATCGCTGAAGTAGCCTATGACGCCCGCGTATCCGGCGTCTTTGATCGCTTGCGGCTCGATGAGCGCGGCGGAGAAGTCGATCAGCTCAGTCATCGCGCGCCCCCTGGGTCGTACGAGCCCGCGCGACGGTCGGCGGCAACGCGTTGTATTCGTACATCTCGAGCAACTTTCGGCAGATGGAGAACCCGACACAGCTAGAGTCACCCGAATGTGCGCGAAGTATGCCGCGATACCCTATTTGTGGCCCATCCGGTGTTTGCGCGTGATCTGAACATGCTCGTCACGAGAAATGTTTGCGCACACCAGACTACAAACGGACTCGTAGCCGAAAACATGCTCGTCAGTCGGTGGTCAGATGTGCTGACCGTTTGCCATCACTCCTCAAACTGGTCGGCCGCTTTCGCTCGGCGCTCGCTACCGGATCACACTGTCGAATTCCTCTACGTATCCACAGAATTCGAATGGCGTGTCCGATCACACGTCGTTCGCGTACACGGGCGATAGTTGCCCCTGGGGCTCCACAGCCCACAGATTGCCCCACTGACAGCAAGCAGTGCACTCGCCCCGCGGCGGCCCACGCACGCCTGCGGTCGTGACGCGCTCTCAGAGCAGGCGCCCACCCTGGAGGTCTCCGAGCCAACCGGATCGCGCAGCCGGACTCGAGCCGCACCCGGTTTCACTCCGCGACCGCGAAGAACCGCGCCGAAGCACCACCGAATCAAGCGGCGTCCAGCTCGGCGACGCCACCGCTGGCGCCACAGAGCTGTCGAATGGAGC
>NZ_BAFR01000016.1 GCF_000308435.1 Nocardia araoensis NBRC 100135 | reverse complement strand
ACTAGTTCCCGGCCGGAACGCAGAAAGGCCCTGGGCATACCCAGGGCCTTTTCACTTTGCCTGTCCCAGCCTCGGTGTACAGCCGCTGGCAACCGGAATCAGCCGAAGCGACCGGAGATGTAGTCCTCCGTGGCCTTCTGCGACGGGTTGGAGAAGATCTTCTCGGTGTCGTCGATCTCGATCAGCTTGCCCGGCTTGCCCTGGGCCTCCAGGTTGAAGAAGCCGGTCTGGTCACTCACGCGCGCGGCCTGCTGCATGTTGTGGGTGACGATGACGATGGTGAATTCCTTCTTCAGCTCGGTGATCAGGTCCTCGATCGCCAGGGTGGAGATCGGGTCCAGCGCCGAACAGGGCTCGTCCATCAGCAGCACGTCGGGCGACACGGCGATGGCGCGAGCGATGCACAGACGCTGCTGCTGACCGCCGGAGAGGCCGCCGCCCGGCTTGTCCAGGCGGTCCTTCACCTCGTTCCACAGGTTGGCGCCGCGCAGCGAGCGCTCGGCGACCTCGTCGAGTTCCTTCTTGTTGCGCACGCCCTGCAGCTTCAGGCCCGCGACCACGTTGTCCTTGATGGACATCGTCGGGAACGGGTTGGGCCGCTGGAAGACCATGCCGATCGTGCGGCGCACGCCCACCGGGTCGACCTGGGTGCCGTAGATGTCCTCGCCATCCAGCAGCACCGCGCCCTCGACCCTGGCATTCGGGGTTACCTCGTGCATGCGGTTGAGCGAACGCAGCACGGTGGACTTGCCACAGCCGGAGGGACCGATGAAGGCGGTCACGCTGCGCGGCAGCACGGTCAGCGAGACATCGGACACGGCGTGGAACTTGCCGTAGTAGATGTTCAGATCTTTGACGTCGATCCGCTTGGCCATTGTCGGTAATCCGTTCCGCTTCTATCGGTTCCGGGTGAGCAGGCGGTTGAGGACCGCAGCCGCCAGGTAGAGGAGGGCGATGATGAGGATCAGGGTCAGTGCCGCGCCCCAGACCCGCTCGCGTCCGGCAGCTTCGGGGTTGGCCAGCTCCTGGTAGATCAGCAGCGGCAGCGACGCCATGTTGCCGTCGAAGATGTTCGTGTTGATCGACTTGCTGTAGCCGACCAGCACCAGCACGGGAGCGGTCTCGCCCATCACCCTGGCGATGGCCAGCAGGATGCCGCTGATCATGCCGGGCAGCGCGGTGGGCACCACGATCCGCACGATGGTCTTCCACTTGGGGATACCCAGCGCGTAGGACGCTTCGCGCAGTTCGTCCGGCACCAGTTTGAGCATTTCCTCGGTGCTGCGGACGACCACGGGCAACATCAGCAGCACCAACGCCAGCGACACCGCCAACGAGCTCTGCGGGAACCCGAGCGTGGCGATCCACAGCGCGAAGATGAACAGCGCCGCGACGATCGACGGGACGCCGGCCAGGATGTCGACCATGAAGGTCGTGACCTTGGCCAGCAAGCCGCGGCCGTACTCGACCAGGTACACCGCGGCCATGATGCCGAGCGGCACGGCGATCACCGTCGCGACCAGCGACTGCACGATGGTGCCGTAGATGGCGTGGTAGACGCCGCCGGCCATCTGGTTGGGCAGCACACCCTTCAGCGAGTTCTGCCACCAGTCCGCCCGGACCACAGCGCTGAAGCCCTTGCTGATCACCATGATCAGGACCCAGGCCAGCGGTACCAGCGCGACCGCGAACGCCAGCCACACCAAGCCGGTCGCGATGTTGTTGCGCACCTTGCGCGCCAGGCTCACATCCCGGAAGGTGGGCGGCTTGATCGGCCGGTCCAGAGTCGAGGAGGTCATCACCCGTTCACCCTTCCGCCCGCGGCCAGCCGAGCGAGCGCGTTCACGACGAAGGTCAGCGCGAACAGCACGAAGCCTGCCGCGATGTACGCACCGGTCGGCAGCGGGGCGCTGAACTCCGCCGCGGCCGAGGCGATTTTGGAGGCGAAGGTGTAGCCGCCGTCGAACACCGACCAGTGCCCGGGCTGCGCGGCCGTCTTCAGCACGATCAACACGGCGATGGTCTCACCGAGCGCGCGGCCGAGGCCGAGCATCGCGCCCGCGATCATGCCGCTGCGGCCGTAGGGCAGCACCGTCATCCGCACGACTTCCCACTTCGTCGCACCGAGCGCCTGTGCCGCCTCGATGTGCGCACGGGGAGTGAGGTTGAACACCTCACGGCTGACCGACGTGATGATCGGCAGGATCATCACCGCGAGCACCACGCCCGCGGTGAAGATCGTGCCGCCGCTGGCCAGCGGGATGTTGCCGTCGTCGAAGAGGAACAGCCATCCCAGGTTGTCGTTCAAGAAGGTCTGGATCGGCTCCAGTTGCGGAGCGAGAACCAGGATTCCCCACAGACCGAACACGATCGAGGGCACCGCCGCGAGCAGATCGACGATCACCGAGAACGGCCGTGCCAGCTGCTTCGGCGCGTAGTGCGTCAGAAACAGCGCGATGCCGATGCCGATCGGAACGGCGAGCACCAGGGCGAAGATCGAGCTCAGCACCGTCACCATGAACAGATCCCGGATGCCGAACCGTAGGTGGTTGGCGTCCGAGGTGTTGAACTCGGTGCTGGTGAAGAAGTTCGCCTCGTTCGCCAGCACCGACGGCACCGCCCGGATGAGCAGGAACAGCGCGATCAACGCGATGGACGCGACGATGATCGCACCGGCCGTCGTCGCCAGGGAGCGGAAGATGATCTCCGCTCGCGGGCTGTGCGGGCGACCGTTCTTCGCGGTCGGTTCGGCGCTCGGCTTGCTCGGCATGGGCGCAGTATCTCCGCCTGCTCGCTGGTCGGTCGAATCAGACGAACCAGCGGCGGCGACCTCGTCGTGCACGGTCATGTGGGGCTGCTATCAGGAGATGGCGTTGATGGCGGTGGTCAGCTTGGTCTTGAACTGCTCCGGGATCGGGATGTACCCGGCCTCGTCCAAGCCCTGCTGGCCATTGGTGACCGCCGAGGTGAGGAAGGCCTTGACCGCCTTCGACGTGTCGGCGTCGGAGTACTTCGAGCACACGATCTCGTAGGTCGGCATCACGATCGGGTACGCGCCCGCCACCGACGGCTTGTAGAACGAGGAGGTGTCGATGACCAGGTCGTTGCCCTGGCCGGAGATCTTCGCGGACTCGATCGCCTTGCCCGCCGAGGCGACGCTCAGCGTCACCGGGTCCTTGCTCGCCGAGGTGATGATCCGCGCGATCGACAGGTTCTGCGCCTTCGCGAACGACCACTCGTTGTAGGTGATCGAGTTCTTGGTGCTCTTCACCGCGGCCGAGGTGCCCTCGTTGCCCTTCGAGCCCGCGCCGACGCCGCCGTTGAAGGCCTTGCCCGCGCCCTTGCCCCAGGCGCCGTCGGAGGCGGAGTCCAGGTAGAGCTGGAAGTTGTCGGTGGTGCCCGACTCGTCGCTGCGGAAGATCACGGCGATCGGCTCGGACGGCAGCTTGGCGTTCGGGTTCAGCGCCTTGATCTCGGGCGCGTCCCAGGTGGTCACGGTGCCGTTGAAGATCTTGGCAGCGGTCGGGCCGTCCAGCGCGAGATCGGTCACGCCGTCGATGTTGTAGGTGATCGCGACCGGGCCGAACACGGTCGGCAGGTTCCACGCGGGCGAGGCGCAGCGGTCGGCGGCCTTCTTCGGCTCGTCCTTCTTCGCGCTCAGCGGGGAGTCGGAGCCGCCGAAATCGGTCTGGCCACCGAGGAATTCGCTCACACCGGCGCCAGAGCCGCTCGAGGTGTAGTTGAGCGTGGCACCGTCGCAGTTCTTCTCGTACGCGGCGATGAAGCGCTCCATCGCGTTCTTCTGCGCCGAGGAGCCGCTGGCCTTGAGGGCCTTCTTGCCGCCGCAGGCGACGTCGACCTTGGCGACGTTGCCCGTGTCGGTCGAGGAGTTGTCGTCGCTGCCACAGGCGGCCAGCGCCATGGCACCGACGGCCAGCACACCAACGAGGGCGCTGCTGCGCTTGAGATTCACTTATTCCTCCGGAATGGCGTCCTACTCGTCCGGTCCCTCACCGGCCCGGACGGGTGCTGTGGTGCTGTTCGCGGGGAACTTGCGCACCAGGCAGCGGTGTGCTGCCCTCACTCAACCTAAGGTCACGTGGTTGACAGTTGGACCGACCTGAGTGAACGGAGAGTGAACAGCCCGGCGCGATTGGACCTGGTAAATGTGACGTTTGCCGCAGTTTTACTCGCGCACACTCGATCTGCCGCCTGCTATTCAGGATCCGCGGCCGCGTAGGCGATGTCGACATGCGCGGGGGCGAATCCGAGACGGGTATAAGTGCGCACCGCGGCGACATTGTCGGCCTCGGTATAGAGCAACACCTCGGCCAGCCCGCGGTCACGCAGGTAGCGCAAACCGGCCAGGGTGAGCAGCCTGCCGAGTCCGCGCCCTTGCGCCGCCGGATCGATGCCGACCACGTAGACCTCGCCGAGCGGCGGATTCTCCGCGTGATGCACTTTGGTCCAGTGGAATCCGAGCAGACGATCGGGGGCCGCGGTATCGAACGCCAGGAACAGGCCCGCGGGGTCGAACCACGACTCGGCGCGGCGGATCTCGATGTCGCGCCGGGTCCATCCGCCCTGTTCCGGGTGCCAGTCGAAGGCGGCGCCGTTCACCCGCAGCAATTCCGCGTCGTCGGCGGGACCGGCATAGGTTCGCAACGCGATGCCGTCCGGTACGGCCAATTCCGGTAGCTCAGGTGTTGCCAGTGACCGTCGCATCTGCCACAACTCACGCGCCGTCCGTAGCCCGAGCCGTGCCGCGACGGCCTTGGCCGCCGGCCGGTCGCCGTGCGCCCAGACCCGCGTGCCCGGACCGCCCGCGGCCAGTGCGGCCGTGACCAGACCGGTACCTACGCCCTGGCCCCGCCGGGCCGGGTCGACCGCGACCTCGGCCATAGCAGGGTGTGCGCCGTGTGCCGGGACCAGGTTCGCGTAGCCCACGACGGCGCCTTCGCGCCGCGCGAGCAGATGGCGTGCTCCGCCATCCGCATCCGAGGTCAGCGACAGCACGGCCTGTTCCGAGACCGGGGCGACTCCGTCGGCCTCGGTGGCACGCGTGAGCAGGTCGGTGACCGCCTGCGCGGCGCCCGCGTCGAGGCGGTCGGTCCACTGTGTCGTCGCGCCGCTCATCGGCCTCCGTTCATCGAGCCAGTGACTCCGTACGGAGTCCACACCTGGCAACGTCGTAGCGGCAGGTGGCATTTCGGTCCCGCCGAATCGGTGCGGGCACTGCCGCGGCGGCGATTACTGCACGGAGCCGTTGACCGGCGCGAGCGGGGAATCGTCGGTGCCTTCGTTGTCGTCCTCCGGGAAGTTCACCGGCTCCCCCTTGGCCGCAGCGCGCGAGGGGCGAACGGCCTTGTAACCGACATTGCGCACCGTGCCGATCAGCGACTCGTACTCGCTGCCGAGCTTGGCGCGCAACCGCCGCACGTGCACGTCCACGGTGCGGGTACCGCCGAAGAAGTCGTAGCCCCATACCTCCTGCAGCAGCTGCGCGCGGGTGAACACCCGGCCCGCGTGCTGCGCGAGATACTTCAGCAGCTCGAATTCCTTGTAGGTGAGATCGAGCGGGCGGCCGCGCAGACGCGCCGTGTAGGTGCCCTCGTCGATCACAAGTTCACCGAGGGTGATCTTGCCGCTGTTCTCCGGGCTTGCCACGCCGCCGTTGCGGCCGACCAGCAGCCGCAGCCTGGCGTCGAGTTCGGCGGGGCCGGTGCCGGGCA
>NZ_BAFR01000017.1 GCF_000308435.1 Nocardia araoensis NBRC 100135 | reverse complement strand
GCGGCGCTGACGGCGCGTTCTTACGCGAGTGACCTGGAGGTGACGCTCGAGGTGACCGATCCCTTCCGGCACGCGGGCGGCACGTTCGCGCTGCGGATTCGGAACGGACAGGCCGAATGCGAGCCGACCGATCGGGCGGCCGATATCGAACTCGGCATCGACGTGCTCGCAAGCATGTATCTCGGCGCGTATCCCGCACGGGTGTTCGCCGCGGCGAACAGGTTACGGGCGAAAGAGGCCGGGCAGCTGCGCGCTTTCGAGGACGCCTTCCGCGCGGAGCGGGACGCGATGCTCGGCTGGTTCTTCTGACCACGCGCACCGCGCCGCGCCGCCTGGCATGCTGGTCTCATGAAGCCGATTCAGTTGATTCTCAACATCCTGTGGCTGGTCTTCGCGGGGTTCTGGATGGCGCTGGGCTACATCCTGGCGGGGATCATCTGCTTCATCCTGATCATCACGATCCCCTTCGGCATCGCGTCGTTCCGGATCGCCGCCTACGTGTTGTGGCCGTTCGGCCGGACCACCGTGGACAAGCCGGGCGCTGGCGCCGGCTCGCTGATCGGCAACATCATCTGGTTCATCGTCGCGGGCTGGTGGCTCGCGCTGGGACACCTGCTCACCAGCATCCCGCTGTTCGTCTCGATCATCGGCATCCCGTTCGGCTGGGCGAACTTGAAATTCATACCGATTTCACTCTTCCCGCTGGGACGGGAGATCGTGGACAGCGACCGGCCGTTCGGCGCGCAGTAGCCTCCACAGGCTCCGAGCTGCACCGACTTGCGACCGGCATGTGATCCGCGTCACAGTGTGTTAACGAAATCACACCTCCGTGCGAAGGTTAGCTAGAAGGTAACTGATTTATTTCCAGTGCCCACAGCGTCCCGAGCGGGCGCCGAGCCGACCGCGCAGGAGGGCTCCACCATGACCGACCGAACCGCCCGCCGGGCCGACTCGGACACCGCGCCACTCGCGCCGATCGCGGTGACCCTGGGAGTGCTGCTGCTCATCGGCGCGGCCACGCAGCTCACGCGCCTGCCCCGATGGGCCGACGACTACGGAGTCCTGGTCTATCCGGTCTTCGTCCTCTGCCTGACCATCGCGGGCGGCCTGCTGTGGTGGGGCGCCGGGATCATCCGGAGCAACCGCTGACCCACGCCGCCGGCGACGAAACTCGTTGCGGCCGCAGCCCTACTCGGATTCCGTGACGATCTGCTTCATGATCGCCACGGCACGGGTCAGCACGACGAGCTGCTCCTCGGTGAGCGTCGACAACCGCTCGGTCATCCACGCCTCGCGGGCGCTGGCTTCGTCGGCTATGAGCGCGCGGCCCGCCGGGGACAGCGAGACGATGATCTGACGGCCATCGGTCGGATGCGGATTGCGCTCGACCAGATCGAGGTCGGTGAGCGAGGCGATGACGCGGGTCATCGACGGGGGTTGGACGCGCTCCTTCGCGGCGAGCGCCCCCGGAGTCATCGCGCCCTCACGGGCCAGCGTGGCGAGCGCGGAAAGTTGGGTCAGCGAAATCTGCGAGTCGGCACGACGGCCGCGCAGGTGTCGCGTCAGTCGAACGACCGCCAGCGAGAGCTCACCAGCAAGGGCTCTGACATCCGATGGCGTTGTCACAGTGCCAAACGATACGGGACCGAGGGCGGCCGGTCGCGGCTTCCCGCCATGGGGCGACCACCTCTTCTGCGCGCAGCGGGCGGACTCCACTCGGCAGGGCCGATTAGGCTGAACCCGTGACACAGAAAGTCCCGCAGCTTCCGCCGCGCCTGACCGACCCGCGCCCCGTGCTCGCGGTCGGCAGCGCTTTGTGGCTGGTCGCCACGGTGGTGGTGTGGGCAGGCGGCGACCGGTGGGCGTCGGCCCGTCCGGTCTGCCTGATGGGGTTGGTGGTCGGGCTGATCGGACTGGTCATCTATCTGGTACAGCGCCGCGGCGCACGGCGCGGGGACAAGGGAGCGCAGACCGGCCTGTAACCCACCGGGTTACGTTCGGACCAGCTCGAATTCGTCGGTCGTGCCGATGACCGGATAGAGCGCGCCGTCGGGGGCCAGACGGGTCGCGTAGTGCTGGAAGCGATAGCGTCCCGGCTCGGTGTCGAGGGGGATGTCCCAGGTGAACCGGGCCACCGACTCGGCGAGCCCGCGCTTGCTCCAGTGGTATTTCACCGCCCACTCGCCCTCGTTGGCCACCCGCACCCATTCGCCGGACGCATTCCTGCGCTGCACTTCCAGGAACGTCCCGTTCCGTCGGTTGTCGTGTTTCGGGTGGGCCGAGACGAATTCGGCCCGCACTTGATCGCCGGGGCCGTACGACGGGTGCGGTTGCACGAGTACGTCACCGAAGTCATGGCCGGGTACGGCTGCGTCCGGCCCGGCGCCCACTTGGAAATTCGGCTGCAACTGCGACACATCGCGTGGGGCCGGGCCGCGCGGCACCGGCCTGCGGGCGGCGAACGCCGTGGCCAGACGGGTGAACTCCTGCTGATAGGCGCACAGGGTGTAGCGGCCGAACAGCGTCGAAGCGCCCTCGTACTGCTGGGAGTCGTATTCCTCCGGCGTGGTGACGTATTCGTGGTAGGCGTTCGCGTATCCCTGCATGAGCACTTGCTCCAGCGGGATGTTCAGCGCCGTGGCGACCGCCCGGCGAATGCGCAGGCCCGACGTGATGGTGAACTCGCCGCCCGCCGCGGCCAGATAGAGCTCGCCGATGCGAACGAGCTGAATCGGCAGCACATTCGGCACCCAGGGCACCGGAGGCAGCAGGCCGAGCGGCACCGCGATCGCTTTCGGCGCCTGGGCGTCCGCCAGCCAGGCCGGCACGGGCTGGGCGGGGTCGCCGAGCGCGGCGAGGAACGGGTTGCGCACGCCCTCCGGGATCGGACCGCCGGGCAGGCCAGGACCGTCCTCGACGCTGCCCGCGATCAGCGAGACACCCGCCGCGGCCGGTGCGGTGCGCCGCGGCAGGCCGTCCGGCGTGAAACGGCCGTCCACGGCGATGTCCGCCAGGTCGACGTAGCAGAGCATCCCATCGACCGGGCCGGAGATCGATCGGGCCTGAGCCATCGCTTCTTTCGATGCCGCGTACTGCCGCTCGCCGAGGATGCGGGTGTTCTCGAACTCGTCCTCGGTGGGACCGGAGCCTTGGCGCAAGTTCAGATTCGGGGACATGTCACCGGCGTTGGTCTGCGCGAAGGCCGCGACGAATGCCGGCTTGCCGTCCAGGTAGCGCACGCCGTGCTCGATGTGCTCGGAGGAGAACGACGCGTAGCCCTTGTTGTCCGAGCTGATCAACCGGTTCGCGTTGGTCATGGACGTGTTGTGCGTGGCGAACCAGGTGATGGTTCCGGCCGTCCGCCCGCCCTTGCGCAGCACGAGAGTGGTCACCGCCGGGTCGATCGCGTCCGGGAAATGTTCCTTGTCCGCAGGTGGATTCAGTTCCCAGGCCACGCGCGACCGGTTCACGCTCGCGTTGTGCAGCTCGGCGCGGCCGAGGGCGAGCGAGCCGGGGCCGAGGTCGGCGTGCGCGGCGGCGATCGCCTCGACGATCCCGTTCACCTCGGCGTCGTATACCTGCTGCTGGAAACCGAGGATGGACAGGTTGTAGGCGTAGTCGTTGCTGGAGCCGCCGCAGGTCGCGTGCGAGTGGGTCGAGGTGAGCAGGACGTTCTGCTCGGTGTACAGATCGCCGAAGCGCCTGGCCAGTTCGGTCAGCACGCCGCGGTGCACGGATTGGAAGATCATTCCGTTCTCGGCGACCACGAAGACGATCCGCCGCCCCGCGCTGCCGATGATGTACGCCCGCGCCCGCGGGCGCAGATGGATGCCCGCGGTCTGCTGTTCCAGCTGGGAGTAGCCCATCATCCCGCATTCGGCGGCCGGACCGGTGATGTCGGAGATTCCGACGCCGATCTCGTAGCCGCCGGAATCCGGCGCGGCGGCCGCCGGAACGCCGAGTGCGTCGCTCATCCCGGGCGCCGTCGCGGCCGCGAGCGCGGCGGTCCCGATCGCGGTCCGAGTCAGAACAGTTCGGCGTGACACCGGCATACCCGTCTCCCTTCGGTTCCGATGCAGCGAACCACACAACTGGTCACTCGTCCAGTCCAGATTTTTCCGGTGCATGAATTGACTGCACGGGCCGCGGGCGCTTAACTCCCTTGGGTGTCCTCCCGATTGAGCGTCGAAGAACGACGGGCCCACCTTATCGAGGCCGCGATCGGCCTTGCCGAGAAAAAGGGTGTTGCGGGCGTGACCACGCGCGATGTCGCTCAGGCGGCCGGCGTCTCGCTCGGTGTGGTGCATTACTGTTTCGAAAACAAGGACGCGCTGATGACCGAGCTGGTCAAAGCGTTGTCGATGGAATTACGCGATTCCGTCGACGCCAACGAAACGGTATGGCAGGACGTCGGAAGTGGAAAAGAAGCCCTTCAAAATTTGATCCGCGCGGGTCTGGAACTCATGTGGCTGAACATTGAAGCCACTCCGGAACGACAGCTGCTCACATACGAAACAACCACTTACGCGTTGCGCGAGGGCGAACAAACCCCGGCGAAACTCGCGATCGCGCGCGAGCAGTACAACTTCAACGACTCCACGGTCGCCGACATCCTGGAGCACGCACGCGACGCCACCGGCAACACGTGGTCGGTTCCGGTGCAGACGCTGAGCCGGTTCACGCTCAACGTCATCGACGGTGTGGTGCTGCGCTGGCTGGTGGACAACGACAGCGAGAGCGTGCGCGGGCAGTTGGATCTGCTGAGCGAGATGCTCACGGGCTACGCGGCGCAGTAGCCGAGTTCAGCAACGCGGCTGCGGCGCGCGGACGTGCACGGCCGAGCCGTCCTGCCACCAGGGCACCGCGACCGTGGCCTCGATCGCGCCGCTGAGCCGGACCGTCAGATCGTGGTGCACGACCAGTTCGCCGCCTTGCGATGGCAGGTCGAACAGCTGGCGCAGCACGACTCCCAGCGGCTCCGCCGCCCAGGTCGTGCGGCGGCCGGTGCTCACCACCTCGGCGGTGACGGCCTCGGACACCAGCGGCAGATCGAGCAGCGCCGCCAGGGACGAGGCCGTTTCGGTGTCGCCTGCCACCAATCGGTCCGGCGGCACCGCCAAGCCGAACCACGGTCGATCGAGGACGAACGCGTCTTCCGGATCGGCCACGGCCCCGGTGAGCGCGCGCACGCGATCGGGCGGTTGCAGTTCGGCGAGGTCGAGCAGGCCGGCGGCGACGGCGGCGGCCAAGCGAGCATGGGTGCGGGAAACGACTTCCGGCAAGGGTGTTCGCGAGGCGTCGGCGAGCGCCTCCAGCAAAGCGACGGCCAACTCTTCGGTGATCGTCTCGGGGTCGGCGAGAACCGCGCGACAAGCGTCCGGGTCGACGCCGGCGAGGGCGAACGCAGGTAACAGCCCGTCGAAGTCGGCGTCGGCGGGATGACGCAGCAGTCCCAGCGGAGTGCCGTCGACCCGCGCGTATCGGCGCAGCCACCACGCGGTGTAACCGTCGGCGTCGGTGAGCAGGCGGCGGGTGCGCGGCGTCGCGGCCAACTGCCGCAACGCTTCCGGCCAGGCGGCGTCATCGATCAGATCGAGGTCACGGACGGCGACCAGCTCCGGCGGATCGTCCGCCAGCGTGGACCACCAGTGTTCCTCGTCGTCCAGATCATGGTCCGGACCGGTCGGATCGGCTTCCACGATCACACCGAAATCCCAGCCGACGCCGACCGCGCGCAGCGCGTCCGCGCCGTAGCGCTCGACCAGTTCCGGGTCGACGGTGCCGAACGGCGCGTCGGGCACGAGCAGCTCGCGCAGCGGCGCGCCGGGCAACAGCAGTTCGTCGGCAGGCCGCGATTCGCCCTCGGTATCGGGCAATTCGAGCAGACACAACCAGGAAGGCAGGGCTTCCCGGTCGGCGTGGGCGGCCAGCCGCAGGATGGCATCGGCGGTGTCGGGATCGCCCGGATGGTCCTCCAGATCGGCGCGCAAGCCGGGGTCGGTCAGAAGATCCTCGGCGGTGGCCGACCGCGCGCCGAGCCTGGCCAGCAGGGGATGCGCGGCCTCAGGGTGCGCCAGCCTGGCCCAGTGCAGCGGGATCGCGACCTCGAGCTGATCGTCCAGCACCACGGTGCGCGGGCCGGTGACGAGCCTGCCGTCGGCCAGCGGCACCGCCAGCGCGCCCAACTCTTCCGCCGCGAGCGGATCCACCACGAACGGTTCGAGCGCGGCGTAGAACGACCGCCACCAACTCGGCGGCCGCTCCAAGCCCCCGGACAATTCCGCCAGCCGCGCCAATCCGAGCCGGTGCACGTCGAGCACGCCCATGGCCTCGGTGTGCGCGCGCCCGGAGAGGTCCGGGGTCACGAGAGGACCGACCACTTCGTCGAGCAGGTCGGCCAGCTCGGCGGTCAGACCGGCGAAGACGTAGGCGCGGGTCGGGATGGCGACGTTCTGGTGGTGCGTCGGTCCGGCTGGCAGTGCCCCGGCGGTAGCGAACACATCCGGTTCGTCGGGGAGCGATGCGCCGTCGGCTGATTCGGTGCCGTGCCGGTGCGTGGCGACCACGGGCAGCCAAGGTCGGGTCTGCAATTCGCGTAGCAACGCTTCACGCAGCAGGCCATCGGCCTCGCTGCGGGCGAAACCGGGCGCGGGAACGAGCACGAGCCGGTCGCGTGGCGGAAGAGCACGAGCGAAATCCGCGTAGCCGTCCGCCAGTTCGCCGAGCCGCGCGCCGGGCAGCAACCTGCGACGATCCGGCTGCATCGGGATGTCGGCGATGAGCAAGGCGGGCAGGGACAGTTCCTCGTCCGACCTGGTCGGCGCCCGCAGCACATCGGGCGCGGCGGCCACCGGCCTGCCGTCGCGCACCGGCAGCAGCCAGCGGGCGCGCGGCGCGCGGTACTGCCACCAGGTGCGCTGTTCGCTGCCGGGACCGTCGACGTAGACCTCGTGCATGCCGTCACCCATGTCCTCGGCACTGCTGACGAATTCGGCCGTGCCGATCCGGATGCGGTGCAGAGCAGGCAGTTCCAGCAGCAGATCGACGGCTTCGGCGCGCATCGCGGCCAGCACCGCGTCGGCGTCCACGTCCGCGCGCAGCCGCAGCACCACCTCGGTGTCGAGACCATCCGCCGGTCGCGCATCGATCGGCCACGCCAACCGCAGCACCGGTGGGATGAACTCGCCCGCGTCGACGGCGGGTGACCGCACCTCGTGGTGGCGCAGAGCTTCTCGGGTCTCGGTACGAGAGAACCGCAGCGATCCGGAGGCCGACCGCAGCTCGATGTCGTCGCTCACCGCGAGCACCGCGGTGAAACCGACACCGAATCGGCCGACGGTTTCGCCGTCGGACTTCCCCGACGCACGCAAGGCGGTGAGCGCGTGCACGCCGGAGACGTCCAGCGGCGCACCGGTGTTTGCGACGTGCAGGTCACGACCGTCCAGCCAGACCACGACGGCACCGTCCACGCCCGCCTTGCGCGCGGCGTCGGCGGCGTTCTGCGCCAACTCGGTCAGCAAGCGGTCCCGGTAGCCCGCGCGCACCAAGTCGTTCTCGGTGGCGGCGTCCTCCCGCAACCGCGTCGGCGAATCACGCCATGCGGCCAGCACCGCCGCGCGCAGCGCCGAAGTGCCGAACGGGTCGGCGGCCTCGCTCAGCTGCGCGGCGATGACTGGAACTCCGGCCGTGCCTCGGAATCCGGCCCGTCAGCGGTGCCCGACCCGGATCGCGCATCGGCGCCTTCGGTGTGCTCGGCAGGCTCAGATGCGTCACCGCTCGAATCGGTTGCTTCCCCGGACTCCGACGCGCTCGACGGAGTGTCCGATGCCGTGGCGCTGCTCGACGGCTCGGGCGAACTCGATCCTGTCGTGCCCACTTCCGTCGATCCGGACGTCGCGGACTCCACGCCTGCACCGCTCACCGGAGCAACCGCGCCCGATGCCTCGTCCACACTCGCTGCGGTCGCGCTCGAGGCGGCCGTGGGCTCGGCGGGCCGGAACGCCGACGAACTCGCATTCGATTCGGATTCCGCCGCGGCATCGAGATCGGACTCCACCGCCGTATCCGCGGCGACATCGGCGCTCGGCGCATCGACCGGTTCGGACCCCGCGGCATCCGAACCGGCGACTTCCTCCGCCTCCACCGTCCGGGCATCCGCGTCGCCCCTCGCCACGCTCGGCTCGTCTGCGGCGGTGGCCGTCGAAACGGCATCGGCGATATCGTCCGCGCTCGACATCGCGCGCACGGCCGGCGGAACGCTCGCTTCGGTGAACGCGGCGGCGGCATCGATCTCACCGACCTCGGCGGCGCTGATCACAACGGCCTCGGTCATATCCATGTCGGTAACCGCCGTGCTGCCGCCGGGCTGGGCGGCCGCACTCGAGTCCTCGACGGTGGCGCGTGCCTCCGCGGCGGTTGCGTGCTCGTTCCCCGCAGCGCCCGCAGAAACCGCGGGCGCCTCGGCACCTGCGGCTCTGTCGAGCACAGCAGCGCTCTCATCCTGTGCGGCATCCTGGCGGACCGCATCGGCCGCACCGGGCCGATCGTCCTTCTCGGTCGCCCGCGCTTCGTTCGCATCCCGCGCGGCGCGGCGCGGCTCGTCCGTTTCGAGCGAGATCACGTCGATGGCCGCGTCGTCGTACGCCTCGTACAGCGGCGACCCGTTGCCGGTGGGAACCTCGGTATCCGAGTGCGCGCCGCAGCCGTAGGCGACGTGAACGACGCGCCCGTCGGCACCCATGGCGTTGCCGCAGACACCGAACGCGGCGCTCAGCGACCCGGCGAGCGGCAGGTAGAAGCCGCAGCTTCCGCAGGTGGCCGGCGCGGCCTTGGCCATCTCCGAATCGGGCCCGTGTTCGGTGTACCACCGCTCGGCGGCCTCTTCGCGGCCTTCCCTGCTCATCACCTTGGTGCGGCCGAGACCGACCTCGAAGGCCACTTCGTCGACCACCGGATCACCGGTCGCGACGTAGCCGGGCACCAGGCGCGGGTCGTCGGCGGGCGGGGCGAGCAGGTCGCCGGGGGCGAGGTCCCCGGGGCGGACACGCTGCTCCCAGGGTACGAACTCGGGTGCGACCAAGGCATCGGGCCCCGGCAGCAACGCGGACTCGCTGACCGTCGCGTGGTCGGCGCCGGGCGGGGCGGCCACCACGACCGCCCACTGCCACCCGCGGTAGCCGGGCAGCGTGGCCTCGAATCGGTGGGTCGCCGCGCTCTCGTCCTCGGCGATCACGCCGAGGTGCGCACCGACAGCCGACGGTTCCAACTCCAGGAGCGCACGGCGGGCCAAATCGACGGCATCAGCCAGGATCGGCCGCACGCCGGACTCCGAAACAGAAACTGCGCTCACGGCCTACATTTTGCCGTATGGAGCGCAATCGGCGTGCGTTGGCCATCAGTGTGCTGGTCGGTCTGCTCGTCCTGGGCGGATGCGGCGGCACAGCGGACCCGACACCCAGGATGAATATCGAGGTGATCGCCACCCGCCCGCACGATACGAAGGCGTTCACCCAGGGTTTGGAGGTCGACGGCGACGTTCTCTACGAGGGCACCGGCCTGACCGGCGCGTCCGGTGTGCGCGCGTCCCGGCTGACGACCGGGGAGGAATTGGCCAGGACCGAGTTGCCCGCCCCGTACTTCGGCGAGGGCATCACCGTCGCCGGCGCCACGCTCTGGCAGCTGACCTGGCACGACGGCGTGGCCATCGCCCGTGACCCGGCGACACTGGCCGAACGCGGCCGAGTGAGCTACGACGGCGAAGGCTGGGGTCTGTGCACCAGAAACGGACGACTGGTCATGAGCGACGGCACCGACCGCCTCACCTTTCGTGATCCGGTCACCTTCGCCCCCACCGGTTCGGTCGAACTGACCAGCCACAACGGCGCGCGCCTGAACGAACTCGAGTGCGCGGCGGACGGGTCGGTCTACGCCAACGACTGGCCCACCGACACGATCCTGCGTATCGACCCGGACTCCGGAGCGGTGCTGGCGACTGCCGACGCCGCCGGTCTGCTCCCGGCGACCGCGCGGGCGGGCGCCGACGCCCTCAACGGCATCGCCCAACTGCCCGGCACCGATCGGTTCCTGATCACGGGCAAGAACTGGCCGACCTTGTTCGAGGTCCGCTTCGCACCCGCCTGAGCACGATCGCGGGTCGCGACGACGATCACTTTCCGCCGCCACCCCGGAGCGCGCGTGAACGCCCGACACGAGAGTGCGCCAGAATTGACGTCGTGACTACTCCCCGCGAACCTTCCGGTCCCGGCCGTGATCGGCGGGAAGGCGAGGAGGTCCCGCCGTTCGATCGGCATCCCGGTTTCGACCGATACCCGCCACCCAACGCGCCGCGGCGCCGCAGGCCGCTGCCACCGCTCGGACCGGGATCCGGACGCGCCCCCGAGCGTCTCGACCAGCCGGGACCGCCGCCGAGCCCGCGCCGCGACGCGCCACGGCCCGCGCAGCCTCCGCCGACCAAGCCTTTCCCGGTCGGCCCCGACGCCGAGCAACCGCAGAGTTCCGATCGCCCGGCTCGGCACGTCTTCCCGCACCGTCCGGAGCCGCCCCGGTACGGCGAAACACCGGACCGCGCCGAACGCGACTATCCCGAGACGACCGCCCAGGATCGGATCCAGCCGCCCGAGGACCCAGCGGACGACGGCGCGCGGCGGATGCCGCGCAAACTCACGGTCACCCGCGTGGCCGCCATGCGCGGCAGGGAGCTCACCGAGAAAGGCATCGCGACCTTCCAGCGCGCCGCCAAGGCCGACGGCGCGGACAAGTCCGGCCTCACGGCGCTCACCTACGCCACCATGGCGAACTTCGCGCTGGACGCCGCCATCGCGGTGGCACTGGCCAACACCTTGTTCTTCGCCAGCGCCACCGCCGAGAGCAAGACGAAAGTCGCGCTCTACCTGCTGATCACGATCGCGCCGTTCGCGGTGATCGCCCCGCTGATCGGGCCGCTGCTCGATCGTCTGCAACGCGGTCGCCGCCTGGCGCTGGCGACATCGTTCGCCGTGCGCGCGGTGGTCGCGGTAGTGCTGATCTTCCAATTCGACAGCTGGGCGCTGTATCCGCTCGCGCTGTGCATGATGATCGGCAGTAAATCGTTCTCCGTGCTCAAGAGCGCGGTCACGCCCCGAGTGCTGCCCCCGGATATAGACCTGGTCCGCACCAACTCCCGCCTCACGGTGTTCGGTCTGGTCGGCGGCACCATGGGCGCCGGAGCACTGGCCGGGCTGGCCGCGGCGATCGCAGGCTCGAACGGCGCCCTGGTCTTCGCGGCGCTGATCGCCTGCGGGGGGACGTATCTGAGCCTGCGCATCCCCTCCTGGGTGGAGGTGACCGAGGGCGAGGTGCCCGCGACGTTGAGCTATCACGGCGCCGACGCGCGCACCGAAGTGCTGGCCTCCGGCGCGGAATCGCCGGTCCCGCCGCGCAAGCGCAGGCAACCGCTCGGCCGCGCCGTGGTGACCGGGCTCTGGGGCAACAGCGCCATTCGCGTGCTGACCGGGTTCCTCACCTTCTACGTCGCGTTCGTCGCCAAGGCGACCGAGCACCGCCCGGTGCAGCAGGCCCTCATGCTCGGCACGGTGGGCGCGGCCGCGGCGATCGGCAATTTCGCGGGCAATGCGACGGGCGCGCGGCTGAAGCTCGGCAAACCCTCGCTGGTCGTACTCGGCTGCACCGCGGCGTGCGCGCTGGTGGCGCTGTTCGCGACGTTCGCGGACAACCTGCTCGGCGCGGCGGCCGCCGCCCTGGTCGCGTCGGCGACGAGCGCGCTGGCCAAGGTGTCGCTGGACGCCTCGATCCAGGACGACCTGCCGCCGGAATCGATCGCCTCCGGCTTCGGGCGGTCGGAGACCGTCCTGCAGCTGAGCTGGGTCGTCGGCGGCGCGGCCGGTGTGCTGCTGCCGACCGACTACTGGAAGGGCTTCGCGGTGGTCACCGTGATCCTCGTGCTCGGCTTGGTGCAGACTTTCCTGAGCTTCCGAGGCCACTCGCTGCTGCCCGGCCTCGGCGGCAACCGTCCCCAGCACGCGGAGCAAGAGGTGCCGACGACACGGCCGCACGGATATCCGGCGAGCGCACCACAGGATCCGACGCCCCGCGGCGGCGACACCAAACGTTTTCAACAAGGGCAAGGAGACCCGATCTGGTGAGCAAGCTCAACGCACGCACGATCGCCGCGCTGGTCGCGGCCGCCCTGCTCGTGCTCACCGTCGCCTTCGTCGGCGTGCTGGCGGTGCTGGTCCGCGACGCCGAGAAGCCCGACGTCACCCTCACCGCCTACGCACACGGCAAGACGGTCACCGTGCAGCCGTTCAGCTACTGCTCGGTGACCATGCAGGACTGCAGCATCCTGCCCGAGGACAACGTTCCCGGCACGGTGTTCACGACGCTGAACTGTGGTCAGGACACGCCGGACTGCCACCGTGGCCGCACCGTCGAATTGGAAGTGCCCGCCGGTTACCCACTGCAACTGTCGCTTCCGAAGAAGGTCGCCGACGCGCCTTGGCTCGCACAGCTTGTCTACCTCTTGCCGAACGGCGAGAAGGTCGACCAGGTGATCAGCCGCAACGACTACCCGGACCGGGCCTTCGCTCTCACCATCGATTCGAAACCGGAGCCGGACCTGCGCCTGATCGGCGTCGAGTTCCAGCTGCCGATCCTGGCCCGCGACGAAACGGGACGTGAGTTCTACGTGCCGCACGCCACCTGGTCGATCAGCACGGCTTAGGAGCCTCGGGCGCAACGTCTTTCGCGGACTCCGCGGGTGCCGTGTGCGTGGGAGCACGCGGCGCAGGCTCGGTGGCGGCGCTCACCTCAGTTGAGGCGAGCCGCCACATCCGAAACCTGCTGTGGCCATGGATGAACCCGAACGCCTTCAGACCCCGAAAACCGTCCCGACCGACCGCATCGGCCCGACGGCCGCCGCAGAGGATGCGGGAACGAGCGGAATCAATGGTCCAGTTCGCGCGCCACCGCGCGGACGACCTCCGAGATGCGTTGCGCCGTCTTGCGATCGGGATACTTGCCCTTGCGCAGGTCCGGCTGCACCTTCGCCTCGAGCAAGGTGATCATGTCCTCGACCATGCCGTGCAACTCGTCCGGCGTGTGCCTGCGCGCGGCAGGTTCCTTGCGCGCGTTGCGTTCCTGGCCCTGCCGGACCGACGGCGGCGCCTCGAGCAGCTTGAGGCTCAGCGCCTGGGGGCCGCGACGGCCTGCGGCCATGCCGAATTCGACGCGCTGGCCGGGCTTGAGGCCCTCGACGCCCTGGGGCAGCGCGGACGAGCGTACGTAGACGTCCTCACCCTCGTCCTGGGAAAGGAAGCCGAAGCCCTTTTCGACGTCGTACCACTTCACCCTGCCGGTCGGCACTGCGCTCACCCGTTCATCATCGAAAACTCGGACCCCTACGGCCCGAGCACATCCGTCTACCGAGCCGGTCGCGAACCGGCTCTTTTCCTGTGCGAAAAGAACGCGCCCAGCAGGATTGCAGGACGCGATTGCCATCGAGTCTACCCCGGTGCGAATAACGCAAGCACATCAGTTTTACCGTCGAGCCGTGACGAACCCTTCCGCTCCGACCCCATCCGGCGGCGCCCCCCGGCGGCGCGGCGACTGGTTGCTGCAGCTCGCGCTCTCCGTGTTCGCACTGGGATTGCTGGCCATCGTCGCCATCTTCGTGATCCCTTTGCTGACCGACAGCGAGCCGGGGCTTTGGCTCTATTTCGGAGCGATGCTCGCCCCACTCGGGTTCGTGCTCGCACTGGTGTTCGCGTTGCGCTCGGGCCGCCGGTCCCGCTGAACCGGAGAGCACGCCTCCGATCCAGCCCGACACCGGTTACCCCCCGCGATCGTTACCCACTCCATTGTGTGATCCTCGTCACATTACGACTACATCACGGAGTGGTGACGACCGGCGACCGTCCCGACCGCAACTCCTCTAGCTGCGCGAAGGCTTCCCCTGCACGCCGATACCGCGCCGAGACCCGCTGGTACACACCGGTTACCAAATAGTGATTTTTCCCGCGGTTCGTCGTACGGTCTTAACCAGCCGGGGCACCCCCGGCGACCACCGGCCCGCCGCACCGAGCCTCGCCCCGCGGGTACCGGTCCCCCGACGGAAACGTAGGGGCGAGGGCGGAACGGACGACCTCTCAGTCCGAACCAGAACCGAAGACGTCGCAGGTGCGTCGAGAGGAAGACGAACCCGATATGAGTGGACGCCATCGCAAGCCAAGCTCGACCGGACGCACGGTAGCGAAGGTTGCCGTGACCGGGGCCATCATCGGCACCGCCGGTGTGGCCTTCGCAGGCAACGCCAGCGCGGCACCCGACTCCGACTGGGATCGACTCGCTCAGTGCGAGGCCGGCGGCAACTGGGGCATCAACACCGGCAACGGTTTCCAGGGCGGGCTGCAGTTCTCGCCCAGCACCTGGCGCGCCCACGGCGGTCAGGAATACGCCGCCAGCGCCAACCAGGCCACCCGCGAACAGCAGATCGCGGTCGCCGAGAAGGTGCTCGCCTCGCAGGGTTGGGGCGCTTGGCCCTCCTGCTCCTCGCGGCTGGGCCTGAGCAGCGCACCCACCCCGCGCTCCGCGCCCGCCGAAACCCCGCGCTGGAACCCCGCGCCGCAGCCCGCTCAGGCCGCGCCCGCCGCGCCCGCGGACACGCAGCAGATCTTCTCGGCCGTCGACCGCGCCCTCGAGGTCGTGCAGAGCCAGGGCGTCCAGGTGCCCAAGGAAGCTCTCGACTTCTTCAACGCCGCCAAGTCCAGCGGAGTCACCCTCGACCCCGCGATCGTGAACTTCTACGAGGCGAACAAGGGTCTGCTCCCCTCCTGACCCGAACGCTTCCGCAAGAAGGGCCCCGCATCAATATGGATGCGGGGCCCTTCTTCGTAGCCGAGAACGTTCCGGTCGCGCGCTCAGCGGTTGATCACCGTGTTCGGGTGCATGTAGGGCAACTGCTCAGCCGGGACCGGGAACTCGGTGTCCTCGCCATAAGGCGAGAGACCACCGGAGCGGGCCGAAGAGAGCTCGGTGACCGCGTGGTCACCGTCGGCGACCTTCGGCCAGCCGTTGTCGACATAGGATTTCTTCGATTTGTTCACCACGGCCCCATGCTAGCCCGGCCGCTCGCCCCGGATGCGCCGCAGCCCGTACCTCCGGACATCGGCGGGCGATCGCCCAGCATCGTAGGCTGGATCGGATGACCGCGACCGACTCCCTTGCCGGATGGCTCGGTGCCCGCAGTGATGCCCAGCTCGTGACGCTGCTGCAGCTTCGGCCCGACCTGGCCGTACCGCTGCCCTCCGCCATGGCCGTGCTCGCCGCCCGCGCCGAACAGCGCGCGTCGGTGCTGCGCGCCACGGAGGACCTGAACACCCTCGAATTCGCCATCGTGGAAACCCTTGCGATGCACGGGGTGACGCACACCGACGGCGGCCCGCTGCGCCGCGCCGAGTTGCATGTGCAATTGAGCGAACGGGTGCCCGCCGCCGCGATCGACGAGGCGCTGGAGCGGCTGACCGCTCGCGCGCTGGTCTGGATCGATGCCGAGCAGGGACTGCACCTGATTCCGGCGGCCGCCGAAGCGTTGCCGTGGCCGATCGGCACCGCGACCGAGATCCCCGACGCACTCACCGAACCCGAGGTGGTCGCGGCGCTTCCCGAGTTGTCGCCCGCGGAAAGGTCTCTGCTGGACAAGCTGGCCGCGACGGGGCCACGTGGCCGCACCAAGGACGCCGCACCGGGCACGGCGCCCGACCGGCCGATCCAGCGGCTGCTGGCGCGCAGGCTGCTGCACTGGATCGATGACGAGACCGTCGAGCTGCCGGTCACCGTCGGTCAGGTGTTGCGGCGGGAACCCGTCACCCACCCGCACGCTCTGACGCCGCCGCAACCGGAGACCACGAAACACACGCCCGCCGACGTGAACGCGGTCGCCGCGGGCGAGGTCGGCGAGCTGCTGCGGCACTGCGCGGCCGTGCTCGAGGTGCTCGGACAAGCCCCGGCTCCCGCCTTGCGCGCGGGCGGCCTGGGCGTGCGCGAGTTGCGCCGCATCGCCAAGCAGACCGGTGTCGACGAGCCACGGGCGGGTTTGCTGGTCGAGCTGCTGGCGGCTGCGAAATTGATCGAGAAGGGTTTGCCGGACCCGCCGCCCGACTTCGAGACGACCGACGACTTCTGGGCGCCGACACCGCTGGTGGACGCCTGGCTGGAAGCGCCGCCCGCACGGCGCTGGGCCACCCTCGGACTCACCTGGCTCGAATTGGATCGAATGCCGTGGATGATCGGCATGCGCGACGCCAACGACAAACCGCTGGCCGCGCTGTCGCTGGAACTGCGCACGCCGACCGCGCCGCGCGACCGGCACGCGATCCTCGGCCTGCTCGCGGAATACCCCTCCGGCACGGCGCTGGCCCCGGCCGATATCGGCCGCGTGCTGGCCTGGCGGCAGCCACGCAGGCGCAGGAACTTCCGTCCGGAGGTGGTCGAACAGACGCTGGCCGAGGCGGCGGCGCTCGGGTTGATCGGCCGCGGCGCGCTCGGCTCGGCGGCGCGGGCGCTGCTGCACGCGGCGCCGACCAGTGTGGCCGACGCCGAGGCCGAGATGGAGGCGGCGCTGCCGGAGCCGGTGGACCACGTGCTGGTGCAAGCGGATCTGACGGTGATCGCACCCGGCCCGTTGACCGCTGACCTCCAGCGTCGCGTCGCCCTCGTCGCCGATGTCGAGTCCGCGGGCGCCGCAACGGTGTACCGGATCGGGGAGTCCTCGGTGCGGCGCGCCTTGGACGCCGGACTGACCGCGGCCGAGCTGCACGCGCTGTTCGCCGCGCATTCCCGGACACCGATCCCGCAGGCGCTGACCTATCTGATCGATGACGTGGCCCGCCGCCACGGCCAGTTGCGCGCGGGAATGGCGCAGTCGTTCATCCGCAGTGACGACCCGGCGTTACTGGCCCAAGTGCTGTCGGCGCCGGTGGCGGGCGCGCTGGCGCTGCGATCCATCGCGCCGACCGTCGCCATCGCCCAAGCGCCGCTGGGCGAGCTGCTCGAACAACTGCGAGCGGCCGGCTTCGCGCCCGCGGGCGAGGACTCCACCGGTGCGATCGTCGATCTGCGGCCGCGGGGCGCGCGGATCTCGGTGCGGCCCGCCGCGCGACAGCCGTATCGGCCGACCCCGCCCAGCACCGAGCAGCTCGAACTGCTCGTCACCGAACTGCGCGCGGGCGAACGCGCCGCCAGTGTGCGGTCCGGTCGAGCGGTGCGCACGGACGGCACCCGGACCAATACCGCCGCCACCCTCGCCCTGCTACAGCTCGCGGCGCGGGTGCGGCGGTCGGTGAACATCGGCTACGTCGACGCCCAAGGGGTGGCCACCCAGCGGGTGGTCGAGCCGTTGAAGGTGGGCAACGGGCAGCTGGACGCGCTGGACCCGGTCACCGGCGCGGTCCGGCACTTCACGCTGCACCGGATCGCGTCGGTTGCCCTGCTGGAATGATCAGCCCTTGGGCTTGGCCGTGCAGAAGGTGACCTTGGGGTCCGATTCGATGAGACGGAAGCCGTCGGCGTCCTGATCGCACAGCAATTCGTCGGCCTTGCCGTCGATCCGCTTCAGCACCTTGAAGGTGGCGTCCGAGGCAGTGCAGTCGACGTGCTTGTATCCGGTCGTGCTGCTCTCGTTGTAGCAGCTGCCTTCCTTGAAGTTCGGCGCCAGGCACAGGAAGGCGGTGGTCCCACCAGCCAGGGTCTCTTCGTAGGAGGTGTAGTCGGCGGCGCAGTCGGTCTTCTTGTCGTAGGACTGCGCGACCTTGTACACGGCCTTGTCCGACGAGCAGTCGACCGGTTCGGTCTTGGAATCGACCGCCGAGCCCTCGATGACGTTGATGCAGTCGCCGACCTTGGCCTTGGCGGTGTCCGACTTGCCCGCGTCCTCGATCAACGAACAGCCGGCCACCGTGACCACCACCGCGGCCACCGCGACGAGGGCGAGCACGATCCGTGCCAGCAGCCTCGTTCCTGGAAACTTCACCTGAAAACCTCTCTCACCGAACACGTTCACGGGCTCGTGAACGCGGTGAGGATACCCGCACGACTCGAGCGGCCGCATCAGCCGCCGGGGCGACTCGAACAGTGGCGCGCTAGATACTGTGCGTGCCGTACAGCCCCATGAGCGCATATCCGAGGATGCTGGGGAGCAGACGGCCGAGCAAGAAGAACGCAGAGTAATTCACTAGCAACGCCTTTCGCGTATTCCATACAACTGGACTCTTGTCCGGTATGCGGAGTGTGTCGTCGCCCGAGACCGGGTCGTTACGCTTGGGCAGTATGACGGTCGATGACGTCGCGCGCGACCTGTACGGGCTGGCGCCCGCGGAATTCGTCGCGGCGCGCGCCGACCGGGCGGCCGCCGCGAAGCAGTCGGGTGACAAGCAGCTGGCGGCCGCCATCGGCAAGCTGCGCAAACCCACCCTTACCGCGTGGGCGGCGAACCTGCTGGCCAGGGCGGCGCCCGAAGACGTGGCCGCCCTGCTGCGGCTCGCCACGGCGCTGGCCGCCGCGCAGCGGAAACTCTCGGCCGAACAGCTGCGCGACCTGACCGCGCAGCGCAGGCAACTGGTCAACGCCCTCGCCGAGAAGGCGGGCGCGCTCGCCGCCGAACACGGGCATCCGGTCGGCGAGAACGTCGTCCGGGAGATCGCCCAGACCTTGACGGCGGCGCTCGCCGACTCGGAGGTGGCCGATCGGCTGCGCGCCGGAACGCTCGCCACGGCGGCGAGCTATGAAGGCTTCGGACCGAGTGGACCGGGTCTGCTCGCGGTGCCCGAACCGGCCGCGCGGTCCGGCCGCGCGGCCGCGAGTCGGCCGCCGGAGGACAGGCAGCAGCCGGACGACAGTGCGCGCCGAGAACTGGCGGAGGCCGAGGAGGCGCTCGAAACCGCTCGCGCCGAGGAGGATTCGGCACAGGCCGCGCTCGCGGAAGCGACCGGAGAATTGGCCTCGGCCGAGGAACGCGTCGCCGCGCTGCGCGATGAACTCGCGCACGCCGAACAGCAGCGGCAGTTCCGCAAATCGGCCGAGCGATCGGCGAAGGACGAACTGCACGCGGCGCGCCGTCAGGTGGAGCGAGCCGAGCGCAGACTGACGAAGGCTCGGCAGCGCGCCGGGAACGATTGACGGGTCAGCTGCGCAGCGCGCCGGGGAACAGGTACTGCTCCGGCGGCGGCGCGGTGGTGTTCAGCCACGCGTGGAAGAAACCGGTCAGGTCCATGGGCGACCTGGACTGCACGAAGGCACGGAGCTCCGGCATCGAGGCGTTGCCGTAGGCGTGCGCGGCGAGGAAGTCCCGGACGGCCGCGAAGAACACCTCGTCGCCGATCTGCCTGCGCAGCGCGTGCAGGAACAGCGGGCCGCGGTAGTAGACGGAGGTGAACTCTTTCCCCGCGCCGGGATTCTCCAACGGGATGTTCCAGTACTTCTCGCTGTCGCGGTACTTGCGGATGGTCTGGCGATATTGGTCGTCGACGTTCTTGCCGTCCATCCGCTCCGGCCACAAGTAGTCGGCGGTATAACTGGCGAAGCATTCGTTCAGGCAGATGTCCGACCACTGGCGTACCGACACCCAGTCGCCCCACCACTGGTGCGCGAGCTCGTGCACGACGGTCTGCAGATCGATCTCCGGTGCGTAGAGCGGGCGCGTCTGGGTTTCCAGCGAGAACGAGATGCCCGCGTCCAAGTGAATGCCCCCCGCGGCCTCGAAGGGGTAGGGGCCGTAGAGCCTTTCGGCGAAGTCGAGGATCTCCGGCACGCGCTGCTCCAGCTCGCGCTGACTTTGCTCCGCGTTCGGGGCGAACGCGCTGATCAACGGAGTGCCGTTGGCTCTGCGCTGCTCGAGAAACTCGAACTTGTCGATCGCGACCGTGGTCAGGTAACCGACCACCGGCTTGGCGTTGGCCCAGCGGACCGTCCGCTTGTCGCCGCGCACCACGTCCTCGATGCGCACGCCGTTGGAGACCACCTCCCACTCCGCGGGAACGGTGGCGTTCAGGCTGAACGTGGCCTTGTCCAGCGGGGTGTCGTTGAGCGGGTACCACGTCGTCGCCGAGTGCGGCTCACCGGCGACGAACGCGCCGCCGCTGGGAGCGAAGGTCCACCCCTCGCCGTCGGTGTTCACCGCGGGGCCCGCGTAGTCGACGGTGACGATGAACGGCAGGCCGGGCAGCAGCGGCAGCGCCGGCGTCACGGTCAACTCGTGCTCGCCGTTGCGGTCGAAACCGGCGGACAGCCCGTTCACCGACACCTCGCGCACTTCCGGCCCCGCGAAATCGAGGTTGAACACGCGCAGAGCCTGGGTGGCGTGCGCGGTGATGGTGGTGGTGCCCGCCAGTACCCGGCTGGGCGGGTCGTAGTCGATGCCGACGTCGTAGTGCTGGACGTCGTAGCCGCCGTTGCCGTCGAGGGGATAGTAGGGATCGCCCAGGCCCGGCGCGCCGACCAGCGGGCCCGGGGGCGGATCCGCATGCGCGGGAACCCAGGACACCGCAGCGCATGCACACGCGACCGCGGCGCACACCCGGCCGGACAACCACATACGAACAACCACCCCTCTCCACCCCGCCTTGCCGGTACCGGCGCACCGACTTCGCTGGATGGTAGCGGCTTCAGTCGCCGCTTCCGGTCAGCGCCACCGACGCGCCGACACCGAAGATCATCGCCCCGCCCGCGCCGCCGACCGCCTCCAGCCTGCGCGGCGACCTGGCGAACCAGGACCTCGCCGAGGCGGCCAGCAGTGCCCAGGCACTGTCGGAGACCAGCGCGATGGCCAGGAAGACCGTGCCGAGCAGCAGGAACTGCCACGACAGCGAGCCCGAGGCCGGATCGGCGAAGTGCGGCAGCACCGCGGAGAAGAAAACGATCGCCTTGGGATTGGTGAGTCCCACGACGGCGCTCTGGCGCAGCACGCGCGCGTTGGGCGCCGGTTCGATCCGGACGTTCAGCGCCTCGCGCAATGCCGAACGCTGACGGATCGCTTGGATTCCCAAATACATCAGATACAGCGCGCCCGCGAACTTGATCACGGTGAGTGCCAGCGCCGACGCGGTGAGCAAGGCGCCCAGACCGACCGCGACCAGGACCAGGGCGGCGTAGACGCCCATGGCGTGCCCGAGCACCGAGAGCAGGGCCGCGCGCCTGCCGAGCGTGAGCGCGCGACCGACGGTGAACAGCACGCCGGGACCGGGCACAACGATGATGACGACCGCGGCGGCGACGAATGCCAGCAGGTTGGACGCTGGAACCATCCTTCGAGTCTAGGCGACAGCGCAACCGATAACCGTGCGGCCGCAGCCGGATTCACGAACCGAGTTCACCCGGCAGCTGGTGCGGATCGAGCAGCAGGCGTTTGGTGGTGGTGCGCCGCACCTTCTCGGCGAGTTCGAGATTGTCGGTGAGCAGCCGCCACTCGGCCTCGCTGATCGCGGCGCGGGCGCGGGCGATGACCGAGTCGTCGGTGGTGCCCCAAGCGATCGGCATGGCGCTCACCGATTGCCAGCGCTGGCCCACCTGGCGCGGGGCACGGTCGGTGCGCACCGCGACCGAGGGCACGCGCTCCCCTGCCCTGGCCTGGTGACCAGGCAAGTCACGGACCTTCCTGGTCACCAAGGCATAGCGCGGATCGCGCGTGTCGGGCGTGGACACGTCGACCAACGCGAGCAGCACCACACCCGACGGGCGTGTCTCCGAGACCACCGCGGGAACCAGTTCACCGTCCGCGTAGAGCTTGTCGATGCTGGAATGCCACGGCGTCCACAGAGCCACCCACAGCGCCGTCACCGCGCCGAGCGCGAAGGCGACCGCGAGCAGGTAGGCCCAGGGGTGGTTCAGCCAGATCAAGAAGGCGGTGCCCGCCCCGGCGACCACCGCGGCGGCGATCGCCAGCAGGCGCAGGCGGCGAAGGTCGGCGAAGACTTCGTTCACCGCGTGGGCGTGCTTGCGGTCCACCGCGAATTCGAAGTGTCGCACGCCCTCATTCCTAGCACAGTTTGCGGAGGAAATGCCTCCGCTTATCCGATGGCGGGGCCGAGCAAGTCGTCGGCATCCGTGATGCGGTAGGCATACCCCTGTTCGGCGAGGAAACGCTGTCGATGCGCGGCGTATTCGGCGTCCAAGGTGTCGCGCGCGACGACCGAGTAGAAATGCGCCTGTCCGCCGTCGTGTTTCGGACGCAGAAGCCGCCCGAGACGCTGCGCCTCCTCCTGTCGCGAGCCGAAGGTACCCGAAACCTGGACGGCGACGGACGCTTCCGGCAAATCGATGGAGAAGTTCGCCACCTTGCTCACCACGAGCACCGGGATCTCGCCGCGCCGGAACGCGTCGAACAGTTCCTCGCGCTCCTTGGTCTTCGTCGACCCCTGGATCACGGGTGCGTCGAGCGCGACGCCGAGTTCGTCCAGCTGGTCCAGATACGCACCGATGACCAGGCTCGGCGCGTCCTGGTGCTGGGCCAGGATCGACTCGACCACGGCGATCTTGGTGTGCGCGGTGGAGCACAGCTTGTAGCGCTCCTCCGGCTCGGCGGTCGCGTACGCCATCCGCTCGGCGTCGGTCAGCGTGACCCGGACCTCGATGCAGTCGGCGGGGGCGATCCAGCCCTGGGCCTCGATGTCCTTCCACGGCGCGTCGTAGCGCTTCGGGCCGATCAGCGAGAACACGTCGCCCTCGCGTCCGTCCTCGCGCACCAGCGTGGCGGTCAGGCCGAGCCTGCGGCGGGACTGGAGATCGGCGGTCATCCGGAAGACCGGGGCGGGCAGCAGGTGCACCTCGTCGTAGATGACCAGCCCCCAGTCGCGGCTGTCGAACAGTTCCAGGTGCTTGTACTCGCCTTTGGTGCGCCGGGTGATCACCTGGTAGGTGGCGATGGTGACCGGGCGGATCTCCTTGCGCTCGCCGGAGTACTCGCCGATCTCGTCCTCGGTGAGCGAGGTGCGCGCGAGCAGTTCCCGCCGCCACTGCCTGCCCGCCACCGTGTTGGTGACCAGGATCAGCGTGGTGGCCTTCGCCTTGGCCATCGCCGCGGCGCCGACCATCGTCTTGCCCGCGCCGCAGGGCAGCACCACCACACCGGAGCCGCCCGCCCAGAACGAGTCGGCGGCCATCTGCTGGTAGTCGCGCAGGTGCCAGCCGTCGGTCGCGTAATCGAGTTCGATCGGGTGCGCCTCGCCGTCGACGTAACCCGCGAGGTCTTCGGCGGGCCAGCCGATCTTCAGCAGCATCTGCTTGATCCGGCCGCGCTCGGACGGGTGCACCACCACCGTGTCGTCATCGATGCGCGCGCCCAGCATGGGCGCGATCTTCTTGTGCCGCAGCACTTCCTCCAGCACCGCGCGATCCAGGCTGACCAGCGTCAACCCGTGCGCGGGATGCTTCACCAGCTGCAATCTGCCGTAGCGGGCCATCGTGTCCACCACATCGACCAGCAACGGCTGCGGCACCGCGTACCGGGAGAAGCTGACCAGCGCGTCCACCACCTGCTCGGCATCGTGCCCGGCCGCGCGCGCGTTCCACAGCGCCAGCGGCGTCACCCGATACGTGTGCACGTG
The DNA here is from genome assembly GCF_000308435.1 of Nocardia araoensis NBRC 100135. Taxonomy (GTDB): domain Bacteria; phylum Actinomycetota; class Actinomycetes; order Mycobacteriales; family Mycobacteriaceae; genus Nocardia; species Nocardia araoensis. The sequence continues at coordinate 30,545 of NZ_BAFR01000017.1, read as the reverse complement.
CTCGGGCGCTCGCTCCAGCTCGGCGAACGGCGCGATCGCCTGCCGCGCGGCATCGGCCAGCTCGTGGTCGACCTCCAGCAGCAGCGTTTTGTCACTCTGCACGATCAGCGGACCGTCGTTCACAGTCCCTCCTCAGTTGGAATCCCCGCCATTCTCCCCGACCCCACCGACAACCCCGCAGGTTACCGGCCCTTCCCGCAGGGCGCGGGTGCGGCAGTGACCGGATGTAACGCAGGACGGGCGCGATGTCTTCCCACGGGACGGCTCAGCCGCGCGCCAGCGCGCGTTCGGCGAGCGCGCCGATGACCGGCGCCAGCGTCGTGGCGTAGCCGCTCGTGAGGTGGTTGTCGTCGCGGTAGACGAGGGTGTTCCCGACGATGACCGGACAGCGGGCGGTGGTACAGAACAGCGAGGTCAGGTCGGCGTATTGCCCGCCGCCCGCCGTCGCCGCAGCACGCTCGGCGGCGATGCCCGCGTCGTCCACGGCGACCGCACGGGCGGGGGCGCATGCCGAGGCGTCGTCGATGTGCTCCGCCACACACGCGGGCACGGTGGCATGGGGGTCGGGGACACCGCCGAGCACGAGGACCGCCGCACCCATCTCGCGCAGCTGGGCGACCAGGCGACGCAGGCTGTCGATCCACGCCGGGTCGTAGGTCACGAAGCCGAAGTCGCCGCCGTAGCGGCGGGACATGCCCACCACGATCAGCCGGGGTCGCTCGCGCCGCAGGCGGGTCATGATCTGCTCGCGCCACTGCTCGCATTCGGTGTACGTCCGCCCCAGATAAGGACTCGTGATGGGCAGATCGAGCAGCGGGCAGGTGACCTTCGCCATGGTCTCCAGCCGCCAATGGCGCGCTACGGACATGTTCTCGAAGGCCGGTTGCCACATCGCCGCGTGGGAATCGCCGACCAACGCCACCGTGGTGGCCGAATCGGGATCACCGGAAGCGCACTCGGCCTGGCCCACGTCGGGCCAGGAACGGAAGCAACCATTGTCGAACACCTCCGCTCGGTCGCCGCGCGCGTTCGACAGCGAGGGTGTGAGGTTCGACGGGACGTCACGAAGTTCGGCGGAGGCGGCGACCGCCCCTTGGGTCTGCGCCGTCAACTGGTCGATCGCCGCGTCGTAGGGGTCGGCGGTGGGAGTGGCCGGTGCGGCCGGTGTCGTCAGTGTGAGGCTCCGGGCCGCCGTGCCGCGCCCGACCGGCGCGGGCACGACCACGAGCAGCGCGAGCGCCACACCGATGGCGAGCGCGGTGCTCGCACCACCGCAGGCCAGGCTGAGCCTGCCCGAGCCGCGCAGGCGGGCGGCGAAGCGGACCGGATTCTCGATCAGCCGCTGGGTGAGCACGGCCAGCCCACCGGCCATGGCGACCGCGCCCAGCGCACCGACCAGCCCGAGGGGGCGGCCGAGCGCGTGCGGGGCCAGCACCAGCACCGGCCAGTGCCAGAGATACCAGCAGTAGGACAGTCTGCCGATGGCCTGCATCTCGGGCACTGCCAGCACGCGACCGACCCCGAATCGCGGCGCGGCGCAGCCGCCGGCGATGACCAGGACCGCGCCGAGCACGGGCAGCAGCGCCGCGATACCGGGATACGGGATCTTCTCGTCGAGCCGCACGCAGGCGACGACGATCAATACGGCCCCCGCCCAGCCCGCGCTGGCGGAAACCCATCCCGGCAATCGGGACCAGAAGACGGCCGACAGCGCCACCATGCCGCCCGCCGCCAGCTCCCAGGCCCGTGCGGGCAGCGCGAAGAACGCCCACGGCGGCAGGCTCCAGGTCCAGGTCATCGCGACGCCGAAGGAGAGCGCGGCCACGACAGCGAGCACGATCAGGTACGGCAGCGCCGTGATCGAGGCGTTGCGCCGCCGTCGCACGAGCCAAGTCGTCGTGATGACGAGCGCGGGCCAGATCAGATAGAACTGCTCCTCCACCCCGAGCGACCAGAAGTGCTGAAACGGTGAGGGCGACGCATCCGCGGCGAGGTAATCGGCGCCCTGCACGGCGAACCGATAGTTCCCCGCGTAGAGCGCGCTCGCGATCCCGTCGCCGAGCGCTCTGCGGGCTTGAAGCGGCGGCAGCAGCACGACCGCGGCGATCGCCGTGGCGACCAGGACGACGCCTGCGGCAGGCAGCAGGCGGCGAGCTCGCGCGCCGTAGAACCGCACCAGCTCGACGGCGCCGGTGGCCGCCGCTTCCCGGTGCAGCATTCCCGTGATGAGAAAACCGGAAATGACGAAAAAGATGTCCACACCGACGAATCCGCCGCTGATTCCCGGCACATTCGCATGGAACAGCACGACGGCCAGGACGGCAACCGCCCGCATTCCCTCGATGTCACGCCGAAACGCCGCTCTCGGCGACACTCCGTCGAATAGCTCCGCCCGCCGATTTCCCAACCCGCTGACCGTGGCCGCCATGCGCAGCATTGTCATAGCTACCTCAGGGCAAGTCTCGCCGACTCGCCGCCCTACCCACCTCCACCGCGGTATACGTGGACGGCGTCCATTCGCTGGAACGCACCGCACGTCGCGTCAGCGCAATCCCGAATTCGCTGTGGTGCAAAGCTTTTTCGAGTCCGGTCAGCAGCGGAAGCGCTATGGGCGACCGGCCCATTTGCCCCATTTGCAGAAGTCGTATCCGGAATTGACGCAGCGTTGATCGGAGGCCCGGTAGCCGCACGGTATGCATGCCCAGCCGTCCAGCGGTTGTCGAGTGGACCGCGACAGGGGGCGGTGGGGCGGGTGAGGATCGGGGCATGATCGAGATGGCGGCGGTGGTGGGAGTTGCGGTGGCGGCGTTGGGGATGGTGCTCACGCCGGGGCCCAACATGATGTATCTGGTGTCGCGGACGGTGTCGCAGGGGCGGCGGGCCGGGTTGGTGTCGTTGGCGGGGGTCGCGGCAGGGTTCGGGGTGTATCTGGCGGCGGCGACGGCCGGGATCACGGCGGTGTTCGCGGTGGTGCCCGGTCTGTATCTGGCGGTGAAGCTGGCGGGAGCCGCGTATCTGGGGTGGCTGGCCTGGCAGGCGCTGCGGCCGGGCGGCGTCTCGGTCTTCGCGCCCACGGCCCTGTCCGCCGACCCCACTCGGCGATTGTTCGCGATGGGCCTGGTCACCAACCTGCTCAATCCGAAGATCGCGATCATGTACATGGCGCTGATCCCCCAGTTCGTCACGCCGGAGCACGGAAAGGTGTGGTTGCAGAGCCTGTGCCTGGGCGCGGTGCAGATCGCGGTGGCGCTGACCGTGAACGGCCTGATCGTCCTCGGGGCGGGCGGTCTGTCGACGTTCCTCGCCGCCCGTCCCCTGTGGCTGCGCACCCAGCGGTACATCACCGGCACGATGCTGGGCGCCATCGCCGCCCTGCTCGCCACCGACCGCGCCCGCCCCATGCCGGCCTGACCCGAGTCGGCTTCAAGCGACCGGGTTCCCCAAGCGGAAGTGCAGTTCCGCGAATTGACCGGCCTGCTCGACGGCCGTGAGCCGCATCCGGCTGGAAAGGAGGCGCCGCGGCAGCAGCGGGGCGCCCGCGCCCAGCGTCACCGGTGCCACGCTCACCATGACGTCGTCGAGCAGTCCGGCATCGGCGAATTGCCCGGCCAGGTCGCCGCCACCGACGATCCAGATATTGCGGTCACCGGCCGCCTCGACCATCTCCCGGTGCACCGACTCGACCGGCCCCGAGGCGAACCGGAGATTCGCGCCCGCTATCGCGGGAAGATCCCGGTGGGTGAAGACCCAGCACGGGAGATCGCCGTAGTACTTCCGCCAATTCTCCGGTGGTTCGTTCGCCACGACCCACTCGTAGGTGGTCGCGCCCATGCACATGGCGCCGACCCCGGCGAGGAAGCCCGCGATGCCCGCTTGCGCCTCGTCCGCGCCCTGCACCTCGAAAAGCCAGGTGAGCGAGTTGTCCGTGTCGGCGAGGTATCCGTCGAGACTGGTTGCCGTGTAGTACTGGGTTGCCATGCCGTGCACGGTGCCAGCAAAACCTGACAGGTCACGTCAGGGTTGTCTCAATCGAGCCGACGCAATCGGCGGACCCCTTCGTCCAGCGTTTCCTCGCGCTTGCAGAAGGTGAACCGCACCAGATGACTCCAGGCAGCCGTGTCGTCGGCGAACGCGATGACCGGAACCGCCGCCACGCCGAGCCGCTTCGGCAACTCACGGCAGAACGTCAGACCGTCGGCGGCGCCGAGCGGGGTGATATCGGCGACGACGAAATAGCCGCCCGCGCTCTGATACACCCGCATGCCGGTGTCGGCGAGCGCCGCGGAGAGGCGAAGCCGCTTCTCCGACAACGCCTCCCGCAGCTTGCCGACCCACTCCAGCTCGTGATTGATCGCATGCGCGACGGCGGGCTGGAACGGTCCGCCCGCCACGAAGGTCAGGAACTGTTTGGCCGCGAGCACGCCGTCGATCAGGTCGGCGGGCCCGCACGCCCACCCGGTCTTCCACCCGGTCACGCTGAAGGTCTTGGCCGCGCTGGACACCACGATGGTCCGATCGGCCATGCCCGGCAAGGTGGCCAGGCTGATGTGCTCGGTGCCGTCGTAGACCAGGTGCTCGTAGACCTCGTCGGTGAGCACCAGAAGATCGTGCTCGCAAGCGATTTCGGCGATCGCCAGCAGGTCCGAGCGTCCGAGCACGGTGCCGGTCGGATTGTGCGGCGAGTTGACGATGAGCATCCGGGTCGCCGGGGTGACGGCCGCACGCAGACTGTCCAAGTCCAGGACGAACCGGTCCCCGTCGGCCACCAGACGCGCGGTGCGCCGTCGAGCGCCGGCCAAGGCCACGGCAGCGGCATACGAGTCGTAGTACGGCTCGATCAGCACGACCTCCTCGCCCGGCTCGACCAAGCCGAGCACGGCCGCGCTGATCGCCTCGGTCGCGCCCACCGTCACCAGCACCTGCGAATCGGGGTCGTAGTCGGTCCCGTATCGCCGCGCCCGGTCGTCGGCGACGGCTCGGCGCAGCACCGGCATGCCGCGGCCCGGCGGGTACTGGTTGAGTCCGTCGGCGATGGCGCGGCGCGCCACTTCCAGCATGCTCGCGGGCCCGTCGGTGTCCGGGAACCCCTGGCCCAGGTTGACCGCGTCGTGCCGGACGGCGAGCTCGGTCATCTCGGCGAAGATGGTGGACGCGAAGGGGCGCAGACGGGCAACGGTCGGATGTCGCGAGGGCATACCCGGAGACTAGTCCAGCGGTCCAAATCGTCGCCCTGCGATAGCGAGTAGCTATGCCCGGCTCAACCCAGCCGGACGCCACCCAGCTTGGCGGGATTCGCCAGGTCGTAGGCGCCCCAGACCAGTCCGTCCCGAACCGTGAAGCCGACGACCCGGGTCGGATAACCGCCCCGGCCCGCCACCGCGGGACGCGCCGCGACTCGCAGACCCAATTGCCCGTTCACCGAGACGAACGCGTACACCTGCGATGCGTCCTCGAGCCCGTACTTGCGCACCAGGCCCAAAGAGAAGCGAGCGATCCGATCCGCGCCGTGCAGCACGTTGATCGCGGTGGCGGTGGTGCCGTTGGCATCGCCGATCATCACCGCGTCCGGATGCAGCGCCGCGGCGACGGCGGCCACGTCGCCCGTGCTCAGCGCGACGAGAAAGCGCTGCACCGCGGCCTCGTGCTCGGCATCGGGCACCGGCTGCGGCGTCCGCGCCACCGCCTTGCGGGCGCGCGCGGCCAGCTGTCGCGCCGCATCGGCGGAGATACCGAGGATGTCGGCGATCTCGTCGAACGGCACCGACAACCCCTCGTGCAGCACGAAGGCCACCCGCTGCGGCGGCGTCAGGGTGTCCAGCACGATCAGCGCCGCGAACCGGCACTCCTGCTTGCGCACCACGGCTTCCAACGGGTCGGGAGCGCTCGACGGTGTGCGGGCGGTGACCACGGGCTCCGGCAGCCACTGGCCGACGTAATTCTCTCGCCGTGCCGCGGCGCTGCGCAGACGATCCAGGCAGATCCGGCTCACCACGGTGGTCAGCCAAGCCCGTAGATCGTCGATCTCGGACTGGTGCGCGCCGGCGAGGCGCAACCAGCTCTCCTGCACCGCGTCCTCGGCATCGCCGACGCTGCCCGTCAGTCGATAGGCGACTGAGAGCAGATGCGCCCGATGTGACTCGAACAGGTCGGAAAGCAGCGCGGAAACCATCGACTGGAAGTCTACGGTCCGGTGCGCAAGCGCCCGGCATCGGCGGCTGGTGCCGGACAAACCGGATGATCAACCGGATGAGCGGCGCGCAGCCCGACCTGGGCGGTGCGGCTGCGCGCCGACGGGCCGGTGGTCGGCATGATCGGCTTGGGCCGGCGCGGCGGTGGCGCGCTCGGCTACCGGAGGTGGGCGGGATCAGCGCTCGCGGCGCTGCCGCACCGCGTCGGCCAGCCGATCCAGCTGTGCCGCAGTGGTTTCCCAGTCCAGGCAGGCGTCGGTGATGGACTGGCCGTAGGTGAGCTCGTCGGCGTGGCCGAGGGTGAGGTCCTGGCGACCCGCGACCAAGAAGCTCTCCAGCATGACGCCGACGACACCCGACTCGCCCGCCGCCAGCCGACGCGCGATGTCGGTGACCACGTCGACCTGCTTGTTGTGGTCCTTGTTGCTGTTGCCGTGGCTGGCGTCCACCACGATCCGCTGCGGCAGCGACGCCTTCTCCAGCCGCAGGCACGCCTCGGCGACCGATGCCGCGTCGTAGTTGGGGCCGTTGCTGCCGCCACGCAGGATCACATGGCAGTCCGGGTTGCCGGTGGTGCGGATGAGCGCGGAACGGCCGTCCAGGTCGGTGCCGGGGAACACGTGGCTGGCCGCCGCGGCGCGCACGCCGTCCACCGCCACCTGGACGTCGCCGTCGGTGCCGTTCTTGATGCCGACCGGCATCGACAGCGCGCTGCTGAGCTGACGGTGCACCTGGCTGGCCGCGGTGCGCGCGCCGATCGCGCCGTAGGACACCAGATCCGCGATGTACTGCGGCGTGATCGGGTCCAGGAACTCACAGGCCACCGGAAGACCGAGGGCGGTGATGTCGACCAGCAGTTTGCGGCCGAAGCCCAATCCGGTGTTGACGTCGAACGATCCGTCCAGATGCGGATCGTTGATCAGGCCCTTCCAGCCCAAGCTGGTGCGCGGCTTCTCGAAGTAGACCCGCATCACCACGTGCAGCCGATCGTCGAGCTCAGCGGCCTTCGCCGCCAGACGGCGCGCGTAATCCAGCGCGGCGGAGGGGTCGTGCACGGAGCACGGGCCGACGATCACCATCAGGCGATCGTCCGCGCCGTTCAGCACGTCGACGGTGGCTTTGCGTCCCGCACGGACGGTGTCGGCGAGGGCATCGGTGATCGGGTGCACCCGGCGCACCTCCGCGGGCGAGCGCAGCGGGCTCACGTTGAGGGTGCGTTGGTCGTCCAGATCGGAATGCCGTGCGTCGACGTCGGCTGCGGTTGTCATGTCGTGGGTTCCTTTTCTCGGGCCGACCCACGGATGAGAATCCCGTCGAGCCGGTCCATCGTCCGGCTCGGGGTGGAAGTTCGTCAGCGCACGCGGTTGCCGCAGACCAGCCCACCCAGGGCCGGCTTGCTAAACCAGAAATACACGCGCTGCACGTCGGGCACAGTACCAGTCCGCAACCGATCGGTGAACTGCGGTGTTAGATATGCCACGCCTTCGGCGCGGCGTGTTCGCGGCTGTGTTCGTTTTTCCAGCGCCTGCGGCGCTGGGTGTTCGCGGCCCCTTTGTGGCTCGCGTTCGAGCGACCGCCGCTGGCGACTTCGTCGCGGACGCGGCGGCCACTCGAACACGAGCCGGGCCGCGAACGGAGCATGCTCGGTCTCGCTTCGCTCGGAAGCGGGAGCTGGGCCAGTGTGGTTGCGCTCGAGAGAGATACGTGGATCGAAACACCACCGACCGGACACGTCATCACCCACCGGAGTGCGGGCGATGACGGGTGATCCGGATTCAGCCCCACTGGCCGGGGACGTAGCTCCCCGCCGGGGTGCGGGCGATGACGTTCATCCGGTTCCAGGCGTTGATCATCGCGATGGCGGCGATGAGGGCGGCGATCTGGTCGTCGTCGTAGTGCTTGCGCACCTCCTGCCAGACCGCGTCGCTGACCACGCGTCCGTCGCCGATCCGGGTGGCCTCCTCGGTGAGCGCCAGCGCGGCGCGCTCGGCCTCGGTGAAGACGGTGGCCTCGTGCCAGGCGGCGATCAGGTTGAGCCGCACCGAGGTCTCGCCCGCGTGCGCGGCGTCCTTGGTGTGCATGTCGGTGCAGTAACCGCAGCCGTTGATCTGGCTGGCGCGAATCTTCACCAACTCATAGGTCGCGGCGTCCAAGGTGGAATCGTTGATCACCTTGGAGGCCGTGGTGAGCCGCTTGATGAAGCTGGCGCCGACCGAGTTGGCGAAGAGTTCGAAGCGCTGTTCCATGATGTCCGTCCTTTGTCGTTCCTTGCGGTTCACAAGGAGGACGACGCGGGAAGACGGAGTGTGACAACCGGTTATGAGACGTGGGTCACATCACCCTGTGGTCATTTCGTGAAGTCGTAGGTGACCCCGGTCAGCTTCTCGGACAGCTCCCACAGGTCGGCGGCGACCTTCTCATCCCTGGACGCTTTCGACGATCCGGACGGCCCCGGGTACCCGCGCATGCCGCCGAAGCTGGTGGGCCCGTAGTAGCCGCCCGGCTGGACGTCGGCGGTCGCGGCGTACAACGTCGGCAGCGCACCCATCGCGGCGCTCTGCGCGAGCAGCCGGTTACCGACCCACATCACCCGGTCGAGGAAAGACTCGGTGTGCGATTGCAACTCGGTGGAGGCGTAGCCGGGGTGCGCGGCGACCGACAGTTTCGCGGAGCCCGCAGCGGTCAACCTGCGCTGCAGTTCGCGAGCGAACATCAGGTTGGCCAGCTTGGCCTGCCCGTACGCGGCCCACCGCTGGTACTTGCGCCGCTCCCAGTTGAGATCGTCCAGGTCGATCTTGCCGACCTGGTGCGCACCGCTGGAGACGGTGACGATCCGATCGGAGATCTTGTCCAGCAGCAGGCCGGTGAGCGCGAAGTGACCGAGATGGTTTGTCCCGATCTGTTTTTCGAACCCGTCGGCGGTGCGGCCTTCGGGCACAGCCATCACGCCCGCGTTGTTGATGAGCACATCCGCGCCGTCGATGTTCTGGGCGAACGCGCGGACCGAGTCGAGATCGGCCAGATCCAATTCGCCCACCTGCGCCCGGTCGCCGAGCTCGGCGGCCACCCGCTCGCCTTTGGCCACGTTCCGGCAGGCGAGCACCACCTCGCCGCCCGCCGCGGCCAGCGCGCGCACCGTCTCGGCCCCCAGGCCGCTGTTGGCCCCTGTCACGATGAACTTCCGGCCACTCTGGCCGGGGATGTTCGAGGTGTCCCACCTGGTCATGACGGGAAGTCTAGTGCGCGGAGGCACACGGCGGCAGGTTCGAACACGCCCGAGCCCAGCATTCAAGTAGGGTTGCCTAACCTAAGGGACCCTTTGCTTGATTTGTGAGGCAGACCGTGACTTCCACACCGACCGAGTCCGCGCATCGCGACGGCTACGTACCTTTCCCCGCCCACACGGCCGCGGAGTACCGAGCGGCGGGCTACTGGGCCGGACGCCCGCTCGGGGATCTTCTGCGCGCGAGCGCGCACCGGCATCCCCAGCGCCCCGCGCTGCTCGCCGCGGAGGGCTCGCGCAGCTACGCCGACATCGACACCGCCGCGGACCGGATGGCCCACGGGCTGCTCGCACTCGGCATCGCTCCCGGCGACCGCGTGGTGGTCCAGCTGCCCAATGTGCCCGAGTTCCTGACCGTCTTGTTCGGCCTGCTGCGCGCCGGGATCATCCCCGTATTGAGCCTGCCCGCGCACCGCCGGGCCGAAATCGAGCATCTGGCGCGGCTTTCCGACGCGGTCGGCTACATCGTCGCCGACCGGGCGGGCGATTTCGACTACCGCGAGCTGGCATCGACCGTGCGTGCCGCGGTGCCCTCGCTGCGCCACGTCCTGGTGCTCGGCGATCCAGGGCCGTTCACCGACCTGGCCTCGGTACCGCGCGACGGCGGCGAACTGCCCGTGATCGATCCGGGCGACATAGCCCTGATGCTGGTCTCCGGCGGCACCACCGGCCTGCCGAAGCTCATCGCGCGCACGCACGACGACTACGTCTACAACGCCACCGCGAGCGCCGAGGTGTGCGCGTTGACCGAGCAGGACGTCTATCTCGCGACGCTGCCCGCCGCCCACAACTTTCCGCTGGCCTGCCCCGGCATCTTCGGCACCGTGGGGGTCGGAGGCGCGGTCGCCTTCGTCGGTGACCCGAGTCCGGAAAGCGCGTTCGCCGCGATCGAGCGGCACCGGGTGACGGTCACCGCCGTCGTGCCGCCGCTGGCCCAACTCTGGTGCGCGGCCACCGAATGGGAAGAGGCCGACCTGAGTTCACTGCGCCTACTCCAAGTCGGCGGCGCACGACTGGCCGAGGTCAACGCCAAAGAAGTGACCCCTGCGCTGGGCGCGACCCTGCAGCAAGTGTTCGGCATGGCCGAGGGCCTGATCAACTACACCCGGCTGGACGATCCGGCCGAGTTGCTGCACACCAGCCAGGGCCGGCCGCTCTCGCCCGCCGACGAGATCCGCGTGGTGGACGGCGACGGCAACGATGTGTCGCCGGGCGCGGAAGGCGAGTTGCTGACCAGGGGGCCGTACACGATCCGCGGTTACTACCGCGCCCCGGAGCACAACGCGCGCGCGTTCACCCCGGACGGCTTCTATCGCAGCGGAGATCTGGTCCGCCGCCTGCCCAGCGGGCATCTCGTGGTGTCTGGCCGGATCAAAGACGTGATCAATCGCGGCGGCGAGAACGTCTCCTGCGACGAACTCGAGGAACATCTGCTCGCCCATCCCGCCGTCCGGCATGCGGCCGCCGTCGGACTGCCCGATGCGGCGCTGGGCGAAAAGGTGTGCGCCGTCTTGGTCGTCGACGGTGCGATGCCCACGCTGGCCGAGATCAAGTCCTTCCTCACCGCACGCGGGCTGGCCACCTACAAACTCCCGGACGTGCTACGCCGCAGCGACAAGCTGCCGATCACCGCGGTCGGCAAGATCGACAAGAAGGCGCTGCGCGCCGAGCTCTAGGGCGATCCACGGGGCAGCGCACCGTCGGCGCGCTGCCCGTATGCCCTACGCCTTGACGACGTAGGGCGCGATGCTGCCCAGCTTCTCGCAGGTCTCTTCGAACTCACGCTCCGGCCGGGACTGCCCGACGATGCCCGCGCCCGCACGCAACCAGGCTCCCTCGGCGTTCTGGTACACCGCGCGCAGCACGAGGGTCGCCTCCAGCGCACCGGTCGGCGAAACGGTCACCACCGCACCGGAGTACAGACCGCGCGGGTCGTGATCGAGCCGGAACACCGAGTCGACGCCTTCCCGCTTGGGAATTCCCGATGCGGTCACCGACGGGAACAACACCTCCAGCGCGTCCCAGCTGGACCGGTCCGCGGCCAGCCGACCGCGCACCGTGGACGCCAGATGTTGCACACTGCCCCGCTCCCGCACGGCCATGAAGTCCGACACCGCAGGAGTGCCGGGATCGGCGACGGCCGCGATCTCCGCGAACGAGGTCTGCACCGAAATGGCGTGTTCCACGATCTCCTTCGGGTCGGTGATCAGATCGGTCCTGGCGGCGAGGTCGGCCGCGGCGCCCCGGCCGAACGCGCGGGTACCCGCCAGCGGCTCGGTGGTCACGACCCGATCGTCGTCCACGGAGGCGACCAGCTCCGGACTGAAGCCCGCCGCCTCCAGGCCACCGAGCCGCAGCAGGAACGACCGTGCCGGAGTATTGTGCGCGCGCCCGAGCCGATAGGTCGCCGGAACATCCACGGCGAACGGGAGATCGACCTTCCTGGACAGGATGACCTTCTGGTAGCGCCCGGCCCGGATCTCGCCGACCGCCTCGGCCACCCGGTCCCGGTAGCCGGTGGGGTCGATGCGGATATCGGCCGGATGCGCCTGCGGCAGTTCGGTGTTCTGCGACTGCGCGATCAGGTCGTGGATGTCCCCGGTCTCCGACGGAGTCGCACCCGATATCCGTACGCCGAATTCGCCCACCCTGACCTCGATGCGGGGAACCATCAGGTGCGCCAGCGCGGTGCGCGGGTCGAGATGTTCCGTGGCGTCGAGCGCCCACGCGCAGAACTCGAATCCGATCCAGCCGTAGGCATTCCGCCCGTCGAGGGGCAGCGCGCTCAGCGCGCGGTCGATCACTGCCGCCGGATTGCCTTCCCACCGGCTGGTCGTGGTCTCCCCTTCGCGCGTGATGCGCAGTTCCCGCACGTCCAGTTCGACACTGCCGATCGGATCGGCGGCGAACACCCATTCCCCCGGACGCTCGTACATCACGTACTCGCCGAACCGATCCGCTCTCGCCAGCCGGGACATCGCTGCCGCCGGATCGGTCACATACTCAACCCGTAGGCGTTCCGTGGTCGACAACGATCCTCCAAAGGTTACCCTGGCCTAACTTGTGCAGGTAAGGTTAGCATTACCTCCTTTATTCGCGGGTGTGCTCGCGACCACAACACGGACGGTTCGGCATCGCTCCGCCCGGGACGCGCCGCATCCGGCAAGCACTTTCGCCCGCTCGCGCTCGGGCGACGATCGCGCGCCATCCAAGCCGTCGCACGAACTCGCCGCGCCGACTGCCTGCGCGGAATAGACCCGCCGGGATTGAATAGTGGAGAGCGTCACCTGCGGAGGGAAGAACATCGATGATCGATCACCGCGGCGATTCACCCGCGACAGCCCGGCCCCGGACCACACCCCAATCGGTGGTGGCCCTCATCGACGCCACTTCAGGGGTGGAACGCGAACTCGTCGGCAAGTGGCTCGCCGACGGCGGGATCAGCGCCGAGTTCGGTACCGACGCGCCGGTCACCCAGCTGGATCTGGACGCGGGTGCCGTCGCCGCACGGCTGGTCGGCAGGCGCGACGACCCGCTGGTTGTGCCGATCCGCGTGCTGTGGCTGCCGCCGGAACGCGACGGCGTACGCCGCGTCACCTTTTCCGATCTCGCCCTGCTGACCAATCCGCGCAAGCCCAATCGGCTGGCGCAGCGCAAGCTCGTGTCCAAGTCACCGGACCGGCACGTCGTGCTGACCGGCGCGCCGGCTCGCCTCAGTGAGCTGCGCGCGAACAACCCGGAGGCGTCGGCGCTCTACGACAAGGGCACCGCCGAGCCGTTCGCCCGCGCCATCGTGCGCGCGGCGGTGGTGGCGCTCGAACGCGCCGAACGCACCATCATCGGCGACCGGTACAAAGTGCCCAAGCTGGTCGCGGAGGAGATTCTCGACTCCCCGGACTTCCTGCGCAGGCTGGAACTGATCGCCGACCAGATCGGCGCGAGTCCGCACGAGGTGTACCGGCGTGCGGAGAAGGCGCTCAACGAACTGGTCGCCGCCCAGAGCCGGCTGATCTCGGACCTGTTCACGCAGGCCATGCGGCCGGTGCACGCATCGACCTGGAGCGTGGACTCCGACGATTCCGGGCTGGCCGGGTTGCGCGACCTCAACCGCCGCTTCCCGCTGGTGTTCCTGCCCTCGCACCGCTCGTACGTCGATGCCTTCGTCCTCGGAGACGTATTGGCCCGCAACGATTTCCCGCCGAACCACGTGATCGGCGGCGCGAACCTCAGCTTCTGGCCGATGGGCCCGGTCGCCCGGCGCACCGGCACGGTGTTCATCCGGCGCAGCTTCGGCGACGACGAGGTCTACAAGGCCGTCGTCGAGGAGTACTTCGCCTATCTGCTGGCCAAGCGCTTCAACCTGGAGTGGTATTTCGAAGGCGGCCGCACCCGCACCGGCAAGCTGCGGCCGCCGCGCTACGGCTTGCTGAACTACCTCGCCGCGGCCGTCCGCTCCAACCGCATCGACGACGTCATGCTCGTTCCGGTCTCGATCACCTACGAGCGACTCAACGAACTCGGCGCCATCGCCACCGAGCAGGAGGGCGGCAAGAAGAAGCCGGAGGGCCTGACCTGGCTGGCGCGCTACATCCGCAGCCAGCAGCACTCCGCCGGGCACGTGTACGTCCGCTTCGGTGAGCCGCTGTCGGCGCGCGACCGGCTTGCCGCGCACGGCGACCCGCTCACCACGCCGCCGCTGACCATCCCGCTGCACCATACGGAGCCGATTCCGGCGCCGCGCACCGAAGCCGGGGTCGTCGACAGCGAACCACCGGAGATCGCCGAGCTGGAACGAAAGGCGGTACAGCGGCTGGCGTTCGAAGTCGCGGTCGGCATCAACGCGGTCACTCCGATCACGGTCAACGCGCTGGTCACCCTGGCGCTGCTGGGGGTGGACGGGCGCGCCCTCACCCTCGGCGAGGTGCGCACCGTGCTCAACCCGGTGCTCGGCTACATCGACAAGCGCGAGCTGCCGGGCGGCGAACTCGACGCGCTGCGCGACGAGCAGGGCTTGGCCGTGGTGCTGGAACAGCTTTCGCTGGCCAAGGTGGTCACGGTGTATCGCGGCGGGGTCGAGCCGGTGTACTCGATCGAGTCCGGCGCGCATCTGGAGGCCGCCTTCTACCGCAACAGCGCGGTGCACTGGTTCGTCAACCGCGCGATCCTCGAGCTGGCCATCCTGGCCGCGGTCGACAACGGCGACGAGGACGCCCTGAAAACCGGGTGGGACGAGGCTTTCCGGTTGCGCGACCTGCTGAAGTTCGAGTTCTTCTTCCCCGAGCGCGGCGAGTTCGCCGATCAGATGGTCGCGGAGATGCTGCTGGTCGATCCGGATTGGTACAACCACACCCGTCGCGACACCCTCGGCTCGGACATCCTGGCGAAGCTCACCGCCTCCGGCTTCACCATGGCCCACCGCGTGCTGCGCTCGTTCGTCGACGCGCAGTTGGTGGTGGCCGAACGGCTGGCCGCCCGGGACGCGGGCGACGAGATCGACCGCAAAGAGTTCATCACCGAATGCGTGGCGGTCGGCAAGCAGATGATGCTGCAGAAGCGGTTGCACAGCCCCGAGTCGGTCTCCACCGAGTTGTTCACCAGCGCGCTCAAGCTCGCCGACAACTACTGCCTGCTCGAGACGGTGTCCGATGACGAGCCCGAGCAGCGCCGCGCCGAGTTGACCAGGCAAAGGAACGACTTCGCCGAGCGCCTGCGCACCATCGGCGCCCGCATCGCGCAGGCCGCCGCGCTGGACCCGTCCAATCGGGAGGCGCGGTGACCGACGCGCGCGCCGACCTCGACGCCGCGCTCGCCGCCATCCGCTCCGGCCCGCAGGGCCGAGCGGTCGCCGCGGTCTTCGATTTCGGCGGCACGGTCATCGACGCCCCCAGGCCCCGGCGCCGGCTGCGCCGCAAACCCGCCGACGTTCTGCTCGGCGGCATCCGCGGCCGCATGACCGACGGCGAATACCGCCGCTTCCTGCGCGAGTTGTCCGAGGCGCTGGCCGGACGCTCCGAACAGGAGCTGGACGAAGTGGGCAGGCGACTGTTCCAGCGCACCGTCTACGGGTACCTGTATCCCGAAGCGTGGGAGCTGATCCGCACCCACCGGGCGGCCGGGCACACCATCGTGCTGGTCAGCTCACTGACCCGATTCCAGGTCCTGCCCGCCGCGGCGCAGTTGGGGATCGAGCACGTGCTGTACACGCCCATGGCCGCCGACGACGGCGTGCTCACCGGGCATCCCGACGGCAAGACGCTGTGGCGCAACGGCAAAGCCGATGCGGTCGCGGCGTTCGCCGCCACGCACCAGGTGGAGCTCGAGCGCAGCTACGCCTACGCCGACGCGATCGCCGACCTGCCCATGCTGTCGCTGGTGGGTCATCCGGTGGCGGTCAACGCCGACGACGCGCTGACCGACGTCGCCGACCGGCGGCACTGGGCCGAGCTGACGTTCCGGCCACGCGTTGCGCCGCGGGCGAGCGATTACGTACGCACGGCCGCGGGATTCGCCGGGCTGCTCGGGGGCGCACTGTTCGGCGTCGCGTCGCAAGCGCCCACACAGGACCGGCAACGGATGGCCGACGCGCTGATGGCGCACGCCGCGCGCAACACTCTGCGCATCGCGGGCGTGCGCGTCCGAGTCACCGGCGGCGAGCACGCGAGATCCCCGCGGCCCGCGGTCTTCCTGTTCAACCACCAGAGCCAGTTCGACATCATCATCGTGCCCGAAGTACTCGGCGGCGGGGTGACTGCGATCGGCAAGAAGGAGCTCACCAAGAATCCGGTCTTCGGACCGCTGATGCGCTTCGTCGGCGTGACGTTCATCGACCGCGCGAACACCGCACAGGCGAAGGCGGCGCTACGACCGGTGGTGGAGACCCTGCGCGGCGGCTTGTCGGTCGCGGTGGCTCCGGAAGGCACTCGCTCCTATACGCCCGAAGTAGGGCCGTTCAAGAAGGGCGCATTCCACATCGCGATACAGGCGGGGGTGCCGGTGATCCCGGTCGTCATCCGGAACGCGGGCGAGATCTGCTGGCGCAACGCGATGGTCGCCCGGCCGGGAACGGTCGACGTGGCGATACTCGACCCGATCGACGTCAGCGCGTGGGATCCCGGCGATTTGGACGACAACGTGGCGCAGGTCCGCCAATTGTTCATCGACACGCTGCTGAATTGGCCGCACTGATCGGCGCGCGTCACCACGGCCGCCGATCGTGTGGCCGCGCCGGCTGCCCCTACTTGGAGACCGACGTGTGCGAGTAGCTGGAGACCGACGTGCTGCGAGGGGGCGGGCGGTCGGTGCGACGCCGCGGGCGGCGGCCGTCGAGCACCGGCCCCGCTCCCTCTGGTAACGGGCCCGGGGCTAAACCGCGCGGCCGAACAGCAGCTTCCACGGCATGAGCGCCGACTCGAGCTGCACCTTCAGGCTCATCTTGGACGCGCCGAGCGTCCGCTCCTCGAACCGGATCGGCACCTCGGCGATCGCGATTCCCTTCTTGATGGTCCGGTAGTTCATCTCGACCTGGAACGAGTACCCGTTGCTACGGATCGAGCCCACGTCGATGGCGCGCAGGGTGTCGGCCTTCCACGCCTTGAAGCCCGCGGTGGCGTCCTTGACGCCCAAGCGCAGGATCAGATTCACGTAGAAGTTCGCCCAAGCCGAGAGCGCCTTGCGGTACCACTTCCATTCGGCGGCGGTCGAGCCGCCCGGAACGTAACGCGAACCGAGCACGACGCCCGCGTCGGTGCCGGACAGCTTCTCCAGCATGGCCGGGATGACTTCGGCGGGATGCGACAGGTCGGCGTCCATCTGGATCACCACGTCCGCGCCCTCGTCCAGCGCACGCGTGATGCCCGCGACGTACGCCCGGCCGAGCCCGTCCTTCTCGGTCCGGTGCAGCACGCCGACCACGTTCGGCAGTTCGGCGGCGAGTTTGTCGGCCACCTCGCCGGTGCCGTCCGGCGAGCTGTCGTCCACCACGAGTACGTGCAGGTCGGGCACCGGCAGCGCGGTCAGCCGCTCCACCGCAACCGGCAGATTCTCCCGCTCGTTGTAGGTCGGCACAACAACGGTAACCCTCAAGGGTCGCCCTCCCTGCTGATCCTGGTTTCCGCTCGCAGCCCACGCCAGGACCTCCGAGCATTCGTCGAGTTCTGGAGAACCGTACTCGATAGACCTGATCGGGAACTGAGCGGCCGCACCCGGCGTGACGCCATCCGAGCCTTCGACCTGCGGCTCAAGATCAACTTCACCGGCCGGGGGAAGACCGGGTCGCTTCAGTCCCCCTCACGCCAGGCGCGGTCCCTGGCGTCTTCCCGCGCGTTGCGAGCGTGCGCGATCTCGAGCGCGCGCTCGGCCGTCGCTTTGTCCGGGTACGGCCCCATCCGGTCGCGGAACCAGCACTGCCGCCCTTGCTCGGCCCGATTGTGCTTCAAGCAGTAATACCAGCGCTCAGCCATACCTCCAGCATCCCACCGAACCACACCGCTCAATCGCTTTTCCCGTGCCCCATCCGCTGCCCGGACTCCGCAATTCACGGCCAAAGGTTCCGGTAATGGACGAGCGCGTCACACAGGAGAACCACACCGAAGATCGCGAAGAGCACGCGCACCGAAGCAGGCCCGTACGAGCTGATAATGCGAACGATTCTTCGATACATCCGCCGCGCTCCGATCGTGCGCCGCATCGCGAGGGCGAGTATCACCAGCGGCGGCAGCAGGGCGAGCGCGCAATATGCGACGACGATCAGCGGCCACAACGCCGGAAGCGGATTCCGTGCGGAGATCATCGCGAGTCCGGCCAGATAGGGAACCGCGGTCGGCGCCTGTGCGATGCCGATCGCCACGCCGAGGCCTGCGAGCACCCATGGTCGCCGTCGCAGCGCGGTCGCCCGTTCCGGCGCCGCCGTACCGCCGGCCATCCGAATGCTCGCGAGAGCGATCAGCACCACGCCCGCGACGAGTTCTCCCCAATACCGCACCGTCGGCGTGACCTCGAAGTCGAACAAATCGGTCAGGAAGCCGATCCCCAGAATCGTGCAGATCCCGAAGGCGGTGGTGACGGCGAAGACGCCCGCGAGCAGGCTCAGACCGCTCACCAGCGGCGAGCGACGGCTCAACCTGCTGTCGTAGACCACCGCCGTGGTGATGCCGATCAGCAGCAGGTCGAGCGAGTCGAGGAAGGCGAACCCCGCGAGCGCGAGGAGAAGGGTCCACATGGCCGCGCCAGCCTACCCGCGCCATGCGAGCCACAACCCGATCCCGAACCGCCATGCCCCACTGTGCGATTCGCCACATCAGGCGGAGTGGTAGCGGAGAGACGAAAAGAGCCCCGCTCACGTTCTCCGTGAACAGGGCTCGCCTACGAGTGAAGAAGTGGCCAGGGCCGGGATCGAACCGGCGACCTTCCGCTTTTCAGGCGGACGCTCGTACCAACTGAGCTACCTGGCCGCAGGCACCCGAAGTGAATGCCATACGCGAAACGCCGGATATCTCCGGCGCTTGCTTGCGACCCTGACGGGACTCGAACCCGCGACCTCCGCCGTGACAGGGCGGCGCGCTAACCAACTGCGCCACAGGGCCATGCTCTGCTACCAACGATCCGTGGATCGTACCCCCTACGGGATTCGAACCCGCGCTACCGCCTTGAAAGGGCGGCGTCCTAGGCCGCTAGACGAAGGGGGCTCGTCCCGGATTTCTCCGGACCGGCTTTCAACGGCTGTCCGTTGGGAGCTGGGATAGCTTATGACAGACCGGACTCGAATCCCAAACCGGCTGGTCAGAGGCTCAAACCGAGCTCCTCCAAGCGCGCCTGGGCACGCCAGCCGTCGCTGCGGAACTTCTCCAGCCATTCCGGAGTGGCCATGGCCTCCATCACGACCTCGAGCGCCTCCTCGAACCGCGCCCGCAGATCGACCTGCCCGCCGATCAGGGCCACCATGTACCGCTGCCCGGCCAGCGCGGCGGCGAGCGTGCGGGTGAACCGGTCGGGATCGGCGTCCGCGCGCAGCTGCCCGTGGTCGATGGCGCGGACGGTGAGCACCCGGGTGGTGCGGCCCAGGATGCGGCCGCCGCCGGCCTGCACGTCACGGTAGAAGTCGGGTTCGATGATCAGGCGGTACTCGGCCTGCACGATGATGTCGTGCTCCAGCCGCAACGCGATCTCGTCGACCACCCCGTGCAGGATGTCCAGCGGACTGAGATCCGTTCGCGCCAGCCAGCGCTCGGCGGAGGCGCGGTAGCGTTCCACCGCGGTCTCCAGCACCGCGCGTGCCAGATCTTCCTTCGAATCGAAATGGAAGTACATGGCGCCCTTGGTGGCACGCGATCCTTCCAATATGCGGTTGAGCGATGCAGCGGCATAGCCGCTCTTCCCGAACTCAACGGCGGCGGACCTGATAATCGCCGCCCGTGTCCGGCGCGCCCGCTCTTGCTGCCGTGCCATGCTCGAAACGCCTCCGAAGCCTTACTCGCCGCCAATCAGCCACCCCCGAAGGAACGGACCCTCGGCGCGAATTCATGAGTTTTATCAATACGTGGAACCCGGTTTTCGACCGATTGCAAACCTTCGGTACGAAAACTCCTTAAAAACCTGGAACACACCAGCTGGTATAGTTTGCCTGCCCGGGTGCGCCGCAGGGGGTGCGCATCCGGGCATTTCTTCGTCTCGAACGTGCCTCCTCCTGCGGCATCGAGTTCCGTCGAGCCGTGGCCGGCCGGACCGACCACGGCAACTTCGGACACAGCAACGACAATCCGAATTCCGCGACGCCGACCGAGTCGGCGATTCTTTCGGAATTCACCAAGGCGTCACCGTACCCGGAATCCCGATCCGACACGCGGCAAACTGAAGAGTCAGGTAGCCATCCGATTCCGTTTTCTGTTACGGCAAATGTTCGGCAACCAGAACCGCTCGTCTGGAGGGTGGGCGAATTCGCCAGCGGCGCAGGATTGTTCACGCGCGCCGACCGGCAACCCGGACGACCGGCCGTCGCCCACGTTTCGCCCGCCAACCCGTCCCACGCGCCTTCCCCGGCCACAGCCGTTCACCCCCTGCAAATCCAAAGACATTGCCAGCCAACATGATTGAATGATATCCAGATCCGGCTAAGATGAACAAAGCTGGGTGCCAACTGTTTACCGCCTGCATCGCCCGCCGAACACCGCGCGTTACCCATCTTCCCGCCACCGCCCGACCCACCGGATCCGCCACGCCGCCCCATCCATCCATCCGGCCCGCCGACACGAACTCCCCCGATTGGGGCATCCGCCCCCGACCGCACTACACTGTTGCTCCGCGCCCCTATAGCTCAGTTGGTAGAGCTACGGACTTTTAATCCGCAGGTCGTAGGTTCGAGCCCTACTGGGGGCACAGAGACCGGGCGCCCGGGTCGCTCCGGGCGCCCGATCTGTTTGCGGAGTTCTCCGCCGTGCGGCGCCGGCCATACCGGCCCGGTGGGCCACATCGAGGCTCTACTGCCCGCCCGCGATGCTTCCCGGAGCGCGGTGTCGCAGCCGAACCCATTCCGCGGTTGCCTTTCATACCGCTCACAGTGCGCACAGCCGGCGCAGCTGAGCGAGGGCGATCGGAGACGCTCATTCCACCGCGGTTCATCAGTATCGATGACCCGAACGGGATGGAACTCGGGCGTGTGGCGCCAGAGAGACACATGCCGGATCCCGCCGCCACGCCCACTCGCTACCTTCTGTTCCCTAGCGCGGCCAGGGCCTCCCGACCGTGCATTTCAGAGGGCGTCGTCGGCCCGATTTCACAGGAACATCGCAGCTAGGCTCGCCGCGGGCCGCCGACACGCGCAGAACCAGGCCGTTTCATTCCCATACCGGCCCGGTGGGGGCGGTTGTGCGATCGCCCACGTACGGATAACGCTCCCGGCGCCGCGTCGATAGACACCTTGCGGAGCGTCGAGCCCATACACTCATGTAGATCACCGGACGGCGAAGGCGTCGTATGAAGTGGATCACCAGGGCATCGATCGTCTAACGGATGCGTTTCGCATCACACCTACGGTGCCGTAAGGTATGGCCGCATCGGTATCGGTCTACCTTGGGATTGACCTGCACGACCGGAAGCACACACTGAAGGGTTCATACATGGCAAGGGATCTGACTCAACTCGAGCTGCTGACGGAGTTGGAGCCGGTTGCCGAAGAAAACGTCAACCGGCACCTCTCCCTGGCAAAGGAATGGCATCCGCACGACTACGTCCCGTGGGACGACGGCCGCAATTTCGCGGCACTCGGCGGCGTGGACTGGGATCCGGAGCAGTCCCGCCTCAATGAGGTCGCGAAGGCGGCCATGATCACGAACCTGCTCACCGAGGACAACCTGCCCTCCTACCACCGCGAGATCGCCGAGAACTTCTCTCAGGACGGCGCGTGGGGAACCTGGGTCGGTCGTTGGACCGCCGAAGAGAACCGCCACGGCATCGTGATGCGGGACTACCTGGTCGTGACCCGCGGTGTCGATCCGGTCGCGCTCGAGGAAGCCAGGATGGTCCACATGACCAACGGCTTCGCCTCCCCTGCCGAAGCCGACGCGGGCTTCCTGCATTCCGTCGCGTACGTCACCTTCCAAGAGCTGGCCACCCGGGTCAGCCACCGCAACACCGGCAAGGTCTGTGACGACCCGATCGCCGACCGTATGCTGCAGCGGGTCGCCGCCGACGAGAACCTGCACATGATCTTCTACCGCAACATGTGCGGCGCCGCCCTCGATCTGGCCCCCGACCAGGCCATCGAGGCGATCACCCTGATCCTGGAGAACTTCCAGATGCCCGGTGCGGGCATGCCCAACTTCCGCCGCAACGGCGTGTTGATGGCCAAGCACGGCATCTACGATCTGCGCCAGCACCTGGAGGACGTGGTCCAGCCGGTGCTGAAGAAGTGGAACATCTTCGACCGCACCGACTTCACCGCCCGCGGCGAGGCCGTCCGCGAGCGCCTCGGCCTGTTCCTGGAGAAGCTGGGTAAGGACGTCATCAAGTTCGAGGAGCAGCGCGACCGGATGCTCGCCCGCGAGGCCGCCAAGCGCGACCGCGCGATGGTCGGCAGCAACGCGTAGGACCCTTCGCACAACGACCGGCGCCGCCCTCCTGGAAGACCGAGGGCGGCGTCGGTGTGCACGGCCGGTGTCCGCGCGACGACATGCGCACCCGCGCAGACGGCCCGCTCCGGCCGACTTACGTGGGCAAATGAGACACTGGTCGGCGTGACGATGACTACCGAGGCGATGACCAAGCTGCGGATCGGGCCGTATCCGGTCGATCCGCCGGTCGTGCTCGCGCCGATGGCGGGCATCACGAATCTGGCGTTCCGCAAGCTGTGCCGGGAATTCGGCAGCCCGACCTCGATCTACGTGTGCGAGATGATCACCGCGCGCGCGGTGGTCGAGCGTAACGAGAAGACGCTGCACATGATGTCCTTCGACGCCGACGAGCATCCCCGTTCGATGCAGCTCTACGGCGTCGACCCGGCCACACTCGGCGAAGCGGTGCGGATCATCGTCGGCGAGGGCTGGGCCGACCACATCGACCTCAACCTTGGCTGCCCCGTGCCCAAGGTCACCCGGCTGGGCGGCGGCGCCGCCCTGCCGTACAAGCGCACACTGTTCCGGAGCATCGTGCGCGCCATGGTGAGCGCGGCGGAACCGGCGGGGGTCCCGGTCACGGTGAAGTTCCGCATCGGCATCGATGACGACCACCTCACCTATCTGGACGCGGGCCGGATCGCCGAAGCCGAAGGAGCGCAGGCGGTGGCCCTGCACGCCCGCACGGCCGCGCAACGCTACTCCGGCCAGGCCGATTGGACCGCGATCGCCCGGCTCAAGGAGGCGGTCACCTCGATCCCGGTGCTCGGCAACGGTGACATCTTCTCCGCCGCCGACGCCGTCCGCATGATGGACGAGACCGGGTGCGACGGCGTGGTCGTCGGCCGCGGCTGCCTGGGCAGGCCGTGGCTGTTCGCCGAGCTGCAAGCGGCGCTGCGCGGTGAGCCGCTGCCCGAGGCTCCCGATCTCGGCCGGGTCGGCGCGGTGCTGTACCGGCACGGCGCGCTGCTGTCCGAGCATCTCGGCGAGGAGAAAGCCATGCGTGATCTGCGCAAGCACATGGCCTGGTATCTGATGGGCTTCCCGGTCGGCTCCGACCTGCGTCGCTCGTTCGCCACCGTGGGCAGCCTCGCACAGCTGGAGGACCTCGTCGGCCAACTCGACCCGACGGCTCCCTTCCCGAAGGACGCGGAGGGTCCGCGCGGCAGACAGGGTTCGCCGGGCAAGGTCGCGCTGCCGCACGGCTGGCTCGACGATCCGGACGATCCCGCGGTACCGCGCGCGGCGGATGTGATGCACAGCGGAGGGTGATCGGGCAACCACACAGCGAATCGCAAGAGCAACACCACTGTGACCTCTTCGATTTCGCTCCGGGGTGGCCCGCCGTGGCGGAATCGTTATCATTGCGGAATCGGTGCCGCCGGTCGAGTGTGACCTGAGCGGAAAAGCAGGACGAAAAGCGAGGTTCGTTGGTGGGTGACGATCGGCACGGGCGTTCGCCACGGCCCGGAGGTCGTGCCCCGTGGGAGCGGTATCCCGCGGCGGACTCTCCCGACCGGGACGCCGCACATCCGTCTCGCCGTTCCCGCCATGCCGACGCCACTCCGGATCAGAGTTCCGCGCCGCTGACGGTCCAGGATCTCGTCCAGCGGGTCGACAACGAACGCACCGGCCGTCGCGGCCGCCGTGCGGAAGCCACCCCAGCGGACCCGGCCGCCGCGCCGAGCCGAGGCCGCCGTGCGGAACCCGGCCCCCCGGGGCAGGCCGCCGTGCCCAGCCGAGGCCGCGCCGAGCCGCCACCGGTTTCGGGCCCCCCAACGAACCGAGGCCGCCGCTCGGAGCCGGTACCACCGCAGGCAGGCCCGCCATCCGGCCGAATCAACCGCGCCGAGTCGCGTCAGGAAGCGCCACGCCGACCCGCCGACCCGGCTGCCGCCAACGGCCGCGGCGCCGCAGCCGGTCCCCGGCGTGCCCCCGACTCGCCACCCCCACGCCAGACCGGCAGCTCACCGGTTGTCCAGGACATCACGGGCGCCACACCGGCCGCCCGCGCAGCGAGCCGCCGCCCTGCCGATCGCTCGACCCCCGAAGCGCCCGACGCTCCGCTCCCGCGTCCGGAGCCGGAGCACGCCGAAGAGGTCACCGACGTAATCCCCCCGGTCGACGAGCCGACGCGCGCCCTACGCAAGGGTATGGGCTGGCCCACCAAGGACCGCAAGGGCACTGAGCCGAAGGCCGTCGGCACCGCCCAGACCCGCCTACAGGCGTCCCGGGAGCGCCGCAACAAGCGGCTGCGGACCGCGGGAAGGGCAGGGGGTGCGGTGTGCGCCGTGCTCGCTCTGCTGGTCACCGGCGGCGGCTGGAGCTATATGCGGTCGACCACGGACAGCTTCACCCAGGTCAATGCCCTCGACGAGAATTCACAGGACATCGTCGATTCCAACGCCCAGCTCGGCGACGAGAACTACCTGCTGGTCGGTACCGACACCCGTGCAGGGGCCAACGGTCAACTCGGCGCGGGCACTTTGGACGATGCCGAAGGCGCCCGCGCGGACACCACCATGCTCGTCCATATTCCGAAGAACCGCAGTCGTGTCGTCGTAGTCTCCTTCCCTCGCGACCTGGACGTGACCAGGCCGCAGTGCTACGGGTGGGACAACGAGAAGAACAAAAACACCGACGAGAAGTTCCCGTCTGCCATAGGCGACAAGCTCAACGCCGTCTACAACCTCGGCGGCCCGCAGTGTCTCGTCGCCACGATCCAGCGCCTCACCGGCGCGTCGATCAATCACTTCATCGGCATCGACTTCGCCGGTTTCGAAAGCATGGTCAACCAGATCAACGGCGTCGAGGTGTGCGCCAGCAAGCCGCTCGTCGACGAGGTGCTCGGCACCATCCTCGAGCATCCTGGCAAGCAGGTCATCGACGGCCAAACCGCGCTGAACTACGTACGCGCCAGGCATGTATACGGCGAGGAGCGCAGCGACTACGACCGCATCAACCGGCAGCAACGCTTCCTCGCTTCCCTGCTGCGCGGCACGCTGTCCAGCAAGGTGCTGTTCAATCCGAGCAAGCTGAACGGCTTCATCAGCGCGTTCAGCCAGCACACCTGGGTCCAGAAGGTCGAACCCAACGACCTACTGATGCTGGGACGTTCACTCCAGAAGATCGATGCAGGCGCGGTCACCTTCATCACCGTCCCGACCTCGGGCACTACCTCTTACGGCAACGAGATCCCCCGCGAATCCGATATCAAGGCGATTTTCAAGGCGATCCGCGACGATCAGCCGCTGCCGGGCGAGAAGCCGACCGTTCAGGCGAACGCACCCGCTCCTACCCAGGCCGCGCCGACCCCCACCAAGTACAAGGCGGTGGATCCCTCCACCGTCTCGCTGCTGGTGTCCAACGGTTCTGGAGTCGAAGGGCTGGCGCGCACGGCGGCCACCAAGCTCGGCAACCAGGGCTTCACGATCTACAACACCGGAAACTACGCCAACGGCACCTCCACCACGACGAAGGTTCGTTACGCCCCCGGCCTGGAGGCCGAGGCCGCGACCGTAGCGACCTCCATCCCCGGCGCGACCATCGAGTCCGCCGACGATCTCGGCGGCATCGTCGAGGTCGTCATCGGAGGTGACTCGAAGACCGGCGTCACGGTGAAGGCGCCGACACCGGTCGGTGACGAGATCACCAACGTCGCGACGAGCACCGCGAAGGATTCGCCGCCCGCCGTCCTGCCGTCGGACCTGGAACACGTCAACGCGGCCGACGAGATCTGCAAGTAGCACTCGGCAGGACGGGTGCGACGCAGGTCACAAATCGTTGTGATGTCGTCGTTTCGAGGTCGGCGAGGGTGTGGACAGCGGTCGTTGAATGGTCAACGGCAACCCGCGCGCTAATGATGCACACCGGTCATTCACTCCCTGTTCGTGACTTGGTCAGCGCGGCGAACTAGTGTCAGGTTCCATGCGTGTCATCTACAACGAGCAAATGGCCGAGCTCGCCCACCTGCTGGGTGAGATGGCCGGGTTGGCCGGCTCGGCCATGGAGCGGGCTACCCAAGCTCTGCTCCAGGCGGACCTCGCGCTGGCGGAGCAGGTGATCAGCGAGTCCGACCGGATCGCCGAACTGATCCAGGACGCCGAGGAGAAGGCCTTCGCTCTGCTCGCGCTGCAGGCGCCGGTCGCCGGTGATTTGCGGCAAGTGGTGAGCACGATCCAGATCGTCGCCGATGTGAACCGGATGGGGGCGCTCGCGCTGCACGTGGCCAAGGTCGCGCGCAGGCGTCATCCGAACCACGCCCTACCCGAGGCGGTCAACGGCTACTTCGCCGAGATGGGCCGCATCGCGGTGAACATGGGTGCCGGTGCGCGTGAGGTGCTGGAAACCCGTGACCCGGAGCGCGCAGCGCAGCTGAACGAGGACGACGAGGCGATGGACGATCTGCACCGTCACCTCTTCACCTTGCTCATGGACCGGGAGTGGAAATACGGCGTCGCGGCTGCCGTCGATGTCACGCTGCTCGGTCGCTACTACGAGCGCTTCGCCGATCACGCGGTGGAGATCGGCCGCCGCGTCATCTTCTTGGTCACCGGCGTGCTCCCGCCGGACCCCGACGCGGAGAGGTAAGCGAAGAGCTTGCTGCGCTTGACGTTTCGCAGGCGGCGAATGATAGATTGAGCCGCAGGGGCGGGAGTGCTCTGGTATAGCGTTACGCCGGAGGGGATCCGGTATGGAGGGGGGCGTTATGAACGTCGATCCAGCGGAGCTGCGCGCGTTGGCCGCGTCGATGGACCGAATCGGCGGCGATATCGGCGCTTTGACCGTGCGTGCCACCACCGATGCGCTCGGTGGCGTCCTGCCCGGGTCGGCGCTGAGCGAAGTGTGTTCGGCGGCGGGTTCCGATATCGAAGACGCATGGCGGCGAATGGCCATGCGCTGCAAGCGAGTCTCGAATATCGCGAAAGGCGGCGCCGCGAATTACGAGGTGTCCGATCAAGAGTTTCGCGCGGGCCTCGACGCGATGGGCGCACAGCTGTGAGAACTACGAGCACGACGCCGACCCTGAGCCAGATGCGGTCGGAATGGCAGCCGTGGAAATTGAGCGAAGCCGGCACGGAAATACGCACGCGCAATGGAGAGTTCGTCGCGCTGATCGATCAGACGGTGACGCAGATCCGAGCCGCGGGCGCGCATTGGAGCGGTGATGCCTATTACGCCGCGTACGACCGGATCGCCGGCGACCGCGACACCGCGAACAAGGTGGCATTGGATACCGATGCGCTCGCGCAGACCCTGATCGATAGCGGCACCAGCCTCGCCGGATTCCGCCAAGCATTGCTGGACAAGGTCGACGAGGCCGTCGCGGCCGGATTCACCGTCTCGGAGGACTGGCACGTCGCTCCTGGGCCGGGCATCTCGGACGAGGACGGCGAATCGCAGTACACCTACCAGACCGCCATCACCACCGCCTTGAATGAACTGCTCGGCACCCAAACAGACGTCGCGGCGAAGATCGAGCAGGCGAGCGGCGACGTCCGTACTCGATCCGATCAGCTCGGCGACGGCGACCCGCTCGACAGCGGCAAGTCCGCCGACGCGGACGACCCGGCCCTCGCGCTGTACAGCAACCCGTCCGGTGCGAACCAATCCGAGCAGAACAAGGACGAGCCCGCTGCCACCGCGCCCGCGGGCACGCCGCAAGCTAGCGCGATCGCGGACCAGCAGCCCGCCAACCAAGACAAATCCGATCAGGCCGGGAAGCAGGACGGCGCCGATCAGACCGGGAAACAAGATCAGTCCGGAAAGCAAGATGGAGCTGATCAGTCCGGAAAACAGGACGACAAGACCGGCGCGAGCAATAAGAGTAAAGACGATTCCAAAACCGACCAACCAGCGCAGACACCCGCGTCCACCGGTGCGGCCAGCGACCCGAATTCGTGGAAGCCGTCGGACGTGACGAGTTTGATCTCCGCAGTCGGCCAGATCACCGGAAATGTGCCCACGCTGATCGATTCCGTCAGCAAGCTCGACGACAATCTCGCCGACATCATCAAGGCGGGCGGGGAGGCAGGAAAGGGTCTGATCGAGGCCGCCGGTACCACCGCGGAGAAGTTCGCGAACGCCGCTGACACGATCGCCGGGAATCACCCTACCGACGGCACGCCTGCGGATTCGCAGTCCACGGGTGACCCTGCCGGGACCGGGACGCCGAAGCAAGACCCGGCGGCCACCGATCCGAATGCGAAAACCGACGATCCGAACGTGAAATCCACCGATTCGAAGACCGAAAACCCGGCGGGCACCGACAACAACAAGACCGATAAACCGAATTCGCCGCAACACGCGGAAACCAAGCAGGAGCAACCGGCGCCCGTTCGCCAGGCGAGCTACACCGATACCGGCCCCGGCAGTCCGAGCGCTGCTCCCGCGCCCACGTCCAGTTCCCCGTCAACCACTCCGGCAAGCACCGGTCTGCTCGGAGGAATGTCGGCAGCGAACCGGGAATCGGATTCGGAACACACGCGCCGAGTGCAGGCCACGCCGACTCCGCTCTTCGAGACCCCGCCCGACGAATAGCCGACGAGCTACCTGGCCGAATATACGAGGCCCTGGGCAGCACCCAGGGCCTTCGTTTCACGTATGCGGTATCCGCGGACGCGAAACCACCGCGAAATCAGCGGCCACGACTCTTCTCGCCCGTTCCATCAGCAACCCCAAATCGGCACGGGGTGCGCGGAATCGAAATACTCAATGATCTCGATCCGGCCGCGAACCTTCTCCACGTTCGGACCGTAGCCACCGATAACGGCGAAATCGGCCCCGACCGTGGGGCGGGGCCGATCGTTGGACCGTTAGGTCATGCGCCGACGGCTTGCCAGTGTCGACGGCGTTGATTACAACAGGAGCCGGTATCGCTATCCGGCAACGATCCATCCGTACGAGCCCCCGCCGTACGAGTAACAGATCCACTTCGTCGTGCCCTCATAGCGAACGTTGCCAACGGTATACGCATTGCAAGGTTCAGCTGGCGCAGCCTCAGCTTGCGGGGCAAGCATCGTCGCGGCAAAGATCGCGGCCACGCCGACCAACGCACCAGAGAACAATCGTACTGCCATCACGAAACCTCTTTCGCTTCAATGGATTCCACAGAGGTTGCGTCATTCGAACCCCCCTTGTTTCACAGCCTACCGAATCATGTTGGAACAAACAATGACTCGAGCGCACCACCGTCGGCGGGCGAGCGGTGAAGATCGCGTCGATGATCGGCACCTGATGCGGCACTGGGTCGTGTCTCCCACTGATTTGAGCCATTCAACGGTGAGGGCCAGGACGAATCCGGCCCGGTAGGTGATCGCGAGCTTGTCGTAGCGAGTGGCCACCGCCCGCCAGTGCTTGGCACTGTTGAAGGCACGTTCGATGACATTGCGGCGTTTGTAGATCTCGGCATCGAAGCTCGGTGCCCGCCCACCTGCGCGGCCCTTGCGTTTGCGGTTGGCGACCTGGTCCCGGCGTTCGGGAATCACGATCTGGATGCGTCTGCGGCGCAACAAGGATCGGTTCGACGCCGCCGAGTAGGCGCGGTCGGCGATCACCACCTCCGGATTGCGCCGCGGCGCCCCACCGGCCAGTCGCGGCAGCAGCGGCGGTGGTTTGACCGGGCGTGAGCAGCACGGCCAGGCCGCGACCGGCGCCGTCAGCGGCGAGATGGATCTTGGTGCTCAGCCCACCACGGGAGCGCCCGATGGCATGGTTGGCCGGTTCAGCCGGTCACCGAGTCGGCGGCCGCGCCGGCGGCCTGCTGATGTGCCCCCCCACCAGGCGATTGTTGGCGAAGTTACGGCCCACGTGGCCCTCGGACTTCGGTAGCAGCAACTCCAGCAGTTCCAACTGCTTGTCGGTCAGAACCTGGTATCGATCACCGATCGCGGTCGCCACGCACGACATGATGCACGATCGACCCCAACCATGGGGCCGATCGATTCACCTCATTGGGAGACAGAACCTAGT
>NZ_BAFR01000018.1 GCF_000308435.1 Nocardia araoensis NBRC 100135 | reverse complement strand
CGGACGATCCGAGATCGCCGCGCACTGGCGTTACCAGCCGGACGCGCACGGCGGTTCGGTCTCCCCGCCTCGACGACCCGGCCTCCGACTTGATCGATCCGGATTTCGGACGCGCACTGCGCGGGCTGGCCACCATCGTTCCGCCGGAGCCCGAGCCCGCCCCGCCGCAGCCGGAGCCGGTGGCCGAACCGCGTCCCGCCCCGGCCGCGCCGCCCGCGCGCGCCGCGAGCCGCCAGAGCCAGCCGACGCTGGACGAATACTACGAGCAGCGTGCCGTCGCGGCCGGTGGCAGCGCGGCCGCGATTCCGGCGGGCACCGCGTCGACGCCCGCCGCGTCCGCCAACGCGACCCCGGCGGCCGCCGGTAACGCGACGCCCGCCAATGGCGCCGCCGCGACGCCCGCCGCCGCAGCGGACAGCGCCGCGCCCGCGCCCGCCGCGGCCGAGGAGCCCGCGAAGCCCGCGGCCAAGGCTCCGGCGAAGCCGACGCGCAGCAAGCGGGGCAAGGCCCCGATGCCGTCCTGGGAGGACGTGCTGCTCGGGGTGCGCAGCTCGGGTCACTGAGCGCTCCCTCACTGCGGTGTTCGGCTGTGCCGATCAGGAGTGTCGCGCGCTCTCGGGCGTCACTCGGCTCCGGTGAGTGACGTGGAGCGAAATCAATGGTCGCGAACTGGCGTTCGCGGTGCGAAGCCGCACCGAGGCCGGTACGCGGCGAGTAAATTCTCGGTGTGGTCGACGACGTCGGCGCCGAACTGGTCACCGTCGCGGTGCCGGTCGGATCGCCCTGCGTTGCTCGAAGTTCGCGGAGTTGATTCGTGCGACTATCGGGAGGTGCCGGATGCTATCCAAGGCGTGGTCGCTCTGGTATGTCGACGCACCGGATCCCCTGGCGGTACTGCGCGCGAACCACAGCCCCGAGCCGGCGGCCGCACTGGCGCTGGCGAAGCAACTGCACGCAGACCGCGACGTGCGCCAGGTCATGACCGGCACGCTGGCGGGGTGCGCGGGCCCGGGGACCGACGAGGTCTGCATCGGCTGCTTTCCCGGCGTGACGGTGCTGTGCACAGCGCAGGCCGCGCGCACCCACCCCACCGAGATCCCGGAGTTGCTGGTTCGCCCGCTCGCTTCGGAACACACCTACCTGGTGTCGTTCGACGTCGAGCACGGCTGGGGCGCGTTCGCCCACTGGGAGCGCGGCGAGTTCCGCAGATCGTTCAGCTCCACCCGGGTGTACATCCTGGAGGACGAGGGACTTCCGCTGGTGTGGGAGCGGTCCTACTGGGCCGGGGAGCATCCGGTGCGCTGGCGCGCGGGCGAACTCCCCGACCCTCAGTCGCTGCCGTTCGACCCGCCCGACTTCGCCGACGCGGCGAACAACGAATGGCTCGGCTTTCATTACCGCGGCGCCGCCGCGCCCGGCGCCCTCGGGCCGGGGGACGTCCCGATCTGCAAGTTCGCCCTGCATCCGAAGGGCAAGCTGGTGCGCGGCTCCGCCGACGGCGGGGCGCACACGACCGCACGCAAACGCGGCCTGTTCGGCTGGCTGCGCGGACACGACCCCGTCGGTTAGGCGTACCTCCGCCTTCGCTACCCATCAGGCGTACCTCCGCCTTCGCTCCGGCCATGCGCGAGCTGAGGACGGACTACGTCCGGCCGCACCCATCTGGCGCGCTAGGCGAACAGTCCTTCCAGCAGCAACACGACCCACCCGAGCAGCACGCCCGCCGCGGCGCCGCCGATCACCCACCGCGTCACCGGGGCGAAACGCCAGCGCCAGGCGGTGGGCGCGGCGCCGCCGGCCGCGATCAGATTCACCGCGACCGCGAGCAACGGATGCACTTCGGCCAGCGCGGCCCCGAAGGAATACACCGCGACCGCCGACAGCAGCGCCACCATGAACGCCACGGTGAGGCCCGCACCCCACGGCGTCGGGTCCTGGTAGGACGGATACGGCCGGTACGGTCCGGTCACGCCGTCCTCACCCGCTCGTAGAACGCCATCGCGGCCGCGGTCGCGACATTGAGCGAATCGGTGCCCGGCGTCATGGGAATGCGCGCGCGGACATCGGTGGCCCGCATGGCCTCCTCCGTCAGTCCCGGTCCCTCGGCTCCGAGCAACAACGCCACCCGCTCCCCCGTCATCGCCGCGGCCAGATTCGCCACCGCCGGGTCGGGCGTGAGGGCGATGATCTGGAATCCTTTGCGCCGCAGTATATTCAGACCGCCCGGCCAATCCGGGACGGAGGCGAACGGCACGCGCAGCACATGTCCCATCGACACCCGGACGGCGCGGCGGTACAGCGGGTCGGCGCAGCGGTCGCCGAACAGGATCGCGTCCGCGCCCAGCCCGGCGGCGTTGCGGAACATGGCGCCGAGATTCTCGTGATCGTTGACGCCTTCGAGCACCGCGACGGTGCGCGCCTTCTCGAGCACCTCCGCCATCCCGAGTTCGGCGGGGCGGCGGGCGACGGCCAGCACGCCGCGGTTGAGGTGGAACCCGACCACCTCGGCCATCACCTCGGCCGTGGCGCGGTAGTACGGCACGTCGACGGTCACCAAGTCGTCGGCGAGTTCGGCGCGCCTGCGCTCGACTCCGAGCAGCGCGCTCGGCGTGAAACGCGAATCGAGCATGCGCTGGACCACCACGACGCCCTCGGCGATCACCAGTCCTTTGCGCCCGGGCAGATCGGGCCTGCGGTCGGCCGACTTGAGATCGCGGAAGTCGTCGACCCGTGGGTCGGCGGGGTCATCGATGTCGATCACTTCGGCCACCGCTCCATCCTGCCGGGTGGCCGCGGCCTGGTCCGAATCGGTGTTCGCCCGGCCGTCGCGGACCGCGAAAATGCGGTGCGGGCAGGTGCGCGGGCGTGGGATGGTCGAGGCATGACCCCGCCGGGAATCACTCTTCGATCGGCCACCGCGGACGACGCGGCCGCGATCACGACGCTGGTGGAGACCTCGTTCGGCACCCGTTCCGACCCGGCCGAGGTGGAGCGGATTCCGCTGCTGTTCCCACCGGAGAACTCGATCGTGGCGGTCGAGGGCGGCGAGGTCGTCGGGCACACGCAAGCCACCACCATGACGGTGACCGTGCCCGGCGAGCGGACCGTGCGGGTGTGCGGCATCGCGGGCGTCTGCGTCGCGCCGACGCACCGCAGGCGCGGCATCCTCCGCGCCATGTACACCGAACAGCATCGGCGCGTCGAGGCCGACGGTTTGCCCCTGACCATGTTCACCGCGAGTGAAGGCGGCATCTACGGCCGGTTCGGCTACGGACCCGCGACACGGGAGAACGCGGTGGGCATCGAACGGCGATTCGCCGAATTCCTCCCATCGGCGCCCGATCCCGGCGGTGTGGCGCTGCGCCCGCCGAGCGAGCTGCGCGCGGCGGCGGAAGCCAGCTACGACCGCTGGCGCAGGCTGGTGCCCGGCGCGCAGGTGCGTCCGGCCGCGGCCTGGGACATCGTGTTCGACGATCCCCAGCGTTTCCGGGACGGCGGCACCGGCCTGTTCGGCCTCCTGCACGCCGACGGCTACGCGCTGTATCGGTACCACGCGGACGGCAGGGCGCGGACGGTGGAAGTCATCGAACTGCGGACGGTCACCGCCGAAGCGCACGCGGCCCTGTGGCGGGCGCTGCTCGGGCTCGATCTGGTGCGACGGGTGGACGCCGTGCTCACCGACCACGACCCGCTGCCCTACCTGCTGACCGATCCCCGGCTGGTGCGTACCACCGCCCGCTACGAC
>NZ_BAFR01000019.1 GCF_000308435.1 Nocardia araoensis NBRC 100135 | reverse complement strand
GGCGACCCGATCGTGGTCTCGGCGGAGCCGGGCAGCGCGCCGGAGCCGGTGTCGGACCCCTCGGCGGACCTGATCGGCTGGGCGCACAACGAGACCTCCACCGGCGTCTCCATCCCGGTGCGGCGTCCCGCGGGCTCGGAGCACGCGCTCATCGCCATCGACGCCACCTCCGGCGCGGGCGGCCTGCCGGTGACCATCACCGACGCCGACGTCTACTACTTCGCGCCGCAGAAGTGCTTCGCCTCCGACGGCGGCCTGTGGGTCGCGCTGATGAGCCCGGCCGCGCTGGCCCGGGTCGAGGAGATCAAGGCGTCGGGCCGCTGGACGCCCGATTTCCTGTCGCTGCCGATCGCGATCGACAACAGCACCAAGGACCAGACCTACAACACTCCGGCGCTGGGCACCCTGCTGCTGTTCGCCGACCAGATCGAGTGGCTGAACAACAACGGCGGCCTGGACTGGGCGGTGAAGCGCACGCTCGACTCCTCCTCGCGGCTGTACTCCTGGGCCGAGTCGAGCGAATACGCCACCCCGTACGTCACGGACCCTGCGCACCGCTCGCAGGTGGTCGGCACCATCGATTTCGCCGATTCGGTCGACGCGGCCGCGGTGGCGAAGATCCTGCGCGCCAACGGCATCGTCGACACCGAGCCGTACCGCAAGCTGGGCCGCAACCAGCTGCGTATCGGCATGTTCCCGGCCATCGATCCGGACGACGTCAGCCAGCTGACCCGCGCCATCGACTGGGTCGTGCAGAATCTCGGCTGAGCGCCGCGCATTTCGGTCCGGGCGGCGCAACACGCCCGGGATCGACACGCCGCTTAATTAGCCAAAGCGGATCGAACAGAGCAGATTAGCGGGGCACGGACATCTCCGAGGAGATTTCCGTGCCGCGTGTCCTGCCCCATGAATCTCAGATGTGCACTACTGTTTCGGAAAGTGGGCGGTGTCGCGAGTCGACGCGATAAGGAGGTAACGGTGCGTGAACTTCGAGTGATCGGGGTGACGCCCGACTCCACGCACATCGTGTGTATCGACACCGAGTCCGGACAGAAGTTCCGGCTGCCCGCCGACGACAAACTGCGAGCCGCCGCGCGCGGAGACCTTGCCCGATTCGGCCAGATCGAGATCGAAATGGAAGCAACTATGCGTCCCCGCGATATCCAGGCCCGTATTCGAGCAGGGGCCTCCGTGGAACAGGTCACCGAAGAATCCGGAATGCCGGCCAGTCGCGTCGAGCGATTCGCCTATCCGGTGCTGCTGGAGCGAGCCCGCGCCGCCGAGCTCGCCCAGAAGGCCCACCCGGTCCGTCCCGACGGTCCCGCCGTGGACACCCTCATCGATGTGGTCACCGCCGCGTTCACCGCGCGCGGCCACAACATCGAGGGCGCCGAATGGGACGCTTGGAAGGACGAGAAGGGTTACTGGGTCG
>NZ_BAFR01000020.1 GCF_000308435.1 Nocardia araoensis NBRC 100135 | reverse complement strand
GCGCGCCGCGGTCGCGATGGTCGAAGACCGGGTGCGGCGTGGCCTGCCGCCCGGATCGGTGGTCTCGGTCACCGGGCTGCCGCTCGACAACCGGCTACGAGCGGCGCGGGCCCGCGGCGCGCTCACCCGCCTGCCGATGTTCGAGCGCATCGAGCCGGGCGGGGTGCGGTGGGCCGACGGAACCTTCCAGCGAGCGGACGTGATCCTCTGGGCCACCGGGTTCCGCAGCGCGCTCGACCACCTCGCGCCGCTGCGGCTGCGCGGACCCGGTGGCGGCATCACCATGTCGGGACGGCTGGCCACCCAGGTGGCCGCCGATCCGCGCATCCACCTGATCGGCTACGGACCGTCGGCCAGCACTATCGGCGCCAATCGCGCTGGGCACGCGGCGGCCCTCGAACTCACCGAATATCTCGGATCACGCTGACCGGCCTCGGCGATACCCGGGGTCAGTCGATCAGGCCGTAGGTGAACCGGTCCGGGTCCGGACCGATGCGCGCACCGGCATCCAGCCCGTTGATCGCGTCCATTTGTGCCGGTGTGAGCTCGAAACCGAACACGTCGAAGTTCTCCGCGATCCGCGACGGCGTGACCGACTTGGGAATGACGACGTTGCCCAGCTGCAGGTGCCAGCGGATGATCACCTGCGCCGGGGTGCGGCCGACCTCGGCGGCCACCGCCGTGACGGCCCTCTCGTCGAGCAGGGTGCCCTGCCCGAGCGGGCTCCACGCCTCGGTGGCGATCGCGTTGGCCGCGTGGTACTTGCGCAGCTCGCGCTGCGCCAACCTCGGGTGCAGCTCGACCTGGTTGACCACCGGGATCTCACCGGTCTCGGCGATGAGTCGTCGGATGTTCGCGACCGTGAAGTTCGAGACGCCGATCGACCGCACCCGGCCTTGCGACTTCAGCGCCTGGAAGGCACGGAAGGTGTCCACGAAGCGGTCGGCCGCGGCCACCGGCCAGTGGATGAGGTACAGGTCGAGGTAGTCCAAGCCGAGCCGCTGCATGCTGGCGTCGAACGCGCGCAGCGTGGAGTCGTAGCCCTGGTCGGCATTCCACAGCTTGGTCGTGACGTAGATCTCGTCGCGGGGCAGGCCGGATTCCCTGATCGCACGGCCGGTGCCCTCTTCGTTCTCGTAGATCGCGGCGGTATCGATGCTGCGATAGCCGACCTCGAGCGCGGTGGTGACGGCCGAGAAGACGTCCTCGGCGGGCACTTGGAACACGCCGAAGCCGAGCTGCGGGATCACGTTCCCGTCGTTCAGGACGATCGAGGGAACGGTGCTGGTCTCGCTTCTGAAGGTCACATTCCGACGGTAGAAGTGTGGCGGCGAACCGTCAATCACGCACTCGGGTGTGTTGGCTTGTAATTTGCTGGGAACCGGGTTCGCCAGCCGCGAACTCACGGCGTTCGCCTGCGGTCAGCCCATCGAGCGGGGCAGCCCGAGCCGCCGGTATCGAGCCTGCCGAGCCGTCAGCAACTCCGATTCCGTCCGTGCGCGCAGACTCGCCAGTTCGTGTGCGATCACGGCCACCATCCGGCGGGCGAAATCCACCGGCTCGTCCGCCGCGTCGGGCAATTCCGGCACGATCCGGTCCACCACGCCGTCGGCCAGCAGGTCGGTAGCGCTGATCCGTTGCGCCGCAGCCAATTCCGCCGCATGCTCGGTGTCGCGGAAGACGATCGCGCTCGCCCCCTCCGGCGGCAGCGGAGCCAGCCACGCGTGCGTGGCGGCGAGCACCCGGTCGGCGGGCAGCAGCGCCAGCGCGCCGCCGCCGGTGCCCTGGCCGAGCAGCACCGAGACGGTCGGGGT
The DNA here is from genome assembly GCF_000308435.1 of Nocardia araoensis NBRC 100135. Taxonomy (GTDB): domain Bacteria; phylum Actinomycetota; class Actinomycetes; order Mycobacteriales; family Mycobacteriaceae; genus Nocardia; species Nocardia araoensis. Next base: position 20,295 of record NZ_BAFR01000020.1, on the reverse strand, counting down.
GTCCAACGTCACCAGATCGGCTATGCAGCGAGCGATCTCGGGTGCCAGGCCGCGTTCCTCGGCCTCCTTCGACAGCGCCGCCCCCACCGTGTCGATGACCAGAACCAGAGGTAGTCGCAACTCCCGAGCAAGCGCCATACTGCGCCGCGCTTCACGCAGCGCGGCCGGACCCATGGTGTTCTCGCCCTGCTGGCCGCGCCGGTCGTGCCCGAAAACCACGCACGGCTGCCCGCGGAAACGGCCGAGCGCGAGCACGGCGGTGCGATCGGATTCGCCCTGACCCGTGCCGCTGAGCGGAACTCGTTGCGTCACATGACGAAGAAGTTCCCGGATGCCGGGACGCTCTTGGCGGCGGGAGATGAGGACCGACTGCCACACTCGATCATCCGCGGCGCGATTCCGCTCGGCATCGATCTGGAAGTGTTCGGTCGCAATGCCATTGGCATCCCGGCCGGCAAGCCGCTCCTTCGGCGGCTGCGGTTCCGACGCCGCGACCTGATCGGAACGACGCTGTTCCGCAGCGGAATCCGGCAACTCGACGCCGCTGAACACACTCAGCGCACGATGCGCGATACGGCGGAAAACCGGGATCGTCAGAACGCCGTCGATGACGCCGCGCCGATACAGGTTCTCCGCGGTCTGCACGCCTTCCGGGAAGGGTCGGCCGTAGAGGGCCTGGTAAACCCGAGGGCCGAGAAATCCGATGAGCGCCCCGGGTTCAGCGAAGGTGATGTGGCCCAACGAACCCCACGACGCGAAAACGCCGCCCATCGTTGGGTTGCGAAGGTAGACGACGTAGGGATACCCCGCCGACTTGTGCGCCGCCACCGCACCGGCGATCTTCACCATCTGCACGAAGGCGACGGTGCCCTCCTGCATTCTGGTCCCGCCCGAGGTCGGCGAAGCGATCAGCGGCAGCCCGAGTTCGGTGGCGCGCTCCACCGCGGAGACGATCCGCTCCGCCGCCGCCACACCGATCGAGCCGGCCAGAAATCCGAACTCACAGGCGATCACGGCCACGCGCCGACCACGCAGCAGTCCTTCGCCGGTGAGCACGGATTCGTCGGTACCCGCCGCGACCGCCGCCTTCTGCAAGGCATCGCGGTACTGCGGGGAGGCGGCCACCGTCACCGGTGGCCGGTCCCAGCTGACGAACGAGTCCTTGTCGAGCAGTTGCTCGAGCAATTCTCGCGCCGAAGTACGCACCGGGCGAGCCTATCCCGCCCTACCCGGTGCTCCGGCCGGCCACGTGAGCACTCAGTAGCCCTGCATCACCTTGCGCAGCGCGTACTCGGTGAGCGCGACCAGAGCCTGCTTGGCCGGTTCCCGACGCCGGGCGTCGATGGACAGGATCGGCACGTCGGCAGGCACGGCGAGCGCCTGCCGGATGTCCTCGATCGGGTATCGCGGCGCGTCGTCGAATTCGTTGAGCGCCACCAGGAAAGGTAGGCCGCGCGCTTCGAAGTAGTCGACGGCCGCGAAGCTGTCCTCCAGCCTGCGGGTGTCGACCAGTACGACGGCACCGATGGCGCCGCGGATCAGGTCGTCCCACATGAACCAGAATCGGTACTGGCCCGGCGTGCCGAACAGGTATAACACGAGATCGTCGGCGAGACTGATCCGGCCGAAGTCCATCGCCACCGTGGTGGTCGATTTCATCGGGATGCCGGTCAGGTTGTCGATACCGGCACTGGCATTGGTCACCAATGCCTCGGTGCGCAGCGGAACGATCTCCGAGACAGCACCGACCAACGTGGTCTTCCCGACACCGAAGCCACCCGCGACCACGATCTTCGCCGATGTTGGCTTGCTGGTACGAGTGTCGACCTGCGCCGTCGAATCAAATACGCCGGAGTCCACTGAGAACCCTTTCGATCAGCTCGCGACGCTCATCGTCGCTGGAATCGTCTTTCAAAGTCGCCGAAACGCGCACGTGCCCGGCCTCGATCAAATCGGCCACAAGCACACGGGCCACCCCGATAGGGATACCCAATCGGGCTGCTACCTCGGCAACGGACGGCGATTCTCTGCACAACTCCACGATGGACGTCTCGATGTTGGTCAGTTCGAACTGCCGCTCCAGGGCGACCGGATGCGATGCGACGAGGGCCTCCAACGCCAACTCGACCGCGGGTCTGGTGCGGCCTGCGGTCAGCGAGTATGGGCGTACGAGGCTGGGCTCGACGCTCCCCACGCGGTGATCTTCTATGTCCATCCCACCATCAGGAACCCATCGTGACGCGTGGTGTGGCCTGAACAGTCTGGCCAACCCGCTCGACCAACAGAGCCATCTCGTAGCCGACCTGACCGATGTCACACGAGGTATTGGTCAGCACCGCGAGATAGGAACCGTCGCCGACAGCCATGAGTAGCAGGTATCCGTGCTCCATCTCGACGACGGACTGCAGCACGGTGCCGCCCTCGAACAGGTTCGAGACGCCGACTGACAGGCTGGCCAGACCGGCCGTGACGGCCGAGAGCTGTTCGGCGCGGTCGACGGGCAGCTGGGCACTCGCGGCCATCAGTAGGCCGTCAGCCGAGACCAGGACGGCATGGGCTACGCCAGGAACCTCGTTGGCAAAGTTCGAAACCAGCCAATCCAGCTGACGATTCGTACCACCTAGATCGGGGTTCATCGGTCTCCTTTATCTCCGGTTAGGTTCATTGCTCTCATTGCGCGGCCATCCCGGACGCCCTGCTGGTGACGACTCAAGCTGGACCTGATCGTTTCTGGGTCACGGCGCGGCGCCCGATCCGCCGCACCGCTGACGCCGCCGGGGACAAGCCTTCCGCCCGGATTGCGTTGCGGCAAGCCCGCCGCCGTTTTCGTCTCGGGCTGAGCCTCACTGGCGCGGCGAGCCGCCTGCCATCCCTCATCACCCGGCGATTCGAAGGATGCAGCCACCTGGGACCTATCCGTGTTGGGATCCGACAGCCACGCCGACATCATCTCGGCGAAGATCGGCGTCCCGCCCATCGACGCCCCCGACTCGTCCGCGGGTTGCAGCCTGGTCTGGAAGAACGACGCCGTCTTGGCCGGGTTGGACCGGAAGCTGTGCTTGCCGGGATCGCGCCCCGGCGCCGCGGCGGGCTGCTCTCCGCTCGCGGCGTGCTGGCCACCGCGGTCCCGCTGCGGCAGCGCCACTCCCGGCGGCACGGGCTGGCGCTGCGGCGCCTGGGCGCCCGGCTGCCGCTGCGGCAGACCGGTGAGCCCGCTCTCGCGCTGCGGAAGACTCGACGGCGCGGGCGGACGCTGCGGCAGGCCGTTGGCCAAGCCCGCGTCCCGCTGCGGCAGGCCGCTCGCGGTCGAATCCCGTTGCGTCAGACCGTTGCTGACGGCAGGTAGCGCACCGGAGCCCGGATCACGCTGCGGAAGCCGGTGAGCACCGCCATCCCGCTGCGGCAGGCCGTTACCCGGTTCACGCTGCGGTAGGCCGGTGGGAGCCGCATCGCGCTGCGGCAGGCCTGCCGCCGGCTGCCGCGACGGCAAGCCGGTAACACCGGGCTCACGCGACGGCAGACCCGTGGCACCCGGCTCACGCGACGGCAAACCGGTCACACCCGGCTCACGCGACGGCAAACCGGTCACACCCGGCTCACGCGACGGCAAACCGGTCACACCCGGCTCACGCGACGGCAAACCAGTCAGACCCGGCTCACGCGACGGCAAACCAGTCACACCCGGCTCACGCGACGGCAAGCCTGTGGCACTTGATTCACGCTGCGGCAGACCCCCGCGCCGACTCACGCTGCGGCACACCGTTGGAACCCGGCTGCCGCTGCGGTAGGCCGGTAGCGCCCGGCTCACGCGACGGCAGGCGCGTCGCACCCGGTTCACGGGACGGCAGACCACCCGCCGCCGACTCACGCTGCGGGAGACCGCCCGAGGCGGACTCACGCTGCGGCAGACCACCCAAACCGGAGTCCCGCTGCGACAGACCACCCAAGGCGGACTCACGCTGCGGCAGACCGCCGGAGGCCGACTCACGCTGCGGCAGACCACCCAAACCGGAGTCCCGCTGCGACAGCCCACCCAAGGCGGACTCACGCTGCGGCAGACCACTCGAACCGGCTTCCCGCTGCGGCAGGCCCTTCGAGGCGTCTCGCGGCGGCACACCGTTGGTGCCCGGCTGGCGCTGCGGCAGACCGGTGCTCGGCTGCGGCACACCGTTGGCGCCCGGCTGACGCACCGGCAGCTCGCCCGAGTTCGGCTCACGCGGCGGCAGACCCGGACCGGACGACTCCGCGGGACCGCCGGGCTGGCGCGGCGGCGGACCGCCGGGGCTGAGGTTGCGCTTGGGCAGGCTGGCCGCGGCGAGTTTGCCGCGCTGCGGACCACTCGGCGCGGGCTGCCCCGACGTGGGGCGCAGACTCGTAGCCGACTGCTGGTTCTCCGAGCGCATACCGGACGACGACATCGCCGAACCCGGCTGCCGCTGCGGCAGTCCTCCGGGGCCGGTGGGGATCGGTCCGCTGGACGGAGCGGGGGGCTTGGCGCTCGCGACCGGAATCGGACCGCTCACCCCGGGATCGACGGTGACCACGACATTGCCCCCAGGAGTCCGCTGGACGGCCCGCATCTGCATGGACGACGGCGCCGACGGACGCTGTGGGGCTGCGGCCTGCGGCGAAGGCTGCGGGGTGACGGGCTGCCCCGCGCTCGGTTTGCCCGCGACGATGAGTCCGACGGGCACGTGCACGGTCACCGTCACGCCGGGATCGCGCGCGGTGTCGAAGGTCGGCCGCAGCCGCACGGTGAGACCGTGTCGCTCGGCGAGCCTGCCGACCACGAACAGACCCATGTGCCGGGCCGTGTCCGGCCCCGGTTCGGCGGTCTGTTCCAGACGGCGGTTGATATCGGCCATCTCGGCGGGCGGCATACCGATGCCGCGGTCGGCCACCTCGATCAGCAGTCCCTGATCGTGCGCCTGCGCGAAAGTGAACTTGACGTCGGTTTCCGGCGGCGAGGCGCGCAGCGCGTTGTCCAGCAGCTCGGCGAACAGATGCGCGAGGTCGGAGGCGGCGGGTTCCTTCAGCGAACCGCGGGGGGTGGCGCCGAGCTTGACGCGCTCGTAGTCCTCCACCTCGGAGATCGCGGCGCGCAGCACGTCGGCGATCTCGACCGGGGCGGACTTGGCGCGGCGCTGCCTGGTGCCGGCGAGAATCAGCAGGTTGTCGCCGTTGCGGCGCATACGGGCGGCGAGATGGTCCAGCCGGAACAGGTTCTCCAGCAGGCGCGGGTCCTTCTCGTCGTACTCCATCGCCTCGATGAGCGTGAGCTGGTGATCGACGAGCGACTTCGACCGTCGCGCCAAAGTCTCGAACATGTCGTTGACCTGCGAACGCATCTTCGCCTGGTCACTAGCCAGACGCAGCGCCTGGCCGTGGATGTCGTCGACCGCGCGGGCCAGCTGACCGATCTCCTCGGTGCTGCGCACCGGCATCGGCTCGAGCGGCACCTCTTCCGGCGAGGCGCCGTTGCGGAGCTGGGCGACCTCGTGCGGCAGGTCGCTCTCGGCCACGCGCAACGCGGCCAACCGCAGCCGGTGCAGCGGGACGATCATCGAGCGGGCCACGAAGACCGCGAGCAGAAGCGCGGCGAGGATGGTCGCGATGACGACGGCGGTGTAGGTCCACGCGTCCCGCTGGGCGGTGGTCACCAGCGACTGCATCGCGGAGTCGATGTCCTTGGTCGCCTTGCCGACGACGTGCTCGTAGACCGCGAGGCTGTCGGTCAGCGACTTCTTCAGGTCACCGACCGGAAGCTGGCCCGCCTGCGACTGCGGGCTGGTCAGCAGCGCGATCCTGGTGTCGATGCCCGCGCGCAGGTCGGCGATCGAGGTGTCGCCGTCGGCGAACCGGTGCGCGAGCACGTTGAGCAGCGCGCGCTCGGTGTTGGAGGCGATGAGGAAGTTCTGGACGCCGGACTGCTGGGCGCGCAGCACCTCGGGGAAGGCGGCGAGCTCGCTGACCAGGGTGGCACGGGTGTTGAGCGAGTCGACCAGCCGCAGTTTGGCCGCGTCCACCGCGGTGTCGCTGACCTGGCCGACCGTCGTCTCGACGATCCGGACGCTGTCGCTGCGGACGCGGTCGATCAGCGCGAGGGTGTCCGACGGCGGGCCGGTGGAGACCGATTTGCCCTGGGCGCGCACCCCCTTGGCCTGGGTGAGCATGCTGTCGATGGCCGCGCGCGCGCCCGGTACGCCGTCGAGTTTGCCGACCGCCTTCTCGGCGTTGGCGATCGCCTTGTCCAGGTCCGCCAGGTTCTGGTCGGTCACCACGGACTGGTTGGATCCCAGCGAGATCATCTGCGAGCCCGCGGTGGTGGCGGTCTGCGCGCTGAGCGCGGTGACCGAGGGGATGGCGGCGACGTTGTCCGAGATGTCGGCGAGCCGGTTCGAGTCCGCGAACTCCGACGAGATCCTGGATACGCCGAGGCCGACCGCGACCGCGAGAGGCACGGCGAGGACCGCCGTCACCTTCCAGCGCAGGTCCCAGTTGCCCAGCGCCCAGCGGCTACTGCCGGAGCTAGCGGCGTCACGCATCTCCCACTCACTTTCCAAACTGGCCTCTACCACGCGCCATCAACCGAACCTCCACAATCGCGTGCTTGGCTCGACAGGTGGAGCTGGCCGAGAGCTGCGGCTGGCCGAGAAATTGCGTCTACGACGGCCCAAATAAGTGACATCAGATTCTAACGGATCAATAACTTCTTGGGTGACGGGGCGTGATGTCGCGATCATTGACCTGCCGGTTCCAGGCAAAACCAAAGGTAGCGGCACCCACCCGGGCGTCGCGTGAAGTCTGCCACAATCAACCAGATCTATCGAGGCGGGCATCGAGGCGAGGCTAGGGAGTCACGGGGTTGAACGTGCGGCAGGAGTACCGACCGGCCTACCAGACCAGCTTGGTGGATCCCGCCGAGTTCTGGGCCGGCGCGGCCGAAGCGATCGACTGGGACGTGCCGCCGACGCAGATCGTCGACAGCGGCGCCCGTCCGGTGGCCAGGTGGTTCTCCGGGGCTCGGCTCAACACCTCGTTCAACGCGCTCGACCGCCACGTCCGCCCCACCGCTCCCGGCGCACCCAGCCGCGCCGATCAGCCCGCCCTGATATACGACTCGGCTATGACCGACGTCACCGTCGTCTACACCTACGCCGAACTGCTCGCGGAGGTGTCGCGGTTCGCCGGGGCGATGGTGCGACTGGGCGTCACCGCGGGCGACCGCGTGGTGATCTACCTGCCGATGATCCCGGAAGCGGTGATCGCGATGCTGGCCTGCGCCCGCATCGGCGCGGTGCACTCCGTGGTGTTCGGCGGCTTCGCGGCCCCGGAGCTGGCCGCCCGCATCGATGACGCCGAACCGGTGTTGATCATCACAGCCTCCGGCGGCCTGGAGCCGGGCAAGCAGATCGAATACCCGCCCATCGTGCTGCGGGCGCTGGATCTGGCCCGGACGACCGCGCCGCGCACGGTGATCGTCAAGCAGCGGCCGCAGTTCGCCACGATCCCGTTCCCCGCGCCGCAGCCCGCCACCGAGTACCTGCCGAGTTCGGCGGAGACCGTGGCCGCGCAGTGGCTCGATTGGGACGACGCCGTCCGCGACGCGCCGCCTGCCGACCCGGTGTCGGTCGCCGCGACCGACCCGCTCTACATCCTCTACACCTCCGGCACCACGGGGAAGCCGAAGGGCGTGGTCCGGGACAACGGCGGGCACGCGGTCGCCCTGGCCTGGTCGATGCGCAACATCTACGACGTCGACGCGGGCCAGGTGATGTGGGCCGCCTCCGACGTGGGCTGGGTGGTCGGGCACTCCTACATCGTCTACGCGCCGCTGCTGGTCGGAGCCACCACGCTGCTGTACGAGGGCAAGCCGGTCGGCACCCCCGACGCGGGCGCGTACTGGCGGGTGGTCGACAAGCACAAGGTCGACGTGCTCTTCACCGCCCCGACCGCGCTGCGGGCCATCCGCAAGGCCGATCCCGATGCCGAGCTGGCCCACCGTCACGACCTGTCCTCACTGCGCGCACTGTTCTGCGCGGGCGAACGCCTGGATCCGGCCACCTACGCCTGGGCCGAGGAGACCCTGCTCGCGGGCCGGGCGGACTGCCCGGTGGTGGATCACTGGTGGCAGACCGAGACCGGCTGGCCGGTCTGCGCGAACCCGCTCGGGCTGCAGCGGCTGCCGATCAAGCCGGGCTCGGCGTCGGTGCCGGTGCCGGGCTATCGACTACGCGTACTCGACTCCTCCGGCAACGCGGTGGCGCCGAACACCGAGGGCAACATCGTCATCGGTCTGCCGCTGCCGCCCGGCACGCTGACCGGACTCTGGCGCGACGAGGCGCGGTACGAGCGCTCCTATCTCTCCGCCTACCCCGGCCACTACCTCACCGGCGACTCCGGCTACTTCGACGAGGACGGCTACCTGTACGTCCTCGGCCGCAGCGACGACGTGATCAACATGGCCGGGCACCGGCTCTCCGCGGGCAGCATCGAGGCGGCCATCGCGGGGCACGAAGCGGTCGCCGAATGCGCCGTCATCGGGCTGCCCGACGAGCTGAAGGGGCACCGGCCGCTGGCGTACGTGGTGCTCAAGTCCGGCGTCGACATCGACCCCGACCGGCTGCGCGACGAACTGATCGAGCGGGTGCGCACCCAGGTCGGCGCGATCGCCACGCTGCACGACGCCATCGTCGTGACCGCGCTGCCCAAGACCAGATCCGGCAAGATCTTGCGCAAGACCATCCGGCAGATCACCTCCGGCGAGACGTTCGAGGTGCCCTCCACCATCGAGGACCCCGCGGTGCTGGTGGCGCTGGAGGAGCAGATCCGCGCCACGCGGCCCGAGTGGCGGGACCCGGCGAACGACGACACCGACCACGTGGTCGCGCCCGACGTGGATCCGGTTGCGCCATCCTGATTTCCGCACCGCCGTCAACGTCCTCAGAGTTTCCTCAGAGGATGTTCATATCGGTGCCAGCAGTTCGAAATAGCCTCGAGACCGCCCCGAAACCCCTCGATGATCTGGAGGCAGAAACATGAAACGTTCCGTAGGCCGCCCCGCCATCGCCGCCGCGGCAGCAGGTGGAATCGCCACGGTCACGTTGTTACTGAGCCCCGCCATCGCCGCCGCGGGCCCGATGGAATACGCCGAGCCGCTGCTGACCTCGGACTGCTCGTTCGCCCAGGTCGACGCGGCACTGCACGACAAGGCGCCGCAGCTGGCCGCCATGCTCGACGCGAACCCGAGTCAGAAGGCCGAGTTGCAGCGCAAGTTCGACCAGCCGGTCGAACAGCGCAGGGCCGAATTGCGGCGGGCCATCGACGAGAACCCGGACGCGGCGCGTCGGGTGGAGAACGACCCGCGGACCGCGCAGTTGCGCGACACCATCCGCGTCGTGGCGGAGTCCTGCCACAACTACTGATCCCGCGGAAGCACGGGTGACCCGCCGGGTGTCTCCGGAATCCGGCGGGTCACCTCCGGGTTCCGCACGCGAGTCCGCGCGCCGACTCGCACGATCGAAGATTCGCCGGGGGCCGGGAGCAGAATGGACGACGTGACCTCGACCTCGAACCCGACGGTTCTCGTCGTCGACGATGACGAGGACGTGCTCGCCTCGGTCGAGCGCGGGCTGCGTTTGTCCGGCTTCCAAGTCCTCGTGGCCAGAGACGGCGCGCAAGCGCTGCGCAGTGTGAACGAGAACGCGCCCGACGCGATCGTGCTGGATATGAACATGCCCGTGCTCGACGGCGCGGGCGTGGTGACCGCGTTACGCGCGATGGGCAACGAGGTGCCGATCTGTGTGCTCAGCGCCCGCGCGTCGGTGGACGACCGCATCGCCGGGCTGGAGTCCGGCGCCGACGACTACCTGGTCAAACCATTCGTGCTGAAGGAACTGGTGGTCCGGATCAGGGCGCTGCTGCGCAGGCGATCGGACGCACCCGCCCCCGCGACCCCGGGCGCGGTCACCGTCGGCCCGCTCGAGGTGGACGTCGCGGGCTACCGCGCGCTGCTGCACGGCCGCGAGATCGAGCTCACCAAGCGGGAATTCGAGCTGCTGTCGACGCTGGCCAGGAACGTCGGCGTGGTGCTGAGCCGGGAGCGTCTGCTGGAACTGGTGTGGGGCTACGACTTCGCCGCCGACACCAACGTGGTGGACGTCTTCGTGGGCTATCTGCGCCGCAAGCTCGAGGTGGACGGCACTCCCCGGCTGCTGCACACGATCCGCGGCGTCGGGTTCGTGCTGCGAGCGCCGAAATGACGGTGCCCGCCGCCACACCGCGGGAAACGCGCCGGCGCCGGTCGTTTTCGCTGCGCACCCGCGTCGCGGGCGCGGCCGCGGCGGGCGCGATCATCATCGTGACGCTGATCAGCCTGATCAGCATCCGCGCCATCGAGCGCAACAACGTGCGGCAATCCGACCAGCAACTCGACGTCGCGGCGCGGATCGTGCTGATCGAGCCGCAGATCGCGGTCCGGTTCATCGGCCTGACCGGCTTGAACAACAACATGGCGGTGACCGTCCGGGACAACGGCGAGGTCGCGGCGAGCACGACCACCGAACTGCCCGCACTGCCGACCGGTTCCCGCACCGTCACGGTGAGCGGCACCCCTTACCGGATCCTGACCACCACCGAGAATCAACCCGAAGGCCGGGTGGTCTCACTCGGCATACCCGCCGCCGACGCGGCCGAGGCCACCGCCGAACAGCAACGGTGGGTGCTCGGCGGCGCCCTGCTGGCCATCGCCGCCTCCGCTGGGCTCGGCTGGTTGCTGGCGGGCGCGGCGGTGCGCCCGATCGTCCGGCTCACCCGGCAGGTGGGCGCACGCAGCGCGTTCCCCGATCCCAGCAATCCGCATGCGCCGGTGGAGGGTGCGGGCGTGCACGAGGCGGAGCAACTGGCCGACGCGGTGAACACCATGCTGCAGCGGGTGGATCAGGCCCAGGCCCAGACCGCCGCGGCACTGGAGACCGCCCGCGACTTCGCCGCCGTGTCCGCCCACGAGCTGCGCACCCCGCTGACCGCGATGCGCACCGACCTCGAGGTGCTGCGCACCCTCGACCTGGACGAGGCGCAGCGGGCCGAGATCCTGAACGACCTGCAGCGCGGCCAGGGCCGGGTGGAGAGCACCCTCGCGGCGCTGGAGCGGCTGGCCACCGGCGACCTGACCAACGAGCGCGACCACGTCGCCACCGACGTCGGCGACCTGTGCGACCAGGCCGCGCACGACGCCATGCGGCACTTCCCCGGCCTGGTGGTGCGCATCGATTCCGACGCCGAGCTGGTCACCCGTGGTCTGCCCGCCGGGCTGCGGCTCGCGGTGGACAACGCGCTGGCCAACTCGGTCAAACACGGCGGAGCGACCGAGGCCCTGGTCTCGGCGCACCGTGCGCCCAACGGCCACATCGTGATCTCGATCGACGACAACGGCCGCGGCATCCCGCCGCGGGAGCGCGAGGCCGTCTTCGACCGCTTCTTCCGCGGCAGCCAGGCGAGCAAGGGCGGTTCGGGCCTCGGCTTGGCGCTTGTTGCCCAGCAGGCCCAATTGCACGGCGGCCGGGCATATTTCGACGCGGGCACCCTCGGCGGCATCCGCTTGGTTCTCGACCTGCCCGGTGTTTGATTCGCAGCGCCTGCGGCGCTGCGTGTTCGCGACCCCTTATTCAACTCTCAGAGAAACGCCAAGAGGCGCGCCATAACTCGCGTTTAAGGTCTGCGGCGTGATCGGAAAACGCGCCCGCTGGGGCCTTCTCGCCGTTGCCCTCGTCGCAGCCGGAGCGCTCGGCGCCGGGATCGTCGCATGGACCGGGACGGATCGGGGGCCGACGGGGATCGCTCTGGTCAATGCCGATGCCGGTCCGACGGGTGCGCGCGTGGTCAAGGCGTTGCAGGACGCGGGCGGCTACGAATGGACCGCCGCGGCGCCCGGCGAGGCGAGCACCGACGACTACGCCGCCGTCATCACGCTGCCCGCCGACCTCACGGCATCGATGGGCACGCTGGCCGGGCCCGATCCGAAACGAGCCAGGGTCACCGTGGACACCCACGACCACGCCGACGCCGATCTGGTGCACGGCGCGGTGACCGCGGTGACGCAGCGGATCGGCGCGGCAGGCGTCGACGCCGCGCTCACCGCCGTCGCCCAGGCCCGGTCTCAGATGTCGCAGGTGCAGTTCACCGCCCAGCTGCTCGACGCGGGCGTCGAGGCGGCCGCCGCGGGAGCCGACCAGTTCAGCTCCGGCGCCGATCAGTTGCTCGGCTTCCTGGAGTTCGCGAAATCGGGATCGGCGCAACTCACTTCGGCCATCGCGTTGCTGAACTCCACCGTCGACGGCGCCGCCGCGCAAGCCGACCAGCTCGCCGCGGCTCTGGATTCGACCGGCATCACGATCGCGCAGGTGGAACGAACGGCGAATACGGTGAGCGGCGGACTCGATCAGGTGCTGCCGCTGCTGCGCGCGCTGCCGTTCGCGAACGATCCGGCACTCGCCGACATCATCGGGAAGCTGGAGGCGCTGCGCGGCGTATCCGCGCAGGCGGGCTCCCAGCTGACCGGCCTCGGCTCGCTCGTCGGCGGCGCGGTCGACCCCGACACCGACCTCGGCACCCTCCTTCGCACCGTGGTCGACCGCCTGACCAGTGCGAGCGCGCAACTGTCCGAGGGCGCGAAACTCGCCGAGGGCCTGCCCCAACTCGCCGAGCAGGGCGGCGCCCAGCTGGTCGGCGCGATCAGCCAGCTCACCGGCGGTGTGAGCCAGCTACAGAACATCGTGCACAACCTGAGCACGCAGACCGACAAGGCCGTGGCCGCCCTGCCCCAGCGCAGCGGCACCCAGCAAGCAGCGTTGGCGGCCGCGCTCACCGACCCGGTCGAGATCGTCAGGAAGTAGAGACGACGATGGCCCGCCTTCCCTTACAGAAGACGGGCCATGCATTTCGGGCTTGCGGCGCATGTACCGCGAGCCATAAAGGGGCCGTGAACACGCGGCGCCGAAGGCGCCGCCGAACTAATTTGCGTTCAGCAGGTCGATCACGAAGACCAGCGTCTTGCCGGACAGCGGGTGACCGCCGCCCGCCCCACCGTAGGCCAGCTCCGGCGGGATGGTCAGCTGACGGCGACCGCCGACCTTCATCCCGGGGATGCCGTCCTGCCAGCCCTGGATCAGGCCGCGCAGGGGGAAGGTGATGGACTCGCCGCGGTTCCACGACGAGTCGAACTCCTCACCGGATTCGAATTCGACGCCCACGTAGTGCACTTCCACGGTGCCGCCTGGCACGGCTTCCTTGCCCGAGCCTTCGATGATGTCCTTGATCACCAGCTCGGTGGGCGCGGGCCCCGCCTGGAACTCGATCTCCGGTTTGGTCATTCGGCTATCCCCTTCGATAGATGATGGATGGAATCGGTCAACGATTGTTGATCTCGCGGTAATCACGAGCGCCGTAGCCGGTGTAGATCTGCCGCGGACGGCCGATCTTCAGCGGCTCGCTGTGCATTTCGCGCCAGTGCGCGATCCAGCCGGGCAGCCGGCCCATCGCGAACAGCACGGTGAACATGCGGGTCGGGAAGCCCATCGCCTTGTAGATCACGCCGGTGTAGAAGTCGACGTTCGGGTACAGGCGGCGCTCGATGAAGTAGTCGTCGGTGAGCGCGGCCTCTTCGAGGGCCTGGGCGATGTCGAACAGCTCGTCGTGGCCGCCGAGCTTGCTCAGGATGGCGTCGGCGTGCTTCTTGGCGATCGAGGCGCGCGGGTCGTAGTTGCGGTAGACGCGGTGGCCGAAGCCCATGAGCTTCACCCCGTCTTCCTTGTTCTTGACCTTGCGGATGAACTCCTTGACGTCGCTGCCGCTGGCCTTGATGCCGTCGAGCATCTCCAGCACGGCCTGGTTCGCGCCGCCGTGCAGCGGGCCCCAGAGCGCGTTGATGCCGCCGGACACCGAGGTGAACAGGTTGGCGTCGGACGAGCCGACCAGGCGCACGGTCGAGGTGGAGCAGTTCTGCTCGTGGTCGGCGTGCAGGATGAGCAGCATGTCCAGCGCCGCGGCGACCTCGGGGTCCACCTCGTAGGGCTCGGCCGGGAAGCCGAAGGTCATTCGCAGGAAGTTCTCCACCAGGCTCAGCGAGTTGTCCGGGTAGAGGAAGGGCTGGCCGACCGACTTCTTGTACGAGTAGGCGGCGATGGTGGGCAGCTTGGCCAGCAGCCGGATGGTGGACAGCTCGACCTGTTCGGGGTCGCGCGGATCCAGCGAGTCCTGGTAGTAGGCCGACAGGGCGTTCACCGCGGACGACAGCACCGGCATCGGGTGCGCGTTGCGCGGGAAGCCGTCGAAGAAGCGCTTCAGGTCCTCGTGCAGCAGGGTGTGCCTGCGGATGCGGTCGGTGAAGTCCTCGAGCTGGGCCTGGGTGGGCAGCTCGCCGTAGATCAGCAGGTAGCTGACCTCGATGAAGGTCGAGGCCGCCGCGAGCTGGTCGATCGGGTAGCCGCGGTAGCGCAGGATGCCCGCCTCACCGTCGATGTAGGTGATCGCCGACTTGGTCGGGGCGGTGTTCATGAAGCCCGGGTCGTACGTCACGTACCCGGTGCTGGCCAGCAGCTTTCCCAGCTCGATCCCGTCGTTGCCCTCGGCGGCCCTGGTGACCGTCATCGGGAACTCGCCGCCGGGGTAGGAAAGTACCGGCTTGGCGTCGTCGTCGACGTTGATGATGTTCTCAGCGGGCACGGAAGGATCCCTCTCAGGCTAGAACCACAGGCACCGGCGCGGTGGCGCACGATGCGCTTGCCTCAACGCTAGCCGTTGGCCGACGCGGACAATACCGGAGGGTAGTCCTGCGGCGGCTCACAAACACGTCCCGGCGCGGTGAGGTCGGGCGGCCACCGCGGAACGCGGTCGCCGGGTGTTCGCGGTGCACGTCACACGGCAATTTCGGCATGAGCGCGAGCGACACGGTAACGCGTGAAGGCCGGAAACGCGACCGCCGCGATCAGCACGCCCACCACCACCAGCGCGCCTCCGCCCGCCGCGGCTACAGCTGTACCCAGGCTCGCCGCCGCGAAACCGTGGGCAACATCACCGATCCGCGGCCCGCCCGCGACCACCACGGTGAACACCCCTTGCAACCGCCCGCGCAGATCGTCGGTGGCCACCGTCTGCAGCATCGTGACCCGCAGCGCGGCCGAGACCATGTCCACCGCGCCGCCGAAAGCCGAGCACGCCAGAGCGATCCACAGCCCGGCGCCGAGGCCGAGACCGTGCCGGGTGAGCCCGACGGCGAGGCCGAAGCCGACCATGGCCAGCCCCCACAGCGCGATGCAGACCAGCACCGCGAAGCCTTGCCTGCGGATGCGCGGAATCCACCCGGAGAACACCCCGCCGAGCACCGCGCCCGCCGACATCGAGGCGAACAGCAGGCCGAGCGCGACGCCTCCGGTGGCCGGGTCGCCGAAGGTCTCGTGCGCGATCTGCGGGAACAGCGCGCGCGGCATGCCGAAGACCATGGCGATCACGTCCACCGCGAACGACGCGAGCAGCACCCGCTGCGTGGCGAGGTAGCCGAAACCGTCCAGTACCGTGCGGAATCCGGCGCGGCGCACCGTCCCGGTCGGCGGCAACTCCGGCAGTCGCCACACCGCCCACAACGTGGCCAGCAGCGCGACCGCGTCGATCAGGTACAGCGTGGCGAGCCCGACGACGGGAATCAGCACCCCGGCCAGCACCGGTCCCGCGATGGCTCCGAACTGCATCACCGTCATGTTCAGCGAATTCGCGGCGGCCAGTTGGCCTTCCGGCAGCAGACGGGGAATGGTGGCGCTGCGGGTGGGCTGGTTCACCGCGAAGAACGCCTGCTGCACGGCGAACAGACCGAGCACCAGCCACACGTTGTCCGCCCCGGCCACCGCCTGCAGCCAGAAGGCCAGCGCCGTGAGCCCGGTGCCGGAGTTGGTGATCAGCAGGAGCCTGCGCCGGTCCAGCACGTCGGCGAGCGCACCGCCCCACAGCCCGAACACGATCAGCGGCACCAGGCCGAACAGACCGGCCAGGCCGACGTAGCCGGAACTGCCGGTGATCTGGAAGATCTGCTGCGGAACCGCGACCACGGACAACTGCGCGCCGATCATGGTCACGATGCCCGAACTCCACAGCCGTCGGAAGTCGGGATTGCGCAGCGGAGTGGTGTCGGCGAGCAGTTTCACCGCCGCAGCGTAATCAGTCCTCCTCCTCGGATCGACGCGAGAATTCTCACGCTCGCGCTGGGAATACGTCAGGGCTGCAAGCGCTCCACCGTGGTCCCCGCGTCCTGGATCCGCACCCGGATGCGGTTGTGCAACCGGCCGCGCCGTCCTTGCCAGAACTCGACCTCGTCGGGGCGGACCAGGAAACCGCCCCAGTGCGGCGGCACCGGGATCTCGTCGGTGTCGGCGAACCGCGCGGTCGTCTCGGCCAGCGTCCGATCCAGTTCGGCCCGAGAGCCGATCGGCTGGGACTGACGCGAAGCCCAGGCGCCCAGCTGCGAGTCCCGCGGCCGGGAACGCCAGTAGGCCGCCGTCGTCTCGGCGGAAACCCGCTCGACCGCGCCGCGCAGGTGCACCTGCCTGCCCAGCGCGGGCCAGACGAAGGTGACCGCGGCATACGGGAGGGCGGTCAGCTGAGCGCCCTTGGCCGAGTCGTAGTTGGTGTAGAAGATCACACCCTCCGGCGAGAGCCCTTTGCACAGCACGGTCCGGGCGACCGGCCGCGGCGTGCCGTCGGCCAGCGACACCGTGGCCAGCACCATGGCGTTGGGTTCGGCGATGCCGACCGCGGTGGCCTGTTCGATCCAATGCCGCAGCAGCGGCTCCCAACCGCCGGCGAGCCAGGTCTCGTCCAAGTCGACGTCGTCGTTGCCGCCGTGCGGAAGGCCGCCGTAGTCGACCCGCATGGCCGCGAGATCCGATGAATTGTCCAGGTCACGCATGGGGCAGACGTTACTCTTCGGTAGCGGGGAGCTAAGGTTTTGATGATCGGCATGTACTCGTCAAATCCGGCAACTTCCCATCCGCGAGAACATGCACCCAAGTGCAAGGAGAGTCGCGACATGACTACCAGCCCCGCGGTTTCCGGTGGGCAGGCCACCGTACCCAGCGATTTCGTCAGTGGCCTCGAGGGCGTGGTGGCGTTCACCACCGACATCGCCGAACCGGACAAGGACGGCGGCGCGCTGCGCTACCGCGGAGTCGACATCGAGAACCTGGTCGGGAGCCGGGTGACCTTCGGTGACGTGTGGGCGCTACTGGTCGACGGATCGTTCGGGCGCGGGCTACCGCCCGCCGAACCGTTCCCGCTGCCGGTGCACACCGGCGACGTGCGCGTCGACGTGCAGGCCGGGCTGGCCATGCTCGCGCCGATCTGGGGCTACCAGCCGCTGCTGGACATCGACGACGAGACCGCTCGCGAGAACCTGGCCCGCGCCTCGGTGATGGCGCTGTCCTACGTCGCGCAGTCGGCGCGCGGCATCTATCAGCCCGCGGTCCCGCAGAAGAAGATCGACGAGTGCACCACGGTCACCGAGCGCTTCATGACCCGCTGGAAGGGCGACCCGGACCCGCGCCACACCGAGGCCATCGACGCCTACTGGGTCTCCGCCGCCGAGCACGGCATGAACGCCTCCACCTTCACCGCCAGGGTGATCGCCTCGACCGGCGCCGACGTCGCGGCCGCGCTGTCCGGCGCGATCGGCGCCATGTCCGGCCCGCTGCACGGTGGCGCGCCCGCGCGCGTGCTGCCGATGATCGAAGAGGTCGAGCGCACCGGCGACGCACGGGCGCTGGTCAAGGGCATCCTCGACCGCAAGGAGAAGCTGATGGGCTTCGGTCACCGGGTCTACCGAGCCGAGGACCCCCGCGCCCGCGTGCTGCGGGCCACCGCCAAGCGACTGGCCGCGCCGCGTTACGAGGTCGCCGCCGCGCTGGAGCAGGCCGCCCTGGCGGAGCTGCGTGAACGCCGTCCGGACCGCGCCATCGAGACCAATGTGGAGTTCTGGGCCGCGGTGATCCTCGACTTCGCCGAGGTACCCGCGCACATGATGCCCGCCATGTTCACCTGCGGCCGCACCGCGGGCTGGTGCGCCCACATCCTGGAGCAGAAGCAACTGGGCAAGCTGGTCCGCCCTGCGGCCATCTACACCGGCCCCAGCCCCCGCAAGCCCGAGGACGTCGAGGGCTGGGCCACGATCGCGCACACGTAACCCGCGACCACGAAGTCACAACCGCGAGCCGGACGTGACGGCGGAACATGTTGTCCCGCCGCCAGGTCCGGCTCGC
The DNA here is from genome assembly GCF_000308435.1 of Nocardia araoensis NBRC 100135. Taxonomy (GTDB): domain Bacteria; phylum Actinomycetota; class Actinomycetes; order Mycobacteriales; family Mycobacteriaceae; genus Nocardia; species Nocardia araoensis. The sequence continues at coordinate 1,996 of NZ_BAFR01000020.1, read as the reverse complement.
GTAGCATCCGGGAGGGAAAGCTAGAGGACTAGAGGGATGCTGGACAAAGGAATATCGAGGCGGCGGATGCTCGGCGTCGGCGCCGCTCTGGCCGCAGGATTCGCCGCCACCGGGTGCGGCACCACTCAGAACACGTCTATCGCGCAGGCGCGCGTATCGGTCGCGCCCGGCGCCACCACGGGGATGCGGGCCGCTCCGGTCTCGGCGGCCGTGGACGCGGGCACACCGGTCGCCGTCGCCGCCAGACATGCCGGGATCCTGCCGCACCAGTGGGGCGTCGAGATGGCGGGAATCACGAGGACGTTCACCGCCACGGGCAAACAAATGGCGCTCACCTTCGACGCCTGCGGCGGCACCGGCAACAACGATATCGACGAATCGCTGGTGAACTTCCTGATCAGCGAGCGGATTCCGGCGACGTTGTTCCTCAACAAGCGCTGGATCGATGCCAACCGCGCGCGTACCGCGCAGTTGGCGGCGAATCCACTCTTCGAACTGGCCAATCACGGTGTGGCGCACAAACCGCTGTCGGTGAACGGCCGCGAGGCCTATGGCATCGCGGGAACCGCTTCGGCGCGGGAGGCAGCCGACGAAGTGTGGGCCAACCACGAGTTGCTCACCACGATCACCGGCAAACCGCCGCGATTCTTCCGCGCGGGCACCGCGCATTACGACGATGTCGCGGTGTCCATCGTCAACGAATTGGGCGAAACCCCGGTCGGTTTCAGTATCAACGCCGATTTCGGCGCGACCGCGTCGGCCACCCAAGTGCAAACGGCGATGAATGCCGCCGCGCCCGGCGCTATTTCCCTGGCCCATATGCATCGGCCGCGCTCCGGAACCGGGGCGGGGATGATCGCGGCGCTGCCGAAGATTCGCGCCATGGGTTTCACCTTCGTGCACCTTTAGGCACTCGACCGCATTCGCCCGCGGTTCACTCCTCGAGCGAGGCGACCCAGTCGACGGCGACCGTCTCGCCGCGGTCCACCTCGAAGAAGGCGACCTCCAGATGACGGCCCAGGTCGACCAGCCGGAGGGCGTGCAGCGGGACCGGCTGGACCAGCCGTACCCGCCACGGCTTGGATTCGTCCCAGGCGCGCAGTTCGAGGTCCAGCCGCAGCAGCGGGTCGTCACGACCGGAGTAGTCGGCCGCGACCGGTGCGGCGGCGAGCACGGTGGCGTCGGCGCGGCGGCCGTCGGCGAGGATCTTCGCGATGCTCGCCCGGCCGGCTTCTTCGAGGTCGGGCACGTAGAGCACCAGGCGATCGCGGTCGCGCGGATCCACCCGGCACCACACCACGTCGCCCGGCCGCATCCATTCCAGCTCCGCGTCGGGCACTCGCTGCCGCACCCGGCTCTCGTAAGGGAACTCGCATGCCAGTTGCACGCGCACCCAGAACACGTGCCCCGGTTCGGTGCGGCGGGGTCGAACCCCGAGGATCGTCGCGGTTCCCGCTTCTCCGCGAATCAGCAGCTCCCGGCGCATCGCGTCCGAGACCGTCGCGCCCCGCAGGCGGAAGTTCCGCGCCCGCTCACGCAGTCGCCACCCTGAGTTAGCTGACGGCATGCTCATGGGCGCCTACGTTAGCCGGAGTGTGGGCGTCGCCACAGCGACACCACCGACTACCCTGTTGGCCATGACCTCTGCGTTTCCGACCATTCCCGACGATCTCAAGCCCGCCGACGGACGGTTCGGCTGCGGCCCCTCCAAGGTGCGCCCGGAGCAGCTGCAGTCGCTGGTGAACGTCGGCGCCTCGGTGTTCGGAACTTCGCATCGGCAGAAGCCGGTCAAGGACGTGGTGGCGCGTGTGCGCTCCGGCTTGCGCGAGCTGTTCGGCCTGCCGGACGGCTACGAGGTGGTACTCGGCAACGGCGGCACCACCGCCTTCTGGGACGCGGCGGCGTTCGGCCTGATCCGGGAGCGTTCGCTGCACCTGACCAACGGTGAGTTCAGCTCGAAGTTCGCCGCCGTGACCAAGGGCAACCCGTTCATCGG
>NZ_BAFR01000021.1 GCF_000308435.1 Nocardia araoensis NBRC 100135 | reverse complement strand
ATCCCTTCACTGGAATCCGGCCGCCGATTCCACGGAACCGGCGGGGCGACGAAGCTCACCCTAACCTTTGCTTGGTTCATTCCTCTGTGAGGACCATCACTTCCCCGCAGCGGGCAATCGACGCGCAACCGTGTCCGTTCCGCTGTTGATCGGGCGGTCAATCAGGACTAGACCGAGGTCAGGACATACGCACAGCCTGAGGAGGTAGATATGTTCACCGAGAGCCGCGCACAGGATCTCCTGGCCGTCGTGCTCGGAGCCTTCGCCGCACTGTCACCCCTGTGGGTAGACCACAACAACAAGGCAATGTGGTCGCTGATCGTGCTCGGCGTGCTCATCGCCGTCACCGGTCTGGCACAGATGGCCCGCCCCGACATGGCGTCGGCGGACTACGCGATGGGCCTGTGCGGCCTGCTGTTGTTCATCTCGCCGTGGGCCATGGACTTCACCGAGTACCGCAGCGCATCCTGGACCGCATGGGTAGTCGGGGTGGTGACGGCGGTGGTCGCGGTCGCGGCGTTGCCGACGGTGTCGGGGCGTCTGCACGACATGGCTCCGCATCACTGATGCAGCGACCGGGAACCCGGCGCGCCGGGCGTCGCCGCAGCGCGAAAGCCGACGGCGACGCTCGGCAGTTGATCCTCGACGCCGCGGAGGACCTCTTCGCGGCACAGGGCTACGACGCCACCGCGACGGCGGCCATCGCCGCCGCGGCCCGCGTCCCCAAAGGACTCGTCTTCTACTACTTCCCCACCAAGGATTCGATCCTGTCCGCCTTGATGTCCGAGCGGGTGCCCGCGCGGCCGATCGACGACATCGGCACCGTGGTTGCGCCGGGAGATCCGGCGGCGAGCCTGGTCAACCTCGACGCCGCGCTGAACCTGCGCGACCACCACTCGTCGGTGCTGCGGGTGATCCTGTGGCGGGAGGCCGACACCCATCCCGACGTGCGGCGGCAACTGCGCCGCCTGCGCGATCAGATGCTGGAGGTGACCGCGAAGGTGCTTCAGGCGAGCGCCCCCGGCCCGGTTCGCCCCGGAACCCTGCGCGCGTGCGCCGCGGCCTGGGTTTCGGCGATGTTCGCGATCGCCAGCACCGACCGGCTGCACGCGCTCGACGGCGTGCCGCTGCCCACCGCCGACGAAGTGCTGAACGTGGCCCAGGTGGTCGCGGCCGGAATGACCCAGATGGGCTGACCCTCCGGAGTTGTCCACAGCCCGCGTGTTGTCCACATCCGCCGCCGCGGCGGGGCGTCACGGATCGCCGGTCGATCACGATCGTCGGTATGGAAGCACCGCAATTGATCTCGCGTCAGCAGGCGCTGGCATCCGGCCTGTCCGACAAGACGCTGCACCGGCTGTGCCGAACCGGGAAATGGCACCGGCTGCGCGCCGGGCACTATCTGAGCACGCCCGGCTCCGGTCTCGGCGCCACCGGCAGGCATCTGCTGATGACGCTGGCCACCGCGGAGTCCACGTCCGACTCCGCCGTCACGAGCCACTGTTCGGCGGCGGTGCTGCACGGGATGACGACGTGGGGCATCCCGCTCGACCGCGTCCATCTGACCAGGAACCGGATCAACGGCGGCCGGCTGAGTCGACGAGTAGTGGTCCATTCGGCCCGGATGGAGCCCGACGAGATCACCCTGGTCGACGACATACGCGTGACCACCCCCGCGCGGACGGTCCTGGACATCGCCCGCTCGGAAGGATTCGACCAGTCGGTCGCCCTGGGGGATTCCGCGCTGCGGCAGGGCCTCACCACCACGACGGAACTGCAAGAACACCTGCGCCGGGCCCGGCACCGGCCCGGATGCCGCCGAGCCGCCCTCGTCCTCGACTTCCTGGACGGGCGCAGCGCGAACGTCGGCGCCTCGCTCAGCCGCATCTTGCTGCACCGGGCGGGTCTTCCCGCCCCCGAAGTGCAGGCTCGCGTCTTCTCCGATGACGAGATCTGTGTCGGTCGCGTCGATTTCCTGTTCCCCGATCTCGGTGTGATCGGCGAGTTCGACGACCATCGCCGCGCCGCACCGTGCGGCCCACTGCCCGTCGCTCGGGTGGCCACGGCGGAAAAGATTCGCGAGGAGCGGCTCCGCGCCCTCGGCTGGGTGATCGTGCGCTGGACCTGGGGCGATCTGTCCGCGCCCGCCCAGTTGACCGATCGTCTCCACGCGGCGATCCGCGCGGCTGCGGGAAACCACCGTTCCGGCTACTGGACGCCGACCCCCGAGCCATGACGCGGCGGACAACGATCAGCGTCCCGAGAGCTTGTCGTCGGATCGCCCCGCGAAGAGCGGCCACCAGGTACCCCGGCCGCGTCCGTGGCACGTCAGGCGGGTTGGTCGAGGAATTCTGTGACGTCGATGGCGAAGCGGGAGCGTCTGATCGCGCTCACGTGGCCCGCGCCGGGGTAGATGAGGAGGTGAGAATCCGGGATGCCGTCGGCGGTGCGGCGAAAGGTGGCGAGGCTGTAGGCGGTGTCTCGTTCGCCCCCGATGACGAGCGTCGGCGCGTGGATCTCGCCGAGCCGGTCGGTGAGGTCGAATTCGTCCTCGGCGCGGAGAAAGGCGTAGGTGTCGGCGGGATTTCGCGGGCGGCTCAACGGATCCAGCAACCACATGGCGGCCGCCGCGAGACGAGCGGCGACAGGCGAGGCGACGCTGCTCGACGCGAGATGGTGCATCGCCCGGCGCCCGTGCAGGACCGCTTCGGCATAGCGCATCTGGCCTTCCTTGGCGACCGGATCCAAGCGGCACCCGGACGACGCCACGACGAGGCGACGTACGACCTCGGGATGGTCGGCGGCGAGTTGCAGCGCCACCGACCCGCCCGACGAGATGCCCAGCACGTCCACCGGCTCGCCGAACTCGGCGCGCAGCGCGTCCGCGTGCTCGGTGGCGATCTCGGACATCGTGCTGCCCTGGGCCATGCCGGGCGCGCGGCTCACCGCGTAGACGCGAAACCTCCGTGCCAGTGGCCGCAGGACTTTCACCTCGGAGTCGAGCAGCCGACCGCGGGGATTCGCGTGGTCGGGACTGAACCACCGGAGGAACACCAACGGCCGGCCGGAGCCGATGGCGTAGTACGGCATGCCGCGGTCCAGCACGCCCTCGGTGACCTCGCGCCGGACGGCCCGCCCGGTCTTAACCAAAACGGCCTCCTCTCCGTGGTTCATTCGTCCTCCCGACGCTAGCGGAGCGTGCCGTGGGCTGCGATGACCTCGGTGGTCATACCGCGGCGGTGTGCTGCACAGGCTGACCCATTTCCATAAAATATGAATATAAAAATGCTATGCTTTGAGCATGAGTCGTCACGACACCGCTCCTGGCGCGTCCGCCGCCATCGGAGCAGCCCTCTACGGTCTGGCCACCAGGGCCACGAGACGCCTACCCCGGGACATGAGCCTGACGTCCGCCGCCACCCTGGCCACCCTGGACCGGACCGGCCCGCGGCGCATCACCGATCTGGCCTCGGTCGAGGGCGTCACCCAGCCCGCGATGACCGCCCTGGTCCGGGTGATGGAGGAGTCCGGCCTGGTCGAGCGGCGGGGCGACACGTCCGACAAGCGGGTCACGCTGGTGTGCCTGACCGAGGCCGGCGCCTCCTACGTCCGGACGCGGCGCGAGGCGGGCGTCCAGGCGTTCGAGCGGTTGATCGGCGAGCTCACCGGCGACGAGGTCGAGGCGCTGGTGGCGGCCCTTCCGGCGCTGAAGCGTCTGGCAGAGCTCGAAAGCCAGGACCGCGAAGGACCGAAGCAGTGACCGGGCAGCCGGTCGACGGGGTCGAGGTGAGGGCGTTCCCGGTGGCGCGTTCCGAGGCGCGTCTGCTGGTGCCCGCCCTGATGTTCATCGCTCTGGTCGTGGCGGCGGTCGCCAGCCTCGGGACGCCGCTCATCACCAGCGTGGCGACCTCGCTCCACGTCTCGCTCAGCAGCGCGCAGTGGACGCTTACCATCGCGCTGCTCAGCGGCGCCGTCGCCACGCCGGTCCTGGGCCGGCTCGGAGCAGGCCCGCACCGGCGGGCCACGATCCTCGCCACGCTGGCGGTCGTCGTCGCAGGCAGCGCGCTCACCGTGCTGCCGCTGCCGTTCGCGTGGCTGCTGGCCGGCCGGGCGGCCCAGGGCGTCGGGCTCGGGCTGACGGCGCTGATGATGGGCGTGGCCCGGGACCACCTCCCCGAGGAGCGCAGCGCGGCCGTGATCGCCCTGATCTCAGTGGTCTCGATCATCGGGGCCGGCGTCGGCTACCCGCTGGCCGCACTGCTCGCCGAGCTCGGCGGGGTACGGGCCGCCTACAGCCTCGGCCTGGTCGTCACCGCCGCCGCCCTCCTGACCGCGTGGCGCTCCATGCCCGAAGCCCCCGAGGGCCGCTCCGCCCACGTGGACGTGGCAGGCGCGGTCTTCCTGGCCGCTGCCCTGCTCCTGGTGCTGGTCCTCGCCGGCGAACGGAATCTGTGGAGCCGGCACCTCGCCGTGGCGGCCTGCCTCGCCGTCGTCGCGGTGGTACTGCTCTGCGTCTGGGCCGTCATCGAACTGCGCGGCACGACGCCCCTGGTCGATGTGCGGGCGGTGCGGCACCCAGCGGTCGCCGGGGCGAACCTCGCCATGTTCGTCGGCGGGATCGGCATGTACCTCCTGCTCACGCTCATCACCCGGTACGCGCAGACGCCGCACGGCGCCGGCTACGGCTTCGGGCTGACGACCTTCGTCGCCGGGCTGGTCCTCATCCCGTTCTCGGTGCTGGGGTTCGTCGCCGGCAAGCTCACGCCGCGGGTCCGGACGCGGTTCGCCGACCCCCTGCTCCTGGCCGGTAGCGCCGTCGTGGTCGGCGGCGGGTTCGCCCTGTTCGCGGCGGCCCGGTCGGACTTGGCCGAACTGTTCGCGGCGATGGGCGTGCTCGGCTTCGGCGTCGGCGGCTTCTCGGCCGCGATGCCCGGCGTCATCCTGGCCGTCACTCCCAAGAGCGAGACGTCGAGCGCCATGAGCTTCAACTACGTCGTCCGCAGCGTCGGGTACTCCCTGGGCAGCGCCATCGGCGGCCTGATCCTCGCCGCGGGCACCGGTCCCGGCCATCTCTTCCCCGACGACAGCGCCTACACCACCGCCGCGCTTATCGGCATCGGCGCCATGGCGATCACGACGCTGACAAGCCTCGCTCTCGCCCGCCGACGTTCGTCCGAGACCAACCCGTAAGTCGAATGTACTCATCCCAACACTGGAGGTTCCATGCCCAAGGGCTACTGGGTCAGCGTCTATCGCACCATTTCGGACCCTGAGAAGCTGGCTGCTTACGACAAGCTGGCCGGTCCGGCCGTCAGGGCCGGGGGCGGTCGAGTCCTCAGCCGAGGCGGTCGGGTCGGGGCGTATGACGCCGGAATCGCCGGGCGCACCATTCTGATCGAGTTCGACAGCTTCGAGCAGGCCGTCGCGGCGCGCGAGAGTGCGGCCTACCAGGAGGCGCTGGTCGCCCTCTCCGACGGCGTCGAGCGCGACTTCCGCATCGTCGAAGGCATCGACTGACCGAACCCGCGCCGTAGGGCGGCAGTTCGGCGGGATCTCGGAGGGCGTGGACGCCATCGCTGCGGCACCGGAATCGGCATAGCGCGGCAGGAGATATGTGAACTCCCCCAATGAAAGCCGCCCCGTCCGATCCGGCCCGTAAGGTACCGATCATGGTGCCCAGCGAGAGGTCCGAGTTGGTGCGATCGGTCGTCGAGTCCTATCTGCTCGACGGAGCGCGCCGGTACAACCGCACGCAGGTCGCCGAGCAGTCGGGAACGACGACGGAGCTCACCCAGCGATTGTGGACGGCGCTCGGTTTTCCCTCGAGCATCGGTGACGAAGCGGTCGACTACGCCGACGCCGACGTCGCGGCGGTGCGCAACTTCGAGCAGCTGAACGTGTTGTCCTCGGCCGACACCCGGCAGCAGTCGGCGACTGCGCGCACGCTCGGCCAAGGGATGGCGCGCCTGGCGGAATGGCAGGTCGACCTGGTGCTCGCGGAGATCGAGGAACGCGTCGCCCGAGCCGATCCCGGCGCCGACCCCGAGGAGACGGTGCGCGCCGCCACCGAAGGCGCCATCGCCACGCTGGAGCAGCTCAACATCTACGCGTGGCGACGGCATCTGGCCGCGTCGCTGTCCCGGTCGCTCGACCCGGGGACGAGCGCGGGCGAGTCGGTGCGCGAACTGGCCGTCGGTTTCGCCGACATGGTCGGCTACACCAGGCTGACCAGGCATTTGCACCCCGACGAGCTGTCCATGCTGCTGGAGGCGTTCGAGTCCACCACCACCGCCGCCATCACCGAGAACGGCGGATGGGTGATCAAGAACGTCGGCGACGAAGTCATGTTCGCCACGGAAAGCGCCACCGAGGCCGCCCGCATAGCGCTGGCCATCCAGGAGTCCACCATGATGGTCGGGGGCACGCCGGACTTGCGCGTCGCCCTCGCTTACGGCCCGGTGTTGCAACGGTTCGGCGATCTGTACGGCTCCGTGGTGAACATCGCTTCCCGGCTCACCGGCGTCGCGCGGCCCGGCACCGTTCTGATCGATGACCAGGCCGCCGCCGCGCTGGAAGGAAACCCGGCCTTCGCGATCAAACACCTGCGCAGCGTCCGGGTGCGCGGCTTCAACCGCCTACGCCCGCACCTGCTGCGCCGCAACGGCAAGAACGGCAGATAGCACCGAGTGCCGCCCGCCGCCGATGGCCGCCCTAGGCTCGTCCGGTGGACAAGGACTGGTCACAGCTACGCGCACGCTGCCTCGTCGAGGAGGACGCGGCGATTCTGGCGCTGCACAAGCCCGCCGGGATCTCCGTCATGGGTGAGCGCCACGACACCGATATCGTCGAGTTGGCGGCGGCCGTGGGGGAAACGCTGTATCCGGTGCACCGGATCGACAAGGTGACTTCCGGTTTGATCCTGTTCGCGAAAGATTTGGGCGCCCACGGCGAGCTGACCAGGCAATTCAATAAACAAACCGCCGACAAGGCGTACTTGGCCGTCGTCGCGGCCACCGGCCTGCCCGATACGGGCGTGTTCGACCTGCCGCTCAGCGTGGGACGTAAGAACCGGGTGCGGATCGCGGCGCCGCGCGAAAGCATCCGCCAGGAGGCGGGTCGGTGGTTCGTAAACGACGCCGACCTGCTGCCTGCCAAGAACTACCCCTCGGTCACCCGGTTCGCGACGGTGCTGCGGGGTCCGGCGCACACCGTTCTCGCGCTGCGCCCGGTGACCGGCCGTCGCCACCAGATTCGCGTCCACCTGGCCTGGACGGGCCATCCCATCGTCGGCGATCCCCTGTTCGACCGCTCCGGCACCCACCCACGGACCTACCTGCACTCCTGGCGTCTCGGCCTCACCGCTTCCTGGCGCACCCCACCGGAACTGACATTGGCCGCCGAGCCCGATGCGGACTTCTGGGGTCCGCTGCACGAATCCGCCGACCCGACGGCCCTCGATCGCGCAGCCGACCTGTTGCGGACGCTCGCCTAGTCAGGAGCAGTGCGGTCGTCGCAGCGCCCGCTGCCTGGGCGTCGACCGCTGCGAACCACTTGAACCTCGATCGCGCGAAAGCCCGGCTAGCGCTGCGGAGCGGGAAACGTCGGCGCGAATACGGGCGCGACTGCTGTATCTCCCCCACCGAGCGGCGGACATCGGCTCACGATTGGTCCACAGTCATCCCCAGGTGGCCCACCCTGTGCGCAAACAGAAGCGGTCTCACGGCCGCTCGGGCGAATCAGCCCGGCCAGTTCGGCGAACGGCCGAGAAGCAAGAGGATCCGGTCGAGGGTCGACGCTTCTTCCGGAACGGACAGCCCCGGGGCGAAGGCCGCGCCGGGAGCGGAGCGCTCGGGACCGTCGGGGACGGCCAGGGCGATGGCCAGCGCCGCTTCGGCCACGTCGGGATCGGGGGTGATGGTCTCGCCGATCGATCGAGCGACGTCCCAGGCGTGCACGACGCTGTCCACGAGGTGGAAACCGATCGCCTGGACGGCGGGAATCCCTCGGTCCGGCAGGATCTCCGCCAGCACCAGCGCGCGCTCGAGGATGTCCTCGGCGGCGAAGGCGTCGAGCACGTCGTCGGCCGAGGCGCGATAGTCGGCGACCGGATCGGCGGACGCGCGCACGGCCCAGACCTCGAGAGCTTTGCTGCCCCGCGCGGCGGCGGCGAAGCCGTGGTTCTGCGCGATCATGTGTTCCAGCAGGTCACGAAGACGCCAACCCGCGCACGGTGTTTCGGCGTCCAGGGAATCAGGGCGAATGCGGTCGACGGCGTCCACGCTCAATCGAACGGAACGGGCATGCCGGTCGCGCAACTTTTCCGGAGTATCAGTAAGCATGAGCATATCGTATGCTCAAGCTTACGATTTGCCAAGCAGTATCGTCGTTTCATGCCGAACGCCCGTCCCGATCTCGCCGCGATGATCGTGCCGCTCGGGCGGGCGCTCATGGCCCTCGAACTGCCCATCCTGGAGCGGCACGAACTGTCCATGTGGGGCTATTCCGTACTGCTCGGCCTCGGCGCGGAACCCGTGTACACCCAGGCGGCGCTGGCCAAGGCGATCGGCGCGGACAAGACCCGGATCATCGGCGTGCTCGACGAGCTACAGCGCCGCGGCCTGATCACGCGCGAACCGGACCCGGCCGACCGCCGGGTGAACCTGCTGTCGCTCACCGACGCGGGCCGCGCCCTGCGCGACCGCGCCCAGCGCGACATCCAGGCCGGGGAGGATCGACTGCTCGAGCGGCTGCCCGCACCGGATCGCAGCGCATTCCTGCGCGCATTGCGCACCCTCTCCGACACGGTCTCCGACCGCCCCTCGTCCTGACCGCCACTGAACCCCACACTGTGATCCAGCGCACAACACGGCGAGTACCGTCCGCGCGGTGGCGAGCGTCATGACGACGCGTAATGCGCAGGTCAACTAGCCTGATGGCGTGCCGCGGACGCGACGCGCGCGCCATCTGACGCAATGCAGCGAACCCCTAGCGAAAGCGAATGCCGATGATCCTGGTGGCTCAGGTCAGCGACACCCATTTCGATCTCGGCACCCGCAACGCCCAGCGTGTGCGGCGGGTGATGGACTTCGTCGCCGGGCTGCGCCGCAGGCCGGACGCCATCCTGGTGACCGGCGACATCACCGATTCCGGCAAACCCGAGCAGTTCGCGGAGGCCAAGGCCGCTTTCGACAGCGAGATCCCGGTGTACGCCATCCCCGGCAACCACGACGACCGCGCGGGCTTCCGCACCAGCCTGCTCGGCGAGCCCGCCTCCGACGCCCCGATCAACCACGCGCATCGCATCGGCGATCTCACCGTCGCGCTGCTGGATTCGAGCGTCCCGGGGCAGCCGGGCGGACAACTGGCGGACGAGACCTATGACTGGCTCGGCGGCGTGCTCGCCGCGGCGCCCGCGGGCAAGCCGATCCTGCTCGCCCTGCACCACCCGCCCGCGCACCTGTTCAGCCCGATCGTCGACGTGATCTCCCTGGCCGAGCCGCAACGGCTCGCCGACCTGGTGGCCGGCGACGACCGGATCGTCGGCGTACTCACCGGGCACGCGCATTCCGCCGCGACGACCACCTTCGGGGGACGCCCGCTTCTGGTGGCCCCGAGCACCGCCTCGGTGCTCAGCGGCGAGTGGGAACTCGACCTGCCCGACCACGTCATGGACTACGCGCCCGACCCTGCGGTCGCGCTGCACGTCATCGGCGCCGACCATCGCCTCACCAGCCATTTCCGGACGGTTCCGATGGGCGGCCGAATCGGCGTGCAACCGGCCTGACGACGGTTTACCTGCCACGAGCCGGGGCAATCGGGAGGCACACGACGCCTACCGGGAGGATCCGCCATGGTCGATCTACCAGCCGCAGTGGTGAAGAACGCGTTCGCGGCCGGAGCCAGGATCCGGCATGCGCGGGTATTCCACCCGGCGGGCTTGCACCTGGCCGGCCGTCTGCACGCGGAGCCCGAGTTCGAGCCGCTGTTCGGCAGCGGCGATCGGGCGGTCATCGCGCGGGTGTCCAAGGGCATCGGGCTGCCGGACGGCCTGCCCGACGTGCTCGGCCTGGCGTTCCGAGTGCTCGATCGCGACGAGCAGCCTTGGGATTTCGCGTTGGCCACCACCGGCCGAGGACCGCTGGGCCGGTTGGTGATCACCCCCGCGCGCGGCTGGGCCAGCGCACGGTACGGCTGCCTGATGCCCTATCGGATCAGCAACTCCTCGCCCACCTGGTTCTTCGCCGAGCCGGACAGCGTGCAGCCCGCGTCGGCGTCGCTGGAGGCGATGCAAGCCCACCTCCACGAGGACCTGGTCAGCTTCACCCTCACCGCGGGTCGCCTCGGCGGACCGACTTGGCGAGTCGCCGAACTCACGCTGCGTCCGGCCGAGTCGGCCGAGTACCGCACGGACTACTTCGATCCGATGCTCAATCACCCGGCCGAGGTGGAGCTGTTTCCCAAAGCCATCGGCAAGATTCGCGAGCTGGCGTACACCGGCAGCAGGAGCGGCCGCGGCGAAGAGAGCTAACGCCGGACGGCGCGTTCGCGGCGATAGGCCGCCGGAGTGTTCCCGGTCCAGCGCTTGAAGGCGAAGATGAAGGTCGAAGCCTCGGCATAGCCCAGACGGATGGCGACATCGCTCACGGACAGCGGTGTGGCGGTGAGCATTTCCTCCGCCAGAGCGCGCCGCACCTCGTCCAGCAGCGCGCGATAGCTGGTTCCCGCCGCGTCGAGGTGCCGCCGCAGCGTGCGGGTGCTCATATTGAGATCGTTCGCCACGGCGTCGATGCCGGGCGGAGCGGCGAACCCGTCCGCGCCACCGCGCGGCACGAGACGTTCGCGCACCTCGGCCGCGATGCCGGTGCGCGCCCTGCGGCGGTGCACCAGCTCCCGGCACTGCGCCAGGCACATCGTCCAGGTCTGCTCATTGGCCTGCGGCAACGGTTGTTCCAGCAGCATGGGTTCGATCGCGAACAGGTTGTGCGGCATGTCGAAGCTCGGGGGCACGATGGTCACCTCGGCGATCCGCTCCGCGTAGCCGGGGTCGGGAAAGCGGAATTCCGCCCTGGTCAGCGGCAAGCGTGTGCCGAGCAGATCGCTCATCACCCGGTGCATCGCGGTGACGTCGCGTTCGACCAGGAATTGACGCACGTCCGTCGGCACCGACTCGTCGTGCACCACCGCGACGAACTCGCTCTCGCCCCACTCGGCCACCGGGATGCAGAAGGTGAAGCTGAGGTCCAGATAACGCAGCGCGAAGCTGATCGCCTCCCCGAGCGTCGGGCTGCTGACGCAGGCGAAGCCGAAGATACCGAAGGTGGTGATCCGGTAGCGGCGGCCCACTTCGACGCCGAGCGCGGGCCGATCGGCGAGTGCGCGGACGAGATTGCGGATGACGGCCAGTTCGGTATGCGCATCGATCTGTACATCCGGATCACGCAATTGCTGCTCACCGAGCGCCGTGCCGTGCAGCATGCGCGCCGCGGGCACGCCGTGTTCGGCCGCGTATCCGACCATCAGCGCCACGCTGGCCACCCCGCGCGGAAAGTTCCAATCGCGGATATCCGGATCCTGTACCCGCTCCACGCGGACATTATGGCCGAATTTCTCTATGCGCCGACACGCCTGCTCTTACAGTGGAGACATCTACGGTCGCAGTGAGGAGCCTCACATGACAGCGCGCAATCGACCATCGATCCTCATCATCGGCGCGGGCTTCGGCGGCATCGGCATGGCGATCGAGCTGCGCCGCAACGGCTTCGACGACATCACCATCCTGGAGCGCGCCACCGACATCGGCGGTGTGTGGCGGGAGAACACCTACCCCGGGGCGGCCTGCGACGTCCCGTCGCCGCTGTACTCGTTCTCGTTCGAACCGAAGCCGGACTGGCCGCAGCGGTACTCGGGACGGACCGCCATCCACGCCTACCTGCGCGGCGTCGCCGAACGCCACGGCGTGCTCTCGGCGATCCGTTTCGGCACCAGCGTCAGCGACGCCGAATTCGACGACGCCACCGGCCGGTGGACCGTCCGCACCGCCGACGGGAAGAGCTGGATCGCGGACGTGCTGATCTCCGCGGTGGGCCAGCTGTCGCGTCCGTCCCTCCCCGCCATCCCCGGCATCGACACCTTCGCGGGCCCGTCGTTCCATTCGGCCGAGTGGAACCACGACGTCGACCTGCGCGGCAAACGTGTGGCCTGTATCGGCACCGGGGCGAGCGCCGTTCAGTACATCCCGGAGATCCAGCCCGAGGTCGCCCAGCTCACTCTGTTCCAGCGCACGCCGGCCTGGGTGGTCCCGAAGTTCGACACCGACTACTCGGCGATCCAGCACAATCTGTTCGCGCGGGTGCCGGGCGCGCTGCTGGCCGAGCGGTTCGGGTGGTGGTCGATCGCGGAGTTCATCTCGCTCGGGCTGGTCGAGGTGCCCGCCATCGCGCGGTTCGTGGCCCGCATCGCCTCCCGGCACCTGGCCGAACAGGTCGAGGACCCGCAGCTGCGGGCCAAACTCACCCCGGACTATCCCATCGGGTGCAAGCGCGCGCTGTTCTCCAACGATTACTACCCCGCGCTCACCCGGCCCAACGTGCGGGTGGAGACCACCGCCATCACCGAGATCACCCCGCAAGGCGTACGCACCGCCGACGGGACGACGCACGAAGCGGACGTGATCATCTACGGCACCGGTTTCAAGGGCACGGAGTTCCTCTGGCCGATGGAGATCTGGGGCCGCGGCGGGCGCAGGCTGGCCGACGCGTGGGCCGACGGCGCGCACGCGTATTACGGCATCACGGTGCCGGACTTTCCCAATCTCTTCCTCGTCTACGGGCCCAACACCAATCTCGGCGTGGGTTCGATCATCTACATGATCGAGTCGCAGACCCGCTACATCCGCCAAGCCGTGCAGTGGCTCGCCGAGCACCCCGGCCACTGCGTCGACGTCCGCGCGGACCTCGAGGAGGACTACAACACCGCGCTCCAGCAGCGCCTGGCCAGGACCCCGTGGAACTTCTGTTCCAGCTGGTACCGCAACGCCGCCGGCCGCATCACCAACAATTGGCCCGGCTCGCAGACGAGCTATCGTCGCCGCACCCGTCGCTTCGACCCCAAGGCCTACACTCTCACGCCCGTCTCATGACGAAGCGCGCCCCGGCGAACCGGGCCCACCCGGATTCGCCTCGACCCGCCAGAGCCCGCCGGGCTGGCAGACTTGTGCTGTGAATGAACTGGCCCGTCCGGGCGAATCGGATGTGCGCGGTCCGCTGCGTCCGATCGAGTTGGCCACCGGCGCCGTGCTCGGCGGAGCCGCCGTCGGGCTGGTGACCATCGGATCGGTCATCCCGTTCGCCGCCGCGCTACAGCTGGTCGGCGCGGTCCCGATCGGGCTGATCGCACACCGCTTCCGGCTGCGCGCCCTGGTCACCGCGACGATCGCGGCAACGCTGGTCACCTTCGTCGCCGCGGGCATGGCGTCGGCGACGGCACTGGTCGCGTCGGCCACCGTGGGCGGGATCATCGGCGCGGTGAAGCGGCGCGGCGGCGGTGTCGTCGCGGCGTTCGGGCTCTCGCTGCTCGCCGGGCTGGCCTGGGCCGCGTTCGCCGTCGGATCGCTTTCGTTGCTGTCCACCACCCGCGAGCTGCTGTTCGACAACATCCGCAACGCGTCGCGCGGCCTGCAGGATCTCGCGGCGCGCCAGGAGCAGCTGGCGCCCCTGGGGCAGCTCGCGGCGGACCTGACCGACTCGGTGCTGCACTGGTGGTGGGCGTGGGTGGGCGGCAGCGTCGCACTCGGCATGGTGGCCACCGGCGTCTTCTCCTGGTACGTCCTCGGCTCGGTGCTGGACCGCCTGGCCTGGCTGCCCGGCCGCGACCGGCTCGACGCGCCGGTCGACGACCGGCCCGTCGCACCGCTCCCGGTCACGCTGCACGACGTCGCCTTCCGCTATCCCGGAGCGCCGCGCGATGCGCTGAGCGGCATCGACCTGACCGTGCGGGTCGGCGAATTCGTCGCCGTGGTGGGCCACAACGGTTCGGGCAAATCCACGCTGACCCGTTTGCTGGCCGGGCTGCCGCCCACCTCGGGATCGGTGCAGCGGCCCGGGTCGGCCGGGCTCGGCAAGTTGGGCGGGACGGCGCTGGTGTTGCAGCGGCCGGAGAGCCAGACCCTCGGCGTGCTGGTCGCCGACGACGTCGTATGGGGACTGCCCGCCGAACTCGCCGCCGAAGTGGATGTCGACGCGCTCCTCGGCGAGGTCGGACTCGCCGGGATGGGGCTGAAGGAGACCGCGACGCTCTCCGGCGGACAGCAACAGCGGCTGGCGGTCGCCGCCGCGCTGGCCCGGCGGCCCGCGCTGCTGATCGCCGACGAGGCGACCTCGATGATCGATCCGGACGGCAGGCGCGAACTGGTGAGCCTGCTGGCCGCGCTGCCGAAACGACACTCGATGGCCGTGGTGCTGGTGACCCACCACGAGGCCGACGCCGCGGTTGCCGACCGGGTGGTGCACCTGGCCGGGGGGCGCACCGTCGCGCATCTGCCCGCGTGGCCGCGTCCGGCGCAGGACACCCGGCGCGGGCCGATGGGTGCGCCGATCCTCGAACTGCGCGACGTCCGGCACACCTACAACCGTGCTACGCCGTGGGAAGCGCCCGCCCTGCACGGCGTCGACCTGTCCGTGCGCCAAGGCGAGGCCCTGCTGATCGTCGGCGGGAACGGCTCGGGCAAATCCACCCTGGCGTGGATCATGGCGGGCCTGATCGAACCGAGTTCGGGACGAGCCGAGTTGCGCGGGAAGCCGATCGGCAAGCAGATCGGCCGGGTCGGCCTGGCGTTCCAGCACTCCCGCCTGCAACTGCAGAAGCAGACCGTCGGCGCGGAGATCGCGGATTGGGGCGGCCGCGCGACCGGCTCGGGCGCGGTCGGCCGGGCGCTGGACGCGGTGGGGCTGGACCGCACGCTGGCCGCACGCTCGATCGAGGAACTCAGTGGCGGCCAGGCCAAGCGGGTGGTGCTCGCGGCGATCGTGGCCAGCCACCCCCAAGTGGTGGTCCTCGACGAGCCGCTGGCCGGTCTCGACCCGGAGGGCCGGGCCGACATCGTGGAACTGCTCGCGCGGTTACGGGATTCCGGTCTGACGCTGATCGTCATCTCGCACGACGTGGCCGACATGGCGGCGGTGTGCGACCGGACGGTACAGCTGCGGTCGGGACGCATTCTGGGCGCGGAGTCCGCGCGGCAGACCGCGCCCGCGCCGAGCGCCTCCGCCGCGCGAGCCGATTCCGGGCCGGGCTCGGTGCACGCGCCAGGGGAAGCCGCGTGGCGGCTCGAGCACGGAGGTCGATGATGAGCACCGTTCTGCTGCGCCAGGTGCCGGTCGACAGCCCGGTCCACCGGTTGTGGGCGGGCACGAAGATGATCGGCGTGTTCCTGATCAGCGTGCTGCTGATGTTCCTGCCGTCCTGGCCGGTGCTCGGCGTGATGGCGGTGTTCCTGGTGTCGGTGGGCGCGGTCGCCCGGCTGCCGCTGGGCACCGTGCCGCGGCTGCCGTGGTGGTTCTGGGCGCTGCTCGCCGCGGGAGCCCTGATCAACGTGCCGGTGGGCGCCACGGCAGTGCTGCGCTATGCCCAGGTTCTGCTCTTCGGACTGATCCTGGTGACGGCTTCCTTCCTCATCGCGTGGACCACGCCGATGGGCGACATCGCGCCCGCGCTGGCCAAGTTGGGCGCGCCGTTGCGCCGACTGCGGGTGCCGGTGGACGAGTGGGCGGTCGTCGTCGCGCTCACCTTCCGCGGTCTGCCGCTGCTCATGGAGGAGATCCGGGTGCTGCGCGCCGCTCGCCGCCTCCGCCCCAAGGACGGCATGATCGCTCGCGCGGCCGACAATCCGCTCATCGACATCCTCACCGCGGCCATGGCGGTGTCCACCCGCCGCGCTGGGGAACTGGGTGAGGCGATCACCGCGCGCGGCGGCACCGGGCAGCTCACCGCCCGTCCCAGCGCACCCGGCCTGCGCGACGCTGTCGCGCTCGTGCTGGTCGTCGGCGTCTGCCTCGGCTCCATCGGGCTGCACGTGTTGCTCTGAGCGCGGGCCCGAACGACGGTGCGCCTGAACGCGGGGTTCGAACCGGATCCCGGTCGGTTGCGGCCCCTGGTGGGCGCCGGTGAAATTCCGGCGGACCAATTCGCTGACCATTTGCAGACCGAATGGTATCTCTCCAGAAGACTCCACAGGCGACCCCGAACGTGCCTGGCCTACAACGCTCGCGTCTCGTACACATAGCGGCCGGTCCTCGCTACGGCGAACCGAGGACTCCGCCGCACCACCGACCGGGTTACCCCGGTCCACAGTCGCACCCGAGGCCGGACGCCCCTCGCCACACCCGACACACCGCCGCCGAAAGACCTTGCGCTACTGCGGCTTACACCTATCGGCCAACATCTTGTGAAAGACTCTGAATTAATGACCCGATTCGACGCATTGCACTTTATCCACCCATGCGGCACCCAGCCCGCACGGTCGGAGCACTCGACTCGGGGCAAGGAAATAGCCGATAGCTATTTCCCATTCGCTTGCAAAAGTCGGAAGATTACCCTCTGAAATCGTGTCCCAAACCCCATGCGCCCCAGTACAGTTATCACTCGGAAGTAACTGTCTTTTGGATCACATCGCGGATGTACACGTCGGCGGGGGAAGGAATTTCGGCGTGTGTCGCGTTCTCTAATGCTTGAAACCTGATGAAGATTGGAAACCGAGAATGATTCTCCGGAGAGTCACCGCCGCCGCAGCTCCACTCGTCGCCGCGCTCGCGGTCGGGGCCGGCGTCGCGCACGCGGAAGCGGCTGCGGCACCGGTCCCGGATATCGGGTACGAAGCCCAGCTGGTCGGCGACAAGATCGTCACGACACTCACCGCGGGCACGTTCGACGTGCGCGGTGACGCCGTCGACATCAAGGACGCCGCAGGCAATGTCGCGGTCACGCTGCCACTCGCCTTCCGCCAGGACGGGCTCGAATACCCCATGGCCCACCTCGTGCGGGATGCGGGCCGCGTCCTGGAACTGACCGTCGTGAAGGACGCGGCGCAGGCCCGCCCGGTGGCCACGCCGGTCGCGTCGCCGTTCGAGAACCAGCGCGCGATGGACGCCTTCCTGTCGCAGTTCGGCATCGCCACCGCGGTGGGCGGGTTCATCGGCACGGTCATCGGCGCGCTCGTCGGATTGACCGGCCTCATCGGCGGTCCGATCGGGATCGGCACCGTGCTCGCCGGCGCCGGCATCGGCGGCATCATCGGCACGATCGTCGTCGGCGGGCCTGCCCTGATCATCGCCGGTATCGATCTGATCAGCACGCTGGCCGCCCCGCCCGGCACCACCAAATGGATGGACACCACCGGACGTTCGCAGAACTGACCGGGCCGGGCACGAAGCGCACCGAATCGACCGCGATTCGGTGCGCTTCCTTTGTGTGTGGTCTGCGCTGCCGAGAAGCCGCGCCCGCGAGCACGCGTCGCGTTACGTCCCGAGGTATCGCGCAGCGGCTTTCGAGGCGGTCGTCCACCTACCGCTCACGGCATCCAGGAACCACCGGCAGACCGGCGAACCGGTCGGCGAGGAAGTTCATCGCGCCCGGCGCCTCACCGATCGCAGCCGGGTTGTGGGTGGGCAGCATCGAGTGCACCGAGGTGACGGTCGCCCCCTCGGCGCAGTACCGACCGACCAGGTCGGTGAAGCCCGCCACGGGAATCACGTCGTCGGTGCGGCTGTGGTACAGGTACATCGGCGTCTCCGGCGCGCTGCCGCCGAGTTCCTGCGCGTCGGTCGCGGCGCGAAACGCCGGATGCGACAGTACATCCGGCACGGCGGTGAAGTCGGCGATCCGCGCGCCCGCGTATATCGGCACCAGATCGGACCCGCAGGCCGCTCCGTTCTCGGCCAGCGCCGCGCGCCCCTGCTCGTTGAGCAAATCCAGCACGCCCGACGCGGGATCGTTACGGGCTAGCGCGAACAGGATGAGCAACGCCAGCCCGGTCTGGAAGCTGCCGTCCGCGTCGGCGGCTATGGCGGGCCAATCCGCCGGGATTCCGCCGGAAGTGATGCCCGCGAGGCGGACGTCCGGCGCGTACCACGGCTGCATCTGCGCCGCCCACAGCGTGGCGAACGCTCCGCCGGAGTAGCCCCAGGCGCCGATGGGCGTCGCGGGCCCGAGCCCCGCCTGCGGGAGATCGCGGGCCGCCCGGATGCCGTCCAGCACGCCACGTCCCGAGTTCACTCCGTCCAGGAAGCGGGACCGCGGTCCCTCGTAGTCGCTGACCACCACCGCCCACCTGCGGCGCAGTGCCTCCGCCATGAACGGGGTATCGATCAGCGTGTTCACCGCGCCGGAGTCCCAGCCGCCGCGCAGTGCGAACGACGGCGCGCACCGCGTGCCGAGACTGTCCTCGGGCACCTGATACGACAGCAGGGGCCGAGCGCCGGGGCCGAACCACGGCAGTATCGGAACCAGCACGGTCGCCACGTCGGCGACGGGGTCGTCGCTCGAATCGGTGCTGCGGTATTTCACCTGCCATGCCGAAATCGGCAGGGGCAGCCCGAACAACGCGATCGGCCGGGAATCCAGCACGGCGCCGTTGTGGTAACGCGCGAGATCCGTTGGGGCGGCGTAGAACGGATCGTGATCCGGCGGCGGTAGCTCGGCGTGTGCTGCAGGGGCGGCGGTCAGGCAGGCGGCAAGCGCGGTCGACGCGGCCAGCAGGACCCGCAGGATCGTGGTGCGCGCAGGGCGGCCCTGCGCGAGAGCAGGCGCCGCGTGAGCATCCTTCATCAGAGCCTCCCCAGTCCCGGCGAGGCGGCAGGTGTCCCGGCGCGGTCGGCGGCGGCTCACCTGACCTCCAGGCTTCAACGGTACTGCTGGGCCGACCGGCCCGGCAACGGTCGATCGCAGGTCACACCCACCGCCGTCGCTGTCCGCCGGGCTGGCTACAGTGTTGGCCAAAACGTCCCCTGCGCAAGTGAATAGCTGTCCGGCGCAACCCGCCCGCAGCGCGAGCGCGACCACGAGGAGTAGCCGAGCATGCGGCATGGCAACGGACTGGACATCCCCGAAGGACTCGGCGACCTGTGCGCCCCGGACCGGATGGCGGTGATCGTCTACGACATGCAGGTCGGTGTGCTCAGCCAGTTGCCGGACGGCCCGGAGATCATCGAACGGGTGGTCGGCGTGGTCGAAGCGGCGCGCTCCGGCGGCTACCCGGTGGTCTTCCTTCGCCACTTCTTCCTGCCCGAGCGGCTCAGCGGAACCTTCGCGTTGCGCATGGCCATGAACTGGCAGCAGGTGGATTCGGTGGACAAGGTGCGCTTCATCCTGCAGCGCGACACCCCGGCCTTCGAGCTCGTACCCGAGCTGCGGCCGCGCGCCGACGAGGTGGTGTTCGACAAGACGTCGATGTCGGCCTTCGAAGGCACTCCGCTGGCCTCCATGCTGCGCGACCTGCGGATCGGCGCCTACGCGATCGCGGGCGTCGCTCTGGAGATCGGCATCGCGCCCACGGTCACGCATTCCACCGATCTCGGATTCGTTCCCGTGGTGATCAGCGACGCGGTCGGCGGCCGGGACAAGGAAGCCATGGCGCGGGCCTACGACGATTTCGAGTTCCAGGGCCACGCTCTCGTGACCGATATCGCCACCATCACCCCGCTGCTCACGGGCACCGACTGACCCGGAACGGGACCCGGGCCCGCGCCGGGTCCCGTTCGGACGCTCACTTGTCCCGCAAAGCCTTCTTGGCCGCGTCCTGGGCGGCGTCCACCTGGCTCGAGTACTTGTTGCCCGTCTTCTCGTCCACGAGGTCGCCCGCCTTGTCGATGACCGCGTCCAGCTTGTCCGCGTTCTTCTGGGCCAGGTCCATCGCCTTACCCGCCAGGTTCTTGAAGTCCACCGTGCACTCCTCGTTTTCGCGCTGGAACAACCGCGCCACAACCCTACCCAGCACCGGGTGCGGGGCCGAGCCATGCCGGGTGCCACAACCGGCCCATCTCGGTCCAGTTCATGAACCGCACGGTGCCACTGAGTTTCGGCGTCACCCACACCGCTTCCTTGCGTTCCTCGGCGGTGAGCTCGTTGTCGAACGGCGAGGTCTTGCGTTCCAGTTTGCGCAGCCGCGCGGCCAGCTCCCGCATGTCCGGCTCGCTGAAGCCGGTGCCGACGCGGCCGACGTAGTACAGCCCGCCGTCGTGCGGGATGCCGATCAGCAGCGACTTGAACTCCCGCGCCGCGCTGCGCCGCCACCCGCCGATCAACACCTGCTGGGTGCGCCAATTGCGCTGCTTCACCCAGGCGTGCCCGCGCTTGCCCGGCAGATATACCGAATCCTTGCGTTTCGCGACCACGCCCTCCAGCCCCTGCTCCTGGCTGTAGCGCAAGGCGTCGGCGCCCGCGCCGTCCAGTCGCGGCGGCACCACCAGCGACGGCGCGTTCGCGGCGAGCGCTTCCAGGACCCTGCGGCGATCGGAATATCGTTTGCGCAGCAGTGACGTGCCGTCCAGATACAACACGTCGAACGCGACGAACACCGCACGCGCCGCATCGGCCTGTAGCAAGCCGAGATTCGCGACGCCGTGATCGTCGAAGACGACGGCCTCGCCGTCCAGCACCACCTGGTGTCCGGATAGTTCCCGCCGCAACGCCGCGATGCGGGGATAGCGGTCGGTCACCACATTCCCGGCCCGGCTACGCAGGGTCAGCGCACCGTCATCGATCTCGGCGATCAGCCGGAAGCCGTCCCACTTGGTCTCGAAGCACCATTCGTCGGCGCCGAGCTCGGCGACCTCGCCGTGCGTCGCGAGCATCGGCGCCAAGCCGCGCGGAAGCGTCGTGGAGCCGTTCGATGGACGGATGATCCGGCCCTGCGGCTGCTGCGGCTCCTGCGGTTCGGCTCCGTCACGCGCACGCATCAGATGCATCAGCCACTGGTTGCCGTTGGTCTGGATGAGCGCGTACCGACCGGTGAGCCGCTTGCCGTGGAACTCCACGATGACCTCGTCGTCGCGCCATTTCTCGGTCTCATAGGTGCCGGAATCCCAGATCGTCATCTCCCCGCCGCCGTACTCGCCCTTCGGGATGGCGCCGTGGAAGTCGAGGTACTCCAGCGGATGGTCCTCGGTGTGCACGGCGAGGCGATTCTGGTCGGGCGAGGTCGGCGGGCCTTTCGGCACTGCCCAGGAGACCAGCACCCCGTCGCGCTCCAGCCGCACGTCCCAGTGCAGCCGTCGCGCATGATGTTCCTGCACGACATAGCGGTTGTTCGTCCCCGGCGCGGGCGACTCGGCGGGCACGGGCTCGGGCGTGCGGGACGGATCGCGCATCGATCGATACTTCGTCAGCGCGTCCGGCGCGGGCGAGTCGTCCCGCGCGAGCGGCGGATCCAGGTCGGCGAGCAGATCGCCGTCCGACCGGTACCGCGCCAGCACTTCGTCGAACCGCAGCTGCCGCAGTTTCTTCCGGTTCTCGATCTCTTCCCATGTGCGCGGAGCCGCGACGTTCGGTTCCGCCCTTCCCCGCATGGAATAGGGCGCGATGGTGGTCTTGGCCGGGTTGTTCTGACTCCAATCCAGGAAGACCTTGCCGCCGCGCGCCGCCTTCGCCATCGTCGCCGTGACCAGCTCCGAGTGCAGCCGTTGCAGATTCGTGGCCACCTGTTTCGCCACCGTGGACGCGCCGCCGGGGCTCAGCACGCGATCCAACGGCACGTACAGGTGAATGCCCTTGCTGCCGCTGGTCACCGGGAACGCGTGCAGCCCGATGCCCTCGACCATCTCGCGGACCGCCAGCGCCACCTCGGCGCATTCGTCGAGCCCCGCTCCCGTGCCCGGGTCCAGGTCGAACACCAGCCTGGTCGCCGGGCCCATGCCGTCGTCGTCGAAACGCCACTGCGGCACATGGACTTCCAGCGCGGCCTGCTGTGCCAGCCAGGCCAGCCCCGCTTCGGAATCGATCAGCGGATAGACGACCTTGCGGTCGGAATGGTGCAGGGTGCGCCGCTCGATCCAGGAGGGAGCGTGCGACGGGAGATTCTTCTCGAAGAAGGAGGGTTCGTCGACCCCGTTGGGCCAGCGTTTCCGGGTGACGGCGCGCCCCGCGATATGCGGCAGCATGGCGGGCGCGACAGCCGAATAATAGGCGATCACTTCGCCTTTGGTAGTTCCGGTGGCCGGGTACAGCACCTTGTCGAGGTTGCTCAGGTCAACCTCGATACCACCGAACTCGCGGCGGGCCACCATATCCGAAGTGTAGCGGCGGAGACCGCGGTGCGGTCTCCGCCGCGGACTCAGGCGTGCGGTCCGGACTTGTCCGGCGGGACCACCTTCTTGGCGGCCTCTTTGCCCTTGGCGATCTTGTCCGAGTACTTGCCGTGCGTCTTCTGATCGATGAAGTCACCGGCCTTGTCGACCGCTTGATTGATCTTGTCGGCGTTCTTCGCCGCCGCGTCCTTCCCCTTGCCGACCAGGCCTTTGACCGTATCCGCGAAGCTCATCGCCGTGATCCTTCCTGTCGCCGATTGTCCGGAGTCGTTCAGCCGATATTCTCCCACCAAGAATCCGCAGGTGGGGCGCTCGACGGGTCCACACGCTGTCCGGGCATCGGTACCGCGACGTCGGTGCCCGCCGCCCGCGCCGCCGCCACCATGCGCGCGACCGGCTCGGACCAGCCGTGGAAGGCGAGATTGAACGTGGCCCAGTGGATGGGCACCAGCAATCCGTGACCGGGATTCCCGCCGCACAGGTCGGCGTGCGCCCGGACCGCCTCCTCGGGATTCATGTGCACATCCGGCCAGCGCTCGTCGTAGGCGCCGATCGGCAGCAACGTCAGATCGAAGGGGCCGAGTGCCGCACCCGCCTCGGCGAACGCCTTGGTGAAGCCGGTGTCGCCGCCGAAGTAGGCGCGCCGGGTGGGACCGATGATCGACCAGGAGGCCCACAGCGTGGTGTTGCGCAGCAGACCGCGTCCGGAGAAATGTCGCGCCTCCGTGCAGGTGATCGCCAGATCCACGCCATCGCGATCCCGGCCGAGTTCGGCGAGCGACACCGAACCGCCCCAGTCCAATTCGACGATGCGATCCTCCGGGACACCCCAGTGCCGCAAGTGGGCGCCGATACCGATCGGGACGAGGAATGGTGCGCTCTGGCGGGCCACCAGCTCCCGGACGGTCTCCTTGTCCAAGTGGTCGTAGTGGTCGTGGGAGATGAGCACCGCGTCGATCGGCGGCAGGTCGGCCAGCGGCTGCGGCACCGGATGCATGCGCGCCGGGCCGACCAGGGGCGACGGCGAAACCCGCTCGCTCCAGACCGGATCAGTGAGAATCCGGTACCCGTCGACCTCGATCAACGTCGTGGCGTGGCCGTACCACGTGACGGCGAGAGCGCTCGCCGCGGCCGGTTGCTGCGGTGTCCGCAGTGGAATGCGGCCCCGCGGTCGGCCCGCGTTGCGCTGGGTCAACGCCGAGACCAGAAGCGAGGGAGCCGAACCGGCGACCACTTGGCTACTTGGCTCGGTGTTGTGGAACTGTCGACCGCGATAGGTGGCCGCACCCACCGCGTACGGCTGGATCGCCGATATCGAAGCGCCCATCGACGAGGGGATGTCCCACACGGCCCGCACCACCCAGGTGATGCCGAGCGCGCCCGCGGCGGCGCCCGCGATCCGTTTGATGTCCATCATCGCCCCACAAACTTCGCAGGGCGCTTTTCCTGCCTGGCCAAACGACCCTCCTTGGCATCCTCGCTCGTCCACGCGGCTTCCAGCGCCGCGCGCTGCTGCGCGGTTTCCGGATCGCGCGTTCCGTCGTCATTGAGCACCAGCTTCATGTGCCGCAGGGACAGCGGGGCCAGCGCCGCGATGTGCTTGGCCCATGCCTGCGCGTCGGCGACGGTGCCGATCCGGTTGGCGAACCCGAAGGCGTAGGCATCGTCGGCCGATATCTGTTCGGCCCCCAGCAACACCGTCCGCGCCGGACCGCCGCCGATCAAGGCGGCCAGCCTGCGCACCGTCCACCGATCGACGGTGATGCCCAGTTTCGCCGCGGGCACCGCGATGTAGGCCTCCGGCGCGATCACTCGCAGGTCGGAAGCCAGCGCCAGTTGCACACCGGCCCCGATCGCGGCCCCGTTGATCGCCGAAATCACCGGGACCGGCGCCGATTCGATGGCGTGCAGCATATCCAGCAACCCGGACAGGAAATCGCCGGAATACACCCCGGACAGATCGGCTCCCGCGCTGAACACCGGGCCGCGCCCGGTCAAGACGATGACACGGGCCTGGTCGGCGACCGCGGCGAGCACGGCCTCGCGCAACAGGGTCACGAGTTCGTGATTCAGCGCGTTGCGGCGCTCCTCGCGCTGAAGTTCGATGGTGACCACGTCACCGTCCCGGCTGACCCCGAGCATGCGACCTCCCCGACTGAACGGTCCGTCTGATCTCTTTCACTCTGCCATAGCCGACTACCCGTTTCGCGCCGGGCGATACGATCACCGGCTGTGCCGACCGACTTCGACATCCTGGTGATCGGCGCTGGTCAGGCGGGACTCTCGGCCGGTTACCACCTCCAGCGCCTCGGGTTGCGTCCCGAGCGGCACTTCTTGCTCGTCGACCGCTCCCCCGGTCCCGGCGGCGCGTGGCAGTTCCGCTGGCCCTCCCTCACCCTGGACACGGTCAACCGCGTGCACGATCTGCCCGGTATGTCGTTCGCCGAGACACTGCCGCCGGAGTCGTCGTCCGTGCCCGCCGCGTCCGCCGTTCCGCACTACTACGAGTTGTACGAGAAACGCTTCGACCTGCGGGTGCACCGGCAGGTATCGGTCACGGTGGTCTGCGATCGCACCGAGGATGGCGCCCCCGCCGAGCGCGGTGCGGTGCTCAACGCGGAGACCGACACGGCGGGCCAGATCCGGGTACGCGGCCTGATCAACTGCACGGGCACCTGGGAGCATCCGTTCGTTCCGCACTACCCCGGGGCGCAAACCTTCGCCGGTCGCCAGCTGCACACCCGCGACTACCACAGCGCCGAGGAGTTCGCGGACAAGCACGTCGTGGTGGTGGGCGGCGGCATCTCGGCGGTCCAACTGCTCGACGAGATCTCTCAGGTC
>NZ_BAFR01000022.1 GCF_000308435.1 Nocardia araoensis NBRC 100135 | reverse complement strand
CCGGCAACGCCGCCCGATCCAACTTCCCCACCGGCGTCAACGGAATCGCATCCAACACCACGATCGACGCCGGAATCATGTACGCGGGCAACGACTCCCCGATGTATTCGGCGAGCGCATCGGTGTCCACGTCGGCGCCGGGCCGCGGCAGCACGTAAGCCACCAGGGCGGTCGCGCCCGACGGCAGCGTCTTGCCCAGGGTGGCCGCGAAGTCGACGTCCGGATGACTGGTGAGGGCGTTGTCGATCTCGCCCAGTTCGATGCGGAAACCGCGGATCTTCACCTGGAAGTCCGAACGACCCAGGTATTCGATGACGCCGCCGTCCCTGCCCCCGGATTCGGTGCGTCGTACCAGGTCACCGGTGCGGTACAGCCGCGCTCCCTGATTGCCGCTGTCGGCGCCGAACGGACTGGCGACGAATCGCTCCGCGGTCAGGCCCGGCCGGTTGAGGTAGCCCTGCGCCAGCGCGGGGCCGGACAGATACAGCTCGCCGACCACCCCGGCCGGCACCGGACGCAGCCGCGAGTCCAGCACGAACGCGCCGACGCCCGGGATGGCCGTGCCGATCGTGATCGGGTCGCCCGGCGTCATCGGCGGCGTGCTGGTGGCCAGGATCGTCGCCTCGGTGGGCCCGTAGCCGTTGTAGAACTCGCGGTCGGCCGCCCAGCGCCCGACCAGCTCAGGGCCGAACTTGTCACCGGCCACCACCACGGCCTGGAGGTCGTCGAGTCCGGCCGGATCGACCGATTCCAGCGCGCCCGGCGTGATCAGCATGTGCGTGACGTGCTCGCGCCGCAGCAGGTCCGCCAGTTCGAACCCGCCGAACACGGTGGGCGGCGCGATCACCAGCGTGGCGCCGGAGGAGAAGGCCAGCAGCAGTTCCAGCACCGAGACGTCGAAGTTCGGCGAGCAGACGTGCAGGACGCGCGAGTCCTCTGTCACTCCGTAGTGCTCGCGCTCCGCGGCGACCAGCCCGGCCAGGCCGCTGTGCGTGACCACGACGCCCTTGGGCTTGCCGGTGGACCCGGAGGTGTAGATGACATAGGCCGGGTGCCGCTCGTCCAGCGGACGGACCCGGTCGGTGTAGGAGATGGGATGCTCCGGGCGCGCGGCGATGCGCGCGGCCTGCACCGGATCGTCCAGTTCGATCCAGTACACGCCGGTGCCGAGCACCGGGCGATGCGCCGAGGTGGTCAGGCCCACCGTGGCGCCGGAGTCGGCGACGATGTGGTTGATGCGGTCGGTGGGGTAGGTCGGATCCACCGGCACGTAGGCCGCGCCGGTCTTCGCGATGGCCCAGACGGCGACCACCGACTCCACGCTGCGCGAGATTCCGATGGCGACCACGTCGCCCGGCCCGACACCGCGCTCGATCAGCTCCCTGGCCAGCCGCGAGGACGCCGCGTCCAGCTCGGCGTAGGTGAGCTCCCGATCGTCGGCCGGGTCCCCCGTTGGGTTGAACCGGATCGCGACCTCGGTAGCGGCGGACTCGACCGCGGCGGTGAGCAGCTGCGCGAAAAGCGGACTGCCCGACCTGCGGCGACGGCTACCGCGAGCAGAGCGACGGGCGGTTTCCATTCGAGTGCATTCACCTCTCGCATCGAGCCAGGACCCGGACAATACCCTGCTCAGGGCTCGTTCTCCGAGGCCAGCGCGGACCGAGCAATCATATAAGGGGCTGACCACTGAACCCGCGCGCTGTATTGGATTGCCGCGGATGCCGTCGGTACGGTCCGCGTCCCCCTTCGTTACGTGCTGTCCTCTCCTCGGACACCACCCGCCCCCATGGAATCGGTGTCTTGCCTGATCCCTGCCGTTATATCGGTGCGGACACCATCGTGTTGCAGGAACCACCCGAATCGGTGAGCTTGCTCACAGCCACCCGCGCCGCGTGGCCTGCACCCCCGCCTGGAATCTCGTGCTCGCTCCGAGACGCTCCAGCAGTCGCGCGGTCCGGCGGACCACCGTACGCCGGGACATCCCGAGTCGCCGCGCGATGGTGTCGTCGGTCGCGCCAAGTCCCATCAGGGTCAGGATCGCGCGGTCGCGTTCGTCCAGCGCCTCCGCGGCCGGATTCACCGAGATCGGCGCGGCCATCGTCCACAGCACGTCGAAGGTCTTGATCAACAACTCGAGCGTGGGCGAACCGGTGATGCGCAGACCCATCGGGTCGGGCCTGCGTTCGTCGGCGTGCAGCACCAGACTGGCCCGCTCGTCGTCGCTGATGATCAGTTTGAACGGCGGGTCGGGCAACGTCCTTGCCTGCGCACCGCCGGCGTTGGTGGACAGCGCGTGCCGCAGGCGCTCGGGGTCCTGATAGACGGTGTCCTGATACAAGGTCTGGTAGCGGATACCGTCGGCGAGCCTGGTCCGTTTGAGCTCGAACAGCTGGCGCTCGCGCTCGGGATCGCTGAGGTAGGGCCCGCGCTCGACCAGCTTGACGCAGCTGCGCGCGCCGGTCTGCATTTCCTCGAAATCCGCCAGCATCTCCAGCCGCTCGTACACCGGCACCACCGCGCCGTTGCCGCGGGGCGAGCGGCGCACCGAGCGGAACGTCTCGCTCAATCGTGCTGCGGCCGCGTGCATCTGGTTGATCTCCTGCTGCCTGCGCCGTGCCTCGGCTTCGGACAACGATTCCGGCGCGTGCGCGTCCCACAGCGGTTCGCCGTCGGGCGATTCGATGCGGACCGCGGCGTGCAGTTCACACAACACGTCCAGCGAGTCCGCGGCGAGGTCTTCCGAAACGCCCAGGTACTGCGCGATATCGGCGAGACTCGACCGCGGATGGTGCACCAGCACGGCGTAAGCGCGGCCGTGCGGTGACCCAGGCTCGAAGATGTCGCCCAGCTCGATCACGGCCCGAGCCTAGCGACCGACCGGTGCCCATGGGGCGGCTCCACGAGACCCGGACGCGAACCGCTTCCCGCGTCACCCGGACGCGGGAAGCTTCGCTGCGCGCAACCGTGCGCTGATCGGAATATCAAGCCGGACAGGGAATGTCAGTGCGCGGACGGGCCCCACTCCAGGGGCACACCCTTCGCGGCAAGGTAGGGCATCGGGTCGATCTTGGTGCCCGACTGGTCCCAGATCTCCAGGTGCAGGTGCGGACCGGTGGACTGACCCCGGTTGCCGACGGTGGCGATCACGTCGCCAGCGTTCACCCGCTGGCCCGCGTGCACGAACATCTCGTTCACGTGGCCGTAGACCGCGGTGGTGCCGTCGTCCTGCAACACGCGCACCCACAAGCCGAACCCGGAGGCCGGTCCCGCCTCGATGACTTTGCCGCTGCTGACCGAGTGGATCGGCGCGCCCAGCGAGTCGGCGAAGTCGAGGCCGTAATGCATGGCGCCCCAGCGGCTGCCGAAGCCGGAGCTGATCTCGCCGGCCACCGGGCGCACCGCGGGCGCCGGAGCGACCTGCTGCTGCACGCCCTTGAGGGCCTCCTCGGCTTGCGCCAACGGACCGGCGAGCTCCGGGGGAAGATTGGGAATGCCGAACGGCGCGGCGACCGGGGCGGCGATCTGGCCCGCGACCGCGGCGGGCTCCGGCGCGGGCTGCGCGACCGGCGCGGCGGCGGCCTTCGCCTCGGCGACCGGGAGGATGCTCGTACCCTTCGTGGTGGAGGGCGCGGCCTGCGTCTCCTCGTCGGCGTCGTGCGAACCGGGCAGCAGCGGCGAGGCGTAGGCGAGCGCGGGAGCGACCTGGCTGGCGGCGCCGATCAGGGCGCCCGCGGCCACCGCGGCGGTGGCGGCGGCCTTGACTCGTTCGGTGGCGGACGGCTCGGCGCGGTGCCGCGTCGGACGGCCCGTTTCGCCGCCCTCGCCGAGGAGGCTTCGGACGGTAATGGAACTGGGGCCTACACGGTGCTGCGACAAAGCTGAATCCTCGGTCGTACAACAGGGTCCGGGATGCCGGAGCCCGAGCCGAACCGGTTCGATAACGATCCGATGAAGCCGGGCGGATAACGGTTTGGCATCCGTCGTGACGGGAACTCTACCGCGTCGTGACCATTCCGCAACCTTCCAGCGGAAAAACGCTGGTGAGGCCCGGGTCACATGTCCAGATGCGCGGATGAGCGACAATCGGACCGTGATCTTCGACCGCTTGGACGTTCCGATCGTGCTCGCCCCGATGGCGGGCGGCCCCTCCACTCCCGAGCTGACCGCCGCGGTGGCCGAGGCGGGTGGTTTCGGCCAGCTGGCCGCCGGTTATCTGAGCGCCGCCGACACCGCCGCGCGGATCGCGGCGACCCGCGCGGCCACCGGCAAGCCGTTCGGCGTGAACCTGTTCGTGCCCGGCCCACCGACCCCCGCCGCCGATCTGGCGGACTACCTGGCCGAACTCGGCGCCGAACACCAGCTCGGGGATCCCCGCTTCGACACCGACGACTGGGACGCCAAGCTCGACCTCCTCGTCGCCGACCCGGTCGCGGCCGTGTCCTTCACCTTCGGCTGCCCGAGCGCCGGGGACATCGAACGGCTGCACACCGCCGGTTCGGAAGTCTGGGTCACCGTCACCTCGGTCGCCGAAGCGCGCGTCGCGGTCGAGGCGGGCGCCGACGTCCTCATCGCCCAGGGCGCCGAGGCGGGCGGGCATCGCGCGACATTCACCGATCGGCCCGCCGACGACGCCACCGACCCGCTCGGCCTGCTGGCGCTGCTGCAATTGCTCACCGCCGCCACCGACCGGCCGCTGGTGGCCTCCGGCGGTCTCGTGACGGGCGCGGGCATCGCCGCCGCGCTCGCGGCGGGCGCCGCGGCCGCGCAACTGGGCACCGCGTTCCTGCGCTGCCCCGAGGCGGGCACCAACCAGGTGCATCGCGCCGCGCTGGCCGCCGACACCCCGACGATGCTCACCCGCGCGTTCACCGGACGCAGGGCACGCGGGTTGCGCAACCGATTCCTGGTGCGGCACACCGCCACCGCGCCGACCGGATACCCGGAGATCCACTACGCCACCGCCCCGCTACGAGCCGAAGCACGGGCGGCGGGCAACCCCGACGAGGTCAACCTCTGGGCGGGCCAAACCCATGAGCTGGCACCGGAGCTACCCGCGGGCGAATTGGTCGCGTCCCTAGCGGCCGATACGAAAGCCGCACTGGAAAAAGCGCTTTCACGCCGAATTCAGTGTTATTGACAACGACTTTCGTTTAGACTTCAGTGGCATCGCATCGACGTCCAGCACTGGAGGAGAGCGCCATGTCCCTTGATGTCCCCACCGCAGTTCTCGAACGCGCCGAACGCGGCGAGGTCGACGACGCCGACTTCGTCGAGGTCGTGCGCAATTCGCTGCCCTACGCCTGGGAAGTTGTCAGCCGGGTAGCCGGTGAACTGCGTTCCGGCACGGCGGAATTCGCCGACAACACGATCGCGCCGCCCGACGAGGTAGCGCGCGGGCAACTGCTGCGCGCCATGGCCTCCGACGCGATTCGCGGTGGACTGGAGCGGCACTTCGGCGTGAAGCTCGCCTTCCAGAACTGCCACCGCGTCGCCGCGTTCCCCCTCTCCGCGGTCGGCGGCGAGACCTACAGCACGTTCATCGGCACCAGGGCCCAGCTGCTCAACCAGAGCCCGGAACTGCGCAACTGCTGATCCGCGAACCGAACACCCGGCGCGGCAAACCCTTTCGCTCGCGCCGGGTGTTCTCGCGTATTCGGCGCCCTACCCGCGCGTCGCCGCGGTGCCCCGCGGCCGTCTGCGGCTAGGGTGAACCGCTATGAGCAGCAACGATCTTCGTGATGAGGTCGAGGCCAGGCTCGCGCCGTGGCACCAACAGCTCGGGGCCGACCGCGCCGCCTACACCAACCATGTGCTGCGCGTCCTGGCGCTGTGCGATCTCCTGGCCGACGACCGGCAAACCCCGCCGAGCGCCCGCGAGGAGTTCCTGACCGCGGCCGTCCTGCACGACATCGGCATCTGGTCGGCGGGCAGCTTCGACTACCTCGCCCCCTCGTGCGACCAGGCGCGCGCCTGGCTGGCGAGCATCGACCGCGACGACCTCACCGGACTGGTGGTGGCGATGATCGACCAGCACCACAAGATCCGCCCGGCGGCCGCCGCACGACCCGGTCGAGATCTTCCGGCGCGCCGATGCGATCGATGTCGAACTCGGCTTGCTCGGCCGGTTCGGCATCTCCCGCGGAACCTACCGCGAACTGGCCGAGCGCTATCCGAACCACGGCTTCCACCGCAGGCTGGTGTCCCTGGCCGCGCGACGGCTGCGCAGTCACCCCACGTCACCACTGCCGATGCTGAAGTGGTGACGCGGGGCAGCGGCGTCAGGACAGGGTGGTGACGTCCAGTTCGCCGTCGGCGTACTGACTGCGCAGCCGCTTCTTGTCGAACTTGCCCACGCTGGTCTTGGGGACCTCGGCGATGAACGTCCAGCGTTCCGGCAGCTGCCATTTGGCGAACTTGTCGGCGAGGAATTCGCGCAACTCCTCCGGCTTCGCCTCGGCGCCCTCGGCCAGCACGATCGCCACCAACGGACGCTCGTCCCATTTCTCGTCCGGCACGCCGATCACGGCGGCCTCGGCGACCGCCGGGTGTCCGATCACCGCGTTCTCCAGATCCACCGAGGAGATCCACTCCCCACCGGACTTGATCACGTCCTTGGACCGGTCCACCAGCGTGAGATAACCGTCGGGACTGATCTTGCCGACGTCACCGGTGCGCAGCCAGCCGTCGTCGAACTTCTCCGGATCGATCACCGTGCCGTCGGGCGAGTAGTACGAACCGGTGATCCACGGACCGCGTACTTGCAGTTCACCCAGGGACACACCGTCGTTGGGGACCACGCCGTCGTCGCCGACCAGACGCGCCTGCACTCCGGCCGGGAAACGGCCCTGGGTCACCCGGTAGGCCCACTTCTCCTCGTCGGTGACCGCGGTCGCGGGCGGGTGCGCCACGCTGCCCAGCGGCGAGGTCTCGGTCATGCCCCACGCGTGCAGCACCCGCACCCCGTGCTTTTCCTCGAAGGTGCGCATCATCGACGGCGGCACGGCCGAGCCGCCCACCACCACCGCGCGCAGATGCGTGATGTCCTGCGGGTTGGCCGCCAGCCCGGCCAGCACCCCACCCCAGATGGTCGGCACCGCCGCGGCGAAGGTCGGCTTCTGCGCGGCCATCACCTCCAGCAGCGGACCCGGCTGCAGGAACCGGTCGGGCATCAGCAGATTCGCCCCCGCCATCAACGCCGCGTACGGCAGGCCCCATGCGTTCGCGTGGAACAACGGCACGATCGCCAGAATCGAGTCGGTGCCGTGCAGGCCCATCCCGTTGTTCGCGGCCACCTGCATCGCGTGCAGCCAGTTCGAACGATGCGAATACACCACGCCCTTCGGATCACCCGTGGTGCCGGAGGTGTAGCACATCGCCGCCGCAGCGCGCTCGTCGATCACCGGGA
Organism: Nocardia araoensis NBRC 100135; assembly: GCF_000308435.1. GTDB lineage: Bacteria > Actinomycetota > Actinomycetes > Mycobacteriales > Mycobacteriaceae > Nocardia > Nocardia araoensis. The sequence goes on along the minus strand of NZ_BAFR01000022.1, from coordinate 23,288 downwards.
AGTCGTAGGTATCCGGCTGCGCACCCAGCAACTCCGAGTAGGAGTGCACCTGGACGCCCTCGGGCGCGGTCAGGGTCGCCGCGTCGCCGTTGACCACGATCACGTGGCGCACCGTCGTCAGGTGCGGCAGGATCTGCCCGAACGACGGCACCAGGGTGCCGTCCACCAGCACCACCTGATCCTCGGCGTGGTTGGCCACGTACACGACCTGCTCGGGGAACAAGCGGATGTTCAACGCGTGCAGCACCGCGCCCATCGCGGGCACCGCGATATAGGCCACCAGATGCTCGTTGTTGTTCCACATGAACGTGCCCACCCGGTCACCGACCCCGATGCCCAGCCCGCGCAACGCGTTCGCCAACCGCGCCGACTCGGCGCCGACCTCGCGATAGGTCATGGTGCGCACGCCGGTACCGGTCCACGTGGACACGGTCGAATCCCCGGCGAACGTCGATGCGTAGCGCAGCAACGTCGCCAACGACAACGGCTCGTCCTGCATAGTGCTCAACATCGGAACTCCTTATTTTCTTCGGTGACTTCCGTCAGGAAAGCCGAGTCGGTTTCGGCCACCTTCGGGGGATACAAAATCGGTTCGCCACTGGTGAGCAGGTCGCACGACAGCTCGGGCTCGGCCCACGCCACGTTGTCGGTCGAGCCGGGATGGCCGAAGGCACGGTGGCAGGCGTCGGGGTCTACATGCTCCGCATGGTCGCGGGCAAGGCCGACTTCGGCCGGATTCACCTCCGGGCCGATGGACGCGGCGAAGAGATCTTTCGGGATGTGACTGCGGAGAACCAGGCCGGGGAGCTCAGGGAAAGTCGGTACACGCGCCAGCATGGTTCAGCACGCATCGACCATGAGCCACATCACACGGGGGATGCTACCCAACGGTAGGCCGTCTCGGGCAGGGGCGGCGGAGAAGACCGTCCGCATCCATCCGATGGCATACGCCATCAGTTTCCGCAGGTCAGCTCTGCACCGGCCCTCGATGCCTCAGGTTCCAGCCGTTCCGTGGACCGCGATTTCGGTATGCGCCGGGTAGGCGTGCACCACGGCCGTATCGAGCTTGGGCACCACATGGGTGAGAGTGTGCTGAGCCTCGTGCGCGACGCGATGCGCGTCCGCGAGCGTGGTCGTCGGGGCGACGTCCAGTTCGACGTCGGCGTGCAGCCGGTGACCGATCCACCGCATCCGCAGGCTGCGCACGCCCTCCACGCCCGGCTCGGCGGCCAGCGCCCGCTCGGCCGCGATGACCATTCCCGGCTCGACGGCGTCCATCAAGCGGCGCAGCACGTCGCGTGCCGCGGTGCGCAGCACCGCGAGGATCGCGGCGGTGATGAGCAGTCCGACGATCGGGTCGGCGAGCGGGAAGCCGAGCGCCACTCCGCCCGCGCCGAGCAGCACGGCCAGCGAGGTGAACCCGTCGGTACGCGCGTGCAGACCGTCGGCGACCAGCGCCGCCGAGCCGATCCGGCGACCCACCCGGATCCGGTACAGCGCCACCGTCTCGTTCCCGGCGAACCCGATCAACCCCGCCGCGGCGACCCAGCCCAGATGCTGGAGCGGCACCGGATCGAGCAGCCTGCGCACCGCCTCGTACCCGGCGATCAACGCCGACAAGGCGATCATCGCGACGACGAAGAGGCCGGCGACGTCCTCCGCCCGGCCGAAGCCATAGGTATAGCGCCGAGTCGCGGCCTTGCGGCCGAGGGCGAACGCGATCCACAGCGGAACCGCGGTCAGCGCGTCGGAGAAGTTGTGCACGGTGTCCGCGGCCAGCGCCACCGAGCCGGACACCGCGACGATGCCCAGTTGCAGCGCCGCGGTGCACCCGAGCACGACCAGGCTGATCTTGACCGCCCGGATGCCGATCGCGCTGGACTCCAGCGCGTCGTCCATGCTGTCGGCGGCGTCGTGACTGTGCGGAACGAAGATCTCCCGCATACGCAGATAGTAGGCCCGGCGGCACCAGCACTCCAGGCCGATGTGTCGGCGGCACCCCCTGCGTTGCCGCCGACACATCGGTCGACCCCGAGTCCCGACAGTCTTCTGTCTTAGTCGAGTGTGGCGTCGGTGCGCCAGGTGAGCGGAGCGATATCACCCGAATGAGACAAACCATTCGGCACGACATTCCCGCGATCTGGACACAAACCGGACGCAACAGCGATGACCTGCACCGACAAGGAGGCGGCGCAGCGAGGTTCACGCGCACCTGCGCACACAGCTGCACGTGCAGCACGGGCGTCCGGCACTCGATCGCGCTCCGCCTGCGGGTGTCGCTCCGTTCGGATCATTCTGCACCGGACTCGTCGCGTCCGCCGCGATCGGCGTCCGGACCGTGATGTCCCCGCCACGCGGCTTCGCCGACCGGCTGTCGATCGAGCATGCGGACACCCGACGACGCCCGGTTACTGTGAATCACGAGAGACGCACCGAGCGACCGTGGAGTAGACGACATGCCAGTGGACCGAATGCTGCCCACCCCCGAGGCCAGGGACCTGCTGGAGCTGACCCGCGACATCGCCGACAAGGTGCTCGAACCGCGCGTGGCCGAGTGCGAGAAGACCGGGATCTTCCCCGATGGCGTCTTCCCCGCGCTGGGCGCCGCAGGGCTGCTCAGCCTGCCGTATCCCGAGGAGTACGGCGGCGGCGCGCAGCCCTACGAGGTGTACCTCCAGGTGCTCGAGGAACTCGCCGCCCGCTGGGCGGCCGTCGCCGTGGCCGTCAGCGTGCACAGCCTGTCCTGCCATCCGTTGTTCACCTTCGGCACCGAGGAGCAGAAGCAACGCTGGCTGGCCGACATGCTCTCCGGCGAGACCGTCGGCGCCTACAGCCTGTCCGAGCCGCACGCCGGTTCCGACGCGGCCGCGCTGCGCTGCCGCGCCACCCCGGTCGACGGCGGCTACCGGATCACCGGAGCCAAGGCCTGGATCACCAACGGTGGCCGAGCCGACTTCTACACCCTGTTCGCCCGCACCGGCGAAGGTTCCCGCGGCATCTCCTGCTTCCTGGTCCCCAGCGACACCGAGGGACTCAGCTTCGGCAAGCCCGAAGAGAAGATGGGCTTGCGCGCCGTGCCCACCACCACCGCCGCCTATGACGACGCGTTCCTGCCCGCCGAACGTCGCGTCGGCGCGGAGGGGCAGGGGCTCTCGATCGCCTTCAGCGCCTTGGATTCCGGCCGACTCGGCATCGCCGCGGTCGCCACCGGTCTGGCGCAGCGTGCCCTCGACGAGGCCGTCGCGTACGCCAAGGAGCGGGAAGCGTTCGGCCGCCACATCATCGACCACCAGGGGCTGGGTTTCGTCCTCGCCGACATGGCCGCCGCGGTCGACTCCGCCCGCGCCACCTACCTCGACGCCGCCCGCCGCCGCGACGCGGGACTGCCGTACTCGCGCCAGGCCAGCGTGGCCAAGCTCGTCGCCACCGACGCCGCCATGAAGGTCACCACCGACGCGGTCCAGGTCTTCGGCGGCTACGGCTATACCCAGGACTTCCCGGTCGAGCGCTACATGCGCGAAGCCAAGGTGATGCAGATCTTCGAGGGCACCAACCAGATCCAGCGTCTGGTCATCGCACGCCAGCTCGCCGGGAACTGATGCCCCTGGTGGCCGGAAATGCCGATTGAATGACCGCGGATGTCTTCGGACCTGCGGATACCGGCTCGTACCCTGTAAGGATGACGACGCCGTCCATCATCATCATCGGCGCCGGATTCGGTGGGCTCGGCATCGCGCTGGAGCTGCGGCGGGCCGGGCTGGACACCTTCACCATTCTGGAGCGCGCCACCGACCTCGGCGGCGTCTGGCGGGAGAACACCTATCCCGGCGCGGCCTGCGACGTGCCTTCCCCGCTGTACTCCTGGTCCTATGCGCCGAAATCCGATTGGCCACGGCGTTTCTCCGAACAGCGCGACATCCACGAATACATGCAGGGCGTCGCCGACCGGCACGGACTGCGACGCTTCATCCGCTTCGGCACCGAGGTGACCGACGCGGAGTTCGACGAGCGCACCGGCCAGTGGACCGTCCGCACGGCCGACGGGACGCAACTGACCGCCGACATCCTGGTCCCGGCGGTCGGCCAGCTCTCCCGCCCGGCCCTGCCGAACATTCCCGGCATCGACACCTTCACCGGTCCGGCCTTCCACTCCGCCGAGTGGGATCACACCGTCGACCTGACCGGCAAGCGCATCGCTTGCATCGGCACCGGGGCCAGCGCGATCCAATACATCCCGCGCATCCAGCCTGCCGCGGGCCACCTCACCCTGTTCCAGCGCTCCGCCGCCTGGGTGCTGCCGAAGCCCGATGTCGAGTACAGCGGCCTGCACCACGCGCTGTTCAAGCACTTCCCGCCCAGCCGCCTCGCCGAGCGCTTCGCCATCTGGTCCTTCTTCGAATTGCTCGCCCTCGGCCTGACCGACATCCCGGCGATCAAGAGCCCCGTGATCGCGTTAGCCGACCGGCACCGGGAAAAGCAGGTGCCCGACGCCGAGCTGCGCGCGAAACTGACTCCCGACTACGCGGCGGGATGCAAACGCGGACTGTTCTCCAACGAGTACTTCCCCGCGCTGGCGCAGCCGAACGTCACCGTGGAGACCACCGCCATCGAGTCGATCACGCCGACCGGAATCCGCACCGCCGACGGCGTCGAGCACGAGGTCGACGTCATCATCTTCGGCACCGGCTTCAAAGGCACCGAGTTCTTGGCGCCGATGAACATCTACGGCCTCGGCGGACGCAAGCTGGCCGACGTCTGGGGCGACGAAGGAGCCCGCGCGTACCTCGGCGTGTCGGTACCCCAGTTCCCCAACCTGTTCATGATGTACGGCCCGAACACCAACGTCGGCTCCGGCTCCATCATCTACATGCTCGAATCCCAGGCCCGCTACATCCGCCAGGTCGTGCAGTACCTGACCGATCGCCCCGGACGCTACCTCGCGGCCCGCCCCGCTGCCGAGCAACACTGGGACGACTGGTTGCAGGACCGGTTGAAGGACACCCCCTGGAACTTCTGCTCCAGCTGGTACCGCAACGCCTCCGGCCGCATCACCAACAACTGGCCCGGCGCCACCCTGCTCTATCGCTGGAAGACCAGGAGTTTCGACCCCGCCGACTACGACGAGGCCCAGGCATCCGCCGCGACGCCGTGACCCGCACACTCAGCGAGACCTCAGCAAGCCGACAGTAAACTGGCCTTGTCCGAGATCTCGCGGAAGAGGTGCCCATGTTTTGGCTGCTCATCGCCTTAATACTCGGCGCGCTGATCGTCCTACTGATATGGCAGTCACAACAGAGCGAACAGCGTAGAGCCACCGAGCTGGCCGACGCGCTCGCCGAAGCCAGGCAAGTGAACGAACGACTGGGCGGCCAGGTCTACAGCCTCTCCGGCAGCAACGACGCCGCCACGCAGGCACTCGCCGACGCCTCCGAACGGCATCTCGCGGCCGGCTCGCAACTCGACCAGGCCCGCACGCCCACCCAGGCACGCCTGGCGAAGCAGACCGCCCTCGAAGGCCTCTACTACATCAAGGCCGCACGGACCGCGATGAATATGGACCCGGGCCCGGCGATCCCCGGACTCGACGGCCAGGACACCGCCGGGCAGGTGACCGAGAAGCGCGTGGTCGAATACCAGGGCAGGCAGATCGCGGCCGCACCCGAACCCTCGTCATCGACGCCGAACTACTACCCCGGCGGCCGCGTGGCCGGACGCCCGGTACCCGCCGGCTGGTACTCCGAGCCCTGGTGGAAACCCGCGATGGTCGCAGGCGCCTGGGGCCTCGGCTCGGCCCTGCTGTTCACCTCCCTGTTCTCCGGGATGTCCGGAGTGGGCTACGACGCCCACGGCTTCGAGAGCGGCTACGGCGAAGGCTTCCAAGACGGCCTGGCCGCGGGCGACGGCGGCTACGACCAGGGTGGGGACTACTCCGGCGGCTATGACGGCGGGGGCTATGACGGCGGGTCCGACGGCGGCGGCTATGACAGCGGGTTCGACGGCGGCGGCTATGACGGCGGAGGGTTCGACGGCGGAGGGTTCGACGGCGGCGGCTTCTGATGATCATCGCCGACCGATGCCCGTGCGACAGCGATGCGGACTCCGAGCCCGATACCCGGTAGACTGCGAACGTCCCGGGCGGGCACAGAGCCCACCCAGCAAGCCTTCGTAGCTCAGGGGATAGAGCACCGCTCTCCTAAAGCGGGTGTCGCAGGTTCGAATCCTGCCGAGGGCACCTTTACTTTGTCATTTCTTTCCGATGGCGGACCTTTACCGACGGGACGCGCCAAGCGGACATATGTTGGGGTTCGCGCCCGGCAAACTCGCGACATCGGACTGCGCACCGACTGCTCAGGACCTCACTTGTCGCCCTGCGCGGCGGGTAGCTCAACCGAGAACGAACCGGTGGACTCGAATGATCACGCAACGCTGCACGACCGAACTCGATGATCGCAATGGTGCTGTCGGAGTCGACCGGGTCCTCTTCACTCACGGTCAGCGTGACCATGCCGTAAGCGGTCTCGTGCGTAATTTTCGTTGTGAGTCAGGTCCGCGCTGTCGGGTCGCCGAGGCGGCCGCGTTCGGTATCGAGTACGTGTTGGGGCGGTCCTGCGGTGCGGTGTGCATCCCACCGGGGACGAAGGCCTTGACTCCGATCTATCGGTGTCCGTCACTGCGAACAGGGTCGCGTCCTCGTATAGCCGAATGGAGTGCCGATGACTTTTGCGATCGCCGAATAGGTAACAGCAGCCACGGGAAACGGCCCGCGGCCCGCTGATGCCGGACTCCAGACCGCCGAGTTCGCATCAGCCGTGAGCCGTCTACGGCTCACTTGCGTGCCAAGTCCGTCACGGAGCCGGTTCGGCTGCCGGGTAGTGGTAGACCTCGCGGCGCAAGCGTTCCAAGTCCGGCGCTGCGGAGGACGCGGGCCTTGTGTACCGATCGGTCTGATGCGCCCCGAGCACGGCGATCCTGAAGTTCTCGTAGTGCGATATGCACTCCTTCCTTCGGCCGGATAGACCGGGAAGCACGCGCAGAATCGCGGGGAGGTGACGGATCACCCCGTCGATCCTGGCGCGTAGCTCGGTCACCTCGCGCTGCACCTGCTCGATCGCCTCGCGGCGAGTGCACCCGGTCTCATGCCGGATCGTCCTGACCAGGTTGTAAGGAATATGGTCGGCCTCGTCCCGATCCAGCGACACCAAATCGTTCTCCATAAAGCCCACCCGGCAGAGAAGTCCCTCGAGACGGCGGATCACCGGGTGGTTGCGCAGTATCGCCGGCAGTTCCCAGTCCTGGTACACCTCCGTCACGGCGATAGCGATCTCGAAGCCACCGGTCGATATCCGCAGCGGCAGCCAGTCCGCCGTGGCGGGGATATAGCGGTTGATGCGATCGTGCGCCTCGCGTTCGCAGGCTTCGAACCACGCCTCGACGGTTCCCAGGAACCGCTGCTGCCACTCGAGTGTGCGGCCCTCGCGCAGGCGCGGCCACACACTCGCCCACGCCGTCGCGATCGCGCCAGACCGCCACGGTGCCTGCGGATCCTGGCGCAGCACAGCCACTAGCCCACGCCGCAGCGCGGTAACAGCTCCCGGGTCCCTCAACTGTGGATCCTCGAACAGGTCGTCCCACACAGCCATCAGCACGCCCATGCCGACGACAGCCTGTTCACGAGCCGCATCCGCCGGGGCCGAGAGTTGTACCGGCACCCCGACCACTCCTGCCCACCAGCGGTTGTGGTCGAACTCGGCCGGGGTGACGATGAGGCCGATGTCGGCCACCCAGTTCCTCAGCCATGACATGGCCTGCGGTGAAACCGACCCGCCGGCCTGGGATGGCGGCGTCGATGGCATTGAAACGGCGGGGTGGGAAATTCGCCGATCAAGTACCGACTGGGCATAACCGGTCATCGCATGGCGAACGCGAGGATCGACGGGCAGACCGGCAAGCTGATCCTGAGCCCGGTCGATCAATTCGTCGGCGACCGCCCGTGCCTGGTCCACGGCGCCCGAGGCGATCACGAGCTCACGGGCACGTGCGGCTTGCTCGCGCGTCACTCGCCGGCCGAGCCGACTGGCGAGATGTCGGTCGCGAGCGGCCGCACGGATCACGGGCAAGGTGTAGATGCCCTCGAACAGATCCGTATTGACCGGCTTGCCCATCTCTTCGGCGGTCGCGGTCAAATCGAGGATGTCGTCGCACAACTGGTAGGCCAGCCCGAAGTATCGACCGAATTCGGCCAATGCCTCCACGTGTTCCTCCGAACAGCCGGTCTGCATCGCACCGACCCGGCACGCCAACGACAGCAACGCCGCTGTCTTACCACCGATCGACTCCATGTAGGACTGCTCACTGCGCGAGGCCACATACTGGTCGGCGGCCTCCAGCACCATGCCCGCGCACATCTGCTCACTCACGATCGCCGCCGCGGAGACTTCGCGATGGCCGAGTTCGATCAGCATGCGCGTGCCCGAGGTCGTCACGCAGTCCCCAGCCAGCACGGCCATGTGCGAACCCCACACCGCGTTGGCGCTGGGGCGACCACGGCGCTGGTCCGCGTGATCGATGACGTCGTCGTGATACAGCGACCCCAAATGCAACAACTCCACCCCGGCAGCGGCGCGCACCGCCCGCTCGTCTGCCGGGTCCGCGGGATCGGTGAGCAGGTAGTACGACAGCAACGTCAACGTCGGACGCACCATCCGGCGAGACGTCGCAGGCCCCTCGTCGGTGAGCGCGGTCAGCTCGGGGCGGCCTCGAAACTGCACGGGCCCGAGAACGTCACGGACACGGTCCAGATCCGCATCCAGATGCGGGAGAACAGCGGAATCGACCCCACGAGACACACGCACGCTCCTGACTGGCGGCACAGACCATCTACACCGTTGACGCCGTCGCCATTTGACACCATGACGCGGCAAATATGTTGCTATCAGAGAATTTTGGCACCACGGTCACAGCTGTTACTACCGATGGCGATCCTGTCTCACCTCGAGCATGTCCCGCACCTGGACGGTGGCTGCACCGCCGGAGGCGTGCGCGGCGCGAATCAGCTTTCCTGGCCGATACTTTCGTCAACGATTGCTAGCATCCCTACCGCAGCCGGGCCATGACATCGGCGGTAGGCAAGGGGCGATGATGGAAGTGGAGAACATCCACCACTCCTACGGCAGACGGTCGGTGCTGCGCGGCATCGACTTCGCGCTGCCCGCCGGGACGCTGGTGGGCATCGTCGGTGAGAACGGGACGGGGAAGTCGACGTTGCTGAAGGTCCTCTCCGGAGAGCTGCGCCCGGACCGGGGAACGATCCGGCACCGTGGCCGGTTCGGTTACTGCCCGCAGCAGGTCGTCCTCAACGACGCGTTCACCGTTCGCCAGCACCTGGACTTCTTCGCCGCCGCCTATGCCGTTCCGGACCTGCGGCGGGCCGAGGAGACCATGGAGATCCTCCGGTTCTCCGAGTACACCGGTGAGCGGGTCGCGACGCTGAGCGGCGGCACCCGGCAGAAGCTCAACCTGACGCTGGCGGTGATGCACGACCCGCAGGTGCTGCTGCTCGACGAGCCGTACCAAGGTTTCGACTGGGAGACCTATCTGCGTTTCTGGGACCTGGTCACGGCATTCCGTGACACCGGCCGCTCGGTCCTGGTCGTCTCGCATCTGGCCCACGACACCGACAAGCTGGATGAGGTGTGGCGGTTGCACGACGGCGTCCTGCACAGCGCGCAGGAGCAAGTCGGATGAGCAACGGTGTTCGACTGTTCCTGATCGCCACCCGCTACGGCATCATCGAGCACGCGCGCAACCGGTTCGCCATGGTGCTGGTGGCCGCCTTCGTCCCCATACTGATCACCCTGGCGCGCGTGGCCGTCACCGACATCGAGGTACCGTTCCGGCTCCGCGACACCGGACTCGTACTGCGCGCCAACGGCAACCAGCTCGCCCAGATCAGCGCCGCCATCATGGGGGTCACCCTGATCATCGGGTTCATGATGTTCGCGGCGACCTTCTCCAGCGGTGCATTCGACCGGCGACTGTCGATGGCCGGATATCCCCGAGTCGCGCTGGCTCTGGCGAAGATCGCCTGCCTGGTCGTGGCCTCGCTTGTGGTGTGCTCCTACGCCACCGCAGTCATCTGCTGCTACTGGTCGCCTCGGCAACCTGTCCTGCTCGCCGCGGCGCTTTTCGGCGCGGCGATGACCTACGGGGCGCTGGGTGTCGCCCTCGGCGCGCTGCTGCGCCGCGAGGTGGAGGGCATGTTCGCCATCGCGATGATCAGCTGCGTCGATATGGCGGTGCAGAACCCCATCGCCAGCGTCGGGGCAGACAGCGAACTCGTGCGCTGGCTGCCCTCCTACGGGGCAATGCAGGCCTCGACTGCGGCCGGTTTCTCCGATGCCACGCCATTCGCGGGCTTCGCCGTGCAACTGGCCTGGTTCGCCGCAAGCGCGCTGGCCGGACTGGTCGCTTTCCATCTGCGCACCCGCTCGTCTCTTCGGCCCAGGATGTGGATCCGCCTCCGCGGACCTCACATCCTCGGACCGCGTATTACCGGACCGACGGAGACCGGACAACCGGCGAAGCAGTGAGGGTCACCGTTGCGGACCCATAGAATAATCAGACCTTGCTGTCCTGGCCGGCATATCTCGGCGATTCTCGGTGATGTCGCACGTACATTCCCAATCCGTTCCGCGCTGTTTGTACGCTGAGGTCGACTGCCTCGCGCTCGCTGGCGGTGCTGTTTCTGTATACAGCGCTGCCTTTCAATGAACGTTCAGCTTCAATCAAATCAGTGACACGAGATTCGATCATATCAGCCACTTCATCGAATGCCTCTTCCAGCGAAAGGTCTTTCTCCGCCCGAACGACGTGTATCAAGTTCACTTCACCGGCTGCATCTTCCTTGTAATACGACGCCATGTCGTTCACCCAGGCTGCGATATCGGCCCAACTTTCGCGAAGATCGCACATTTCACTGCTCTCGTACAACTCGTCCGATAATTCGATCCGGAACATGAATTCACTTATATCGAACAGGAGGTATAACGCGACCGTATTTCGCCGCATCGAAATATACTCCTGACGACCCGGGACATGCCCCTCTCGCCGGTTGTCGAGTTCGATCCCCATGGCCAGAATACAGTCGAGAAAGTTTTGCCGCATTCGTCTCCGCCAGCTGGACGATTGCCTGGGGTAGATCCGCTGCAGACAATTGGCGAGAGCGGTTTCGAGTCCGGGTTCAGTTGTTTCGGCCTGCCCAGTTTCGAGTATTCGATCGAAGCGAGAAATATCGCTTTGGAGATCCTCCAGCGAGTCGTATTCATCGAACCCGATTCGATCGTCGATCAGGAAGCTCCATTCGCAAAGTATCGTAATCAATACCAGGTCATCGAGATCGGCGTCCGGAAACAGCTGACATAGAACTCTTACGCCGTCCACTCCGCGCAACCGCTCTTCTTGGGTAGCCGTGAGCGGCCCCACCCATTCTGTTCGCAATGACCGCGCTTTCTCACCGACCTGCTCCCAGAAGGGGCTGATGCGAGCACCCTCGATATAGGGATCCTCGAACGGCAAGCTCGGGACTTTCACTTTCCAATCAATGCTCATAAATATCTCCGAACTGATCATTTGAGGTGGCGAGTGTCTACCCGGGGCGCTATCGCAGCTGCGTATCCAATCTTTTATCGCCGTCGTCGACGGCTCCGAATTTTCGATCTCGTCGCTGATACTCATGGATGGCATCCAACAGATGATCAACGGTGAAATCCGGCCAGAGAGCAGGTGAGAACACCAGTTCGCTGTACGCGAGCTGCCAGAGTAGGAAGTTGGAGATCCTGCTCTCTCCTGATGTCCGGATCACGAGGTCCGGATCGGGCATATCCGGCGCATACAGGTACCGACTCACCAGCTCGCTATTCAGATCCGCAGCGGACACCCCATCCTCGATTATTTTGCCGATCGCATCGACAATTTCATTGCGGCCACTGTAATTATACGCGACGGTCAATGTCATTCCAGTGTTATTCTTCGTCGTCGATGTCGCATAGTCGATCGCTCTGCGTAGGGCACGCGGTATACGCATTTCCGCACGCCCGATCCATCGGATCCGAATGTTACGCGGACCACAATCGTCGAGCCAGCGATAGATGGCTCGTTCGATCGTACTCGCAATGAATCTGACCTCGATCTCGGGACGCTGCCAATTCTCCGCGGAAAACGCGTATACCGTGAACCATTCGATTCCCAGATCGGATGCGCTCAGTACGAGATCGCGGAACACTCGTGCACCCTCGCTGTGCCCGCCGATGCGAGAGCCGTTGCGCAGCAGTGCCCACCTTCCATTTCCATCCGGAATACAGGCGACATGCCGGGGAATATTAGCGGGGTCGAGAGGTGATCTACTCTGCATTGTGAACTCCGTGTCGAATCATGGGGTCGATACGAATGCGCTCGGCACACTCACAGCCACCCGGCGTGTTCGCCGGTGCTCAAGGGGCGCTGGACGTCGTTCGGGTGCGGAAGGCGAAACAATGCCGCGGAGCAGAACGCGATGATCCTCGGCAACCGGAACCCGAGATCGAGATCGCGGGGGCCAGTGAAAAAGCTGGCGGTCGTCGTGTAGGGCGAGGTGCCGTCGACACTTGTCTGCATGGTGTCGCTCTCCGGGAGGCCAGTCAGCGGCAGGATCTGTAGACTCGTTCGCGTCCGGAGAGCACCGCGAGACGGTACGGTCCGGCGGTTAACGCGGCGATCGCATGGTGTCCGCCACACGTCGGCAGCGCGGATAGCGCCAGCTCGCATCAGCGATCGCAACCGATCTCCCACCGAAGCCCGGTGCCATTGTGACGCAGTGGAATTCGTCTATCGCGCGCACGATCGCCGACTGCCGGTACACCGCCGCCTGCCCAGCGAACGGAATGACCTTGCCGTGCGGGCAACCTGTGCCCGTGCTCCGCGTTCTGGTGTCGACTGCCATCATCGGTCACCAGCCGGAACCGGAGTGAATACTCCCGTGGTCAGCTGTAACAACGGATCGGTACCGGCCAGAAGAGGATTCATCAACATCACAACCGACCTTGGTTCTCATGGCAAGCGACTGTCACGGTGGCGCGGCTCCGCTGCACCCTGGCAGGTCGGCGGTCGAAAGCCGTCTGTAGATGATCTTACTGATCCGCCCGTCGGGATGTCCCACGTTCTGGGGATTCGGGGCATAGACGGTAATCCGTTGTCCGCGAATCAGTCTCGGCATCCCGCTACGACGGCGCAGACCGCATCTCTGATGACATGATCGCTCGATCGGTACTCCGGTGATCCTGCTCAACGCCGGAAACAAGACGACCGCGAACACGATCGCCTCGATCACGGTCGCGTTGATGGAGAACCGAACCAGGCGGCGCTACAGCGCGATGCCGAGGTGAGCGTCGACGGGATCGAGAAACTGTGGACGGGGTCCGAGCCGCCGGAGTTCGGGTGGTGGTTGTGGTCATAGTGAGCCCGCCTGCGTCGCGCTCGGGATGTTCCGGCGCTAGGACCGAGCGCCGCCCGGCAGCCAAGTCCCACCCGAGATAGACCGGCCGGACGTCGCCGATCTCGTCAAGCAACGACGAGATGGCCTTTGCCACGGCCGCTGGAAATCTCCAGGATCAAGGCCAGCCGACCACCGTCGGGTTCCACCGAATACTCGGCAGCGAGGTGTCGGCCCGATACGACGGCACGACAGGATTTGGCGTGATCGCTTGGTCGCCGACGCGCTTCTCGTCGTAGCGACGGACATTGCGAATCAAGCATGCTCGAGATCGGCCGTTCGATTCCTGACCCACAAAGCAGCGAAGCGAACAGCCCACCACAGCTGATACTCGGCTCCGATCACTGGTCGTTCTCCCGAAACCGCAGGTCATTCCCGTTCCCGTGTTCGACACGGCCCGCTCTGGGCACGGCGCATACGGGAACGGTGAACCGATCCGTGCGGGCGCACCGCAATCGCGGCGAGGTTGGTCGCACCCGTGGTCGCTGCGGCGAAGGCAATCTCCGTGTGTTCGGCCAATTCTGTTTCGACATTGGCCAATTCAGATAGCGGAACCGATGACCACAGCATCGCTTGGGTGGGATACCCAACGCCGGAACGCCATCGGGCTGGCAGGTTTCACCGCCCTGGCCGATCTCGGCACCGGCAACCGCACCGGGGCAGTGCTGCGATCGGCCACCGCCAACGGCGAACGCTTCGTCGTCCTGCTGACAGCCGCAGGAATGCTACTGGGCATGCTCATCACCCTCACCCTCCGCCGCGCAGCCACGTCGACTGCGGTAATCGATCAGCGGTTGGTGAGCGTTGACCACTGAACATCCGCCCCGTCCGGTCGCGGTCCGCTGGCCGCGGGTGGACGGGAATGGATCGCCGTCAGACGGTGTACCCGCCGTCCACGGCGAGGGCGGTGCCGGTCACGCAGCGTCCGCGCCCGGCGCGAAGTGGATTCCTGTCGCCAACCGCGGGTAGAGCCTGGAACTCAGGACCCCGCTGCCGCCGTGAAGGCGGCGGCTCGGTCTCGCAGCAACGCGGCCAGCTCTGGCGAGTCGATCACTTCGAATGGCCAGCGCAACCAGAGCAGACCACCGGCCACCACTTCGAGGCGTGTGTCGACTATGCGCCAGTGCGTCCCGGGCTCGCCGGAGGAAACGGTGACGGATGAGAAGCCGGTGGCGAAGCCGCCCATGTATGCCTGGACCTGGTCGATCGGGGCATGGATGAGGATCGTGACGGCGTACTGGCGTGGCGGCGCTCCGAGTTCCGCGGCGAGGAACGCCGCCGGATCGCCGCCTGGAATTGGGCGTGCGGGGAACCGCAGTCCGGTCGGTTCGGCGCGAGTGATCCGGTCGACCCGCAGTGCGCGCCAGCCGCGGTCGAGGTCGCGGCCGATCAGGTACCACCGAGAGCCGCGCGGCACCAGGGCCGTCGGCTCGATTCGGCGGACCGAGTCGCTTCCTGCACCGGTTCCGGCGGTATTCATGTAGCGGATTCGAACCTGTTCGGAGTCTCGGCAGGCCAAGGCGACAACACCGAGGATTGCGGCGTCCAGCGGCGCCGGATATGCCCCGGGGGCATATCCAACGGCACCCCCGAGGGACACCGATGAGCGCAGCGCCCGCATGCGGGTGGTTACCGACGCGGGGAGGACCTGTTCGATTTTGGCCAGCGCGGTGAGGGCCAACTCGCCTCCGCCGGCTGACCCGTTCGCCGCTGACGAGGCGAGGGCAGCAGTGACCGCGACCGCCTCATCGGCGGTGAACACCAGCGGCGGGAGGTCGCTGCCGGTGGCGAGTTGGTAACCCCCGACCGGACCGCGTTGCGCGACGATCCGGTAGCCCAACCCGCGTAGCCGCTCGATGTCGCGCCGCAACGTCCGACCCGGGACGCCGAGCCGTTCGGCGAGCTCTCCACCCGGCCATGAGCGGCGGGTCTGCAGGAGCTCGAGTAGCCGCAACGCGCGTTCGACGGACGTGTTCTCCATCACACAACCTTCCCGGAATTGTGGACAGATTATGACCTGATCAACGAGCAGCATGAGCGTATCCACCACAGCCCACAGCAAAGGAACACAACGATGACCATCCTCGTCACCGGTGCGACAGGCGCCGTCGGCCGCCACCTCGTCACCACCCTCGTCGCCCGCGGCGCGTCGGTCCGCGCCCTGACTCGTAAGCCCGAGGACGCGAACCTGCCCGAGGGGGTCGAGGTCGTCGCGGGCGACCTCGCCGATGCCTCGACCCTCCGTCCGCAGGTGTTCGACGGCGTCGATCGGGCCTTCGTCTTTCCGGTGGACGGCGTCGACGTCTTCGTCGACGCCGCCGTGGCGGCAGGCGTGCACCGCTTCACGGTGCTTTCCTCGCTGGCAGCGGCGATGGAGTTCCCGCGTGACCGCGGCTCGGCCAGCCAGCTGCACCACAGCGCCGTCGAAGCCGCCGTCACCGACCGCACGGACGTCTGGACGATCCTGCGCCCCGGAACCTTCGCCAATAACCTGCTCTCCTGGGCATGGCAGATCCGCTCGGGCGCATCGATCCGGGCGCCGTATCTGGAATCCGCGCAAGCCCCGGTCCACGAATACGACATCGCTGAGGCCGGTGCCGAGACGTTGCTGTCCGACGACCACATCGGGGAAACGATCGCGATCACCGGCCCGCAGGCGCTCACGCGCACCGAACAGGTCGCCGCGATCGGTGCCGCGATCGGCCGTGAGATCCCGCTGGTCGAGATCACCCCCGACGAGTTCATCAGCGAGACAGCGCAGTTCATCCCCCAGCCGATCATGAAGATGCTGCTCGACTACTGGAGCGACACCGTCACCGTGCCCGACGTGGTACGTCCTGTCACCTCCGTGACCGGCAGGCCCGGGCGCACCCTGACCGAGTGGGCCACCGACCACCGAGCCGACTTCGGCGGCTGATTCGTCGTCAGTGCAGGCGTCGACCGTGCGATAGGAGACTCGACAACCGCTGGCCGACAGGCGAATTCACTTGTGGTTCGTTCCAACTGGGACAGTGTCGACTACGAATTGACCGGCCCGGCGCGTCTGGACATCGAAGGCCTGGCCGCCGAATACACCCTGGGACTGCACCGGCCGATTCGCGGCACCGACATTCCCCAGGAAACCTGGTACGAGAGGTCCTCGCGCCCCGAGGTCTGCCCGCGCACGTCGAGCAGCACCTGGCCACCGTGGCGCTGCTGCACCGCGCCGGACGCTACGACCGAGCCACCGACCACGTCGAGAAGATAACCGGACAGCCGCCATCCACGGTTGGACGGTATATAGCCGGACACTCGGAACAATTCTCCTAGATGGGGTGCGACGTCGTGCGGACGCTCGGCACGGTGACCACGTTCTCGGCCCGGGATTCAAGGGTGAGTTCCGAGTCGAATTCTCGGTTTGTTACGCCGACCGAGTGGGGGGCAGCGAATTACCAAGCACCACATACGCGTCAATGGCAGGCCCGCGCTGATCGTGGTGCGCAGGATCGCACCGTCGGCGTCGTGGTGCTGGAGGTGACCGCCGACGGCAGCTCCGACGTGCACACCCACGTCGACCCCGACCAGCCGGCGTTCGCCAATCGCCAGTGGGTCACCTACGCACGGGATTCGCCGTGCACCCGATCGCGGCCGCCAGCACGCTCACCGTTTCGGAGTCCGGGCGGATCGTCGTCGACGCCACCCAGCGCTCGGTCTCGCATCCGGATGTATACGCCATCGGCGATGCCGCGCATGCCGCGGGAGTGGGCGGCAGAACGTTGCGCATGGGCTGCGCCACCGCCTCCCCGATGGCCTGGCTGGGCGCCGATGCCATTGCCGCTCGGCTGACCGGACGTGCGGTTCCCGATGCCCCCATCGGCTACAACAGCCAGTGCATCAGCCTCGGTCGCCGCGATGCCATCGTGCAGAAGGTGACCAAGGAGGATCAGCCCACCTCCAAGGTCGACGTGGGTCGCAAGGCCGCCCGCGTGAAGGAGCTGATCTGCTCCATCGCGGCCTGGTGCGTGAAGCACCCGACCCTACTGGCGCCGGGCCGGCGTCGCCGGGTCGTCGCGACCGGCGCGGAGGCTTCGGTCGCGACGGTCTGAGCGCGTCCGGAACCAGCCCCGGTCCGCCCCCGGCCAGAACGGCTGGGGCGCCCGGGACACGGCAGACGATGGTGGAATGGCCTGCTCGGCGGCTCCGATGGCGATCCGGCCGCGGCCACGGCCCGAAGGGCTCGCTGTGATGTGCCGATGATGGTAATTAGAACCGGTAGCGGAGTATGCGGGTGCCTTGCCGGGACAGTGCGGTGCTGTGGCTCATGAGCCGTGTGGCGGCGCGCAGTGGCTGGGGAAAGTCGGCGACTTCCGGGGCACGGGTGAGTAGCCGCTCCTCGACCATGGTCAGGCCCGCGTTCCAGGTCTCGGGGTCGTGCGGGTCGTCGAAGCCCTGGGCGGCGGTGATGCCGATGGCCTTGATCGTCGGGTGGTACTTCATCGACCAGGCGGCGAAGCAGGTGTAGCCGTTGATGGCGAGTTCGCCGGTGTTGAAGTGCGCGGTCAACTCTCGGGTCATCCGCTGGAAGGTGTCGCCGGGCAGGAACGGCAGCAAGCCCTCGGCGACGATCATGGCAGGCCGGTCGCGAGGCAGCGGGTCGAGCCAGCCCGGTGTGGTCAGATCGGCGCCGATGCGCAGGGACCGGTCCGGAAGGAACTGGGGCCGCAGGTCGACGATGTCGGGGAAGTCGACGTCGTACCAGTCGACGCCGGCGGGCGGGTCGCAGCGGAGGACGCGCGTGTCGAGTCCGCAGCCGAGGTCGAGCACGACGGCGTCAGGGTGGTCGGCGACGAACGTCCGGACCGCATCGTCGAGTTTCTTGGCGCGAAGGGCGGTGCCGCAGACGAGGCTGGGCTTGACCGCGAGCTTGGCGAAGTCGTAGTCGATCAGGTCGGCGATGCCGGCGGAGTAGGTGTCGCCGAGGATCGGATGGGGAAGCTCGGTGTCCAGAGCCCTCGCGTAGAGGGTGAGCAGCATGGTTTCCCGGAGCGGGTCCAGGTTCAGTCGCAAGCGTTGCACGAGGAGTCCTCACGTTGTCGGGGGATTGCGGGCGGCGATGTCGCGCAGCCAGGTCAGGGACTGCTGGGCGGCGCGGATGCGTTCGGTGTGCGCCCCTGTGCCGCCGGCGAGTCTCATGCCCTCATCGGCGATGTCGCCGAAGGCGCCGAGGCTGTCGAGTTTGCGCTGGATCACCTTGTGCCAGGCGTCGTCCTCGATGCGGTAGTAGGTGGTGCGGTCACCTGGCACGCGAACCTTGCGGACCAGCCCGATGGCGGCGAGGAAACGCATGTTCGAGGTCAGCGAAGCGCGGCTGGCCTGGATCGTCTCGGCGATCTGGCCGGCGGAGCGCTCGGGCGGGTCACAGATCATCAGGAGGCCGAGGATGCGCCCGGTGATCGGCGCGAGCGCCCATTCCTCCACGCAGAACGTGGCCACCCGCTCGACCCACCGCAGCACCTCGTCCTGATTGTCCTGACTGGACATAGCGTCCTCCTCGCTCACTTGCCGGAGCCGTCACTGTGTCATGGCGGCAACCGACTCGCGGGTGGGCGTCGGGGTGACGGTGGCGAGCCGGGACTTGCGCAGGTAGCGGTCGAACCAGTCCACGGCCAGCGCCATCGCCTCGTCCAGGCCCGGACCGATGTAGAGGCCGAGGACGTCATAGGGCAGCACCTCCAGCCGCTTCGGCTCGCCGGCCCTGGCGAACGCGCTCTGTGCCTCCTCGAGCATGTGATACGGGTCCCATCCGCCGTTGGCGATCATCAACAGCGGGGTGGGCGCCAGGCGGTGGATGAGATCCTCGGGCGCGAAGGTGAGCAGGTGCTCGGTGGAGTCGAGCGTCTTCTCGTTGCGGTAGCTGGGGAACATCTCCGCAGCCAGGTCCGGCGTATCCCGCACGGTCTCCCCGTCCAGGCTCAGGTGCGGGACCCGGGCACTGGCCCCGCCCTCGTAGCGACGCTGCCAGTCCTCGTCCAGCCGGTCCCGCAGCGCCTGCACACCGGCGCGGCCGACCAACCGCTCCAGGTACCGCCACCCGTTCCACACGCTGGGGCTCTGCACCACGACACACTTCACGCGCCGGTCGAGCACCGCGGCCTGCACCGCGACCGAGCCACCGACGCTGACACCCCACAACCCGATCCGTGCCGTGTCCACCTCCGGTCGGCTCTGTAGGTAGGAGATCGCGCTGCGGAAGTCCTCCACCTGCCGCTGCGGATAGTCCTGGCCCCGAGGTTCGCCCTCGCTGGCCCCGACCGTGCGGTAGTCGATCGCCAGCACGGCGAACCCGGCGCGCACGAAGTGCGGCGCGAACACGGCCAGCGCCTCCTTGACCATCACCCCGCTGTGCCCCAGCACCAGACCGGGAACCGGGGCGTCCGCCTCCGGCACGTACAGGTCACCGGCGCACAAGGTGCCGAGACTGTTGAACATCACCTGCTCACGACGCGGAATCATCGCCGCCACACCTTCCATACGAGATTGAGCTAGTTGTTTCAGTCTCGACTGAAACAACTAGCTATGTCAACCCCGCGCTTCGGCCTGAGGCGGTTCGATAGCCGATGCGGCGAGGTCTCCGGTTCGCCCGAGTTGACGAGGGGGCAGGACGCCACTCAGGATCAATCCCGAGATGGACGATTCATGCTGGTAAGGCTCTTGGGCCCGGTGATGGTGGAGGCCGCGGACGGGACGAAGGCGTCGGTCGGGGGGCCTCGGGTGCGGGCATTGCTGGGGTTGCTGGCGCTCGAAGCCGGGCGAGTGGTGCCGACGGCGCGGCTGGTGGACGGAGTGTGGGGAGAGGACCCGCCTGCGGGGACCGGGAATGCGTTGCAGACCTTGGCGAGTCGGTTGCGCGCGGCGGCGCCGGGGGCGGTGCGGAATGACGGGGGCGGGTATGTGCTCGAACTCGCGCCCGAGGACGTCGACGTGCATCGGTTCACGCGTGAGGTCGAGGCGGGGCGGGAATCGCTGGCGGCCGGTGCGGCCGAACAAGCCATCGCGTGCTTCGATGCCGCGCTCGCGTTGTGGCGCGGGGAGCCGTTCATCGATGCGGGAGAATCGGAGGTATTGCGCGTCGCGGCTGTGCGATTGACCGAACAGCGGCTCGAGGCGGTGGAACTGCGAGCGGACGCCTTTCGAGCCCTGGGCCGAGGCGGCGAGGTAGTGGGCGAGCTCCGCACAGAGGTAGCCGCACACCCGTTCCGGGAAACGCTGGCCGCACGACTGGTGCGGGCGCTGGCGGCGGCGGGACGCACCTCCGAGGCGATACAACAGTTTCAACGAACCGAGACCCTGTTACTGGATGAGCTCGGCACGGCACCCGCCGAGGTGCTGCGCTCGGCACTGGCCGAGATTCACACGAGCGCACCCCGTAATCCCACAGTCGACGAACCAGCCGTCGAGACGACGCACGAATCGGGCCGAACGACCAGCGGGACGTCAAAGGTCTCCGCGCCGCTGCTGCCCAGGCGGTTCACCAGCTTCGTCGGACGCGGACGCGACGTGGAGGGAGTGCGACGGGCGCTGCGCGAGTCCCGGCTGGTGACATTGTCGGGTATCGCGGGCGTCGGGAAGACCCGGCTGGCCGCCGAGACGGTCGGGGCGCACGCGAACGACTGGGCGGACGGTTTCACTTTCGTCGAACTCGCCGCGCTCGAGCGGGAACGGCCCGACCGGCCGGCTGTGAACGCGGTCGGAGTGGCGATAGCGAACGCGCTCGCTCGGTTCGAGCGCCCCGACGAACTGTCCACGGAATGGGCCGATGTCCTGGAGCGGACGCTGTCCGGCCGCCGAATGCTGTTGGTACTCGACAACTGCGAGCATGTCGTGGAGGCGACCGCGCGCCTGATCGACGATCTGTTGCAGCGGCTGCCCCTGCTGCGCGTGCTCACCACGAGCCGGGAGCCGATCGGCGTGGACGGCGAGCGACTGTATCCGGTCCGGACCTTGGAACTGCCCGACGCCGACGCGGGTATCGTCACCGCCACCGCATCGCCCGCGGTCCGGCTGTTCATCGACCGCGCCACCTCGGCACTCCCGGATTTCGCGCTGTCCGAGCGCAATGCCGCTGATGTCCACGCCATCGTGCGCAGCCTGGACGGCATGCCGCTGGCTATCGAACTCGCCGCCGCTCGCCTGCGGAGCCTGCCGCTGCCGGACCTCAGCGCGCGGCTCGCCGACCGCTTCCGGCTGCTCACCAACAGCACTCGCCACGCGGTTGCCCGCCATCGCACCTTGCACGCGGCCGTCGCCTGGAGCTGGGGACTGCTGACCGATGCGGAAGCCGCGGCGGCCCGGCGTTTTTCGATTTTCGCGGGCGGCGCGACCTTGGACGCCGTCACCCGGGTGTGTGGTCCGGACGCCATCGACACGGTCACCTCACTGGTGACGAAGTCGTTGGTGGACTTCGATGGACAGCGCTATCGAATGGCCGAGACCATCCGAGCCTACGCGAAAGCGGAATCGACCGCCGCCGGTGATGCCGACGAAGTCGCCCGCATCCATGCCGACTGCTTCCTGGAATTCGCCGACGCTGCCGCCCACGGATTACGTACTGCTGAACAACCAGACTGGCTCGCGCGGCTGATCGCCGAACACGGCAATTGCGAAACCGCGTTGCGGTGGGCGCTGGACGTGGGCGACGGTGAGCGTGCGGTTCGCCTGTACGCGAATCTCGTCTGGTATTGGCTGCTGCGCGGTTTGCACGGCGAGATCTCCGAACGCCGCCGGGAGGTTCTTGCCCTGGTCGGCGACACACCGCCGCCGGGGTGCACCGGGGCCTATCTGGCCTGCCGGTACGCCGAGGAGCTGCCGGCGTACTTCACCAACATCTGGTGGGGCCAAATCCGGGATGACACGGGGCAGTTCGAGCGGTTGACTCGCGCGGCTCTCGCCGAGGACCGGCCGCCGCACCCGATGTTCGTGCTCATACTGGCGCTGCGTGACCTGCTCGGCGACGACGACAGCCTGTTGACCGCGTGCACCACCTCCGACGATCCATGGCTACGCGGGAATGCGCTGATAGCGCAAGGCTTCGACGAACTGGGCGGCGACCATCCGGCCCGCGCCCTGCCCACCCTGGAGGCGGCGCTGACCTGCCTGAGCGCGCACGGTGATCCCCGGTCACACAGCCGCGCCCTGATCTCCCTGGCCAGCTACCGGACTCGAATGCTCGGCCTGGACAGCGCCCGCCCGCTGATCGCGAGCGCGCTGGAACTGCTCAGCGCCGACCTGGGCGCCGGTGAGCGCATGGGCGTGCTGCTCTTCGCGGCGGAGATGCACCTGGTCGGCGGCGATGCCAACGGCGCGGCAACCTATATCGACCGCGCCGAGGCCCTGATCACCCCGCACATCATTCCCGCGCCCGGGCGCTTCCTGGCGGCGACGCAGGCGCACCTGGCCCACCTGCGCGGCGACAACGACCGCGCGTTGGAACTGTACCGGCGGATGTCCGAGCAGCCCCTCCCCGCCGGTCCGCCACCCGCCGGACGCCACGACACCGTCCGCTTCGTGAACCTGGTCTTCGTGAGCACCGCACACGCGGCGACCCTGGTCACGGCGGGGCGGCCGGACGACGCGCTGCGAGAGCTGGACATGCCCCGCGATCTGGCCGCCCAGACCTCGGCGGCGCTGCTGGCCGAGGTCGGTATCGGCTATGCCCTGGTTGCTCTGGCCAAGGGCGCCCCGGAGTGCGCGGCCCGCATTCTCGGCGCAACCGACCGGATCAACC
>NZ_BAFR01000023.1 GCF_000308435.1 Nocardia araoensis NBRC 100135 | reverse complement strand
TACGTCAAAAACCCACCGATACCAGCAGCCGCACCCGACTCGTCATACCCATCACCCACGATCAAATGCAGATCGAACTGCGACACATCCAAATCCGCGTCCACACCAGCCACCGACAAACCCGGCAACTCCAACACCGACCGCGCGACATTCTGGAACGACAACCCCACCTGGAACAACGGATGACGCGCCGTCGACCGCGGCGGATTCAACACCTCCACCAACCGCTCGAACGGCACATCCGCATGCGCGAACGCAGCCAGATCGATCTCCCGCTGACGCGCGAGCACATCCGCGAACGACTCACCACCATCGATCCGGGACCGGAACACCACCGTATTGACGAACATACCGATCAGATCATCGAGCTCCCGCTCACCACGACCCGCCACCGGAGAACCAACAGCAACATCCGAACTGCCCGACAACCGAGCCAACAACACCGCGAACGCCGAATGCACCACCATGAACAACGTCGCACCATACGCACGAGCC
>NZ_BAFR01000024.1 GCF_000308435.1 Nocardia araoensis NBRC 100135 | reverse complement strand
TTTCCCGTTCGGTGGGGTCGAGGATGTCGATGTCGCCGATGGGGGTGTGGGGGTTGGTGGCGATGGTGGTGAGGATGCGTTCGAGGCGGTGGCCGAGGGTGTGGATGGTGGTTTCGTCGAACAGGTCGGTGGCGTAGGTGAAGATGGTGTCGAGGGTGGCGGGGGTGCCGTCGTCGTGGTGGTGGGGGTTGATGTTGACTTGCAGGTCGAATTTGGCGGCGACGGTGTCGGTGTCCAGGGCGGTGACGGTGAGGCCGGGCAACTGGAGGGTGGGTTGTTCGTTGTTCTGGAACGACAGGACGACCCCGAACAGGGGGTTGTGGGTGGTGGCGCGGCCGGGGGCGACGACTTCGACGACGCGTTCGAAGGGGATGTCGGCGTTGGCGAAGGCGGCGAGGTCGGTTTCGCGGGCTTGGTCGATGAGTTCGGTGAAGCTCATGGTGTTTTCCACGCGGGTGCGCAGGGTGAGGGTGTTGACGAACATGCCGACCAGCTCGTCGAGGGCGCGTTGCCCGCGTCCGGCGATGGGGGTGCCGATCGCGACGTCCGGGTCGCCCGACAGCCGGGCCAGCAGGACCGCGACCGCGGCGTGCACGACCATGAACAGGGTGCAGTTGTGGGCGCGGGCCAGCTCGGTGAGGGCTTGGTGGATGTGTGGGGGGACCGCGAAGCCGGTGTTGGCGCCGCGCATGCTGGGTGTGGCGGGGCGGGGGCGGTCGGTGGGGAGTTCGGTGGGCCCGCTCAGGCCGGCCAGCTGGTGGCGCCAGTAGGTGAGTTGGCGTGCGGCGACGGAGGTTTCGTCGTCGTCGGTGCCGATGACCTGGCGTTGCCAGATGGCGTAGTCGGCGTATTGCACTTCCAGCGGCGCCCAGCGGGGGGAGTTGCCGCCGATGCGGGCGAGGTAGGCGGTCATCAGGTCGCGGGCCAGTGGGGCCATGGAGGCGCCGTCGGCGGCGATGTGGTGGGCCACGAACGCCAGCAGGTGTTCATCGGGGCTGGTTTCCAGCAGCAGGGCGCGGACGGGGACTTCGGTGGTGACGTCGAACCCGGTCGTCACCAGGTCGGTGATGTGGGTGAGGGGGTCGTCGGTGACGACGACGTCCAGGCCGGTGGGCAGGGCTTGGTCGACGGTGAGGATCTGCTGGAACGGTAGCCCGCCGGGGCCGCCGGCGGGGTAGCGGGTGCGCAGGGATTCGTGGCGTTCGAGGACGTCGGCCAGTGCGTAGCGCAGGGCGGAGACATCCAGCGCGCCGTGCAGCCGGATCGCCAGGGGGATGTTGTAGGCCGCGGAGGCGGGGTCGAACTGGTTGAGCACCCACATGCGTTGCTGGGCCAGCGACAGCGGGATCGGTTCGCCGCGTTCGACGCGTGCGAGTACGGTGCGGGTGCCCGCGGCGGCGCCGGGGACCACGCGGGCGGCCAGCGCGGCGACGGTGGGGGCTTCGAACAACTCCCGCACCGCGACATCGGCGTCGAGGGCTTCGTTGATCCGGGCGATGACGCGGGTGGCCAGCAGCGAGTTACCGCCCAACGCGAAGAAGTCGTCGTCCAACCCGACCTCCGCGGCGCCCAGCAACCCGGCGAACACCTCGGCCACCGCCTGCTCCACCGGCGAACCCGGCGCGCGGAACACCGCCGCCGACACCACCTGCGGCGCGGGCAACGCCTTACGGTCCAGTTTCCCGTTCGCCGTCAACGGCAACGCGTCCAACACCATCACCGCATCCGGCACCATGTACCCGGTCAGGAACTCCGAGACCTGCGTGCGCAGCACCGACGCGTCCAGGTTCGCCCCGGTGTCGGAGACCACGTACCCGATCAAACGGTCACCGGCATGCTCGTCGGCACGAACCAGTACCACCGCCTGACTCACCCCCGGGCACCG
>NZ_BAFR01000025.1 GCF_000308435.1 Nocardia araoensis NBRC 100135 | reverse complement strand
GGTGGTCCGGTGCGGGTGAGCAGGTCGGTGCGTTCGGTGGGGTCGAGGATGTCGATGGTGGCGATGGGTTGGGTGGGGTTGGTGGTGATGGCGCGCAGGATGCGGATCCAGCGGTGGGTGAGGGTGTCGATGGTGGTGGGGTTGTAGAGGTCGGTGGCGTAGGTGATGGTGGCGGTCATCTCGCCGTTGTGGTTGTCGGTGAGGATGATTTGTAGGTCGAATCGTGCTGTGGTGGTGGGTAGTTCGGTGGGGGTGATGTCGAGGTGGGGGAGGTGGAGGTGGGGTTGGTCGAGGTTTTGGAAGGCGAGCAGTGTTTGGAAGAGGGGGTGGTGGGATTGGGTTCGGTGGGGGGCGAGGTGGTCGACGAGTTGTTCGAAGGGGATGTCGGCGTGTTGGAAGGCTTGTAGGTCGGTGTTTCTGGTGTGGGTGAGGAGGTCGGTGAAGGGTTGGTGGGGGTCGAGGTGGGTGCGTAGGACGAGGGTGTTGACGAACATGCCGATGAGGTCGTCGAGGGCGGGGTCGCCGCGTCCGGCGATGGGGGTGCCGATGGGGATGTCGGTGCTGTTGCTGAGGCGGGAGAGCAGGACTGCGAGGCTGGCGTGGATGACCATGAACAGGGAGCAGTCGTGGTGGCGTGCGAGGGTGTGCAGGGCGGTGATGAGTTCGGCGTCGAGGGTGTGGGTGGTGGTGGCGCCGTGGTGGGAGGCCACGGCGGGGCGTGGCCGATCGACCGGCAAACCCAACTCCTCGGGAAGTCCG
>NZ_BAFR01000026.1 GCF_000308435.1 Nocardia araoensis NBRC 100135 | reverse complement strand
GTACACCGCCATGCCCGCCCCGGCGGCGCTGTTCTTCGCCAGGTCGCGCAGCGTCAGTTCGAGTGTCATCGGAACACCCTGCGCGACGCCGGAGTAGGAGCCGAACGAGGTGGTGATGTCGGTGCGCACCACGCCGGATTCGACGAGGATATTGGGTCCGTTGGACCCGTCGCCCGGGTACGGTCCCGCGGTTTCCTGCGGGGCGGCGGTGGCGCCGCCGGATTGCGTGGTGGTGGCGGCATGTCGTGTGCGAGGCCGAGATCGTGCTCATGCGCCGCACCGCGTCGTTCGCCCACTGTCGTGTGCCCTTTCGTTGGTCGACATCGTCCTTCGCGACGTTAGGGACGGGCACTGCTGTCCGGCTGGGTCCGCGCTGAGAGTTCGCTGTGCGGCTCAGCGCCTGCTGGCCCTGCGGTAGCCGATGCTGGCGGGCACCGCGAACAGGACGATCGCGCCGAGCGACCACACGACCGTCAGGGTGAGCGGGCGGGCGAGCGGGCCGCCGAAGGCGAGTGCGCGCATGGCGTCGACACCCACCGACATGGGCTGGTTGTGCACCACCGGCTGAATCCATTTCGGGAAGGCGACCAGCGGTACGAAGCCGGTGCTGAAGAACATCATCAGCGAGGTGAGGATCGTGATGCTCTCCACCAGAGTCGATTTCGCGGTGAACACGGCGACCGAGGTGACGATGGTGGCGAACGCCACGCCGAAGAACACCGGGAGAAGCAGGAAGGCGATCGTCGCCGCGACGCCCTCGTGGAAGCGGAACCCGAGCACGAAGCCGACCAGCACGACCGCGATGGTGCATGCGAAGATGCGGCAGCCCTCGGCGAGCACCCGCGAAGCCAGTCCGGAGGCGCGGTGCACCGGTAGCACCCAGAAGCGGGCGAGCAGGCCCGCGTCGCGTTCGCGGCCCAGCAGGACACCCCCGGCGACCGCACCGGAGAGCGCGCCGACCAAGGCGACCATCGGCACCGAGCCGTAGAGCGGGCTCTCGCCGGTGAACTTCTTTATCTGCCCGCCGATCACGGTGTTCAGCATGATCAGCAGCAGGCACGGAATGATCAGCGTCTCCAGCAGAGTGACCGGGTTGCGCGCCCAGCGCAGCAGGAGCCGATGGGTCTGGATGAGCGTGTGCCGCAGCAGTGCCGACACCGACATCTCCGAGCCGGTGAGCAACTGATCCGGGTGTTCGGTCAGCAGTGCCATCACGCCCTCCCCGGGCTGAGCCGCAGCGACATCAGGATGCTGACGCCCAGGTATCCCAGCGCCCAGGCCAGCGGCGGAAACATCAGCGACCAGGTCACCTCGCCCGCGTTCGGCCCGGTGTCACCGGCGAACGCCCGCAAGGCGATGGCCCACTGCGACACCGGCTGATTGCGTACGAACGGTTGCACCCATTCCGGGAACTGATCGGCGGGCGCGATTCCGGTGGACAGCATGCCGAGGATCAGCGGCGGTAGTACCAGCGCCTGCGCCGTCGCCTCCGGGTTGCGCGACATGGTGCCGATCACGTCACCGCCCCAGATCAGCGCGACGCCGATGAGCAGCGAGAACAGCACGAAGCCGAGCGTGTGCGCTGGTCCGTTGTAGAAGCGGAACCCGATGACGTGTCCGCAGATCGACGCACTGATCAAGGCGATGATCAGGCGGAAGACGCTGCCGGACAGACGTGCCGTGACCGGGATCAGGGGGCCGATCGGCATCGAGCCGAAGCGCCGGTTCAGCCCGGCGACCGAGTCGGTGGCGGCGCGGAACGCCGCCGAGACCGCGGTGAAGGCGGCGGCCTGCAGGATCACCAGCGGCATCATGTACTGCGCATAACTGCTGAAGCCGGTGCCGATGACGGTCATGATGGTCTTCAGCGGGATGTAGAAACTGGCGGTGAACGTCACCGGCGCCAGCACCGAGGTGATCAGCTCGCCGCTCTGCACCGAAGGCGCGATCAACCGGGTGGTCAGCACCCACCACTGCTGCGGCCGCAACGGCGTGGCGCGGGTCTGGCTGAGCCAGGTCGCCGCCGTCACGACACGCTCTCCCGCCGCGCGATCTCCTCCGTGGTCGCCAGATGGCCGGTCAGCTGGAGGAACACGTCGTCCAGCGAGGGGCGGCGCAGCGCGACGTCCACGAGGTCGAAACCCGAGCTGTCCAGCCGGCGCAGCGCTTCCAGCAATGTCTTCGCGCCGTCCGGAGCGGGGATGGCGATCCGATCGGAATCGGGACCGAGCGCGTCGCGATTCTCCTGCGGCAGCAGCGAACCAAGGGCGGCGGCGATGGCGGGCAGGTCCTTCAGATTCAGCGGCACCACCTCGCAGTAGCTGCCGCCGGTGCGCGCCTTCAGTTCGTCGGCGGTGCCCTGGGCGATCACCACGCCGTGATCGATGACGATGATCCGGTCGCTGAGCGCGTCGGCCTCCTCCAGGTACTGGGTGGTGAGCAGGGTGGTGATGCCCGCCTTCTTGAAGCCCGCGACCAGATCCCACACCCCTTGCCTGCTGCGCGGATCCAGTCCGGTGGTCGGCTCGTCCAGGAACACCACGTCGGGCCGCACGACCAGGCCGCAGGCGATGTCGATGCGTCTGCGCATGCCGCCGGAGTAGGTGCCGACCCGGCGGCCCGCCGCGCGTTCGAGGTCGAACTCGGCGAGCAGTTCGTCCGCGCGGGCGCGGGCGGTCCGCTTGCGCAGGCCCATCAGCCTGCCGAACATCACGAGGTTCTCGTAGCCGCTGAGCATGTCGTCCAGCGCGGCGTACTGCCCGGTGAGCATGATGCTGCGGCGGACCGCCGCGGGATCGGCCAGCACGTCGTACCCGGCGACCGTCGCCCGACCGCGATCCGGCCGGATCAGCGTGGACAGGACGTTCACGGTAGTGGTCTTGCCCGCGCCGTTCGGCCCCAGGATGCCGAGCACCTCGCCCGGCTCGGCCGCGAAGTCGACTCCGCGTAATGCCTTGACCGCGCCGAAGGATTTCTCGATCCCCTCGACGACGACTCCTTGGTCGGAATTCATCCTCGGCCTCCCAGATGTGCGTCGAGCACGCGCGCGACGACCGGCAGCACGTGCGGTGCGGTCAGTTCGTCGTGGGTCGCCTCGATGTCGTGGTTGATGATCTCGCCGGTCACGTACGGCCCCCAGCCGTCGGGACCGAAGATGTCGGAGGTGTCGACGATCGCGCTGAAGTACACGATGTCGCCGTCGAACACCGGTCGGCGGTAACCGGTCCTGGTGCGCGCGGCGGCGTTGTACGACGCGGCCATGCGCTCCAGCGTCGCGGCGTCGATCAGCGACACCCCGCCGAGCCGTTCGCGGATCAGATCCGCCGCCTGTTGCGCGGTCGCGTCCGCGGGGACGTCGTGGATGCCGAACACCGCGCCGAAGGTGTTCACGAACGAACCCGCGGTGAGCCGTTCGATGCTGTCGCCGTCGATGTCGGCGGTGTCGGCGTCCAGCAGCGCGACCACGCCCACTTCCGCGCCTTCGGCTTTCAGCTGCACCGCCACCGCGTGAGCGATCAGGCCGCCGAACGACCAGCCGAGCAGGTGGTAGGGCCCCTCGGGTTGCAAGGCCCGGATCTCTCGTACGTAGCGCTCGGCGAACTCCTCGATGGAGCGCGCGGGCGGTTCGTGGCCGCCGAGGTCGGGCGCCTGCAACCCGTAGATCGGGCGGCCGGGGGCGAGCGCGTCGGCGAATCCCAGGTAGGTCCAGGACATCCCGGACGACGGGTGGATGCAGAACAGCGCCGGTTGCTCGCCGCCGAGCCGGATCGGCAGCACCACGTCCAACCCGAGTCCGCCCGCCGCCGGAACGGGCGCAGACGCCGTGGCCGCCGCTTCTTCCTCGGCGGCGGTGCGGGCCGCCGCGGTATGGGCGAACCGGGCCGCGGCGCTCAGGGCGTCGATCCACAGATCGGCCAGTTCGGCGACCTCGTCGTGGTCGAGCAGGGTGGACGGGAAGCCGAAGCTCGCCCGCAACCGGTCGCCGATCACGACCGCGTTCACGTCGATCGCCGATTGCAGCGGCACGCCCGGGTCCTCGGCGACGTGCACGTCGCCCAGGTCATCGGTCGGCAGCCAGCCCAGTCCCTCGAGTCCGGCCGGGATGTCCCCGGTGGAGTACCGGCCGAGGTAGTTGAAGCCGATCCGGCCCGGGAGCCGTCGCGGCAACTGCCGCGCGGTCTCGGGGTCGAGGTAGCGCAGCAAGCCGAAACCGATGCCTTTGTCCGGCACCGCGAGCAGTTGGTGCTTCACGGCGCGGATCGCCGCGCCCAACGCGGGACCGCCGGCGAGCGCGTCGTCGATGTCGATCTGTGCCAGGTCGAGGCGCACCGGGTAGATGCTGGTGAACCAGCCGACGGTGCGGGACAGATCGGCGCCAGGCACCACCTCCTCCTGACGGCCGTGACCTTCCAGGCGCAGCAGCGCCGACGGGTCGGCGGCACGCCAGCGCACCAGCGCCAGCGCCAAGGTGGCCAGCAGCGTGTCGTTGACGCTGCCCTGGAACAGGCCGGGCAGGGTGGTCAGCAGCGCGGTGGTGACCTCGGCGGACACCTCGCGCTCGACCATGCGCAGCGTGCCGGTGACATCGACGGCTGGATCGAGTTCCCGGCCGCCGATCAGCGGATCGGGTCCGGCGAGCACGTCTTGCCAGTACGCCAGTTCGCCCACCCGCTGTCGCGATCGGGCCTCCTCGGCCAGCGCGTGGGCCCACCGCCGCATCGAGGTTCCGGTTTCCGCGAGCACCGGGGTGGCGCCCGCCGACACCTGTGCCCACGCGGCCACCAGGTCCGGAATCAGGATGCGCCAGGACACCCCGTCGATCACCAGGTGGTGGGCCAGCACGATCAACCGGCCCGATCGGGTGCGCGACCCCGCGTCGCCCACCGGGTCCAGCCAGATGAATTGCAGCACCGTGCCGTCGGCCGGATCGAGCCGGTCGGCCGCGGCGTCCAGTTCGGTCATGGCGAACTCGTGCAGTTCGATCGGGTCGACGGCGGTGAACTCGACGCGGTGCACCAGCGCGTCCACGTCGACCGACCCGGGCGGGCCGACCAGCACGCGCGGCCCGTCCACGCCGTCGCCGACCAGCCGGGCGCGCAGCATGTCGTGCCGGTCCACCGCGGCGGCGAGCACCGCGACGATCTGCGACCGTTCGATGCCGACCGGCAACTCCAGGACCGCGGTCTGGGCGAAGCGGTCGTAATTCCCGCCGCGTTCCAGCATGTAGTGCACGATCGGCGTGAGCGGCAGTTCGCCCACGCCGCCGCCGGGCAGCTCGTCCAAGGTCACCGCGACGCCCGCCGCGTCCACGGCCGCGGCCAGCGCCGCCACCGTGCGGTGCTCGAACACCTGCAGCGGGGTGCAGGTGATGCCCTGCTGCTTGGCGCGCGACACCAGCTGGATCGCCAGGATGCTGTCGCCGCCCAGCGCGAAGAACGAGTCGTCGGCGCCCACCCGCGGCACGCCGAGCAACTCGCCGAAGATCGCGGCCAGCTGCTGTTCGGTCGGCGTGACCGGTGCGCGGTACTCCGTCTGGTCGGCGCGGAATTCCGGTGCGGGCAGCGCCTTGCGGTCCAGCTTGCCGACCGCGTTGAGCGGGATCTCGTCCAGCACGACGAACGCCGAGGGCACCATGTAACCGGGCAGGATGTCGGCGGCGAAGGCACGCACCTTCGCCACGTCGAGCTCGGTCCCCGGCGTGCGGACCAGGTAGGCGGCCAGCGCGGTGGCCCCGGTGGGGCCGGGCACGCCGAGCGTCACCGCGAAGTCCACACCGTCGGCGCGGCCGAGCACCGCGTCGATCTCGCCCAGCTCTATCCGTTGTCCGCGCACCTTGACCTGGAAGTCGGTGCGGCCCAAGTACTCCAGTTCGGGCCCGGCGTCGCCGCGGATCCAGCGCACCAGATCGCCGGTGCGGTACATGCGTTCGCCCGGCGCGCCGAACGGTCCGGCGACGAAGCGGGCGGCGGTCAGGCTCGTCCGCGCGTGGTAGCCGCGCGCCAGGGCCGGTCCGGCGAGATACAGCTCGCCCGCCACGCCGAACGGAACCGGGCGCAGCCGGTCGTCGAGCACCAGCACCTGCGCACCCTGCACCGGCGTGCCGATGGACACCGGTTCGCCCACGGCCAGCGGCGCGGATCCCGTTGCCCAGATGGTGGATTCGGTAGGTCCGTACAGATTGACCATGGTGCGTCCGGTGGCCCAGCGTTCGACCAGTTCCGCGCCGACCGCCTCGCCCGCCACCGCGAGCACCCGGACGCTGGTCACCTCGGCGGGGTCGAGGGTCGCCAGCGCGGAGGGGGTGATCACCATGTGGCTGACCTGTTCGGTGTCGATCAGCTCGGCCAGCGCGCCGCCGCCGAACACCTCCGGCGGTGCGATCACCGACGCGCCGCCGGAGCCGAACGCCATGATCGCCTCGAACACCGAGGCGTCGAAACTCGGCGACGCCACTTGCAGCACCCGGGAGTGCTCGTCCAGGCCGAGTGAAAGCCGCTGTGCCGCGACCAGATCCGCGATGCCGCGATGCGAGACCGAGACGCCCTTCGGCGTGCCCGTCGAGCCGGAGGTGTAGATCATCCACACCGCGTTGTCCGGCCGGATCGGAGCCGGCAGTTCGCGCTCGCTCAGCGGGCGGCTGCTCGCGGCGCTCCACCGCTCGACCAGCGCGAGGTCGTCGAGCACCAGCCAGTTCGTGCTGTCGGGCAGCAGGGGCCGGAACGCGGCGAGGGTCAGCCCGAGCGTCGCGCCGGAGTCGGTGAGCATGTGGTCGATGCGCTCGACGGGGTGCTTCGGATCGACCGGAAGGAACGCCGCGCCCGCCTTCGCCGCCGCCCACATGCCGATGAGCAGTTCCGTCGAACGCGGAAGTCCCAGCGCGACCACGGTTTCCGGGCCGCCGCCCGACTCGAGCAGGACTCGGGCGAGCCGATTGGCGTGCGCGTCGAGTTCGGCGTAGGCGGTGATCTGTCCGTCGGACACCAAGGCGATGCGATCCGGGAACCGCCGCACGGTCTCGGCCAGCAGATCCGGCAAGGTCGTGGCCGCCGCGGCCGCGGGACCGCGCACGGGCACCAGCGTCGCCCGTTCGGTGTCGTCGAGGATGTCGATATCGGCGATACGGACCTCGGGCCGCGCCAGCACCGCCGCGAGCACGCGCCGCCACCGGGTGGCGAACGCGGACACCGTCGCCTCGTCGAACAGATCCGTGGCGTAGGTGAGCACCGCCTCGATGCCCGCCGGACCGCTGTCGGCGAAGCACTCGCGCAGGTCGAGGGTCAGGTCGAACTGGGAGGCGTCGCGCTCGAAGTCCTCCACCTCGAACCGCAGGCCGGGCAGTTCCAGCACGGGTTCGACGAAGTTCTGCAGCGACAGCGAGACCTGGAACAGCGGGTGGTGCGCGGTCGAGCGAGCCGGATCCAGCACCTGGACCAGTCGCTCGAACGGCACGTCCGCGTTGGCGAACGCGTCCAGGTCCGCGGACCGGACGGTGTCGAGGAACGCGGCGAAGCCCGCGCCCGGATCGACCGGCGTCCGCAGCGCCAGTGTGTTGACGAACATGCCGACGAGTTGGTCGAGCGCCTCCTCGCCGCGTCCGGCGACCGGGGTGCCGATCAGCACGTCGTCGGTGGTGGCCAGGCGTGCGAGCAGCACCGCGAGCGCCGCGTGCACGACCATGAACGGACTGACGTTGTACGCGGTGGCGAAGTCGACCAGCGCTCGGTGCGTCTGGGCGTCGACGGTGAAGCCGAAGTCGGCGCTGTGCATGGTCTGCACCGCCGGGCGCGGACGGTCGGAGGGCAGTTCCAGCACGTCGGGCGCGCCCGCGAGGGTCGAGCGCCAGAACTCGATCTGCCGTGCCGCCAGCGATTCCGGGTTCGCCTCGTCGCCGAGCACCTCCCTGTGCCACAGCGCGAAGTCGGCGTACTGCACCGGCAGCGGGACGCGTTCGGCGTGACCGCCCCCGGCCCGCTCGGAATAGGCGGCGACCAGGTCGGCGGCCAGCGGCGCCATCGATGCCCCGTCCGCGCTGATGTGGTGCACCACCAGCACGACGACGTGCACCGGCGGCGTGGCGGCGATCGCACCGGAACTCGCGGTGTAGCTCGACGAGACCGGCGCGGTCGCGGCCGCGGGCCCGGACGAGACCGGCGCTTCACCGGTCGAGGGAGCCGACGATACCGGTGCCGCGGCCGCGGAAGGCTCGACGCCGCCATGGATTCGGAACAGGCCCACCCGCAGCGGCGGTTGGCCGGCGAGATCGAAGCCGGCTCCCGTCAGTTCGGTGATCCGCTCACGCAGTCGCGCGCCGTCCTCGGTATCGACCACCGGCATCGCGGGCACGGCCACGTCGGCGTCGACCACGACTTGACGCGGCCCCTCCGCGTCGGCGGGGTAGAGCGTGCGCAGACTCTCGTGCCGGTCGACCACGTCGACGAGCGCCGCGCGCAGCGCCGGGACATCCAGTTCTCCGGTGAGCCGCAGTGCCACCGCGATGTTGTAGGCGGCCGAACTCGGATCCATCCGGTTGAGCACCCACATGCGCTGTTGCGCGGGAGACAGCGGCACCCGATCCGGCCGGATCCGCGGTGCGAGACCGAACCCGCCCCGCGCCGCGCCGTCGGCGGGCACCACCCGGGCGGACAGCTGTGCCACGGTCGGCGCGTCGAACAGATCGCGCAGCGCGATCCGCGAGCCGAGCGCCGCGTTCACCCGGGCCACCACCTTGGTGGCGCTCAACGAGTTGCCGCCGAGTTCGAAGAACGACTGGTCGACGCCGACGCGTTCGCGGTCGAGCACCTCGCCGAACACCGCGGCCACCGCCTCCTCCACCGGCGTGCGCGGCGCGAGATAGGGCCGGTGGCTTTCGGAGAAGTCCGGCACCGGAAGGGCTTTGCGGTCCAGCTTGCCGACCGGGGTGAGCGGAATGGTGTCCAGCACGACAAGGTAGCCGGGCACCATGTAGCCGGGCAGTTCGGCGGCCACCTGCGCGCGCAGCCGCTCGACGTCCAGTCGGGCGCCCTCGGCGGGCAGCACATAGGAGACCAGCACGGTGGTACCGGCGGGGCCGGTGCGCCCGATGGTGACCGCGTACTCCACCTCGTCGTCACGGGAGAGCACCGCGTCGATCTCGCCCAGCTCGATGCGCAGGCCGCGGATCTTGACCTGGAAATCGCTGCGACCCAGGTACTCCAACTCGGGGCCGTCGCCGTTGTCGACCCAGCGCACCATGTCGCCGGTGCGGTACATCCGCTCGCCGGGTTCGCCGAAGGGGTCGGCGACGAACCTGCTCGCGGTCATCTCGAACCGGTTGA
The DNA here is from genome assembly GCF_000308435.1 of Nocardia araoensis NBRC 100135. GTDB lineage: Bacteria > Actinomycetota > Actinomycetes > Mycobacteriales > Mycobacteriaceae > Nocardia > Nocardia araoensis. The sequence continues at coordinate 29,291 of NZ_BAFR01000026.1, read as the reverse complement.
AATAGCCGCGCGCGAGCGCCGGACCCGCGAGGTACAGCTCACCGGGCACCCCCATCGGCACCGGCCGCAACCAGGCGTCCAGCACCACGGTGGCCGCGCCGCGGATGGGTCCGCCGATCGTGATCGGCTCGCCGGTGACGAGCTCGCCAGGCCCGGTCGCCCAGATGCTGAACTCGGTGGGGCCGTACAGGTTCACCATCCGCCTGCCCGGCGCCCACCGCTCGATCAGCTCCGGCGTCGCCGCCTCGCCCGCCACGGCCAGCACGCGCAGATGCTCCAACCCGGCGGGTTCCATGGTGGCCAGCGCCGAGGGCGTGATCACGGCGTGGGTGACGCGCTGGGCGCGCAGCAGCGATTCCAGTTCCGTTCCGCCGTAGACGTCCGGCGGCGACACCACCAGTCTGCCGCCCGCGCCGTGCGCGATGAGCAGTTCGAACACCGAGGCGTCGAAGCTCGGCGAGGCCACCTGCAGCGCGCTGGCGGTGGGATCGAGCGCAAGGGTTTCCCGCTGCGCGGCAACGAGATTCGCGATGCCGCGGTGGCTGAGCAGCACGGCCTTCGGCTTGCCGGTGGAGCCGGAGGTGTAGATCAGGTACGCCGTCTGGTCCAGGTCGATCGGGCCACCGCGCTCCTCGTCGGTGATCGGCGCTTCGGACACCGTCATCACCCGCCGGATGGTGTTCAGATCGTCGAGCAGCAGCCAGTCGATCGTGCCGGGCAGCGTCTCGCCGGTCGCGGTGACCGTCACGCCGATCGGGGCCTTGGAGTCGCTGAGCATGTGCTCGATGCGCTCCACCGGGTAGTTGGGGTCCAGCGGGGCGAACGCCGCGCCGGTCTTGGCCAGCGCCCACACGGCGATCACCGATTCCAGTGAGCGGGTCAGGGCCAGCACCACGAACACCTCGCGCCCGACGCCGCGGCGCAGCAGCACCCGGGCGTAGCGGTTGGACCAGGCGTCCAGCTCCGCATAGGACATGGTGAGCTCGCCCGCGGTGACCGCGATCGCGTCCGGATCGATCCGCGCGCCCGCGGTGAGCAGTTCGGGCAGCGTCGCCTGCGGCACGGACTCCGGGCCGCGTACCGGCACCAGCGCGGCGCGCTCGGCGTCGTCGCAGTACTGCAACTGGGAGACCAGCGCGCGCGGGTTGTCCGCGAGCTGGGTCAGCAGCCGGACGAAGCGATCCAGCATGGGCGGGGCCGCCTCCTCCGGAAGCTGATCGGCCATGTACTTCAGCGTGATCCGCAGCGTGTCGTGGCCGTCGTCGCCGCGCAGCGGGATCACCATGAGGTTCAGCGGGTACGGCGTCGCGTCGGTGCCTTCCACGTCGAGCACCCGCATGCCCGCGATGTCCAGCGCCTGCGACAGCGCTTCGCGATCGATGGGGTAGGACTCGAACACGGTGAGGGTGTCGAACAATTCGGCGAGGCCGACCGCCTGGTGGATGGCGGCGAGCCCGACGTGCTGATGGTCCATCAGCCGCGCCTGCTCCGATTGCAGGCGTGCGAGCAGGTCGGCCACCTTCTCCGCCGGATCCAGGCGCACCCGCACCGGCAGCGTGTTGATGAACAGGCCGACCATCTCCTCGACCCCGGCCAGCTCCGGCGGCCGTCCGGAGACGGTGCCGCCGAACACCACGTCGGTGCGACCGGTCAGCATGGCCAGCAGCATCGCCCACGCGGCCTGCACCAATGTGTTCACCGTCGCGCCCGCTTCCCGGCCCGCGGTCTCCAACCCGGATACGGTGTCGCGGGACAGGTCGACGGAGATCATGCCGGTTTCGGTCGATTCGATGCCCGCGAGGGTGGGCACCGCGCGGGTCGGCGTGTCGATGCCCGCCAGCGACTCGGTCCACGCGGCGAGGGATTCCGCGTCGTCCTTGGTCTCCAGCCAGGTCAGGAACTCGCGATAGGAGTGCGCGGGCGGCATGGCCGCGGCGTCGCCGTCGGTGACGTAGAGGGTGAGCAGTTCGCGCACCAGCAGCGGTGTCGACCAGCCGTCCAGCACCAAGTGGTGGTTGGTCAGCACGAAGCGGTAGGTGTCCGGGGCGATTCGGATGAGCGTGCAGCGCAGCAGCGGGGGCCGGGTGAGTTCGAACCGGGTACGGGCGTCCACCGCGATCAACCGGTCGAGCTCCCTGGCGCGCTCGGCTTCGTCGGCGATGCCGGTGAGATCCGCTTCCCGCCAGTCGATCTCGGCGTCGGCCAGGACGAGCTGGCGCGGACCGTCCTCGGTCTCGACGAAGGCCACCCGCAGGTTCTCGTGCCGGGTCACCAAAGCCTGTGCGGCGCGGCGCAATCGGGTCGCGTCGACGGTGCCCGCCAGGGTGAGCAGCGACTGCACCGTATAGCCGTCGGCGGTGTCGGAGTCGTAGAGCGCGTGGAAGAGCAGCCCGTACTGCAGCGGCGAGAGCGGCCACACATCGGCGAGATTCGGGTAGGCGCGCTCCCAGGCGTCGATCTGCGCCTGGGTGACGGTGACCAGGGCGAAGTCCGACGGCGTGCGTCCGCCCGCGCTCTCGGACGCGGTGTGCCGGGCCAGCGCGCCGAGCGCCTGCTCCCACAGCGCGGTGAGTTCGCCCAGATCCGCCTCGTCGAAAAGCCGTCCGGCGTAGGCCCAGGTCACCTCGAGCCCGGCCGCGGTGAGCACGGCGTTGATGTCGATCGCGGCGGACAGCGGCGCGCGGTCGTCCTGGGTCGCGGCGAACCGGCGCGGCAGCCACGGTTCCGCGTCGCCGCCGGTGGACGCGCGCCCGAGATAATTGAAGCTGATCTGCGGGGTGGGCGCGTCCGCGAGCGCCGCCGCCGTCTCGGGGACCAGATAGCGGAGCATGCCGAACCCGATGCCCTTGTCCGGCAGGGCGCGCAGCTGTTCCTTGGTCGCCTTGATCGCGGCGCCCGCCGCGGCCCCTCCCGCGAACGCGTCCGCCACGTCGGTGCCGGTCAGATCGACCGCGACGGGGTAGACGCTGGTGAACCAGCCCACCGTGCGCGCCACGTCGGCGCCGGGCAGGACGCTCTCCGCGCGGCCGTGGCCCTCCAGCGTGAACAGCGTGGAGCTGCGCCCGCGCCACCGGGCCACCGCGAGCGCGAGCCCGGCCAGCAGCACGTCGTCGGCGCCGCAGTGGAAGCGATCCGGTGCGGTGGTGAGCACGGACTGCGCGATGTCCGTCGGCACGACGGTCGTCAGGTGCGCCATGGAGCCCACCACATCGACGGCCGGGTCCATCGGCGCCGAGCCCAGCGCGGGGTCGGGTGTGGCCAGAATGTGTTGCCACAGAGGCAATTCGCCGGTGCGCGTGGCGGCGTGCTCACGCTGGCCGTGCGCCCAGCGCCGGAAGGAGGTGCCGACCGGCGCGAGTTCGGCGCCCAGTGCGGCGGTGGCCAGATCCGGCAGCAGGATCCGCCAGGAAACGCCGTCGGTGACCAGATGGTGCAGCACCAGCCACAGCAGCGGCGCGGCGTCGGCGCGCTCGATCCACACGAAACGCGCGACCACGCCCGCCTCCGGGTCGAGCAGGTCGGCGGCGCGCTGCAACGCACGCTCGCAGGTCGCCTCCAGGTCGGCGTCCGCGGTCACGACTTCCAGCAGGGCGCCCGCGTTCACCGCACCGGGTTCGGCGACCACCCAGCTCCAGCCGTCCCCGGCGCGGCGCAGCGTCGAGCGCAGCAGGTCGTGCCGGTCGAGCAGCGTCGCGAGCGCGACGACGAGATCCGCGCGCTCCATGCCGGACGGCAGCTCGATCAGCACCGCTTGGGCGAATCGCCGCCAGGTGTCGCCGGTCTCCAGCATCGCGTGCACGATCGGCGTGAGCTCCACCTCGCCGACCCCGCCGCCGGGCAGCTCGTGCACCACCCCGGTCGGCACGTCGGTGGCCACCGCCGCCAGCGCCGCGACGGTCTTGCGCTCGAAGACATCCCGTGCGCCGAAGCCGAGTCCGGCCGCCTTCGCGCGCGACACCAGCTGGATCGAGACGATGCTGTCGCCGCCGAGCGCGAAGAAGCTCTCGTCGACCCCCACCGATTCCAGGCCGAGCACCTCCGCGAACAGCGCGGCGAGCGTCTCCTCGCGCGGCGTGGACGGCGGCCTGCTCGCGGTGGTGCGCGCGCCGAAATCCGGTGCGGGCAGCGCCTTGCGGTCCACCTTGCCGAGCGGCGTGAGCGGAAGACGGTCCAGCACCATGATCACGGAGGGCACCATGTAGGCCGGAAGCGTCTCTCCGACCGCGGCTTTCAGCGCCTCCGGGTGGATCTGCGCACCCTGCTCCGGTAGTACGTACGACACCAGCGCGGTCGCGCCCGAGCCGGTTTCGACGCCGAGGGTGAGCGCGAAGTCGACCTCGGGCTGCCGCTGCAAGGCGGCGTCGATCTCGCCGAGCTCGATGCGGAAGCCGCGCACCTTCACCTGGAAGTCGCTGCGTCCCTGATACTCCAGTTCGACGCGCCCGTCGTTGTGCACCCAGCGCACGAGGTCGCCGGTGCGGTACATGCGCTCGCCCGTGCCGTACGGGTCGGCGACGAAACGGTCGGCGGTGAGCCCGTTGCGCCGGTGGTAACCGCGCGCGACGCCGGGACCGGAGAGGTAGAGCTCGCCGACGGTGCCCGGCGGCAGCGGCCGCAGCCACGGATCGAGGACCACGGCCGACACGTCGCGAGCCAGACTGCCGATGGTGACCGGACCGTCCGGCGTCAGCGGGGCGCTGAGGCTGACGGTGACGGTGGTCTCGGTGGGGCCGTAGCCGTTCAGCAGGGTCCGGCCCGCCCACTTCGTCACCAGCTCGGGCGGGCAGGCGTCACCGCCTACGACCACGGTGCGCAGCTGTGGCAGGGTGGCCGGGTCGAGCGATCCCACGACCGCCGGGGTCACGTTGAGGTGGGTGACGCGGTGGGCGCGCAGCACCTGGGCCAGCTCCTCGCCCGCGTACGCCGACGGCGGCACCACGGCCAGCGTCGCGCCGGTCGCGAGGGTGACCAGGATTTCCTCGACCGAGATGTCGAAACTCGGCGACACGGCATGGGCGACGACGGACTCGGGGTCGATGCCGAATCCGGCGCCGGAACTCGCCACCAAGTTGGCCAGCCCGCGGTGCGGGACCAGCACGCCTTTCGGGAGCCCGGTGGAGCCGGAGGTGTAGATGATGTAGGCGGCCTGGTCCGCGTGCACCGCGGCCTTGCGGTCGGCGTCGGTCAGCGGCGCGGCGTCCTGCTCGGCCATCGCGCGCTCGGTGCCCTCGTCGTCGAGGATCAGCCAGGACACCCGGTGCGGCAACGACTTTCGCGGGGCCGCCAGCGTGACGCCCGCGACGACGCCGCTGTCGCCGACCATGTGCTCGATCCGGTCGGCCGGGTAGGTGGGGTCGATCGGCACGAAGGCCGCGCCGGTCTTGGCCACCGCGATCGTCGCCAGCACCGAGGCGATCGACCGCGGGATGGAGATCGCCACGGTGCGCTCGGGCCCGGCGCCCGCGGCGATCAGCACCCGGGCCAGCCGGTTGGTGTAGTCGTCGACCTCGCGGTAGGTCAACGCGGTCTCACCCTCCACCAGCGCGGTCGCCAGCGGATCGCGGGCCGCGCCCTCGGCGAGGAGACCGGGCAGCGTCCGCGCCGCGACGCCCGCGGGCCCGCGGGCGGGTGCGAATCCGGTGCGCTCGTCCTCCGACAGCACCGGCACGCTCGCCAGCGGCGCGTCCGGTCCCGCGGCCAGGAATCGGTGCAGGAACGACAGGAAGCGGCGGTGCTGCCCGGTGAGTTCGGCGTCGGTGTAGAGGTTGCCGTTGGCCTGGAAGTCGATGTGCGTGCTCTCGCCGCCGACACCCGGATACAGGTTGACGAACAGGTCGTCGATCAACCCGGAGGTCAGCACGTGCAGCCGCCCGGTGACCGGGCCGAGCTGGATTCTGGTGTCGACCATCATCAGGTTCACCGAGGGGCCGAACGAGCCCGCCTCGTCCATCGGCCAGCCGAGATCGCGGAAGATGTCCTCCTGCCGGTAGCGCTGGCGCCGCAGCGCCCCGGTCAGCTCGCCCTGCGCCGCCCGGATCACGTCGCCGACGGTCGTGGCCGGCGTCAGCCGCAGCCGCAGCGGGACCACGTTGGCGATCATGCCGCCGGAACGCCGCAGCGTCGCGGTGGTGCGCGCGGACACCGGCAGGCTCAGCACGACTTCCGGCGCGCCGGTCATCGCGGACAGATACGCGCCGAACGCGGCGACCACGGTCGGCGCGACGCCGGAGGACACCTGCTCGGCGACGGCGTCCAGCAGCTGTCCGGTGTCGGCGGGCAGCGCGCCGGTGACCCGCCTCGGATGTCGGTCCACCGGCGCGGTGCGGCCGGCCAGGCTCACCGGATCGGCCATGCCGTCCAAGTGCGCCATCCAGTGCTCCCGGTCGGCGCTGAACCGCTCCGAACTGCGATAGGCCAGATCCGCCTCGACGATCTTGCGCAGGTCCTCCGCCTTCGCGGGCGAAGGTTCGCGGCCGTCGACGGCGGCGTTGTACAGCTCTCCGGTGCGCTGCACCATGGTCAGCGCGCCCATACCGTCGAGCACGATGTGGTGGATCCGCGAGTACCAGAACCAGCGGTCCGCGCCGACGCGCAGCATCGCGATGCGCACCAGCCGGTCGCGGGTCAGCTCCAGCGGAGCCTCGTACTCCGCGCGCATCCACGCGTGCGCGGCCGCCTCCGGATCGGGTTCGGAACGAAAGTCGAGCGTTTCCAGACTGTCGTCGAGCGTGGGGTCGACGAATTGGAACGGATGCCCCTCCACCTCGACGAGGCGCAGGTAGCCGGTGCCGAACTCGCGCCCGGCCTGCCGCGCCGAACGCGCGAGCAGGTCGACGTCGATCGGACCGTCGAGTTCGACGTACTGGGCGATCGAGATCGGAGTAGCACCGGCGACGTGCTGGGCGAACCAGATGCCGCGCTGTGCCGCCGAGAGGGCGAAGGCCCCGTCGGGAAGAACTGTGTCCGGATCTTTCGCCGAAAGGGAAGGCTGTTGCATGAAGTGTCCTACGTTCTGACCGCGGTCGGGCCGATCGACAGTGACCGCCCGTAGCCACCGCGGTAGCGGTAGTACCTGCCGCCGCACAGCACGCGGCAAGTCAATTCTGAACCGGCGCGGTCGGCGCTGCGGGGATATTGGGCACACTGCGCGACCCGAACATCGCTGTTCGGGTCGCGGGGGAGGGGTCGGGTCCGGTCAGGCGGCTTTCGGGAGAAGATCGAGGTCGGCCGCGCGCAGGGGGGCGGCGGAGCTGGTCAGGTAGCGCTGCAGGGTGGAGCGCTCGTCCAGTACCAGCCAGGTGATCGCGTCCGCGTGCTCGGGCTGCTGGTCCTTGGTGGTGATGCCCACCGAGGTGCCGAGCGCGTAGGAGCCGTCGTCGGTCACCGGGACGGTGATGGCGTCGATCTTGGTGGCGGCGCGCTCGGCTACGACGGACTCGATCGCCTGGTCGATCGCCACCGCGATCCGGGTGCCCGGTCCGGCGCCGAGGCGCAGCAGCAGCCGGGCCAGGCGGTTGGACCAGCGATCCAGTTCGGCGTAGGTCAGGTCGCAATCGGCGGTGGACGCCACGACCGCGTGCGGATCGACCCCGGCGACGGGCTGAGCCTCCGGCAGGGAGTGCAGGGTGTCGGCGAGCGAATCGGTCAGCGTGTGCATGTCGTGTCCTCGGGTGTCGATCGAGAGGTTTTCGGCGTACCTCTGAATCTCGTCCTCGAAGGGACTTTCCGACAGCAACCCCAGCGCTGGTCCGCGCACTCCCAGGGTGGGGGAAACCTCACCCAAGGGGGTGGGCGGTCAGTCGGTCACGTAGCCGTTGAGCGTGTTGCGCAGATCGGTGAGCAGGGCGCGGGCGGCGGTGAGGCCGTCGCCGTGCCAGACGCTGTCCTCCACGGCGAACACCCGGCGGTCGGTGGCGGCGCTGAGTTTCTTCCACTCGTCGGTGCGCAGCACCGCTTCACCGTGCTTCTTGCCCTCCGGGCCCGCGAGGATCACGTAGATCAGGTCGCCTTCGACCTTGGTGGCGAACTCGTCCTCGCGCACGTCGAACGAGGAGCCGCGCTGCGCGGCGGGACGCTGCACGCCCGCGTCGGCGAGCACCTGGCCGGAGAAGCTGTCGCCGCCCTGCACCCGCTGGGCGTCGGCGGTGAACCTGACGACCGATGCCTGGGTCTGGGCCGCTGCCAGCGCGGTACCGGTGTCGCGCGCCTCGGTGCGGTAGTTCTGCAGTGCGGTCTCCGCCGCGTCGCGACGTCCCAGACCCGCCGCGTACGCCGCGAATTCGGCTTGCCAGCTGTTGTTCGAACCGACCAGCACGGTGGGGGCGATGGCCTGCAACGCGCTGAAACTCGCTGTGCCGGATGGGTTCTCACCCAGGATCAGATCGGGATGCAGGGCGGCGATCCGGGCCGGGTCGGGCTGGGCGGCGGTGCCGACGCCGGGGATCTTCAGCACGCCGGTGCCCAGGTAGGCCGGCTGCGGGCTCGGCCCGTCCAGCGTCACCGTCCCCACGACCCGCTCCCACAGGCCGACCGCGCAGACCGCGTCCAGCGCGGAGGTGCTGAGCACGACGATGCGCTGCGGGTCGGCGGGCACCTCGGAGACGCCCGCCGCGTGCGTGACGCTGCGGGTGTCCCCGCTCGCCGGATCCGGCGCGCTCGGCAGCGCGCACGCCCGGGTGGTGTCGCGCTCCAGCCCCACCACACCCGCGCCCGCGATATTGGTGGTGGTGCGCACGATGGAGGCGGAGTCGTCGGTGGCGCCGCCGCAGCCTGCGAGCAGGAGCGCGGCACACCCGGCCACGACCGCCCGGAACCGGTGACCGGCCGCGCCGTTCCGATGACGAACCGCGCGAATCAGGGTGTGTACCTGCATCACGTCGCTCACCGGCATGCGAGTGAGGGTACATGTCGGCGCCCGTCGAGCCATGGGTGAGGTGGAGGCGGTGCACCGCGGACATCGCTCCCTCCAGGCCCGCACGGGGTGCGCGTCGGATCTCCGTGCGGGCCGCCGGGTTCAGGCTCGATTGCCGCCGATGCTGAAACGGGCGCCGGTGGCGTCGGTGACCGCGGCCATCCGGCCGTAGGGGGTGTCCTGCGGCGGCGAGAGCACCGTGCCGCCCAGTTCGGTGAGCCGGTCGACGGACTTGTCCACGTCGTCGGCGCCGAAGTAGACGATCCAGCCCGCGGGTGCGCCCTCGGGCAGGAACGCCGAGGCATCCATGACGCCGCCAAGCATCGGGCTCTCGGCGTGAATGGTCGAGTAGCGGAACTCCGGGGCGTCGGAGATGGTGAAGACGTCCGACCAGCCGAACACGTCCCGGTAGAAGGTCAACGAGGCCTCGTAGTCGCGGGTGTGCAGCTCGAACCAGGACGGCGCGCCCGCGTGCTCGCGCCATTCACCGCCGGAGACGAAACCCATGGTCTCGAAGCCGGGGAACGTCCCCGCCTGCCAGATGCCGACGCCCGCACCCCCGACGTCCCCGAGCACGGCCATCGTGCCCAGCTCGCCGACCGCCATCGGCGGCACCACCAGCGACGCCCCCGCCGCGGTCGCCGCGTCGGCGGTGGCCTGTGCGTCGGAACTGGCCAGATACACCGTCCACTGTTCGGGGCTGTCGGTGTCACCGGGCATCCTGGCCATCGCGCCCGCCACCGCACGTCCGTCCTTGCGGAACGTGACGTACCCGCCGAACTCCTCGCCCGCACTCTCGGCGGACCAGTCGAACAGCTCACGGTAGAAGGCGATGCTCCGATCCAGGTCGGAGCTGTACAAATCGACCCAACAGGGATCGCCGATCTTCGTCCGGTTCGTTTCGGTCATCACTGGTCTCCTGGCCTGAAGGGAACTCGTGTCACCTCTACAGACGCCGGACACCCACCGAACTCATCGGTCCCGGAAGGAGCAGTTTCGAGCCAGCGGCACCGGCACCGCAAACATCCGGCCCATCGATTGCCGACTACTCGCCCAGCGCACCTCGACCACGTCTTTCGAGCGAAGCGAGACCGAGCCTGTTCCGTTCGCGGCCCGGCTCGCGTCCGAGCGGCCGCGGTGTCCGCGACGAAGGAGCAAGCGGCGGCCGCTCGGACGCGAGCCGAGAGGGGGCCGCGAACACCCAGCCCCGCAGGCGCTGGAAATCAGCACAGCCATCAAATACGACAGAGAGTAGGACCCGTTCGGCTCGCTCCATCCCCACGGGTTTACGATTCGGAGAGCGCAAGCGAACTGTCGTCTGTTCCGACATCGGAATGGATGCGATCAGCGGAGCCTGCGGAGCGACCTAAAGGCACCTTTCAGGAGGATCAGTGACTGCCGTAGAGCCCCAGCCAGTCCCTCAGTTGGAAGCGACTCGGCCTTATCCGGCTCGGACCGGGCCGAAGGGCTCGTTCATCTACAAGATGGTCACCACCACGGACCCGAAGGTCCTGGGTGTCATGTACCTGACCACGTCGATGGGCTTCTTCCTCATCGGTGGCCTGATGGCCCTGCTGATGCGTGGTGAGCTGGCCAGGCCGGGCCTGCAGTTCCTCTCGACCGAGCAGTTCAACCAGCTGTTCACCATGCACGGCACGATCATGCTGCTGTTCTACGCGACCGCGATCGTGTTCGGCTTCGCCAACATCATCCTCCCGCTGCAGATCGGCGCTCCAGACGTCGCGTTCCCGCGCCTGAACGCCTTCAGCTACTGGCTGTACGCGTTCGGCGCCAGCATGGCGACCGCGGGCTTCATCACCCCGGGCGGCGCGGCGGACTTCGGCTGGACGGCGTACGTGCCGCTCACCGACATCCTGCACTCGCCCGGCGTCGGCACCGACCTGTGGATCCTCGGCCTGGCGGTGTCCGGTCTCGGCACCATCCTCGGCGGCGTGAACATGCTGACCACCGTGGTCTGCCTGCGTGCTCCCGGTATGACCATGTTCCGGATGCCGATCTTCACCTGGAACATCGCCGTGACCAGCGTCCTGGTGCTGCTGGCCTTCCCGCTGCTGACCGCCGCGCTCTTCGGTCTCGCCTACGACCGCCACCTGGGTGGCCACATCTACGACCCGGCGACCGGCGGCATCCTGCTCTACCAGCACCTGTTCTGGTTCTTCGGCCACCCCGAGGTGTACATCATCGCGCTGCCGTTCTTCGGCATCGTCTCGGAGATCTTCCCGGTCTTCTCGCGTAAGCCGATCTTCGGTTACACCACGCTGGTCTACGCCACCCTGGGTATCGCCGCGCTGTCGATCGCGGTGTGGGCGCACCACATGTACGCCACCGGCGCCGTGCTGCTGCCGTACTTCTCGTTCATGACCTTCCTCATCGCGGTCCCGACCGGTGTGAAGTTCTTCAACTGGATCGGCACCATGTGGCGGGGTCAGCTGACCTTCGAATCGCCGATGCTGTTCTCCATCGGCTTCATCGTCACCTTCCTCTTCGGTGGTCTGTCCGGCGTCATCCTGGCCAGCCCGCCGCTGGACTTCCACGTCACCGACTCGTACTTCGTCGTGGCGCACTTCCACTACGTGCTCTTCGGCACCATTGTGTTCGCCACCTACGCGGGCATCTACTTCTGGTTCCCGAAGATGACCGGGCGGATGCTCGACGAGCGCCTGGCCAAGTGGCACTTCTGGACGACGTTCCTCGGCTTCCACACCACCTTCCTGGTCCAGCACTGGCTGGGCGCGGAGGGCATGCCGCGCCGCTACGCCGACTACCTGCCCAGCGACGGCTTCACCACGCTGAACACGATCTCCACGATCGGCGCCTTCGTGCTCGGCGCGTCGATGCTGCCGTTCCTGTGGAACGTCTTCAAGAGCTACCGCTACGGCGAAGTGGTCACCGTGGACGACCCGTGGGGCTACGGCAACTCGCTGGAGTGGGCCACCACCTGCCCGCCGCCGCGGCACAACTTCTACGAGCTGCCGCGCATCCGCTCCGAGCGTCCCGCGTTCGAGCTGCACTACCCGCACATGGTCGAGCGCATGCGCGCCGAGGCGCACGTCGGCTGGGGCGCGGGCAAACACGCCACCGACCTGCACGAGCCGAACGTCCTCGCGCAGTAGGACGCTTGCTCGGCGGGGCCGAACCGACGACGTCCGGCCGCGCCGTAGGATTCATCGCGACGAGTGTGCACCCGCTGGTCACCAGCGGGTGCACACTCGTTTGTGGAGATCAGTACGCACCGTGCGTTGCGACAACGACGTCCAGCACAGCGACGGCGAACATCGAACATGGAGCGCATCAGTTGGCCGACACCACCGTCCTCGTCACCGTCACCGGACCGGACCGCCCCGGTGTGACGTCCGTGCTGCTCGCGGCCATGTCCCGGCACCGGGTGAGCCTGCTGGACGTGGAGCAGGTCGTGATCCGCGGCAGGCTGACCCTCGGCGTTCTGGTCACCTGCCCGACCGACGCCGAGGCGTTGCAGGACGAGCTCGAAGAGGCCATGAACACCGTCGGCATGAACGTCGACGTGGAGGTGGACGCGGCCATCGGCAGGCAGCCGATGTCCACCCACGCGGTGGTCATCCTCGGCAGCCCGGTCACCGCGCGCGCGTTCAGCGCGGTGTCGCGGCAACTGGCCGCGCTGGGAGCCAACATCGACACCATCCGCGGTATCGCCGACTACCCGGTGACCGGCATGGAGCTGATGGTCACCGCGACCGATTCGGGCCCGGACACCGATTCCCGGCTGCGCACGGCGCTGGCCGAGGTCGCGGTGGCCGAGCAGGTGGACGTCGCCGTGGAACGCGCCGGGCTGGCCCGCCGGGGCAAGCGGCTGATCGTGTTCGACGTCGACTCCACGCTGATCCAGGGCGAGGTCATCGAGATGCTCGCCGCCCACGCGGGCGTGGAGGACGAGGTCCGCAAGGTGACCGAGGCCGCCATGCGCGGCGAGATCGATTTCGCCGAATCGCTGCGGCAGCGGGTCGCGACGCTGGCCGGGCTGGACGAGTCGGTGATCGAGGAGGTCGCCGACCGGATCGAGCTGACCCCCGGCGCCCGCACCACCATCCGCACGCTGCGCCGGATCGGTTTCCGCTGCGGCGTGGTGTCGGGCGGTTTCCGGCAGGTGATCGAACCGCTGGCACACGAGCTGGAACTGGACTTCGTGCAGGCGAACACCCTGGAAGTCGTGGACGGCAAGCTGACCGGCCGCGTCGTCGGCGAGATCGTCGACCGCGCGGCGAAGGCGACCGCCCTGCGCAAGTTCGCCGCCGACGCCGGGGTGCCGATGGAGCAGACCGTCGCGGTGGGTGACGGCGCCAACGACATCGACATGCTCAACGCCGCCGGGCTCGGCGTCGCCTTCAACGCCAAACCGGCGCTGCGCGAGGTCGCCGACGCCGCGCTCTCGCATCCGTATCTGGACGCCGTGCTGTTCATCCTGGGCGTCACCCGGCACGAGGTCGAAGCCGCCGACGCCAGGGACGGCCTGCTGCGCCGGGTACCGCTGGGCTGAACAGGTCACAGCGGCGTCCGGCAGCTGGGCGGCGCTCGACTCCGCGCTGCGCACACCGGCGCGCATGGTTCGCGCCGCGCGCATCGGTAGGCTCGCTGCTGTTGATCATGTGGCGATCGGAGGACTGGTGCGCAAGTCCTTGCTCGAGCTGCCCGCCGGGTCGGCGGTGGGATGTCGCTGTGGAGATTTGTCGGCGTGGCGTGTGATTCGCCGCTTCCGACCAGGGAGTACACGCGTCCGTGGGAACGGGGTTCGCAACCGGCCCAAACGTTTTCGTCGATGATCGAGGTGGAGCGATGACGAGCATTCCGGAATGCGGCGCCGAAGTCCGCGAGGACGACGAGACCAGCGGCGCGCTATCGGATATCGAAGGGTTCCGGGCCCGGCACGCGGAACTGGCCGGAGGCTACGGCGGCGGCGGAGATCCGGACGACCCGGCCATGGTGCAGGCGATGCAGATGGTCCTGCACTTGCCCAAGATCGATCCGCCGCCGCGCAGTGCGCTGCTGGCCGCCGCCGCGTCGGCGGCGGTGGCACTGTGCCTGGACGAGCGGGTCGGGCCGGGCGGCGAGTGGGAGGGGCGCTATCTGGCGTGGAAGCGCTCTCGGATCCGCAAGGTGGCTCGGCGCGCTCGCGGCGCTCAGTGGCAGGCGACGTGCGACGTCGCGGGCGTCACCGTGGAGATCGACGGCGCGCAGGCGCGGGCGCTGGTTCCGGGGCCGGTGGGCGGGGTCGATCCGCGGATCAAGCGTCTGCAGATCGGTGGCACCGACCTCGAGCACGACGATCCCGGCCCGCCCGATCCCGGACTGCCGGTGCTGTGGGTGAACTCCGGGCTCGGAATGACGTTGGGCAAGTCCGCCGCGCAGGTGGGTCACGCGAGCATGCTGCTGGCCGGTGCGCTGCCGGTGGAACACGCGCTGCGCTGGGCGGAAATCGGCTTCCGCTGCGCGGTGCGCGAGGCCGACGCGCGGCGCTGGGCATCGCTGGCCGAACAGGTGGCCGAGGGCGCGGCGATCGCCGTGCGCGACGCGGGGTTCACCGAAGTGGCGCCGGGCTCCATGACGGTGATCGCGGTGCCCGCCGCATCCTGGTGAACGCGTCTCGGCACACGCGCAACCCGGTAAGCGCAACTGCCACAATGCGTTCCCCCAAAAGAAGGGGCACGGCAAGACGTTCGATCCGCGCCGCGCTGTGGGACGATGTCGGCATGCGCGATGCGGAACTGCAATTGTCCATTGCGGGAGACGACGTCGAGCGGCGCCTGCGGGTCCTGCACGACTGGCTGCATCGCGAGGACGAGTTGCGTGGGAGAGTGGCGCTACGCAACCGCCCCATCCAGGACGGCCAGATGGGGGGCGTGCTCGACGTGATCGCCGTCACGCTCAGCGGCGGTGGCGCGGGGACCGTGCTGATCCGGTCGTTGTCCAACTACCTGATCCAGTCCAGGGCGGATCTGAAGATCACCGTGACCGGCGGCAACCAGCGCGAGGTCACGGTCGACGCCCGGCGGATCAAGGACCCGGAGGCATTGATCCGCCAGGTCGACAGTCTGCTCGAACCGGACGCCGCCGACCCTCGGTGAGTGCGCAGTGGTCGAGCCGTGGTTTCCGGACCCCGCCAAAACGCGCGCCGTACTGATCGGTGTCAGCAAGTACCGCTCGGCGGAACTTCCCGACCTTCTCGCCGTTCGCTCCAATCTGACCGATCTGCGCGCCGCCCTCACCGACACGGGCCGTGGATGCGTGTCCGTCGACGGTTGTCGCGTGCTCGCCGAGGCCGACTCCCCGGCTGAAGTCGGCGCCGCGCTCGGCACGGCGGGCGCGGACGCCGAGGATCTGCTGCTGGTGTACTACTCCGGGCACGGTTTGGTGGATGACGACGGGCGATTGTGCCTGACGTTGCGCGACACCGATCCGGACCGGATCGCGTGGACCGCCGTCCCGTTGGATCTGATCAGACGGGAGTTCGCGCGCGCGAAGGCACGGGCGCGGATACTCATCCTCGACTGCTGCTTCTCGGGACTGGCCGTCGAAGCGATGGGCAGCGCGGGCACGCTGACCGCTGGGCAGCTCGCCGTCACGGGCGCCTTCACCCTGACCTCGACCACCGCCACGGCGCCGTCGAATGCCCCTCGGGGCGCGCGCAATACCGCGTTCACCGGTGCTCTGCTGCGAGCGCTGGCCAGCCGCAATCCCCTCACCATGGAGGGTATCTACCGCTACACCGTCGATGAACTCGCCGGGCTCGGACTACCACGCCCGCAATGCCGTTCGGTCAACACGGCCAGCGAGGTGATGCTGGTCAGGAGGCCGCCGAAAGCGACGAGCACATCGGGCAGGATTCCGCGGGTGGCCCCGCCCAACCGCGGTGGCGCCCGCTCGCCGAAGCCGAAGCCCATGCCGAAGCCGAAGCAGCCGACGACGAAATCCCCGACCGCACCCGGCGGGCGATCAACGGCGGCGACCGGACACACGTCCCCCGCGGCATCGAGCAAGGAGGCGCCACCAGGGAGGGACGCACCGAATCGGTCACCGGGAACGTCCGTGGCCCACGGCAATCCCTTGGTCGCGGAGCCGGGCTCGCGCGGCGGCGGGCTCGTCGAACCGGTGTCGTGGCCGGATCGTGTGTTCGACATCGCGGACACTCCGCCGTGGCAGCCGAGGTTCATGGTCAATATCGCCGGCGCGGGGATCGCCGCGGTGCTGTCTTTCGTCGCCTTCACCGATCCGTACCGCAATGTCAGTCCCAGCTGGTTCGACCTTCTGGTGGGCTGGGCGTTCGGGTTGGGTTGTCTCGGCGCGGTGGTCGGGACGCTCGCACCCGTAGCGTTGGCGTTCTGGGATGCCCGATGGGCGGCGTCGTGGCAGCGACTGGTGCTCAGCCGTAGCGGACTGGCGGTCGAAGGCTTCGGCGCGCGGCACGAGTTCGCTTGGACTCAGATCGACCGGATCATGCCGGCCGAGCTGCGCGCGAGATCGAGCGATCCGACAATCGTGATCAGGGTGCGTCCCGAGACGCCTCGACCGGATCGGCCCGGTGTGCCGAAGCCCTACGCCGCACGCGGCTTGATCGGGCTCGGCCACTGTCCCGGATGGCAGGAACTGTTCGCCGCGCTGCGGAACTACGCTCCCGCCACAGTTACCGTCGAGCGCCGCACCATCGCTTTGAGCTCCGGTCGCGCCGCGCCGTGAGTCTCGGTCGCGGCGGGAAACCCCCTCCACGTTGGCGGGCTGCCCCTCCGGTACGCCAAGATGGAGCGCGTGTCGCAACCGGATCCCGATCTGCTCATCGATTTCACCGACGTGACCGTCCGTCGTTCCGGCCATACCCTCGTCGGCCCGGTCACCTGGCAGGTCGAGCTCGACGAACGCTGGGTGGTCCTCGGCCCCAACGGCGCGGGCAAGACCTCGCTGCTGCGCATGGCCGCCGCCGAGCTGCATCCCACGGCGGGCATCGCCCATTTGCTGGGGGAGCGGATCGGGAAGGTGGACATCAGCGAGTTGCGCCCGCGCATCGGCCTGTCGTCGGCCGCGGTGGCCAGCCGGGTACCGACCGACGAGAAGGTCAGCGATCTGGTGGTTTCCGCGGGCTACGCGGTGCTCGGCCGCTGGCGGGAGCGCTACGACGACGTGGACACCGATCGCGCCATCGACATGCTGGAAAGCCTCGGAGCCGAACATCTCTCCGACCGCGCCTACGGAACGCTGTCGGAGGGCGAACGCAAACGGGTGCTCATCGCCCGCGCGCTGATGACCGATCCCGAGCTGTTGCTGCTCGACGAGCCTGCCGCTGGCTTGGATCTGGGCGGCCGCGAGGAGCTGGTGGAACGGCTCGGCGATCTCGCCGCCGACCCGGACGCGCCCGCGATCGTGCTGGTCACCCATCACGTGGAGGAGATTCCGCCCGGGTTCACCCACGGTCTGCTGCTCAACGAGGGCGAAGTGGTCGCGCAGGGCCTGCTGTCCGACGTGCTCACCGCCGAGAACCTCAGCGACGCCTTCCGCCAGTCGATCGCGCTGGATCGAGTCGACGGCCGCTACTTCGCGCGGCGCTCGCGGCGGGCGGGCAAACACCGCACCCGCTGACTCGGAGGCGTGCGGTCACCCTCCAAGGCGTACCTCCGCCTTCGCTGCGGCCGTGCGCGGGCCTGGGGACGGACTGCGTCCGACAGTGTTAGTTATGCGTACCTCCGCCTTCGCTGCGGCCGTGCGCGGGCCTGGGGACGGACTGCGTCCGACTGCGCCCGTTAAGGTGCAAGTGTGAGTGAGATAGAAGCGCAGGCAGACTCTCAGCAATCGGCACCGCCGCTGAAGGACGCGTCCACGGTGATGCTGGTGCGCGACGGGGCCGACGGACCCGAGATCTTCCTGCAGCGCAGGGTCGGCGCCATGGCGTTCGCCGCCGGTATGACCGTGTTCCCCGGCGGCGGCGTCGACCCGTCCGACGGAACGGCCGATATCGCCTGGGCCGGTCCCGAACCCGCGTGGTGGGCCGAGCAATTCGCGACCAGCGAGACCAGGGCCAAGGCGCTGGTCTGCGCGGCCGTTCGCGAGACGTTCGAGGAGTGCGGCGTGCTGCTGGCCGGGCCGACCGCCGATAGCGTCGTCTCCGACACCACCGGCTACCGGGACGCGCGCGGCAGGCTGGAGCGCAGGGAAACGACGCTGGCGTCGTTCCTCGCCGAGGAGAAGCTGGTGCTGCGCGCCGACCTGTTGCGGCCGTGGGCGAACTGGATCACCCCGGTCATCGAGCCGCGCCGCTACGACACCCGCTTCTTCGTCGCGGTCCTGCCGGAGGGCCAGCGCGCCGACGGCGCCACCTCCGAGGCGGCGGAGGTGCGATGGAGCACCCCGGCCGAGGCGCTGGCACGCTGGCGCTCCGGCGTCGACGTGCTGCTCCCGCCGACCTGGGCGCAGCTGGTGGCGCTCGGCGAATTCCGTTCCACCGCCGAGATCTCGGCCGCGCAGCGCCGGATCGATCCGATCATGCCGGTGCTGGCCGATCGGGACGGCAAACAACTGCTGTCCTTCCCCGACAACCACCGCTACTTCGCCGACCTGCCCGACGCCGGGCGACTCAAGGGGTCCGTACGCCCGTGAACGGCACCGGTGATCTGGGCCGGCTCGCCTGCGCCCGTCCTGGAAGCGCGGAGCTTCCGGGGTGGACGCGAGGTCGTCGCGGTAGGGGTCACCCTCTCGAGGTCGGCCGAATGCTTCAGCCCCAGGTTCCGCGCCGGAGCCGAGGTCGGATGGCATCTGGGATCGCGGCCACGCGGCCCGGGTGGTGCATCGCCCAGCGGCTTCCGAAATCGCCCCGGCGCAATCCCTCTGTGGGACAATCGCTTCGTTCTCCAGGTCCGAGGGGGGCTGATGCGTTCGGTACCGCTGTTGATCTCGATGTGTTTGTGCCTGCTCGCCTGCGGCGCACCTGAGCACGCACCCAGTGCGACAACCACCACACCGCCGACGACATCATCGGTGTCACCGACGCCGATCGCCGAACCCGTTCCGTCGTCGGCGGACCAACCGACGGTGACGGTGATCCGGCCCGAGGTGACCCACCCCCCTGCCGCACCGACGAACCCGCCCTCGGCCCAGGTACCGGCGACGGCCGTTCCCTTGACCGAAAGTTTGCCGACGACAGCGGAAATCAGGGTGACCACCCCCGACGAGGGCGCTCGACTCACTACTCCTCCGACTTCCCCCATCACCACTCCTCCTGCTACGACATCGTCGCGATGAGCAGCGCGCGCACCGCTGAGACGTCGCCGCCTCGACGGGCGGTCGCGGTCGCGGTGGCGACGTCGGAAGCGGCTCTGACCGTGGCGGTGCTCTACTACGTCGGATCGGTGTACACCCGCGCCTGGTACGGGCACTTCGGAATAGACGCTCGACTGCTGGACTTCAGCGTCTCGGACTATCTCATCAAGAGCCTCGACGGTGCGTTCTTCCCCGTCCTGTTGGCCTTGTTGATCGCCGCGGCGGTGTTCGCGCTGCGACAGGCGCCGCTCGTCGTGGTGATTCGCACGCGGCGGCCGCGACGGGCGCTGCGGTGGTGGATCCGGACAGTCACCGTCGCCGGGGTGGTGCTGTGCACCGGGGCCGCGGTCGGGATCGTGCTGCGTAAACAGCTGCCCACGTGGATGAGTCTCGGTCTACCGCTGGCGCTCATCGTCGGCGTCGCGTTGATCTGGTACGCCCTGGAACTGTCCGCGACCTACCACCGGTTGCTGCACCGACCACCCGCTCGCCCACCCGTCGGGCGGCCCGTCCCGCTTCTGGTCACGCTACTGGGCCTCGCTTTCCTCGCCGGATTCTGGGCGATCGGGTACTACGCCAGTGTCGAGGGCAGTCGGAGCGCGAGCGCGGAAGAACACCATGGTCTCGGGCATGAACCAGCGGTGGTGGTGTTCAGTGTCGACCGACTCGCCATCGCGGGCGGGAAGTCGCGCATCGACGCGATCACCGGGCCCGACACGAAATACCGCTACCAGTACAGCGGACTCCTGCTCTTGGCCCGCGCCGCCGACCGCTACTTCCTGATCCCCGCCGACTGGGACAAGGAACGCGGTGACCGTGTCTTCGTCATCACCACTTCCGACAACGTCCGGATCGACCTCGCGCCACGCCGCTCCTCGAAAGACGCCGACCACCCGTAGCCGCCCACCGGGACGCCTGGTCGATTGCCGCCGCTCGTGCTCGCTCGTCGTGCCGAGCGCGACCCGCGCCCGGTGACCCGGCGTTGCCGTCCTCGGGGCTCACCGCTGGTGACGGCGGGCACCCGGTAGCGTGCGTCCCATGGCCGAATTCGTGACCCTGGAGCTGACCGAAGGTTCCGCCGCGCGGCGCGTGGCCGTCCTCCGGATCGCCCGCCCGCCGATGAACCTGCTGAACCTGCAGCTGGTGCGCGAGCTGGCCGAGGCGGCCGACGCCGTCGCCGCGGATCCGGGGGTCGCCGCGGTCGTCGTGTACGGCGACGAGCGAGTGTTCTGCGCGGGTGACGACGTGGCCGAACTGTTCGGGCTCGGCAGCGCCCAGGCCGCCGCCATGGCAGCCGACCTGCAGCACGCCCTCGGCTGCCTGGCCCGGATCCCGCAGCCCACCGTCGCGGCGATCAGCGGTTACTGCCTCGGCGGCGGCCTGGAGCTGGCACTCGGAGCGGACCGCCGCGTCATCGGTGACAACGTCAAACTGGGCCTGCCGCAGATCAAGACGGGCCTGATCCCGCTGGCGGGCATCCGGCGCCTGGCCCTGCTGATCGGGCCGGGCGCGGCCAAGGACCTCGTCTACACCGGTCGCTTCGTCGAACCGGACGAGGCCGAGACGCTGGGTCTGGTCGACGAAGTCGTCGCGCCGGACGACGTGTACACCGCCGCGATGCGGTGGGCGCGCCAGTTCGCCGACGGTCCCGCCCGTGCGCTGGCCGCCGCCAAAGCGGTCTTCGAAGCCGGTCCGCACGGCCTCGATCGGGCCCGCGGCGAGTGGTCTGCCCTGTTCACGACGGAAGATCGCCTGATAGGAACAGGTTCTTATCTGGCCAACGGTCCAGGGTCGGCCGAATTCGTGGGCCGATAGCAGGCGTCAACTGCGGATTTGGGTAGGCTTGCCGACCATGACGGTACGTCCCGACGACCCCGCGCCGAACCCGCACGCCACCGAGGCAGAGGTCGAAGCAGCGCTCAAGGATACGAAGCTGGCCCAGGTGCTCTACCACGACTGGGAAGCCGAGACCTATGACGACAAATGGTCCATCTCCTATGACGAGCGCTGTATCGAATACGCGCGCGGCCGGTTCGACTTGGCCGTCGGCCCCGCGCCGCTGCCCTACGGCAAGGCGCTGGAACTGGGTTGCGGTACCGGCTTCTTCCTGCTGAACCTGATGCAGGCGGGCGTGGCGAAATCGGGCTCGGTCACCGACCTGTCGCCGGGCATGGTCAAGGTCGCGCTGCGCAACGCGCAGAACCTCGGACTGGACGTGGACGGCCGGGTCGCCGACGCGGAGACCATCCCCTACGACGACGACACCTTCGATCTGGTGGTCGGCCATGCCGTGCTGCACCACATCCCCGACGTCGAACTGGCGCTCAAGGAGTGCCTGCGTGTGCTGAAGCCGGGCGGCCGTTTCGTGTTCGCCGGTGAGCCGACCACGGTCGGCAACTTCTACGCCCGCTGGCTGGGCCGCATCACGTGGAAGGCCACCACCACGGTCACCAAGCTGCCGATCCTCAGCGACTGGCGGCGTCCGCAGGAGGAACTGGACGAGTCCTCGCGCGCTGCGGCCCTCGAGGCGGTCGTCGACCTGCACACCTTCGATCCGCGCGCTCTCGAGGCGATGGCCCGCTCGGCGGGTGCGGTCGAGGTGTCGGCCAAGACGGAGGAGTTCGCCGCGGCGCTGTGGGGCTGGCCGGTGCGCACGTTCGAAGCGGCCGTGCCCGCCGAGAAGCTCACCTGGCGCTACCGGATGGCGATGTACCGCGCCTGGCTCGGGCTGAGCTGGGTGGACGAGAACGTCATGCGCCGGGTGGTTCCGCGCCAGTTCTTCTACAACGCCATGATCACCGGCGTGAAGCCCAGCTCCGCCGGGAAGTAGTGGCGCGCGATATTCGTCGCGACCGCATCGCCCACCGCGGCAGCACGGTCGGTGCCGCCGCGGTGGGTGCGGACGAGCTCATGTGGCGGTGGGTACGCCGTGACCGGACCGGGGTTCTGCGGATCGCCACCGACACGATCGCGACCGCCGGAATCACACGGGTCGACTCGATGCACCCGCCGAAGCGGAACCGATAGTGGCCTATCGCTTTACCCGCGATGATGTCGGGTATTTGGACGGCGCCACCGGGCGGGCCGCGTTGGCCGAGGTGGGCGAGCTAGCGCTGACCTCCGCGTCCCTCCTGAAAGATCTCGAGCAGGTGCGCCGTGCCCACGGTGACCGTGCGGCGGCTCTGGTCGAGACGGTCCGGTTGCGTCGCCGCGCCACGGCCAAACTCGCCGACGCCGGGGAGTGGCTGTTCACCGACGACGCCCTACAGCAGGCGACTCCGAGCGCGGTCGCCCGGCACCGGGCCGCGCGACTGGCCGGGCGGGCGGTGCACGACGTGACCTGCTCGATCGGAGCTGAGCTGACGGCCCTGGCGCCGCACTGCCCCGCCGTGCTGGGCAGCGATCTGGACGACGTACGGCTGGCGATGGCGGCCCGCAATCTGTCCGGCCATCGAAATGTCCTGCTGGCCAAGGCGGATGCGCTGAGGCCGTGCAGCGTCGACACCGTCGTGATCGCTGATCCGGCCCGGCGCGCCGACGGCCGCCGCACCCACGACCCGGCCGAACTGCAACCGCCGCTGCCGGACCTGCTCGATACCTATCGTGGGCGCGATCTCGCCGTGAAATGCGCTCCCGGTTTGGATTTCGACCGGCTCGAGTGGCCCGGCGAGGTGGAAGTGGTGTCGCTCGACGGCTCGGTGCGCGAGGCGTGCCTGTGGTCGCCGGGGCTCGCCGAGTCCGGTGTCACCCGTCGCGCCACGGTGCTCTCGTCCAAGGCCGCGGCCTGGACCATCACCGATGCCGAACCCGACGATATCGACGAGCGCGCACCGGGGCGGTGGATCGTCGACCCGGACGGCGCGGTCGTGCGCGCCGGCCTCGTCCGCCACTACGCGGCGAAACACGGCTTGTGGCAACTCGATCCCCGCATCGCCTATCTCACCGGCGACACCGTGCCCGAGGGAGTACGCGGCTTCCGCGTCCTCGACCGCATGGACTTCCGCGAGAAGCCCCTCCGCGCCGAACTGCGCCGCCGCGACTGCGGTCCCCTCGAAATCCTCACCCGGGGTGTCGATATCGACCCCGATGCCCTCCGTTCGCGCCTCAAACCCCGTGGCAGCCGACCACACACGCTGGTCGTCACTCGCATAGGACGTGCCGCGACGGTCTTCCTCTGTGCGACCCCGTGACCATCGGGAGAACTGTGCCCTGAGCCGGAGGCGCGGCGATGACGAGCCGTGCGGCTTCAGCCCACCGCTGGTCCGACGGCGGCGCGGGCAGGTTGCCGCCGACGACGAAACGGTCGGTGAGAACCCATGCCCGCGGATAGTCGGCCTTCGCTTCGGCGAGGACCGCCCGCCCGATACCCGGTAGCTCGCGCATGGTTGGTTCCCGCAGCCCCACGATGGTCGCGTCGGTCACGGTGCACCCGGCAAGTCACCCGGGTTCCGGCGCGAACGCCTGCTCTACTCCGGCTTGAAGGCGAAGATCTCGCCGATGCGGGTGGCGACCACGACCTCACCCTTCGCG
This sequence comes from Nocardia araoensis NBRC 100135, assembly GCF_000308435.1. Taxonomy (GTDB): domain Bacteria; phylum Actinomycetota; class Actinomycetes; order Mycobacteriales; family Mycobacteriaceae; genus Nocardia; species Nocardia araoensis. Next base: position 5,554 of record NZ_BAFR01000026.1, on the reverse strand, counting down.
CCGACCGAGGTGCCGGTGGTCGTGCCCTTCGCGCCCGGCAGGACGTCGGAATCGATGGTGGCTCCGGTCAGCGTGTCGAAGGTGACGAGGTTCAGGCCGTCGCCGATCGCCGCGGTGACGTAGCCGGTGTCGCCCGCCGTCTGCGCGGCAGGGCCGCGCAATGCCAGATCTTTACGTTCCCAGGCGATTTGGGCCGTGTCGCCGTTGTCCCGGAGCGCGAGCAGGTAGCCTTCCTCGCCCGACGGGATGACCAGGCCGTCGTCGGACACCGAGATGCCGCCGCGCGGTGTCCAATCCAGCCGGTGGACCCACTTGGTCCGCCCGTCGGCGGTGTCGAGGGCGATCAGGCGGTTGTTGTTGTCGCCGACGTAGACGGTGCCGCCGTCGGCGGACAGGGCCGGGCTGGTCGCGCTGCCGCCCAGCAGCAGTTCGGCGCTCCACTCCCGCGCGACCTTGGCGCCGGTGTAGCGCAGCGCGACCAGTGACGCGGCGGGCTTCCCCGGTTGCCACAACGTCACGTAGAAACGGCCGCTGGCGGCGTCGATGGGGGAGATGTTCGCGACCGGGCACTGCGGGCCTCCGGCGGCGCAGTCGTCCAGTCCCTGGCTCGCGTCCGGCCAGCCGAGGCCGGGGTGGGTGAGGAAGTCCGGTTCGCCGAGCAACTGCACGGTCGCAACCGCCCGCTCGCCGGTCTGCCTGGACAGCACGTCGACCTGACCGGACTGGCTCACCGTCAGCAGTTTGCCGTCACCGGTGAACTGCACCGAAACCGGCGTTCCGGCCACTGCCGTCGCCCACCTCGGCTGCCCCAGGTAGTTGAAGGAGATCACCCTGCTGTCGTCGCCGACGTAGACGTTGGTCATCCAGTCGACCGTGGACGGCGCGGAGATTGCGCTCGGGCCCAGAGCGTTGCAGAACCGCTTGCGACCGGTGGCCATCTGAAAGGAGAAGATCGAGCAGTTCGGCAGGCGCGTGGTGACGAACAGCTGACTGTCGGGCCCTAGCGTGATCGGCTGGGCGATCGGTCCGCCGACCGGCCGCTGCCAGCTCAGCCCGAGCTTCCGCGATCCGGTGACCGCAGTGGTGCCGCTGTTGCGGCCGTCGTGGTAGGCGGCGGTCCAGCCCTTGCCGGTGCCGACGGTGATGTCGTCGTAATCGGTGCCGCAACCGGCCAGCGTCAGCACGCCGACCGCGGCCAGCACGACCGCGGCGCGTTTCCGGGACGGTCGCCGCATGGAAGTAGCCAGTACGCCGCCGCTTCGCACCTGCCGCACTCCTGTCGTCGTTGGCTCGCACCCCCGCGCCTCCTCCGGCGCAGGAGTCACTGTACGGGAGGCCTTTGCGCGGGTGAACGAGTCCCGGCGTTGTGGTAGCGGGTGCTCGTCGCGATGCTCGTCGTGGGCGATAGGCTCTATCCGTCGCCGCCGAGGCGGGCGACGGCCGGTAGGACCACGACAGGAGAACCGTTCGTGACGAGCATGTGGGGCGCACCGTTGCGCTCGCGCTGGCGGGGATCGCGCCGCCGGGATCCGCAGCAGGCGCGTTTTCTGACGTTGGCGTCGCTGCGCTGGGTGCTCGCGAACCGGGCGTACACGCCCTGGTATCTGGTGCGCTACTACCGGCTGTTCAAGTTCCGCCTGGCCAACCCGCACATCGTGCTGCGCGGCATGGTCTTCCTCGGCCGCCGCGTCGAGATCCACGCCACTCCCGAGCTGAGCCGTATGGAGATCGGCCGCTGGGTGCACATCGGCGACGGCAACGCGATCCGCTGCCACGAGGGTTCGCTGCGCATCGGCGACAAGGTGGTGTTCGGCAAGGACAACGTGGTCAACACCTACCTCGATATCGAGATCGGGGAATCGACCCTGGTCGCCGACTGGTGCTACATCTGCGACTTCGACCACAAGATGGACGACATCAACGTGCCGATCAAAGACCAGGGCATCGTGAAGAGCCCGGTGCGCATCGGCCCCGATACGTGGATCGCGGCCAAGGTGACCGTGCTGCGCGACACCCGCGTCGGCCGCGGTTGCGTGCTCGGCGCGCACGCCGTGGTCAAGGGCGAGATCCCGGACTACAGCATCGCCGTCGGCGCACCGGCCAAGGTGGTCAAGAACCGCAAGGCGGCCTGGGAGGCGGGCGCCGAGCAGCGCGCCGAATACCTTGCCGCGCTGGAGGACATCGCGCGCAAGAAGAACGGGGCCACGCAGACCGCCTAGCGCGGCGGCCTCGCGAATTCGTCGGTGCGGGCGGGTAGGTTCGGCGCTATGACTGCCTACGCCGCCCTGTTGCGCGGGATCATGCCGAGCAATCCGAACATGAGCAACGCGAAGTTGCGCGGAGTGTTCGAATCGCTCGGCTTCGAGGGCGTCGGTTCGGTGCTGACCAGCGGGAACATCGTGTTCCGCAGCCCGGAGACCGACGTGCCCGCGCTCGAGGAGCGCATCCAGCAGGCGCTGATCCGTGACTTGGGCATCGGCGGCGGCACCATCATCCGCAGCCACGACGAACTGCGCGCGCTGCTGGACACCGACCCCTTCCACGGCCTGACCCATGGCCGCGGCACGTATCTGATCGCCACGTTCCTGAAGAACACGGCCGAGCCTCCGGCAAGCCTGCCCGAGCGGCCCGACCCGCTCACCCGGGTCGTCGGCTACGACGAGTCCGCCCGCGCCTTCCTGGCGGTCATCGACAACAGTCAGCCGGGCAAGACGCCGGACTTCATGGCATGGCTCGAGAAGACGTACGGCAAGGACATCACCACCCGCACCTGGCTCACCATCGAGCGCATCGTCAAGAAGCTGGCGGCTTAGCGGCTACTTCGGATCCCGCTCCGGCAGCGGGCGTTCGACGATGGACGGGCGGCCGAGCGGGTTGCGCACCCGCCGCTTGGCCGAGTGGTACACCTGGGCGGTCTCCGCCGCCACCACGTCCCAGGCGAAATCGGCGGTGAGCCGCTCCCTGGCAGCGTAGGCGCGCTGCTGGGCGGCGGCGGGATCGTCGAGGGTGGCGCGGACCGCCTCGACCAGGCCGTCGACGTCCGCGGGCGCGAACGAGGCGCCGGTGACGCCATCGATCACGGCCTCGCCCAGGCCACCCGCCGTGGAGGTGATCAGTGGGGTGCCCGCCGCGGCCGCCTCCAGCGCGACGATGCCGAAGGGCTCGTACCGGCTGGGCAGCACGATCGCGTCGGCGCCGTGCAGCCAGCCGAGCAGTTCCGCGTGGTCGAGCTGACCGGCGAAGTTGACCGCGCGGGCGACGCGGTGCACCCGGGCGCGTTCGCGCAACCACTCGAACTGGGTGCCGACGCCCGCGACGGTGAGGGTGGTGCCGGGGTGAGCGCGGCGGATGCGCGGCAGCGCGGCGATCGCGTCCTGCACGCCCTTCTCGTACTCGAGCCTGCCCACGTACAGCAGCCGCGGCGGACCGCTGCGCGGCGCGCGCGGACGGAAGGTCCACGCGCCCACGTCGATGCCGTTGCGGATCACCGTCATCGGGATCCGCTCCGGACCGTAGAGCCGCTCCACTTCGTCCTGCATGGACGACGAACAGGTGATCAGCGCGTCGGATTCGTTGGCCAGCCACCACTCCACCGAGTGCACCTGCTTGTTGACCTTGCCCGCGACCCAGCCGCTGTGCCGCCCGGCCTCGGTGGCGTGGATGGTCGACACCAGCGGCACGTCGTAGTACTCGGCCAGGGCGATGCCGGGGTGGGCGACCAGCCAGTCGTGCGCGTGCACCACGTCGGGCGTCCAGCCGTCGCCGATGCCCGGCTTCCCGAGCGCGACGCCCGCGCGCACCATGGCGTGTCCCATGGCCAGCGTCCAGGCGAGCATGTCCTCGCCGAAGTCGAACACGGGCGGGTCCTCGGCGACCGCGACCACCAGCACGCCTTCGGCGATGTAGGAGTGCGTGGGATGGGTGGAGGCGTCGGTGCCGGAGGGACGCCGGGACAGGACGACCACCTCGTGGCCGGCCGCGGCGAGTTCGACGGCGAGGTGATGCACGTGCCTACCCAGCCCGCCGACCACGACGGGTGGGTACTCCCACGACACCATCAAAATCTTCATGCAAGTCCTTCTGCGACCGAGCCCGGGTCCGCCGGAACCGGTCCGTGGCCCGCGGTGGCGGGGTCCGGGCCTGGCGCGGCGGCGGATGCTGCCCCGGTGGCGCTGGGTACGGACCCCGCGGAGGTGAGTCGTCGCGCGTCCACGCCGGGGAAGAGTCCGTCAGCTTCCCCCCATCCTGCCGCCAACTGCCGTGCTTTCGCGAGTTGGCCCGCCCCGACGGCCGCGGCGATTTCCCGTACCGCGTGGGCGTGGCGGTGCGCACGGTCGCGCGCGTATCCCGCGGCGGAGTCCTTGCTGACCATGAACGCCCAGTCGCTGGAGACGGTCAGGATCGCCTCGCGCAGTAGTTGATCGGCGACGTGATCGCGCAGTCCCGATGCGCCGCCCTGCGCGGCGCGCATCTTGTCGATGGTGTCCATGGCCAGCCGCACGATGTCGTCGTTGAGCTCGACCAGGTCGCGCACCTGCTCGCCCGCCCACACCCGCCAGTCCTTGCCCGAACCCCAGGAGGAATCGGCCAGCGGCACCGGTTCGCCCAGGTAGCCGCGCGCTCGGGCGTCGGCGAGGGTGCCAACGGTGACGCCTGCCTCCGGCAGCGCGCGCAGCACCCGCGCCAGCCATTGCGGGCCCTCGTGCCACCAGTGGCCGAACAGTTCGGTGTCGAACGCGGCGACCACCAACGCGGGCCTGCCGATCCGCTCGGACTCGGAGATCAACCGCTCGCGCACCGTCCGCACGAAGTCGTCCACGTCCCTGACGACGGCCGCCGCGGCCAGTTCCGGATCGTAGGGAGCCTTGTCCGGGCCCGCGACGGTCTTGCCGGTGACCCGCGCGGGTTTGAGACCCGTCGCGTGGTCATAGTGATGAAAGTCACGGTAGGCGCCGTGGCCGGGATAGCCGGACTTCGGTGACCACACCCGGTAGCTCACCTGTAGATCGCGCCCGAACGCCACCACGTCGGAGTCCCGAACCGGGCGGCCGAGCGTGGTGTCGCCGCGCAACGCGGGCCCGTCGACCATGAAATGCGTCACACCCGCGGCGGCGTAACCGGCCTCCATGCCGGGGGTGTAGCCGCATTCCGGCGCCCAGATGCCGGTCGGCGTGTGGCCCCAGCGGTGCCGTGCGTCGGCCAGGCCCTCGGTGAGCTGGAACTGGCGCAGCCGTGGGTCCAGCAGCGGCTGGAACGGGTGGGCCAGCGGGCCGCCGAGCAGTTCGATGGTCTCCGCGTCGATGAGCGCGCGCCAGACCGGCGCGGCGCCGTGCCGCCAGTGCTGTTCGAATTCGGCCAGGGCGGCGGCGGCGAGGCGGTGTTCGTGCCTGCCCAGCGCGACATTGCCCGCCATGGCGGCTTCGTCGGCGCGCAGCTGCCAGTTGCCCAGCCAGTGGTGCATGCCCGCCAGACAGTGCGGGTCGTCCAGCTGGGCCGCGAGCACCGGCGTGATGCCGAGGCTGAGCAGATGCGAACGTCCCTCGGCTGCAAGGGT
>NZ_BAFR01000027.1 GCF_000308435.1 Nocardia araoensis NBRC 100135 | reverse complement strand
CCACGATCTCCTCGACCGCCGTCGCGGGCGCACGGAATTCCCTTGCGACGAAAGCGGGTTCGGGAAGCGCCTTGCGATCGAGCTTGCCGCTGGCGTTCAGTGGGAACGCGTCCAGCGCGACAATGGCGGCCGGAACCATGTACGCGGGAAGCGTTTCACCGATCGCCGCGAGCAATGCACCCTGTTCGATCGACTGCCCGGGCGCCGGGACCGCGTAGGCGACCAATTGGTCACCCAACGAGGAAGGCGCGACAACGGCCACCGCCTGGCTCACCGAAGGCTGCGCCAGCAGCGCCGTCTCGATCTCGCCCAGCTCGATCCGCTGACCGCGGAACTTCACCTGGAAATCGGTCCGGCCGAGATAGTCCAGCCGATGCGGCAGCACTTCGGTCGGGGCGCGCCAGACCACCAGGTCGCCGGTGCGGTACATCCGCTCGCCGTTGCCGAACGGGTTGGCCACGAACCGGTCGGCGGTGAGATCGGGACGCCGCACATAACCGCGGGCCAGCTGATCACCCGCGAGGTACAGCTCGCCGGGCACACCGGTCGGCACCGGTTGCAACCAAGAGTCCAGCACGTAGACCTGAGTGTTCCACTGCGGCACGCCGATCGGCACGGAACGCTCGTCCGCCGCGGTCGCGGGCCAGTAGGTCACCGACACCGCCGCTTCGGTCGGGCCGTACAAGTTGTGCACCGCGGCGTCGCTCACCGCACGCACCGCGGCGACGGTCTCCGGCGGCAGCGCCTCGCCGATCACGAAGATGTCGCGCAAGGTGGGGCACGACCCTGCCGCGGTGTGCGCGGCGAAGACCGCGAGCATGGACGGTACGAAGTCGGTCACCGTCACGCCCTGCGCCGCAATTGTTTCCGCGACGTACACCGGATCACGGTGCCCGTCGTGGGCGGCGACGACGAGCTTCGCGCCCACCCGCAGCGGCAGGAAATAGCCCCACAGGGAGACGTCGAACGTGGTCGCCGTCTTCTGTAGGTACACGTCGTCGGCGTCGAGCGGATACGCCGCGAGCATCCAGCTGATCTGGTTCTGGATCGCGAAGTGCGAGATCGCCACGCCCTTGGGCCTGCCGGTCGACCCCGAAGTGAAGATCACGTACGCCGGATGCTGCGGCGACACCGGACGCAGCAGTTCTTCCGCGCGAATCGGGCTGTCGTCGAACCGGTTCGGATCCAAGGCGTCCAGTAACAGCACCGCGGTGCCTTCCGGCACGTCGACCGCGTCGGCGGAGGTCGTGAGCACGCAGACCGGCTGCGCCGTTTCGAGGATGTGCGCGATGCGTTCGGCCGGATGATCCGGATCCAACGGCACATACGCCCCACCCGCCGCCACCACCGCATACATCCCCACCACAAGATCCAACGACCGCCGAACCGCCAACCCCACCAACGACTCCGCACCCACACCCTGCGAAATCAACAAACGCGCAAGACGATTCACCCGCCCATCGAACTCACGATAAGTCAGCTCAGCGCCCTCGTACACCAGGGCCACTTCGTCCGCGTACGCCTCCGCGGCCCGCCGGTAGCCGTCCAGCAGCAACTCGGTGGGGACCGGGTACCGGGTGCTGTTCCACTCGAGCAGGATGCGTTCGCGCTCGACGGGATCGAGCAGATCGATCGCGCCGATCGGCCGATCCGGCTCCGCGGCGGCGACGGTCAGCAGCCGGTCCAGCCGCCAGGCGAACTCGGCGATCGTCCGCTCGTCGAACAGATCGGTGGCGTAGGTGAACATCGCCGTGAACCCCGCGGTTTCCCCTTCCGCGTTGGGCACCACGGTCAGTTGCAGATCGAATTTCGCGACAGTGCTGTCGAACTCGACCACCCGAGCGGACAGCCCGGGCAGATCTATCTCGGGCCTGTTCAGGTTCTGGTAGAACAGCGCCACCTGGAACAGCGGATGATGCGCCTGCGAGCGCACCGGATCCAGCACCTCGACCAATCGCTCGAACGGCAACTCGGCATGCGAGAACGCGCCGAGATCCGTTTCCCTCGTCCGGTCGAGCAGGGCACGGAACGACGCGCCGAGATCGATCCGGGTGCGCAGCACCAGCGTGTTGACGAACATGCCGATCAGCGGATCGAGTTCCCGCTCGCCGCGGCCCGCCACCGGCGTGCCGATGGTGATGTCATCGGTGCCGGTGAGCCGGGCGAGCAGCACCGCGAGCGCGCTGTGCACCACCATGAACTCCGAGGCGCCCGCGCTGTGGGCCAGCTCGGCGAGTCCTCGGTGCACCGAGGCGTCCACCACGAAGGTGTACTCCGCGCCCCGACCAGAGGCGACGGGCGGGCGCGGGCGGTCCGAAGGTAGGTCGATCCGGTCCGGGATGCCCGCCAGAGCGCTACGCCAGTAGGCGATCTGTGCCGCGGCCACCGAATCCGGGTCGTTCTCCTCGCCGAGCATCTCGCGCTGCCACAGCGTGTAGTCCGCGTACTGCACCGGTAGCGGTTCCCAGGACGGACGCGCCCCGTTGCGCCGGGACAGGAACGCGCCGAGCAGGTCCCGCAGGAACGGCGCGACCGAAGCGCCGTCGGCGGCGATGTGATGGACCACCACCACGACCACATGGTCTCGAGGGCCGATCTCGGCCAGCGCGATGCGCAGCGGCACTTCCGCCGCGACATCGAAGCCGGTCGACGCCAACCCGCGCAGCCAGTCCGGCAGCTCGTGCTCGGCGACGGGCTTCGGCGCGAGGTCGGGAACGGCCTGCGCGACGGGCAGCACGACCTGATAACCCGTACCGTCCACCGCCGGATACACCGTCCGCAACGTCTCATGACGCCCGACCACATCCGCGACCGCCGCCTGCAACGCCGCCACATCCAACACACCCGACAACCGCACCGCGAACGGAATATTGTTCGCCGCGGAACCGGTATCGAACTGATTCAAAAACCACATCCGCCGCTGCGCGGGCGACAACGGCACTCGCTCCGGACGCTCCACCGCCACCAACGCGCGCCGGTCACCCGCTCCCTTCAACGGCTCCAGCCGCGCGGCGAGCGCCGCGACGGTCGGGCTCTCGAAGATCAGCCGGGCGGGCACTCGCGCCGCGATGGCGGCTCCCAGCCGGGCCGCGGCCTGCGTCGCGATCAGCGAGTTGCCGCCCAGCTCGAAGAAATCGTCGTCCGCGCCGACCGGCGCGCCGGGGCCGAGCAGTTCGGCGAACACCTCGCCGACCAGCTCTTCGAGCGGGCCGACCGGCGCGCGGAACACCTTGGTCCGCAACCGCGGCGCGGGCAGCGCCGCGCGGTCCAATTTGCCCACCGGGGTCAGGGGGATCTCGTCCAGCACCATGACGACCGTCGGCACCATGTGCGCGGGCAGGCTCTGCTCGGCGAAGCCTGCCAGTTCGGCCGCGTCGGCGTCCATACCGGGTGTGGCGTGCACGTAGGAGACGAGGATGGTCGCGCCGCTGTCCAATTCGTGCCCGACGGTGACCGCGAAATCCACCGTCTCGTGCGCCGCCAGCACCGCATCGATCTCACCCAACTCGATACGGAAACCGCGAATCTTCACCTGGAAATCGTTGCGACCCAGATACTCCAACTCACCACTCGGCGTCCAGCGCACCAGATCACCGGTGCGATAGAGGCGCGAACCATGGGCGTCGAACGGGTTCGCCACGAAGCGGGACGCGGTCAGCCCGCGCCGTTCGTGGTAGCCGCGGGCCAGTTGCGCACCGGCGATGTACAGCTCCCCGGCCACACCGCTCGGAACCGGGACCAAGCGCTCGTCCAGCACGTATTCCGTGACGGCCCGGATCGGCGCGCCGATCGTCACCGGCTCCCCGGGCACCAGCGGCGAGCTGATGTTCGTCATGATCGTGGTCTCGGTCGGGCCGTACCCGTTGAAGAATTCGCGGGTGCGCCCACCCGACACCGGTAGCACCCAGCGGCGCACCAGTTCCGGCGGACACGCCTCGCCACCGGCCACCACCACGCGCAACTCGTCCAGCCCCGCCGGATCCACCGACGCCAGCGCGGCGGGCGTGACGAACGCGTGGGTCACGGCCTCCCGCCGCACCAGGGACGCGAATTCCTCGCCGCCGAACACCGTGGGAGAAGCGACGACCATGGTGGCCGCGCCGCCGAGCGCGAGCAGCAACTCCAGCACCGACGCGTCGAACGACGGCGACGCGAAATGCAACGTCCGCGACGCGCTCGTCACCCGATACCGATCACGCTGCTCGGCACAGAAACCCGCCAACCCGGCCTGGGTGACGACCACGCCCTTCGGCTTGCCCGTGGAGCCGGAGGTGTAGATGACGTAGGCGGGATGCTCCGCACGCAGCGGACGCACCCGATCGGTGTAGGTCACCGGATCGGCCGGGAACTCCTCTAGTCGCCGGGCGCAGTCCGCGGTATCGATGGCCAGCCACTCGACCTGGTCCGGTAGGTCACCGCGGAGTTCCTCGACGGTCAGCCCGAAGACCGCGCCGGAGTCCCGCACCATGTGCTCGACCCGATCGGCCGGATAGTTCGGATCCACCGGCACGAACCCCGCACCGGTCTTGGCCACCGCCCACACCGCGACCACCGACTCCACCGAACGCGGAACACCGACCGCGACCAGATCCTCCGGACCAACCCCCCGATCGATCAGCAGACGCGCCAAACGCGTGGACCATTCGTCCAGCTCGGCATAGCTCAGCTCGGCCAGCGTGGCGGTCGCGTCGGCGAACACGACGGCCGCGCCGCTCGGGTTGGCCTCGACGGCGGTGGCCATCAACTGCGGCAGGGTGGTGACCCGGGGGCGGCGGGTCCGGGTCGGGCGCACGCGCGCCGGGCGGGTCATACGCGCACCGCTTCCGCAGTCTCGTCACACCGCTGCCCGACCGCCCGAACCATCGTGCTGCCTCACCCTGTCTATCGTCGCCACACGCGCGTCACCATGCTCCCCGTCCTGGGATCATCGAACGCGCGCAGGTCGATCGTTACCGAACCGCCGGCGCACGCCGCCCGTGACCAGCCCCGACCCTGCGTTTCGGGTCGAAAACGGACACGTGTGACGAGTGCCGCGGTTGATTATTCCCTGCCGACGCGCGATTGGGGTCGCGACGTCGGCAGGGACGGTCAACGGCGAGCGTCCAGCAGGGCGGCCAGCTGCGGACCGATCACCGCCAGCGCCTCCGGTGTGGCCATCCGAGCGTGCACGACCTCGACCGGCCGGTCGACGACCATGCCTCGGACGTACGGCCACCAGTCGGCCGCCGCGGCGCGCAACTCGTCGGTGGGGTCGGCGACCGCCGCGCTGAAGTACTGCACGGTGCCGCGGAAGACCCCGGGCCGATGCTCTGCGATCAGCTCCGCCGAGCGGACCGCGCTGCGGTAGATCCGGCGCAGCCGCTCGGGAGTCACCGCGACCAGATCGGCCGGGATCATCGCGTGCAGCGCGGCCAACGACTCGTCGTCGAGGTCGTAGACGTCGCCATCCGCGGCGGCCACTGTGCCGAGACCGAGTTCGGCCAAGGCCCCGCGTACCGCCGCGCGGAAGCCGATCACGTCCGGGTTCGGATGGCTGTCCATCATGGCCAGCAACTCCACCTGCTCGCCCGCGTCCTGCAACCTGGTCGCGATGGCATGGGCGAGCACGCCGCCGAGAGACCAGCCGAGCAACCGGTACGGTCCCTGCGGCTGTACCGCCCTGATCTCGGACAGATAGCGCTCGGCCAGCTCGTCCAGCGAACCGGGCAGTTCGCCGTCCTCCGACAGCGCGGGCGATTGCAGGCCGAAGATCGGCTGCTCGGCGGGCAGGAACTGGGCCAGGCCCGCGTAGGACCAGGCCAAGCCGTACATCGGATGCAGGCAGAACAGCGGGGCCGCCGATCCGCTCGCCCGGATGGGCAGCAGCACGTCCAGCGCGGCGGTGGCGTCGGCGTCCCCCGCGTCGATGCGCGCCGCCAAGCCCGCCACCGTGGCGTCGGTGAAGAACCACTGCACCTGCACCGTCGCTCCGGTCGCGTCCCGCAGCCGTCCGGCGACCTGCGCCGCGAGCAGCGAGTTACCGCCCAACGCGAAGAAGTCGTCGTCCAGGCCGACGCGGTCGGCGCCGAGCAGTTCGGCGAACACGGCGGCCACGGTTCGCTCGGTGACCGTCTGTGGCGCGCGGTAGTCGACCGCGCTGACGATCTCCGGCGCGGGCAGCGCGCGGCGGTCGAGTTTGCCGTTGGGGGTCAGCGGCAAGACGTCGAGGACGACCACGGCGTCGGGCACCATGTACCCGGTCAGGAACTCCGAGAGCTGTGTGCGGATCGCGGTGGGGTCGATGCTCGCGCCGGGGTCGGCCACGACGTAGCCGATCAGCCGTTCCCCGGCGTGCTCGTCGGCGCGGACGACCGCGACCGCCTGCCCGACCCCCGGGCAGG
>NZ_BAFR01000028.1 GCF_000308435.1 Nocardia araoensis NBRC 100135 | reverse complement strand
ACGTCAGCGAGGCGGCGATGGTGGTTTCGCTGAGCCCGTATCCGTTGAACACGGCACGGTCGCGGCTCCAGCGTTCGACCAGTTCGGCGCCGAAGTTCTCGCCGCCGACCGCCAGATATCTCAAATCCGGTAGTGGCGTGCGAGTGGGGTCGACGGTCGACAACACCGAAGGCGTGAGGAGGGCGTGGCTGACCCGCTCGCGTGCGAGCAGTTCGCCGAGGTCGTCGCCGCCGTTGACGTCACTGGGCGCGATGACCATCGTTGCGCCTGTGCACAATGCCGCCAGCAATTCCAGAATCGACACATCGAAGCTCGGCGAAGACGAATGCAGGACCCGAGAAGACGGCTCGATGCACAGGGTGTCCCGGTGCTCGGCGGTGCAGTCGGCGAGTCCGCGGTGGGTGACCGCGACGCCTTTGGGGATCCCGGTCGATCCGGAGGTGTAGATGACGTAGGCGAGGTCGTCGGCGCGCAGCGGGCGTACCCGTTCGGCGTCGGTGATGGGTTGGGTGTCGGTGTGGGTGGTGGTGGTGTCGAGGGTGATCCAGTGGATGTGTTGGGGGAGGTGTTGGTGGTGGG
>NZ_BAFR01000029.1 GCF_000308435.1 Nocardia araoensis NBRC 100135 | reverse complement strand
CGCGCTCTGGTTCGTCATGATCGTGGCCTCGGTCGGGCCATAGGCGTTGAAGAACTCACGACCGTCGGACGCCCAGCGCCGCACCAGTTCCGGCGGGCATCCCTCACCGGCCGCGACGACGACCCGCAGGTCGTCGAGCCCGGCCGGATCCAGCGACGTCAACGCTGCCGGAGTGATCACGGCGTGGGTCACCCGCTCGCGGCGCAGCAACTCGGTCAGCGCCGAGCCGCCGTAGGCGCCGGGTGGGGCGATCACCATCGTGGCGGCGCTTCCCACTGCGAGCAGCAACTCCCAGACCGAGGCGTCGAAGCTCGGCGATGCGAGCTGCAGCGTTCGCGAATCCGCCGTCACCGCATAACGTTCCCGCTGTTCGCGAGCGAGCGTGGCCAGTCCGGCGTGCGTCACGCTCACGCCCTTCGGTGCGCCCGTGGAGCCCGAGGTGTAGATCAGGTATGCCGGGTGCTGCGGCCGGAGCACGGCGGTGCGTTCGGCGTCGGTGATGGGTTGGGTGTCGGTGTGGGTGGTGGTGGTGTCGAGGGTGATCCAGTGGATGTGTTGGGGGAGGTGTTGGTGGTGGGTGG
>NZ_BAFR01000030.1 GCF_000308435.1 Nocardia araoensis NBRC 100135 | reverse complement strand
TTGTGCGAGCAATAATTGGTGGCCGCTTCGATCACACCGCCGACGACGAGCTGATTCGCGAAACCCCACGGACCGTTCAGCGAATATCTCCCGCCGTACCGGTCGTAGACGCCGGGGATGCCATTTCCACTGGCGATATAGATGGATTTTCCGCGCAATCCCTCCGCCTGCACGTAAGGATCGTTGGCCACCCATTGCGGGTCGCCCGCGGGTCCCCACATGTTGTCCAGTTCCGCGAGACCCCACTCCTCGACGGTCAGCCGGACGAACTCGCGGCCGACCGGATCGCTGGTCTGCGCGCAACCGCTGTAGGCGGCGACACCGGAGAACAGCTCACCCGTGGTCGCGGCGAGCGCGAGCGTCGTGGTCCCCGACATCGAGAAACCCGCGAGGGCATTGCGCCCGCTCGTCCCGAGATACGAGTCGATCAGCGGCGGCAGTTCGCTGCTCAGGAAGGTCCGCCATTTCTGGCGCCCCAGCCTGGCGTCGTCCTTCTCCCAGTCCGCGTAGTAGCTGAACATGCCGCCGATCGGCGTGACCGCGTGCACGTTCTTGTCCGCGAGGAATTGCATCGCGTCGGTCTTCGTGGCCCAAGTGGAGCCGTCGACGCCACCGGCCGCGCCGAGCAGCAGATACAGCACCGGCCGGGGAACGCTCGTGTCCGCGGCGCGCTGCACTTCCACCGGAATATCGAGATCCATGGCGGCGGAATGCACCGTCAATGTCAGGCTCCGCGCATTGTGCTCCTGCACGGAAACGATAGAAGACTCCGCGGGCGCCGCCTGAGCCTGCACCGACACCATCGCCGATGCGGCGGCGGCCCCGGCGACGACCGCAAACGACAGCAGCCGGCGGAGGTGGCTTCCTCTCATGACTCCCCTTATCCCGAATCCCGGAACGCCTCGCGTTCCGGACTCAGGCTATGGTCTGTCCCGGGCCGATTCACGACTGAAGTTGCTGGGCCACCGATTCTGGGGGCATGTCCGACAACCGGAATTCTCGCCGGTTCGAATCCAGCCGATCCCGAAATAGCCAGACCCGAATTCCTTGGGCATCAGGCGCGGAATTAGTTGCGCTTGCGTCGGCACACCGGATTGAATGCCCCTATGGGTGTCAGCGGGGACCGGGAAGTCGATGTGTGCGTGGTCGGGCTCGGTCCCACCGGACGGGCGCTCGCGCACCGCGCCATGGTCGCGGGGTTGTCGGTGACCGCGATCGACCCCCGCCCCGACCGGCTGTGGCCGCCCACCTTCTCCTGCTGGGTGGACGAACTGCCGCAGTGGCTGCCGCCCACGGCTATCGCGACCACCATCCCGGCGCCCACGGTGTGGACGAAGACCGAGCATCGCATCGACCGTCCCTACTGCGTGCTGTCCAAACCCGGTCTGCGCACGGCGCTGCCGCTCGACGACGCCACCGTGGTGGCGGGCCGCGCCACGCGGGTGGACGCGCACGAGGTCGAACTCACCGACGGCACGGTGCACCGGGCGGCGGCGGTGTTCGATACGCGGGGGCTGCCCCCGCTGGGACGCCGCAGGGCGGCGAGCGCGCACGGCATCTTCGTCGACGCCGAGACGGCCGCGCCGATGGTCACCGAAGGCGAGGGCCTGCTGCTGGACTGGCGGCCGGAGAACGGCGCGGGTCCGGACGAGCCGCCGTCGTTCCTCTACGCGGTGCCGCTGGGCGACGGCACGGTGATCTTCGAGGAGACCAGCCTCGGCCTCCGGGGCGGCATGCCGCAACACGAACTGCGCAGACGCACCCTCGTGCGCCTCGCCGCGCACGGTATCCGGCTCACCGGCGCCGAACCGAGCGAAGCGGCGCACTATCCGCTCGACCAGCCGCCGCCGCGGAGAGGCGAAGCGCGGGCGATTCCGTTCGGTTCGCGCGGCGGCATGATGCACCCGTGCACCGGCTACAGCGTCGCCGACTCACTGGCGCTGGTCGACACCGCGATCACCGCGCTGCGCGAAGGCCGCGACCCCGTCGCCGCGCTCTGGCCGCCGCGCGCGCGACTGGTGTACTGGATGCGGATGCGCGGCCTCTACGGCCTCGGCAGGCTGACCACCGAACAGTCCATCGCCATGTTCGACGCGTTCTTCAGCGCCTCCCCACGCGGTCAGCGCGCCCTGCTCTCCGCACACGACGACTACACGGCGCTGGGCGCGGTGTTGTTCGACACGGTCGCGCATACCTGGCCGTTCCACTGGCGTTATGACCTGGTCGGCTGGCGAAATCGGAACCGCTGGCTGGACTACGACTTCGCCGAACCGCGGGAAGACGCCGAACGCCGGGTCCGATGAATCGGAACCCGGCGCACGGCGACGCGTATGGTTACGGCCCGGTTTCCGCGGCCCGCCGGTATCCCCTGATCGCGGGGTAGGCGAAGACGACAATCATCCCGATCGTCCAAGCGAGCGTCTCGAGCAGCGGGTCGGCGACCGCGCCGCCGTAGGACAACCCCCGCATCGCATCGATCGCGCAACTCATCGGCTGGTGCGCCACCACGTCCTGCAACCAGATCGGGTAGGCGAAGACCGGAACGAAACCCGAGTTGAAGAACATCAGCAGCGTGCTGATCATGCCGATGATGTTCACCAGCATCACGCCCTCGGACACGGTGGCCAGCGCGGTCACCAGAACGGCGAACGCCACCCCGAACAGCACCGGGATGCCGATCAACGCCAGCGCCGCGACCGGTCCCTGATCGAACCGGAAGCCGAGCAGCAGGCCGACCGCGACGACGAACACCGTGGTCACCAGGACGCGGATCGCCTCGGCGAGCAGCCGGCCGGTGAATCCCGCCGCGCGGTGCACCGGCATCGTCCAGAACCGGCCGAGCAATCCGGTCATCTTCTCGGTCTTGAAGCCGAGGGCGCTGACCACCGCACCGGACATCGCCGCGACCAACGTCAACAACGGGACCGTGCCGTACACGGCGGGCATGCCGGTGGCCCCGGAGACGGGCTTGTTCAGCACGATGTAGAACATCACCAAGGTGAGCGCGGGATACACCAGCGTCTGGATGGTCGTCGCCGGATCACGCGCCCAGACCAGCAGCAGCCGCTTGCACTGGATCAGGCTCTGCGTCACCCAGGTGACCAGCGACCCTTCCGGCCGGGCCCGGACCACGGGCAGCGGCTCGGCCGGGCGGCCCTCGAACTCCTCGACCTGCCCCGCGGTGCGCTCCACGGTCGATTCCACCGAACTCATGACCGCCTCACACTCGCCCAGATCGCCACCGGGGTGAACACCGCCGCCAGCCCGATCAACCACACCAGCGGAACCCATAGCACCTGCCAGGTCACACCGTCGGCCGCCATGTCGCGCAGCGCGAAGGAGAACTGGGAGATCGGCTGATTGCGCACGAACGGGCGAATCCATTCCGGGAAGTTGCGTTCCGGGACGAACCCGCAGGAGAGCATGCCGAAGATCAGCGTCGGCAGGGTCAGCGCCTGACTCAGCGACTCCGGGCTCTTGGTCAGACTGCCGAGCCCGTCGGCGCCGACCGCGAGCACCGTGCCGACCGCGAGGGAGAACGCGCAGAACAGCACGGCCTGGCCGGCGCCGGCCACGAAGCGGAAGCCGATCAGGTACCCGAACAGCACCGCGGCGGTGAGCGAGGTCACCGACCGGACCAGCCCGGCGCAGATGCGCGAGGTGAACGGCACCAGCGTCCCGATCGGCATGGTCTGCAGGCGGGTGCTCAGGCCCGTCATCGCCTCGAACGCGGCCAGCTGCGCGTTCGACATCATGGTGAAGGCCATGGTCTGCAACACGATGATCGGCATGACGTACTGGGCGTAGTCGACGCCCTGGATCTTCATCACGTAGCGCAACGGCAGATAGAAGCCGAGGGTGAAGATCAGCGGCGTGACCGCCGCGACGATCAGCTCGCCCTTGGTCGCCATGGTGCGGACGATGCGGCCGGTCAGCGCGCGCCACTGCGCGAACGACGACAGCCGCGCCGCGGGCAGCTCGGCGAACAACGTCACCTCTGCCTGGGTGTGCTCCGGGGCGGTCGCAGCGGTCACGCTCGCCCGCCCGAGTGGCCGGTGATGGACAGGAACACGTCGTCGAGCGAGGGGCGGCGCAGCGCGATGTCGGCCAGCTCGACACCGGCGCTGTCGAGCCTGCGCAGCGCCTCGGTCAGCGTGGCGGCGCCCTCCGGCGCCGGGATGGACAGCCGGTCGCCGCCGTCGATATCGGCGAGCACCGCGGGCGGCACCAGGTCGCCGAGGGCGTACGCGGCGGTGCGCAGCTTCTTCTGGTCCAGCGGGACGACCTCGCAGTAGCTGCCGCCGGTCTTCTCCTTGAGTTCGTCGGCGGTGCCCTCGGCGATCACCGTGCCCTTGTCGATCACGATGATGTTGTCGCTGAGCACATCGGCTTCCTCCAGGTACTGCGTGGTCAGCAGCACCGTGATGCCTTGGGTCTTCAGCGCGGTCACCAGATCCCAGACGCCCTGCCTGCTGCGCGGGTCCAGACCGGTGGTCGGCTCGTCCAGGAACACCACCTCGGGGCGCACGACCAGCCCGCAGGCGATGTCGACGCGGCGGCGCATGCCGCCCGAGTAGTTGCGCACGGCCCGGCGGCCCGCGCTCACCAGATCGAATTCCTCGAGCAGGGTGTCGGCGCGCTTGCGGGCGGCGGACTTGCCCAGGCCCATCAGCCTGCCGAACAGCTCGAGGTTCTCCCGGCCGGAGAGGTTCTCGTCCAGCGCCGCGTACTGGCCGGTCATCATGATCGATCGGCGCACGCCCGCCGGGTCCTTCAGCACGTCGTACCCGGCGACGACGGCGGTGCCGGAGTCGGGGCGCAGCAACGTGGAGAGGACCTTCACCATGGTCGTCTTGCCCGCGCCGTTGGGCCCGAGGATGCCGAGGACGGAAGCGCGTTCGGCGACGAAGCTGACGCCCTGCAGTGCATGCACATCGCCGAACGACTTGCGGACGTCCGCTACCCGGACCGCAGGCTCACTCGCATGCGAATCTGCTTGGTTGGAACTCGGCATCAACTCTCCACTATCGGCCGGTACGGCGACCAGGTCGCCCGAGCGCAGGCGCACGCTCGGATTGGTGATCCGTCGCGCTCGGCGTGATGTTACCGGCCCGATCGCCCCGGCTTTCGCGTCGCGTGAGGTACCCGCACCAGCGCGCGCCCACTGTGTCCTTACTCACATTTCCCGCTGCCCGTTCGCCGCGCAAAGGATCGGCGCTGGTGAGCGCGATCCGGTACGGAGGCCGAGCCCGCGGCCGAGCCTTGTCGGTCCGCTGCGCCAGACCATAGTCTGCTTTGCGGGGGAAAACACTCACTCGTCCACGGCTGTGGCCCCGCTGAGCGGTCCGCACGCCGGTTTCGACACTGCGAGAGGTGATCATGGCCGAGTCCGCGCAGTCACGGTTGGCGGCGCGTCCGGGAGGAACGGGCCGAACGAACGTCCTGACGTCCTATGACCCGCGCACCGGCGAGGTCGTGGGCAACTACGCCGTGATGAGCGCGGGCGAACTGAATCGCGCGGTGCGCGCGGCCCGCTCCGCCGAAAAATGGTGGGCCGAACTCGGATTCAGCAGCCGGAAGCGGTGGCTGCTGGACTGGAAACGCGAGATCGTCAGGCGCTCCGGCGAATTGGTGGCCCTGCTGTGTGAGGAGACCGGCAAGCCGGTGGCCGACGCGGCGATCGAGGTCATGCTCGCGGTGGAGGACCTGGACTGGGCCGCGCGCAACGCGGGCCGCGCGCTGGACCGGCGGCGCATCGGCTCCAACTGGCTCACCCGCAATCAGCGGGCCTCTGTCGGTTATCTGCCGCTGGGCGTCGTCGGAGTGCTCGGGCCGTGGAACAACCCGGTGTTCACCCCGATGGGTTCCATCGCCTACGCGATGGCGGCGGGCAACGCCGTGGTGTTCAAGCCGCACGAGCTGACCACCGGCGTCGGCGTGTGGCTGGCCGACAGCTGGTCCCGGCTCGCACCGAATCAACCGGTGCTGCAAGTGGTTACGGGAGACAAGGGCACCGGCACCGCGCTGTGCCGGGCGAAGATCGACAAGATCGCCTACGCCGGTTCCGAGGCGGGCGCCCGCGAGGTGATCTCGGTGTGCGCGCAGACCATGACGCCGGTCGTCGTCGAGCGCAGCGGCAAGGGCAGCATGGTGGTGCACGTCGACGCGAAGCTGGACGACGCCGCCGAGGCCGCCGTGTTCGGCGCGATGGCCAACGCCGGGCAGAACGCCACCGGCATCCAGCGGGCCTATGTCGCGCAGTCGGTCTACGACCGCTTCCTGGACCTGGTCGCGGAGCAGGCGCGCAAGCTGCGGCCTGGCGCCGACCGGAAGGCGTCCTACGGCCCGATGATCATGGAGTCACAGGTCGACGTGGTGCGCAGGCAGGTGCGCGACGCGGTGGCCCGCGGCGGCCGCGCGGTGGTGGGCGGGCTCGACTCCATTCGCGACCCCTACATCGAGCCCATCGTGCTGGCCGAGGTTCCGGAGGAGAGCATCGCGATCACCGGCGAGGGCATCGGCCCGGTGCTCATCGTGAACAAGGTGGCGAGCATGGACGAGGCCGCCGAGCGGATCAACGCGGTGGGCACCGATGTGGCGGTGTCGGTGTTCACCAGGGATGTGCACGAGATCGAGGCGTTCGCCGAGCAACTGCGCGTCGGAGTGGTGACCATCAACTCCTCGACCGCGTACGCGGGCATTCCCGCGCTGCCCTTCGGCGGCGTGGGCGAATACGGCCAGGGCCACAGCCACGGCGACCAGGGACTGCGGGAGTTCAGCCGGACCCTGGCCATCACCCGCAAGCGGTACCAGGCGCCGGTGAACCTGTCCACGTTCGACCGGCACCCGCGCCACCTCCGCTTGGCCAGGGCGATCTTCCGGATCCGGCACGGTCGCCGTCCCTGAGCGGAACCTCCGCCTTCGCTGCGGCCATGCGCGGCACAATGGCGGACGACGTCCGACAGCGCCTTTTCAGCGGAACCTCCGCCTTCGCTGCGGCCATGCGCGGCACAACGGCGGACGACGTCCGACAGCGCCTTTTCAGCGGAACCTCCGCCTTCGCTGCGGCCATGCGCGGACCAACGGCGGACGTGGCAACGCCTTTCCGCGCACCTCCGCCTCCGCTGCGGCCATGCGCGGCTCAATGGCGGACGTTGTCCGGCGGTGCCTCTTCGGCGAGCAGCACCGCGTCCATGAGCGCGGTGACCCGCGCCACCTGCGCGGGGCGGGAATCGAATCGGATCAGCCTGCCCACATCGATCACCTGGCTGATGGCGGCGTGCACCCGGAAACGCGCTTCCACCGGGTCGCCGTCGAGCAGGTTGGCCCACTCCAGCACGTTCTGCCGCTGGATGGCGCGCAGCTTGTGCTGCTCGGCCTGCGGCAGATTGCCGAACTCGGCGTAGTACACCGCCATGATCTCGGGCATGGCGAAACTCAGTTTCGCGTAGCGTTCGGCCACATTCCGCGCGGCGTCCGCCCGGCTCGTCGCCTCGGCCAGCGCCTCGGTGATCGCGATGGCCAGCCGGTCTCCTGTGCGGTGGAACGCCGCGGCGAGCAGGTCGGCCTTGCTCGCGAAGTACCGGTACACGCTGGAGGCGTTGATGCCGACGGCGGCGCCGATCTCCTCGATGCTCGCCTCGTGATACCCCTGCCTGCCGAAGATCCGGATGGCCTCGGTGAGCAGCTGTTCCCGCTTCGAGGTCACCGGGATGCCGCGCACGGGCGGGCCGGGATCCGGTTCGGCGGGGGCGGGCGGCAGTTCAGTGCGCAGGATGGCCCAGGACATCTGATGCAGCAGCGGAAGCAGCCGGGCGCTCGACAGCGCGGTGCGGTGCGCGGCGATGCTGGCGATCGCGCTGAGCACGCCCGCGGCCAGCATGGCCACGTCCGCGGGCGGCGCCTCGGGCCGCAGCAGCGCGATCGGCGCCGCGAGGGTGTTGTTCAGGTCGTCGTAGATCTTCTTGATCCGGACGCGATCGTCCCGCTCCAGATAGCGGCGCTCCCACCGGTAGAGCCCCGCCTCGCGGCGGATCTCGACGGTGTGCTCGCTGATCGCCCGGATCAGCGCGTCCGCGCGCCGCGCGGGGTCGAGCCGGTCGTCGTCGGCTCCCTCGGCGACGCTCAGCAGGTGTTGCGCCCCCTCCTCAGCGGCGGCGACCAGCAGCGCGTACTTGTTCGTGAAATGCCGGTAGAGGGCGGGACCGGAGATGCCGACCTCGGCGGCGATCTCGTCCACGCCGACCGGGTAGTAGCCGCGTTCGCTGAACGCGCGGGCGGCCGCGCGGATGATCTGCACCTTGCGGTCCTTCGGACGGCGGCGCACCGACGGCGCGCCCTCAGCGCTCGCCCTTCTGCCCGGTTCGGGGCGCGCGGGAGCGAGATCGACCTCGCTGCGATCCGCGACCATGCACCTCTCCGTTCTCCGGCGGCGCTGGTTGACAGCGCCCGACAATGGAACCTAAGTTAACCACAATTCGCAAAGTTAACCACTATTCACGGCCTGGCGTCCGCCGAATTCCAGCTTAGGAGCAAACGTGAGCAACAACGATTCCGCGGCCCCGGCCGCCCCGGCCGCCGCGAAGTTCACCGCGGTCCAAGACGGCAGGGTGCTCCGGATCACGATCACCAACCCCAAGCGGAAGAACGCCATCGACTACGACACCATGGTCGCGCTCGGGGATGCCTTCCGCGCGGCAACCGACAACCGCGCGGTGCGGGCGATCGTGCTGACCGGCGAGGGCGGCGATTTCTGCACCGGCGCCGATCTCTCGGCCAGCGCGGACGAAGCACAGCGGGGCATCACCTCGGACATGGTGATGGACGCGGCGAACCGGCTGGTGCGGGCCATCGTCGACGCGCCGGTCCCGGTGATCGTGCGCATCAGGGGCGCCGCGGCCGGCGTCGGCGTCGGCATCGCGCTGGCGGCCGACTTGGTCTACGCGAGCGAGGACTCCTACCTCCTGCTGGCTTTCATCAACATCGGCCTGATGCCCGACGGCGGGGCGGCCGCGTTGGTGGCCGCGGCGGCGGGCCGGCCGCTGGCGGCACGGATGGCGCTGCTGGGCGAGCGCTTGCCCGCCCCGGAAGCCGCGGCCGCCGGTCTGTTCACCGCAGTCGTGCCCGACGACGAACTCGACGCAGCGGTGGAGGCCGGGGTCCAGAAGATCGCCACGGGTCCGCGTCGCGCGCTGGAACTAACCAAGCAAGCGCTGAACCAGGCCACGCTGGCGTCACTGGACGCGGCCCTGGCCGCGGAGAAGGCGGGGCAGACCGAGTTGCTGCGCTCCGCCGATTTCATCGAAGGCGCCACCGCGATGCTCAGCAAGCGCAAGCCCGTCTTCGCCGACTGATCGGCCCGCCGGAACGTAGCAACCGACAGGCGACTATGTTCATCGGCTATGACTTACCTGGTTACCGGGGCAACTGGGTTCATCGGTCGTTTTCTCATCCCTGAGCTCCTGAAACGCGAGGGTGACATCCATGTGCTGGTGCGACCGGGCGACGCCTCGGCCGACCGGTTCGCCTGCTGCGCGCAGGAATGGGCGGGCGGCGACCGCGTCCGTCCGGTGCGTGGCGATCTGGGCGCCCCGGGGCTGGGCATCGACCCGACCTGGCTGGCCCGGCATCGCGGCGCCATCGAGCACGTCTTCCATCTGGCCGCTGGCTACGACCTGACCGAACGCGGCGGCGGGACCAGGCACCTGGTCGACGTCGCCGAGGAACTGGGCGTCGGCCAGCTGCACCATGTCTCGACCGTGGAGGTGGCCGGGTCGAGCGAGGGCCTGTTCACCGAGGACATGTTCGATCACGGCCAAGCGCTGGCCACCCCGACGCAGCGCGCGAAGTTCGAGGCCGAGCGGATCGTGCGGGAATCGTCGCTGCGCTGGCGGATCTATCGGCCGTCGATCGTGATCGGGCATTCCAGGACCGGCGAGATCGATCGGATCGACGGCCCGTACTACTTCTTCCGCCTGCTGCGCATGGGCGCGCAGCTGCCCAGGCTGCTACCGGTGCTGGTGCCGAAACTGGGCGAGACCAACATGGTCCCGGTGGATTTCGTGGCCCGCGCCCTCGATCACATCGCGCATCGCCCCGGCTCGGACAAGATCACCTACCACTTGGTGGATCCGCGCAGGCAGAGCGCGGTCGAAGCGCTGAACCTGTTCGCCGACGAGGCGGGCGCGCCGCACCTGGTCGAGGTGATGCCCAAGCGCACCCTGAACATGGTGTTGCGGGTCCCCGGCGCGAACTGGCTGCTGCCCCGGGTCGGCGTGCCCCTGGACGTGCTGGAGCACAGCGAATTCGCCTGCTGGTTCGACTGCAGGCACACCAGCGCGGCCCTGGCGGGCACCGACATCAGAGTTCCGCCGTTGGAGGCCTACGCGCCGCGCATCTGGAAGTACTGGATCGAGAACTGGGTCTGATCGGCGCGCCGCACCGGGCGGGCTACCGCCCGGTGACGGTGAGATAGATCAGAGCGACGTTGAGCACCGAGATGATCGCCGCGACGGCCCAGGCCAGCGCGGTGGTCACGCGGCGGTTGACGTCCGCGCCCATCAGCGTGCGGTCACTCGTGAAACGCACCAGGGGAATCAGCGCGAACGGGATGCCGAACGACAGCACCACCTGGGAGATGATCAGCGCGCGGGTCGGGTCGATCCCGAGCGCCAGGACCGCGATGGCCGGGATCAGCGTGATCAGCCTGCGCGTGATCAGCGGAATCCGCCGGTGCAACAGGCCCTGCATGATCATCGCGCCCGCGTAGGCGCCCACCGACGTCGAGGCAAGGCCGGAGGCGAGCAGGCCGATCGCGAGCAGCAGCGCGGCGGCCGGGCCGAGTACGTCGCCGACGGCCGCGTGCGCGTCTTCGATGGTCTCGACGTCCCGGCCGCGCAGGGTGTTGGCCGCCATCAGCAGCATGGCCATGTTCACCGTGCCCGCCAAGATCATGGCCAGCCCGACGTCGACCTTGGTGATCCGCAGCAGCCTGGTGCGCAGCGGCCCCGCGGCAGGTTGTCCGTGCCGGTCGCGGGCCAGGCCGGAGTGCAGGTAGACCGCGTGCGGCATGACCGTGGCGCCGATCATGGCGGCGGCGAGCAGGACGCTCTCGGTGCCCTGGAAGCGCGGCAGCAGGCCGCCCACCGTGTCGGCGGCCGACGGCGGGGCGATGACCACGCTCGCCAGGAATCCGATCGCGATGATCGCGAGCATTCCGGTGATCACCCGCTCGAACGGCTGCTGGCCGCGGCGGTCCTGCACCAGCAGCAGACCCATCGATACCGCGCCGGTGATCAGGCCGCCGACCAGCATGGGCAGGCCGAACAGCAGATGCAGCGCGATGGCGCCGCCGACCACCTCGGCCAGGTCGGTGGCGACCGCGACCGTCTCCGCCTGCGCCCAGTAGGCGAGCCGCACCGGGCCGCGGGCCTTCGCGCGCACCGCCTCCGGCAGCGACCACCCGGTGACCAGGCCGAGCTTGGCCGAGAGGTACTGGACCAGCCCCGCCATCACGTTGGCCAGGACGATCACCCAGACCAGGAGATAGCCGAACTGCGCGCCCGCACTGATATTGGACGCGACATTACCGGGATCGACGTACGCGATGGCCGCGACGAATGCCGGACCCAGCAGAACCGTCGCGGCACGCGCTCGCCCGGTGACGGACTTCGTCGATTCGACCAACGTAATACCCACGAACTAGATTTTACGGCCTCCCGAACTTTTAGTGACGGTTACCCCACAAAGACGACCGCCTGGTCCCGCGACAGCGGTGACCAGGCGGTCGGTGGAAGCAGGCCGGGCGCCCCGGCTCCTTCAGGTCAGATACCGAGACCCTTCGCGAGCACCGGCCACGACAGCTGGAACTCGTCGCGCCAGTAGCCCCAGGAGTGGGTGCCCGAGTCGCGGAAGTTGTAGGTGGCCGGGATGCCCAGCTGGTCCAGCCGGTTCTTCAGGTTGTGCGTGCAGTAGTTGGTGCCCGCCTCGATCACACCGCCGATGACGATCTGGTTGGCCAGACCGTACGCGCCGGGAAGGGCGTACGGACCGTTGAGCGTGTCGTACTGGCCGGGCAGGCCGTTGCCGGTGGAGATGTAGAGGTCGAGCCCGCGCAACCCCTCGGCGTTCACGTACGGATCGTTGGCCACCCAGTCCGGCGAGCCTTCCGGACCCCACATGTTGTCGGTGTTGCCGCCGCCCCAGGTCTCGACGGTCAGCTTGACGAACTCCGAGCCGACCGGGTCACTGGTCTGCGCGCAGCCGCTGTAGGCCGCGGCGGCCTTGTACAGGCCCGGCTTGGCGATCGGCAGCGCCAGCACCGTGGTGCCCGAGGTGGACAGGCCCGCGATGGCGTTCACGCCGTTGGTGCCCAGCGCGCCGTCGACCAGCGGGGGCAGCTCCTCGGTGAAGAACGTCTTCCACTTGTTGCGGCCGAGCACCGGGTCGTCCTTGATCCAGTCGGTGTAGTAGCTCCACTTGCCGCCGATCGGCTGGATCACGTTGACGTTCTTGTCCGACAGGAACTGCAGCGCGTCGGTCTTCGCCTGCCACGAGGCCTCGTCCTCGCCGCCACCCGCGCCGTTGAGCAGGTACAGCGTCGGACGCGGCACGGAGGCGTCGGCCGGGCGCTGAACGTCGATGATGATCTTCTCGTCCATCGCCGCCGAGTACACGTACAGCCGGATGCTGCGCGCGTCCTTGTACTCGGCTTTGGTGATACGCGAACCGTCCGGGGAGACCGGGTTGCCCAACAGAGTCTTGGAATCGATGATCGGGTCAGCTGTCGCGCTGGACGTGCCGAGACCGGTCATCATTCCCGCGAGCACCGCGGTTGCCGCGATCGCGGCCGCGGCCCGCAGGCCGCCGCGCCGGCTCTGTCGACGTATCAATTTCGCACCTTCGCTTCGTCTCGAGATTCGCTCTGCATGCCCCACACGCCGGGGTGGATGTCCAGGCATCCGCCCGACCATACGGCCTATGTAGTCGTCCCAACAGTGGACTTCGTTACCGCACCGTTGCCCTATCATGCCGGAACGGTGTCGGTTCGATCATGACCGCCCCATATTTCGTGTCGCTTCCCACCCCGGGGGATCGAGCAACTCGGACAATCGCGGGCCGATCTGCGCGAGCGCTTCCGGCGATGTCATCTGATCGTGCGCGACACCGACGGGATGATCGTCCACCCGACCGTCGACATAAGGTTGCCAGCCGGCCGCCGCGGTGTCGTGACCGGCCGCGCTGAAGTAGTCCAATCGGCCGCGGAAGACGGCAGGCCGGTGCGCGGCGATCAGCTCGGCCGAGCGCACCGCGCTGCGGTAGATCCGGCGCACCCGGTCCGGCGTGAGCACCGCCATGTCCGGCGGGATGGTGGCGTGCAGCGCGGCGAGCGCGTCCTCGCTCAGATCGTGGATGTCGCCCGCACCGGGCAGCAGGGCGTCCGCGCCGATGCCGAGTTCGGCCAGCGCCTCGCGGATCGCCGCGCGGAAGTCCGTGACATCGATGTCGGGGTGGCTGTCGAGCATGGTCAGCAGGCCGATCTCCTCGCCGGCGGCCTGCAACTCGGTCGCCACCGCGTGCGCCAGCACACCGCCGAGCGACCAGCCGAGCAATCGGTAGGGTCCGTGCGGCTGCACCGCGCGGATCTCGGCCACGTAGCGGTGCGCCATCTCGAACAGCGACTCCGGCAGGTAGCCCTCCTCGGTGAGCGCGGGCGACTGCAGGCCGAAGATCGGCGTGCTCGCGGGCACGTAGCGCGCGAGTCCCGCATAGCACCAGGACAATCCGTACATCGGATGCAGGCAGAACAGCGGCTCGGCGGCGGCCACGTCGTGCGGGACCATGGTGCGGATCGGCAGCAGGACGCCGAGCGCCGCGTTCGAGTCCTGGTCGTAGTCGTGATCGTCGGCCAGCGCGGCCAGGATCCGGGCCGCCAGAGCCGCCGGGGTGGAATCGGTGAAGAACCACTGCACCCGCACCTCGGCGCCGGTGAGCGTGCGCAGCCTGCTGACCGCCCGCGTGGCGACCAACGAGGTGCCACCGAGGTCGAAGAAGTCGTCGTCCATTCCGATCCGGTGTCCCGCGCCGGGTTCGAGCACCTCGTCGAACACCTCGAGCACGGTGCGCTCCAGCGGCGTGCCCGGCGCGCGGTACGGACGGGCCACCAGCCGGGGCTCGGGCAGCGCCTTGCGGTCGAGTTTGCCGCTGGCGTTGAGCGGGAGTTCGGCGAGCGCGACGACCGCCGACGGAACCATGTACGACGGCAGCGCGGCGCGGGCATGCAGCAGCAACGCGGCTTCGTCGAGGGTCTCCCCCGGTGCGACGACGACATAGGCCGCCAGCCGGTCGCCGACGGCGCCACGCACCACCGCGACGGCGGCATGCCGCACCTGCGGATGACTCGTCAGCACGGCCTCGATCTCACCGAGTTCCACGCGCTGGCCGCGCAGCTTGATCTGGAAGTCGCTGCGGCCCAGGTACTCCAGCGCGCCGTCGCGCCAGCGCACGATGTCGCCGGTGCGGTAGAGCCGGGCGCCGGCCTCGTGGGCGATGAAACGTTCGGCGGTGCCGGCCGGAGCCCCGAGATAGCCGCGCGCCAGTTGCACACCCGCGACGTACAACTCGCCCGCCGCGCCCGGCGGCACCGGCAGCAACTGCCGGTCGAGCACGTGCACCCTGGTGTTGGCCACCGGCACGCCGATCGGAACCGCCACCGCGGCGGTGTCGCGCACGGGATGGTCGGTCACCACGGTGGCCTCGGCGGGGCCGTACCAGTTGATCAGCTCGGCGCCCGGCACGATCGCGGCGAACCTCGTCGCGGTCTCCCCGGACAACGCCTCGCCCGCGGCGAACACCCGGCGCAGCGACGGGTACGCCGCGGTCGAGCCTGCCGCGGGATCCAGGAACGCATCCAGCATCGACGGTACGAAATGCGCCGTGGTCACCGCGTTGTCGACGATGACCTGGGCCAGATAGGCCGGGTCGCGGTGCCCGTCGGGGGCGGCGATCACGATCGACGCGCCGGTCTGCAACGGCCAGAACAACTCCCAGGCGGAGATGTCGAAGGTGATCGGCGTCTTGTGCAGCACCACGTCGCCGCCGTCGTGCGGGTAGGCCGACTGCGCCCAGCGGAACTGGTTCACCATCTGCCGGTGCGTGATCATCACGCCTTTGGGGCGACCGGTGGAGCCGGAGGTGTGGATGACGTAGGCGACGGTGTCCGGATGCACCTCCTCCTGCGGCCACGGGCCGTCGTACGGAGGCAGATACAGCGTGTCCACCGCGACCACCGGCACACCGGTCGCGGTGTCGAACCCGTCCGCGGTGGTGGTCAGGACGCAGATCGGAGCGGTGCTGCCGAGGACGTACTCGTTGCGCTCGGCCGGGTGGTCGGGATCGATCGGGACGTAACCGCCACCGGCCCGCAGCACCGCGTAGATCGCGACGACCAAGTCGATGCCGCGCCGCATGGCCACGGCGACCAGCGTCTCCGGGCCGACGCCCCAGCGCATCAGCTCGACGGCCAAGGCCCGGACGCGCGAGTCGAATTCGGCGTAACCGAGCGTGGTGTCACCGAAGCGCACCGCGGGCGCGTCCGGCGTGCGCGCCACCTGGGCGTCGAACAGCGACGGCAGCGTCGCGCCGTCGTGCAGTTCCGGCACGTCGGTGGCGTTGCGCGCGGCCAGTTCGGCGCGCTCGTCCTCCAGCAGCACGTCGATCTCGCCGACGCGCGCCTGCGGAGTCGTCACGAAGCGGCCGATCAGCGCCGAGAGCCGCTGGGCGAGCCTGAGCGCCGCCGGTTCGTCGATCACGTCGCGCAGGTACTTCACCGAGACGCGCAATTGGTTGTCCAGCACCACCATCACCGTGAACGGGTAATGGGTGCCGTTGACCGCGCCGACGCCGGTGACGTTCATACCGTCGATGGCGCCCGCCCGGTCCAGGCCGTCCCGGTCCACCGGGAACGACTCGAACACGACGAGCGAGTCGAACAGCCCCTCGATGCCGACGGCTTCCTGGATGTCGCTCAGCCCCAGGTAGTGGTAGTCCAGCAGGGCCGCCTGCTCGGCCTGGAGCTGCCGCAGCAGCCCGCCGAGGGTGCCCGTCGCGTCGAGTCGCACCCGCACCGGGATCGTGTTGAGGAACAGGCCGACCATCGCCTCGACGCCGTCGAGCTGGGGCGGCCTGCCGGACACGGTGGCGCCGAAGACCACGTCGTCACGGTCGACGGTGCGACCGATCAGCAGCCCCCAAGCCGCCTGCACCACGGTGTTCACCGTCACGCCGAGCCCCGACGCGAGCCGGGTCAGCGCGGTGGTGTCGGCCGGGGACAGCTCGAAACCGACTTCGCCCACGCCCGCGGCGATCTCGCGGCCCGGATCGACCGGCGCCAGCGGCGTCGGCTCGGTGATACCGGCCAGCGCGGCGCGCCACGCGGAGCGGGCCGCTTCCGCGTCCTGAGCGACCAGCCAGGCCAGGTAGTCGCGGTAGGGCGGCACCGAGGGCAGGTGCCGGGAATTGCCGCCGAACGCGTACAGGGTGAGCAACTCCTTGGTCAACAGCGGCATGGACCAGCCGTCGACGAGGATGTGGTGACTGGTCACCAGCAGGTGGTAGCGGGCCGCGGCGGAGCGGATCAGCGCGAACCGCAGCAACGGCGCGGTCCGCATGTCGAAGTGGTCGGCCAGATCCGCCGCCTTGATCCGCTCGAACTCGGCTCCGGCCGCGGCCGGTTCCAGCCGGCACAGATCGACCAGCCGCCACGGCACCTCCAGCGAGTCCTGCACGATCTGCACGGGCTTGCCCTCGCTGTCGTCGGCGAAGGCGACGCGCAGGTTGTCGTGCCGGTCCAGCACCGCCTGCGCGGCCGCCTGCATCCGGCGGGCGTCCACCGCGCCGCCGAGATCGAGCACGAACTGGATGGTGTAGACGTCGACCGAGTGCTCCGCGAGCAGGGCGTGGAACAGCATGCCCGATTGCAGCGGCGTGAGCGGCCAGGCGTCGGTGAGGTCCGGGTAGGCGCGGGCGAAGCGGTCGATGTCGGGTTGCTTGAGCCGCACCAGCGGGAAGTCCGAGGGCGTGTAGCCGCCCGCGTCCGGGCGCAGGCCGTGCTCGGCCAGGCCGCCGAGCGCGCGAATCCAGTGCTCGGCGAAAACCTTGGCGTCCTCGGCGCGGAATGCGGCGGCGGCGAAGTCGAATCGGGCCAGCAGGCCGTCGTCGGTGGCATCCACGGTCAGCACCAGCAGCAGGTCGTCGGAGGGGATGTCGGTGTGCACTCGCGCCGGACGTAGGTCCCGGTAGCACAGCGCGAACCGCCCGCGGCCGAGCCCGCGTAGTTCGGCGGCGGTCTCGGCATTGAGGTGGCGCAACAAGCCGTAGCCGACACCGCGCGAGGGCACCGACCGCCGCAGTTCCTTGATCTGCGCGATCGCTGTGCCCGCCGCGGGGCCGCCGATCAGTGCCTCCTCGATGTCGATCCGGCTCAGCCGCAACGGAAGCGGATATTCGGTGACGAAGCCGCCCACCGTGCTCGCCGCGTCGGCATCGGTGGCCGCACGACCGTCGGCGGACAGCCGGACGACCGAACCGATGGCGCGCGTGACGGTCTCCCCCGCCGAGGTCTGCAGGGCCAGCGCCAGCGCGGTGAGCAGGATGTCGTCGATTCCGGCGTGGTAGGCCTCTGCGGCCGCGGCGACGGCCGCCGCACCCTCCGCCGTGATGGTGAGCGACACCCGGCTGCGTGCGCGCAGATCTCGTCCCTCGGATCCCGCACCCTCCGGGACGGAGCCGAGCGCCAGTCGCCACCAATCCATTTCGGCGACGGTGACCGGATCGTGCGCCTTGGCCGACAGCGCGTTGATGAGCGCGCCGAGGCCGGATTCGGTGCTCGCGGGCGCGGCGTGGCGCGCCCGTTCCCACCGTGCGGTCAGTTGGTCCACGACCGCCCGCCAGGAGACGTCGTCGACGACGAGGCTGCTGGCCACGACGATGAGTGTGGAGCGCGCCTCGGGACCGCCGGTGAGCACGAAGTAGATATTGCGGCCCTGCTCGGGGTCGAGGGCGGCCGCGGCCGCCTGTACCACGTCGTCGATGGGCAGCGAACTCTCCCCGTCCTGCGGGTCCAGCCTGCGGAACGCCTCGCCGGTGCGCTCGGCCGGGGCGGGAATACGCAGCACCGGCGTGCCGTCGTCGCCGTACCCCAACCGCACCCACAACATCGGATGCTGATCGAGCACGGCGACCACGGCGCCGTGCACCGTCTCCACGGAGCAGGTCTCGGGGACGTCGAGCGCGATGGCCCGCACTTCGATGCCTTCGTCCAGCATCCGCGCCGCGTCCGGCGTCAGCGGCAGTTCGCCCGCCTCGTCACCGGGGCCGCCCGCCACCGCGGCGGCGCGGGCCAGCGCGGCGACGGTCCGGCATTCGAAGACATCCCGCGGCGCGAAGGTCACGCCGCGGGCGCGCGAGCGGGAGACCACTTGGATGGACACGATGCTGTCGCCGCCGAGGGCGAAGAAATCGTCGTCGAGACCGACCCGTTCGACGCCGAGCACCTCGCCGATGACCTCGGCGATCACCAGTTCCGCGGGGGTTCGCGGCGCCCGGTAGGCGCGGGTGTCCGGCTCGGGCGCGGGCAGCGCCTTGCGGTCCAGCTTGCCCACTGGTGTCAGCGGAATCGCGTCGAGCACGACGATCGCCGCCGGAATCATGTACTCCGGCAGCGTCCGTCCGATCCGCTCGGTCAGTACGGCCGGGTCGGCCGTCGCGCCCTCGGCGGGCAGCACGTAGGAGACCAGCATGGTGGCACCGGAACCGGTTTCGCGTCCCAGCGTCACGGCGAAGCCGACTTCGGGCTGCGCCGTGAGCGCGGCGTCGATCTCGCCGAGTTCGATGCGGAAACCGCGCACCTTCACCTGGAAGTCGTTGCGGCCAACATATTCCAGGACCGGTGCGCCCTCGGCGCGGCGCCAGCGCACCAGGTCGCCGGTGCGGTAGAGCCGCTCGCCGGGTACGCCGTACGGGTCGGCCACGAAGCGGGCGGCGGTGAGCGCGGGGCGGGCATGGTAGCCGCGCGCGAGCTGGATGCCGCCGAGATACAGCTCGCCCGTGACGCCCTCCGGTACCGGACGCAGCCTGCTGTCGTGCACCAGCGATCGCATGCCGCGGATCGGTCCGCCGATCGTGCCCGGCTCGCCGGGCCGCAGCGGATCGCTGATGTTGGTCATGATGGTGGTCTCGGTCGGCCCGTAACCATTGTGGAAATCACGCTCCGGCGCGGTCGTCCACTTGGCGGCCAGCTCGGCGGGTACCGCTTCGCCGCCCGCCACGATGGCCCGTACCCCCGGCAACGCGTCCGGATCGAGCGACGCGAGCACCGACGGCGTGAGGAAGGCGTGCGTGACGCCTCCGGCGCGCATCAGCTCGGCCAGTTCGGCACCGCCGAAGGTCAGCGGCGGCGCCACCACGAGTCCGCCCGCGGAACCCAAGGCGAGCAGCAGTTCCAGTATCGACGCGTCGAACGACGGCGACGCGAACGCCAACGCGCGGGTGGATCGGTCGAGCCGGTAGCGCTCCACCTGCTCGGCGCTGAAATTCGCCAGGCCCGCGTGGGTGACCACCACGCCCTTGGGCACGCCGGTGGAGCCGGAGGTGTAGATGACGTACGCGGCGTTGCTCGCGTGCAGCCGTCCGCGCAGTTCGCCTGGCCGCAACGGCCGGCCCGAGCGCACGGCGACATCGAGGGTGAAGTCCTGATCGTCCAGGGCGAGCCAGCCGCCGGGGAGGACGGGCAGGTTGTCCAGCTCGGCGGTGAGCGTCACGCCGAGTGCCACGCCGGAATCGGCGACCATGTGCGCGATGCGGTCGGCGGGATAGGTCGGGTCGATCGGGACCAAGGCCGCCCCGGTCTTGGCCACCGCCCACAGCGCCAGCACGGATTCCACCGAACGACGGATCGCGATGGCGACCAGCGCCTCCGGTCCCGCGCCGCGGTCGATCAGTGCACGCGCCAATTGAGTGGAGGCCGCGTCGAGTTCGGCGTAGCTGAAGGTGCGGTCGTCCGCGACCACGGCGATACCGTCCGGATTCGCCGCGACGGCGGCGGCCATCAGATCCGGCAGCGTGCGCGCCGGCACGGCGGGTGCGCCGGTACGGGTGAGCAGGTCCGCGCGCTCCGAGTCGTCCAGGATCTCCAGATCGCCGACGGCGGTGTCCGGGTGCAGGGCGATCGCGGACAAGATGCGACGGAACCTGCGGCCGAACTCGATCACGGTCTGTTCGTCGAACAGGTCGCGGGCATAGGTGAACGCTGCGGCGAGACCGGCTTCCGCGCCGGACTCCGTACGCTGCTCCCGCACGGTCAGCAGCAGGTCGAACTTGGCGGTTTCGGCGGCCGGGTCCAGCGCGGCGAAGCTCAGGCCGGGTAGCTCGAAGCCGGTCGTGGCCAGGTTCTCGAACGACAGCGCGACCTGGAACAACGGATGACGACCGGCCGAGCGCTCCGGGGCCAGCACCTCGACCAGCCGCTCGAACGGGATGTCGGCGTTGGCGAAGGCGCGCAGGTCCGTTTCCCGCGTGCGGGCCAGCAGTTCGGTGAAGCCGAGACCGGGCGCGACCCGGGTGCGCAGCACCAACGTGTTGACGAAC
>NZ_BAFR01000031.1 GCF_000308435.1 Nocardia araoensis NBRC 100135 | reverse complement strand
CACGAGGATCAGCACGACGGTGGCGATGCCGACGATGGCCAAACCTTTGTCGCCCGATTCCCGCTGATCCAGCGTCTGCGCCGCCTGACCGGTGATGCCGGCCTTCAGGTCGGTGTTCGCGACGCGCTCCTTCAACTGCTTGCGCAGCGCCTTGACCGCGTCGCCTTGGATGGTGTCGTTCGGATTCGTCACCTTCGTCATCTGCACCGCGATGATCTGGACCAGCCGGTTGGCCGATGGCGGCGTCGGTTGCATTCCGATGACGTCCTTGACCTGCGCGTCACGCAGGTTGTCGCCGATCGAGACGACCGCGGCGGCGTCCGCGTCGGTCAACGGCGCGCCGTCCTGGCGGGCGAACACGATGATCGCCGCGGGAGCGGAGCTGTCCGGGAATGCCTTCTGCTGCAACTCGAGCGCCTGAATGGACTCGTAATGCGATGGCAGAAAAGCTGATTGGTCGGTCGTCGATTTCAGTTCCGGCGCCGCCGCCACCACCGCGATGGCGAGCAGCACCCACAGGCCGATCACCTTCCACGGATTGTGGACGACCACGGCCCCAAGTCGTGCGAACATCTGCGAATAGATCCTTTCCGGATGCGGGAAAGCGGCGGTATCTCAGATCTGCAGGTCCTGCGAGCTCGGGTTCTCGGCCACGTCCACGACCGTCCGGTAGATGTGCTCCGGCACCCGGCCGCGCAGCTCAGCGGGCGAGTCGACGATCTCCACCGTGTAATCACCCCACTCCCGCTCGCCGCTGCCGGGCCGCAGCAACTCGCGCCAATTCTTCCATTCGGTCCAGTCGAGCGCGACGGACATTTCGCGCCAGTCCGATTCCCGCCGGTGCACCACGAACTTGCCCTTGCGGCTCACGTAGACCCGCACCACCGTCATCCCGACCTTGGTGTATTCGCGGGATTCGCCGAGCAGCCTGCCGAAGAACCGCTGCTGACGCCCGCCGCCCGGACCCACACGCAACACGATCTGGCGCAGATCGTCCGCGTCGCCCGGCTCCGCGGTTTCCTGGACGATGGTGACTCCGCAGCCCTTTTCCTCGACAGCGTCCGCACCGCTCGGGTTGTTCGGATCGGTGGTCATTATTTCCCCATTTCATAGATAAGTGCGCATGCAGGCATGCGTCTACCGTGGACCGGCCCGCTCCGAATCCGTCTGTACCGGTGCGGATTCGATGTTCCCAGATAGCCCGAGCCGCCGTCTTACTATAAGTAGATGTATACGTATAGCGCAAGACCTGACCGACTGCCTGTCCCGCCGCGCGTCGGATCCGGTGGGCTAAGTGACCGGACGTCCGTGTTCGAGGTACCGAGGACAGCCATCGATGTACGCCAGATGCGCCTGCCGCACCCGCCGAGCCAGCCGCGGCGTTACGTA
The DNA here is from genome assembly GCF_000308435.1 of Nocardia araoensis NBRC 100135. GTDB lineage: Bacteria > Actinomycetota > Actinomycetes > Mycobacteriales > Mycobacteriaceae > Nocardia > Nocardia araoensis. The sequence goes on along the minus strand of NZ_BAFR01000031.1, from coordinate 10,467 downwards.
GTCGTCGATGTCGGCGACCGGAACCCACTGCCACGCATCGAGTTCCGTCGTCTGCAATCGAATGGTTCGCTCCTCGGCGCCGAGCACACCGCAGTCGAACACGTACAGAACCTTGTCGCCTTCACCAGGTCGCGGCGCCCAGTCGTGCACGAGCAGCCGACGAACGGACCGCTCGAGCCCGAGTTCCTCGCGAACCTCACGCCGACAGGCCGCGGCGGGCGCCTCCCCTGGCTCCACATACCCACCCGGCAGATCCCACCCATCGCCGTACGTCTTGTGGACGAGCAACACATCGTCGGCGCGCACGAACAACGCCCCGGCGGCCATCCGCGCTCGCCCGACCTCCACCACCCCAGCCAACCACGCAAGACCTCGTCATCGGCCGAAACCGCACCGAATCCTCGGGCGGCGTCGGCGGACCACAGTAGCGGCGCTCGCCAGCTCCGCGTCTCGGCACAACCGGAAGCGCGCAGACTCGAACGGTGGAACAGCGCCTTCAGTCGGATACCGAGGGTGCGGCTGATTCGCTCCGCCCCGGGTACAACCACTCCTGGATGACAAGATCGTATGGTGCGCGTTCTCGTCACCGGAGCGAACGGCTATATCGGCCGGGCGGTTGTCGGACTGCTGGGTAATGCCGGGCACGAGCCGATCGCGATGGTTCGCGAGAGCGGTTCGCCCTCGCTTGTGCCGACGCGGGTCGCCGATCTGCTGGACGAGGCCGGGCTGCGGGACGCGCTCGACGGCGTGGACGCGGTGTGTCATCTCGCCGGGCTCACGCGGGCGCGGGAGTCGACGGCCGACCCGCTGCGATACTTCCGCGTCAATACCGGCGGGACCGTCGCGTTGCTGGACGCCATGGCGGCCAGCGGAGTCTCGCGAATCGTCTTCGCTTCGACCGGCTCGATCTACGGAACCCCCGAGCGGCAACCGATGACCGAACGCCTGCCCGACGCACCTGCGCACCCGTACGCCGCGAGCAAGCTTGCCGCCGAATGGGCGATCCGGTCACAGGCGAGCGCCGGTCACTTGGCCGCTGTCGTGTTGCGCTTGATGAACGTAGCCGGTGGCGCGGACCCCGACCCGACGCGGTTGATTCCCCGGACGTTCGCCGCCGCGACGAACGGCTCGGCCCTGGAGGTCAACGGCGACGGCACCGCGGTCCGCGACTACCTGCACATCGACGACGTCGCAGCGGCTTTCGTCGCATGCCTCGAGCACATGCCGCCGCAAGGCGAATTCACGCGCTACCTCATCGGCAGCGGCCACGGCAGCAGCATCCTCGATGTCGTCGCCGCGGTCGAGCGGCACACCGGCCGCCGTACCCCGCTGACCCATCGACCTGCCGCGCCCGAACCGGCCGTGCTGATCGGCGATCCCACCAAGGCGATCACCGAATTGGCCTGGCGTCCTTCTCGTTCCGATCTCGAAACGATCGTGCGCGACACACGGCTCACCCGATGAGTCCGGCCCGGTCCAGCAGATAGGCGATCAGGGGCCGGTAGTAGTCGGGGTGAACTCCGTCATCGAGGGGCACGGTGACCGCGATCTTCCCCTCGGCCTTCCCCGCGAACAGCGCGGGGTCGTTGCTGTCGGCGAATCCGACAGTCTCGATACCCGCATCGCCCGCCGCTCCCGCCCAGCCGTGATCGGCGACGACCAGGTCGGGCCAGTGGCCGTCCGCGGCGTCGCGCAACTCCTGCAGGACCGCCCGCATCGGATGCGGGTCATGGGTGTGCCGCAGCATGCCGTCGGTGCCGAGCGCGGCGACTCCTGAGGTATAGACGATCTCGCGATGCTGCGGACCCCAAGGCGTAGTGACCCGATAGGACCATCCGGCGGCGGGCGCGAGCACCACACACCCTGCCGCGCGCAAGGAATCCTCGACGGCGCGATAGACGCCCATGAGCGTGTCCGGATGCCCCGTGGCCAGGATCACGGTCTCCCGGCGACGGGCCGCGAGCCCGATTCGCTCTCCCATCGCGTCGAGCGCGTCGAGGGTCAACTCGACGTCGATGGTGTCCGGACCGCGCACGTGACGGGGATCGGGGCTGACCCCGCACAGACGCGCCATCATCTCCAGGGTCTCGGCGAACGTCCAATCCTTCAGTGTCAGCCCGAACTGATAGCCGGGATCCTTCGCCACCATCTTCCGGTAGTTCGCCAGATTCCCTTCCCGAGGCGTCGCGACCTCCCCCGCGATCCGGGTCTTCAACAGATGTTCGCGCAACAGCGCTCGGTCATAGGGCTGATCAGATCGAGTCACATTCCCCACCGCTCACACCTCCGCATCGGCCGTGCCGTCGGGCGCGGTTCCGGTCAGACCGTTCCGCCGGTTCGCTCGATCGATACCCGAACCACGAACACGACAGTACCCACCCCGGACACGGCGAAGGCCCGCCTCCCGGAACGGGAAGCGGGCCTTGCGGTTTCACGCCGCAGAGGAGGCTTACTTGGCCTTCTCCAGGACCTCGACCAGACGCCAGCGCTTGGTGGCCGACAGCGGACGGGTCTCCATCAGCTGAACGCGGTCGCCGATGCCGGCGATCTCGTTCTCGTCGTGCGCCTTCACCTTCGAGGTGGTGCGAATGATCTTGCCGTAGAGCGGGTGCCGGTTACGGTCTTCCAGCTCGACGACGATCGTCTTGTTCATCTTGTCCGAGACAACGTAGCCGACCCGCACCTTGCGGGTGCCGCGCTGCCCTTCCACTTTGTCGCTCATGCCGCGTCTCCCTTGTCAGCGGGTCCGGTGGCCAGACCGAGCTCACGCTCACGCATGACCGTGTAGATGCGCGCGATCTCGTGACGGACGACGCGCAGGCGACGGTTGTTGTCCAGCTGACCCGTCGCCATCTGGAAGCGCAGGTTGAACAGCTCTTCCTTGGAGTCGCGCAGCTTGGCCACCAACTCCTCTTCGGTGAGCTCACGGAGCTCTGCGGCCGGTGTTCCGGTAGCCATCAGAACTGCTCCTCCCTGGTCACGATCCTGCACTTCATCGGGAGCTTGTGCATCGCGCGGCGCAGGGCCTCACGAGCGGTCTCCTCGTTCGGGTAGCTCATCTCGAACATCACGCGACCGGGCTTGACGTTCGCGACCCACCACTCCGGCGAACCCTTACCCGAACCCATGCGGGTCTCGGCGGGCTTCTTGGTCAGCGGGCGATCCGGGTAGATGTTGATCCAGATCTTGCCGCCACGGCGGATGTGGCGAGTCATCGCGATACGCGCCGACTCGATCTGCCGGTTGGTGACGTACGCCGGCTCCAGCGCCTGGATGCCGAATTCGCCGAACGCCACCGAGGTGCCGCCCTTGGCCGTACCCGAACGGCCCGGGTGGTGCTGCTTGCGGTGCTTCACCTTGCGAGGCATCAGCATGCGTCAGCCCTCCTGTGTCTCTGCCGGGGCGTCGGCCACCGCGGTGGCGGCGCGCCCGGCCTCGGTGCTGGTCGCGGTGGTGCCGGTGGAACCGGACCGACGCGGGCGGCTCGGCCGCTCCCGGCGCGGACGCTCGGGCGCGGCGGCAGCGGCGGCCAGCTCACGCTTGCCACCGACGATGTCGCCCTTGTAGATCCAGACCTTCACGCCGATGCGACCGAAGGTGGTCCTGGCCTCGTAGAGGCCGTAGTCGACGTCGGCGCGCAGCGTGTGCAGCGGCACCCGACCCTCGCGGTAGAACTCCGAGCGCGACATTTCGGCGCCGCCGAGGCGGCCCGAGCACTGCACACGGATGCCCTTGACGTTCGGCGAACGCATGGCCGACTGGATGGCCTTGCGCATCGCGCGACGGAACGCCACACGGTTGGACAGCTGCTCGGCCACGGCCTGAGCGACCAGCTGCGCATCCGACTCGGGGTTCTTGACCTCGAGGATGTTCAGCTGCACCTGCTTGCCGGTCAGCTTCTCCAGCTCGGCGCGGATGCGGTCGGCCTCGGCGCCGCGGCGGCCGATCACGATGCCCGGACGCGCGGTGTGGATGTCCACCCGCACGCGGTCACGGGTGCGCTCGATCTCGACCTTGGAGATGCCCGCCCGCTCCATGCCGGTGGCCAGCAGCTTGCGGATCGCGACGTCTTCCTTCACGTAGTCCGCGTACTGCTTGTCCGCGTACCAACGCGACTTCCAGTCGGTGGTGATACCGAGGCGGAAGCCGTGGGGATTGATCTTCTGTCCCATTTACTTTGCCCCTCCCTTCCGGCGGTTACGAGTGGCTCCACCGGCGGTGGGGATGCTCTCGACCTCGATGGTGATGTGGCTGGTGCGCTTGCGGATGCGGAACGCACGGCCCTGGGCACGCGGCTGGAACCGCTTCAGGGTGGCACCCTCGTCGACGTAGGCGGTCGAGATCACCAGCGTGGCCGGGTTCAGGCCGAGGTTGTTCTCGGCGTTGGCCGCGGCGCTCGCGACGACCTTGGCGACCGGCTCGCTCGCGGCCTGAGGCGCGAACTTCAGCAGGGCGAGGGCGTCCTCGACGCGCTTGCCGCGGACCAGGTCCACGACACGGCGTGCCTTCATCGGGGTGACGCGAACGTGCTTGGCGGTCGCGCGCGCAGTCGGGTTCTGAGTCTCGGTCGTCGTCATCGCCGCTTGCTCTTCCGGTCTTCCTTGACGTGGCTCTTGAACGTCCTGGTCGGCGCGAACTCACCGAGCTTGTGCCCGACCATGTTGTCCGAGACGAACACCGGCACGTGCTTGCGGCCGTCGTGCACCGCGAAGGTGTGCCCGATGAAATCGGGGATGATGGTCGAACGACGCGACCAGGTCTTGATGACCTGCTTGGTGCCCTTCTCGTTCTGCACGTCCACCTTCGCGAGGAGATGGTCGTCGACGAACGGGCCCTTCTTGAGGCTGCGTGGCATTTCTTACCTCCTCCTTCAGCGCTTCTTGCCGGTCTTGCGGCGGCGGACGATGAGCTTGTCGCTCGGACGGTTGGGCTTGCGGGTGCGGCCTTCCGGCTGACCCCACGGCGAGACCGGGTGGCGACCACCGGAGGTCTTGCCCTCACCACCACCATGCGGGTGGTCGACCGGGTTCATGACGACACCACGGACCGTGGGGCGACGGCCCTTCCAGCGCATGCGGCCTGCCTTGCCCCAGTTGATGTTCGACTGCTCGGCGTTGCCGACCTCGCCGACGGTGGCGCGGCAGCGCACGTCGACGCGGCGGATCTCACCGGAGGGCATACGCAGCGTGGCGTAGGGGCCTTCCTTACCGAGCAGCTGGATGCTCATGCCGGCCGAGCGGGCCAGCTTGGCGCCGCCGCCCGGACGCAGCTCCACCGCGTGGATGGTGGTACCGGTCGGGATGTTGCGCAGCGGCAGGTTGTTGCCCGGCTTGATGTCGGCCGTCGGGCCGGACTCGATGCGGGTGCCCTGCGTCACGCCCTTGGGGGCGATGATGTAGCGCTTCTCGCCGTCCACGAAGTGCAGCAGCGCGATGTTCGCGGTGCGGTTCGGGTCGTACTCGATGTGCGCGACCTTGGCCGGGATCCCGTCCTTGTCCAGGCGACGGAAGTCGATCAGGCGGTAGGCGCGCTTGTGCCCGCCACCGCGGTGCCGGGTGGTGATCCGGCCGTGGGCGTTGCGGCCGCCGGACTTGGTCAGCGGGCGCAGCAGCGACTTCTCCGGGGTCGACCGGGTGATCTCGGCGAAGTCCGAGACGCTGGAGCCACGGCGGCCCGGCGTAGTCGGCTTGTACTTACGGATTGCCATGAGTTCTTCTCTGCTTTCTGGATTCCCGGGCGCTTACGCGACCGGGCCTCCGAAGATCTCGATGGGCTTGCTGTCGGCCGAGATGGTCACGAGCGCGCGCTTGGTGTTCTTGCGCTTGCCGTAACCGAAGCGGGTCCGCTTGCGCTTGCCCTGACGGTTGGCGGTGTTGACGCTGGTCACCTTCACACCGAAGACCTTCTCCACGGCGATCTTGATCTGCGTCTTGTTGGAGTCCGGGTGCACCAGGAAGGTGTATGTGCCTTCCTCGATCAGTCCGTAGGACTTCTCGGAGATGACCGGCGCCAGCAGAATGTCGCGGGGGTCGGCGATGGTGGTCACTTGCTCTCCTCCTGTGCAGCCTCGGCCGGGCCGTGCACGAACGCGTTGAGCGCCTCGACGCTGAACACCACGTCGTCGCTGTTGAGCACGTCGTAGGTGTTGAGCTGATCGGGGGCGATCGGGTGCACGTTCTGCAGGTTCGCCACGCTCTTCCACGCGGCGACGTCCTCGCGGCCGACCACGACCAGGAGCTTCTTGCGGTCCGACAGCTCGGCCAGGAAGCTCTTGGCGGTCTTGGTGGACGGGGTCTGCCCGGCCACCAGTTCGGTGATCACGTGGATGCGCTCGTTGCGCGCCCGGTCGGACAGGGCGCCACGCAGGGCGGCGACCTTCATCTTCTTGGGCAGGCGCTGGGTGTAGTCGCGCGGCTGCGGGCCGTGCACGGTGCCACCGCCGGTGAACTGCGGCGCCCGGGTCGAACCCTGGCGGGCGCGGCCGGTGCCCTTCTGCCGGTACGGCTTCTTGCCGCCGCCGGAGACCTGGCCACGGGTCTTGGTCGCGTGCGTGCCCTGGCGGGCCGCGGCCTGCTGGGCCACGACGACCTGGTGCATCAGCGCGATGTTGGCGGTCACGTCGAAGATCTCCGCGGGGAGGTCGACGGTGCCGTTGGTCTTGCCGCCGATCTCCTTGACCGGCAGCGTCAGGTTGGCCTTCTTCTCGAGGCTCGTCATGCGTGCGCACCACCCTTCACGGCGCTCTTGACGATCACGACGCCGCCCTTGCGACCCGGGATCGCTCCCTTGATCAGCAGCAGACCGTTCTCCGCGTCCACCTTGTGCACCGACAGGTTCTGCGTGGTGACCCGGTCGTTACCCATCCGGCCCGACATGCGCATGCCCTTGAACACGCGGCCGGGGGTGGCGCAGCCACCGATCGAACCCGGACGGCGGTGCACGGCCTGCGCACCGTGCGAGGCGCCCTGGCCACGGAAGCCGTGGCGCTTCATGGTGCCCGCGAAGCCCTTGCCCTTGCTGGTGCCGGTGACGTCGACGTAGGTGCCCTCTTCGAACACGTCGGCGCTGATCTCCTGGCCGACCTCGAAGGTGGAGGCGTCCGCGACGCGGATCTCGGCGACATGGCGGCGCGGGGTGACACCGGCCTTGGCGAACTGGCCGGAGACCGGCTTGGTCACCTTGCGCGGGTCGATGGCGCCGAAGGCCACCTGGACGGCGCTGTAGCCGTCGCGCTCCACGGTGCGGATCTGGGTGACGACGTTCGGCCCGGCCTTGATGACGGTCACGGGAACGACGCGATTGTTGTCGTCGAAGACCTGGGTCATGCCGAGCTTGGTGCCCAGGATGCCCGCGGCCGGCCTGTTCTTGTTGTCAGTCATGTCTCGAGTCCCCGTCACTGAATGTTGACGTCGACGCTGGCCGGCAGGTCGATGCGCATGAGCGCGTCCACCGTCTTCGGCGTCGGGTCGAGGATGTCGATAAGGCGCTTGTGCGTACGCATCTCGAAGTGCTCGCGCGAGTCCTTGTACTTGTGCGGCGAACGGATGACGCAGTACACGTTCTTCTCGGTCGGCAACGGCACCGGGCCGACGACGCGTGCCCCGGTGCGGGTCACCGTCTCCACGATCTTGCGCGCCGAAGCGTCGATCGCCTCGTGGTCATAGGCCTTGAGCCTGATGCGGATCTTTTGTCCCGCCACGCTAAGTGTCCTTTTCTCCGCTTTCCTTCGTGGTCCGGAAGCCCGGCTACACCAGTCCTCTGGACCACCCTCATTTGCACAGCCCGAACACACGAAGACGTCTCAGTGGAGACCCTGACCGGGCATGCCCGATCCTCGCCGCTGTTCATCTGTCATGGTTCTCCGGTACACGCGGTCGGGCGTGTCGCCCGTCCGCTCATTCCTCGGCCTCGGATCGCTCGCGCATCTCAGGCCTGGAACACTGTCCCGGACGTACCCACGCCGGAAACCCGGCGAGGTACACGATGGGGTACTGCTCGCCCTGCCCGACCAGCTGTTTCACGCGGAAACAGGCACGGCCCGGTGCAAGGCAACCCGAACAGTATGCACGACCCCCACGGGCCACTTCAAATCAGTGGGGCGTCAGAGAACTTACTTTTGAGTAAGATAGCCGCCATGACCAAAGAGACCGCGACCTATCGCGGCTGGAGGAAACTGCCGGACAACCGGCTGGGCCATGCTCTGTTCTCGCTCGGGATGGTGGCCCGGGTGCCCTACTTCGGCACCGTGCTGCCGAACGTGGTCCGGCTCGAACCGGGGCTGTGCGAGGTGACCTCGCCGAAGTGGTTCGGCATCCACAATCACCTCGGCACCTTCCACGCCATCGCGGTGTGCAATCTGGCCGAGGTCGCGATGGGCATGCTCAGCGAGGCGACCGTGCCGGTGACGCACCGATGGATTCCCAAGGCGATGAACGTGCGGTACCTGGCCAAGGCGGAGACCGGGCTGCGCGCCGTCGCGAAGCTGGCCGAGATCCCCGACTTCGCGAGTATCACCGAGGGCCGCGAGGTGGTGGTGCCGGTATCGATTTACGACAAGCACGGCTTGGAGGTGGTGCACGCCGACATCACCACCTGGGTCACGCCCAAGTAGTCGGCCTCCGCGCGCCGCGCACGTCGGGTCCGGCGAAGGTTGTCCGTCCCGAACCGTCCGGCGCCGGGACCGACGCGTCGGCGGCGACTCGACCCTGATCGATGTGCAGGATGTGCTCCGCGCATCCGACGAGGTCGCCTGCGCGACAAGCCGAAACGACGATCGTCATGTCCTGCCGCGCGAGAGCTCGCAGCATCCCGGCCAGATAGCGACGACCGTTGTCGTCCAAATCGGCCATGGGGTTGTCCAATACGAGTGCCGTCGTACCGGCGGCCAGCGCTCTGGCCAGGCTCAGCCACTTCTTCTCGCTGCGGGAGAGCCGGAGCACGGGTGTGGAAGCGGAGTCCGCCAAACGCGTGAGATGCAATGCCCGATCGACGAGTTCGTCGGCCGCGTCCCCGCTGTGGCCCGCGACCTTCGCCGCGAACTCCACGACCTCCGCGACCGACCAGGTCTCGCTGCCCTCGTGCACGTCGGGGACCCAGCCGACCCTGGCGCGGACCACCCATGGTTCGACGCTCGGGTCCGCGTCCTCCACGCGGAGCCACCCTCGGTGCGGTCGCAACTGACCGGCGAGCATCGACAACAGCGTCGTCTTCCCCGCGCCGTTCGGACCGACCACCGCGGTGACCCGGCCCGCGGGGGCACGAAAGGTCACGTCGTCGATCACCGCGATTCCGGCGAATTCGCGGCGCAGCCCGCTACATGTGATGCCGAGACCCACCGCGTTCTCCCTCGTCGTCTTGTGATCGTGTCCGGCCGGGGTGCCCTCAGCAGGGCAGCGCTCGCCGATCTCCGGCGAGTGCGGAGAGCACGGCGGCGGCGGCGCGCGGATCCTCCAGCATGCCGCTGTGGTCGGCCGCGTCGCCGGGGCAGCCGTCCTGCAACCACACGTTGCGGTCGGCCGGGCCGGGCGCGGCGAGCAGAGCGGTGTCCTGCGGCGTGATCACCTGATCGGCGCGGGAGGCGATGGCCGTGTACCGGAGACCGGACAGGGTCTCGCCTCCCGCGTTCAGCCGGTTCAGCAGCGGTGACCCGACCACCTGCTGCTGACCCGGAGCCCCGAACACCTGGGCGGCGATCTGCGCGTCAGCCAAACCGAGCGCGGCCAGGTCCGGATAGCTGCCGCGCAATCCGGCCCAGGTCGAGCCGCGATACGGCGTGCCGAGCGTCACCACCTGCGACACCGCCTCCGCACCGCGGCCGCGCAGGTACTGCCGGATCACGGTGCCGCCGGTGGAGTGGCCGACCAGCGCCACCCGGCTCGCGCCCGTCGTCTCCCGCACGGTCCGCACGACGTCGGCGAGTTCGCCCGCCATCCGATCGATGTCGGCCACGCCGTAGACCACGCGTCCCAGCAGTGCGGCGCCGATCGGCCCGATGCCGGTGGCACTGGAGCCGGTCTGTCCGCTCACCGCGTCGACCACGCCCGGCGCGGCGCCGAGATTCGCGGCGAACACGCAATGTCCCTCGGCTCGGATGGCGGGCGCGAGCAGCGGGAAGCTGCGGCCGATATCGGTGCCCGAACCATGCACGAGCACCACCGGCTCCGGTCGCGCCGGTGTGGGGCGACAGGACCAGTCGTTGGCGCCGTCCAGCGCCGGTGTCTCCGGCGCCGCGGTCGCGGTCGGCGCGTGGCACAGCGCCACACAGGCCGCCGCCATCATGAGGCCGACGACGCGCGTGGCCCGGGTGCGAACAGTCATCTCGAATTCCCGGATCAGATTCCCAATGGAGCGGCCAGCGTCGGCCACGAATCCTTCAGCGCGTCCTCCCAATAGCCCCAGGAGTGGGTTCCTTCCGGGCGGAAGTTGTATCGCGCGGGGATACCGAGGCTGTCCAGCCGGTCTTTCATG
>NZ_BAFR01000032.1 GCF_000308435.1 Nocardia araoensis NBRC 100135 | reverse complement strand
GCGGATCTGGACCTGATGGTCGGCGCGGCCGAGGAATTCGATCGTGCCGTCGGGCCAGTACCTGGCCATATCACCGGTCCTGTACCAGCGGATGCCGTCGTGCTCGACGAAACGCTCCGCGGTCCGCTCCGGGTCGTTGCGATAGCCCGCGGCGACGCAGACACCGCCGACCCACAGCTCCCCGGGCACCCAGTCCGGGCAGTCCCGGCCCGCGGGAGAGACGACGCGGCATCGGACATTGCGCAACGGGACGCCGAACGGCACGGTCGCCCAGTGCGCGGGCGGCTCGCCCTTCACCTCGCAGATGGTGGTGTGGATGGAGGTCTCGGTCGCGCCGCCGAGCCCGGCGAATCGGCAACCCGGCACCTGGGCCGACAACCTGCGGGCCAGGTCCGCGCCGACCCAGTCCCCGCCGAGGATGACCGCGCGCAGCGAATCGCCCAGCTGATCGCCGCCGATCTCCAGGATCATGTCCAGCATGCTCGGCACGCAGTTGAGTATCGAAACCCGGTGCGTGCGAAGCAGTTCCACCCAAGCGGAGGGGTCGGCGCGCTGCTGCGGATCGACCACGACGACGGCGCCTCCCACCGACAACAGACCGAAGATGTCGTAGACGGAGAGGTCGAATTCCAGGGCGGACAGCCCCAGCGCGCGATCGTCGCTGCCCACGCCGAACCACTCGTTCAACGCGTCGATGGTGTTCATCGCGCCGCGGTGCGGGATCTCGACGCCCTTGGGCACGCCGGTCGATCCGGAGGTGAACAGCACGTAGGCGATGTCGCCGGTGTCCGGATAGACCGGGACCGCGAGGGGCTCCGGATACACGGCGGCGGCGTCGATGGACAGGCATGTGATCGGTGCGCCCAAATCCGCGCCTTCGACCGTCAGCGCCGCGTCGACACCGCCGGTGCGGAGAATCTCCGCCCTGCGTCCGGCCGGTTGATCGAATCCGATGGGCACATAGGTCGCTCCGGCGGCGAGCACGCCGAGCACGGCCGAGACCTGGTCGGGGCCCTTGGGCAACTGAACGGCGACCGCGTCGCCGGGTTCGACGCCTTCGGCGCGCAAGGCCCCCGCCACCGCCAGCGCGCGAGCGGCGAGTTGCCCGTAACTCCATGCGCCTCGCTCGTCGCCGAGTCCCCACACCACCGCGGGCGCGTCGGGATTCGCCGCGGCGTTCTCGAAGAAGCCCTGGTGCAGACACCGTCCGCTGACCGGACCGTCGGTGGCGTTGACCGCGGCGCGCACCTCGGCCTGGGCCAGCGGCAGCCGCACAGCGGCTTCCGCGTTCCACCCCGCCGAGCCCTCACCGAGCCGCCCGATCGCCGCGCAGTACCAGGCGAACATGGCGTCGATCATGCCGTCGGGGAAGGCCGACGCGCGCACGTCCCAGTTCAGCAGCAAGCCGCCGCGTACCTCGGTGACCTGCGCGTCGAGCAGCACTTGCGGCCCCTGCGAGATGATCCACACGGGCTCGCCGAAGGTCTCGGTGACCTTGTCGGCGAACAGCTCGCCCAGGTTCAGCGCGCTGGTGTAGACAACCGGGGCCAGCACGGGCTCACCGCGCTGCCTGCCCAGATCACGCAATACCTCGAGCCCGGAATAGGCCGAGTGCGCGCCGCTTTCGTGCATGGTGCGCTGGAGCGCGCGAGCGCGATCGGTGACCGACATGCTCTCGGTGACATCGACCTCGAGCATGATGGAGGAGGTGAAGTCGCCGATCACCCGATCGATGTCCGGGTGCACCGGATCCCGGTGGAACAGCGGCACGTTCAGCAGGAATCGGCTCTGGCCGGACCATCCGCCGATGGTCTCGGCGAACACCGCGGCCAGCGCCATCGCCGGCGTGATGCCGCGCTCGTGCGCGGCGGCCAGCAACCGCTGCTTCGCCTCGGGGGCGAGCCAGTGGTCGTAGCGCACGGTGCGATTCGGGTCGGTGCGCTCACTGATCGGAACAGTGGGCAGTTCCGGGGCGCCCGGCAGCTCCGGCAGCCGTTGCTGCCACCACTGCCGGGCACGCTCGCGAGCCGCGCCGTCCTCGCGGTGCTCGACGCGGTGGCGACGGTAGGTGTAGCCGGGGACCGGCACGGCCTTCCCTTGATACAGCTCGGCCAGATCGGCGATCAGAATCCGATAGCTCATGGCGTCGCCCGCGAGCATGTCCACGTCCAGGTGCAGCCTGCTGCGTTCCGCGTCGCGCAGGGTGAGCGTGACGTCGATGGCCTGACCGTCTTCGATGGCGAGGCGCTGGTGGGTCTTGCGGTCGCGCAGTTCGATCAGCGCGTCCTCGGCCGCCGCGGGCGAGCGATCGCGCAGATCGACGAGGCTGAACACCGGTTTGCCCGGGACCGCCACGGTCTGCTGGGTGCCGTCGGGCAGGAACCTGGTGCGCAGCATGGGATGGGTGGCGACCAGGTCGGCCACCGCGCGCTCCAGCCGCTCGGGATCGATGCGGCCGCCGTCGAATTCCACGTACAGGTGCGCCGCGACGCCACCGAGTTCTTGTTCGTCGGAACGGCCGATCCAGTACGCGTGCTGCATGGTGGCCAAGGGAAACGGCGCCGTCTCGTCGGCCTCGGCCGTCTGCTCGACGGACTCCGGGTCGGCCGTCGGCTCGGCGGCCGCGCCGAGCAAACCGTGCCAGGAGGCCACCGTGGGATCGGCGGCCAGCTGGGCGAAGTTGATGTCGGCGCCGCGTTTGCGCCAGCCGCCCGCGAGTTTCATGGTGCGGATCGAGTCGAGCCCCAACTGGATGAGGTCGTCATGATCGGCGATCTCCGCGGCCGCGAGACCCAGTTGCCCGGCCACCGCCGCCCGGATCTCCTCCCGGCCGATTTCCACCGTTTCCGCTGCCCGACGCTGTGTCGACTCCATCGCGCTGCCACTCCTTGCCTGCCGCCGGACCCGGCGGATCGAGACTGCCGCGGCAAAGCTTAGCCGACCCTAAATAGGTTTGCCTAACCTATCTCAGCGCAGGCTTTGGGCCATTCCCGCGCCAATTCCAGTAACTGCCGCAGGCCGTTGGCACGGTCGTGCGCACCGCCCATCACGGCGGCGAGCCGGCCCGTCTGCGCGACCGGACTCAGCCCAGCAGTCCGGGACCGGACCGCCCAGGCGATCTGACGGGCGTAGTCACCGACACCGGGACCGGAGGCAGTCTCCGGTCCCTGCTCCGCGGACGGCATGTACGGCTTCAGATGCAGCAGAGCGTCCTGAATCTCCACAGTCATCCGGTAGAGCCGGGACGCCGCGCCGTTGTCCCAGCCGTCGGCCTGGCTCAAGACGACTTCCGGGACGGCGGCGGTCAGGTCGCACCACAGGGGTCGCAGACGGCGGCAGCGCCGGCTGGCTCGGTCCAGTCCCGCTCGCGCCGAGATCGCCGTGAAAAGCGGTATGGCCGTGAGCGTCGCGATGGTCAATACACAGAGGAACGACGAAACGGCCAGTATGTTCCCTGGATGGCTCGGCGGGACACCCTGGACCGCGCGGGCCACCGTCAGCGCTGCCGCCACCGCCCAGTACACCGCGAGGAAGAGCAGCACCGAGTAGGTCAGTTTCTCCTTCGTCGTGCGCGCGGCGGTGCGCAGCTCTCGAAAGCTCGCCTGCGCGAGCAGATATCCGCTGGCCACCATGGGAAGCTCCGACAGCGTCCACACGACCTCGTCGAGACCGACGTGCAGCACGCTCCGGGTGAAGGGCGACAACAGCAGCGTCACCATCGAACTCATGGCGGCGACGCCGCTGTAGATCCGCTGTCTGCGCGGCATGGCGTCCGGGTCGGCGCCCGCGGCCAGTTGTGCGAGCAGCAGCACGACGGCGGTGGTCATCAGTCCACAGCACAGGAACAGCCGCTGCCCGAGTTCGGGCCACCCCGCCGCCGCGGCGGCCACGAAAAGCACCAGACCACACAGATTCCACGCCCACGCGCGGTTGATCATGCGATCGGTGATGGTGTCCGCGACCAGGAACCACCGCCCGGCCGTGATCGCCGCGATAGCCGCGATGACCGGGAAAATGATCCAAGCAGGCACCGAATCCATCGGACCAGACCCTAATCGCCGCAGCCCGCCACTCCAACCTCGGCGAACCGGTCGCGGTGCGCGACCGCGACCGGTCGCCCGGATCAGCGCTGCGCGGACCAGGATTCGCGCAGCATGGCCAACGCGTCACCGGACAGACCCGACGCCGACATCGGTTCGTAGCGATGTTGCTCCGGCGCCTGCTCCGCCGTGTCCGCGGCCCGAGCGGTGGCCGCGTCGACGGCCGCGGCCAACTCGTGTAGCGTGAAATACTCGAAGATCATTTGCGGGGTGAGCGCCAGACCCGCCTCACCGGCTCGCGCCGCCCACTGGATCGCGATGACGCTGTCTCCGCCGAGCGCGAAGAATCCATCGGTGCGGTCCACGTCGGTGATCTCCAGCAATTCCTCCAGCAGCGCCGCCAGGGCGCGCTCGGTCTCGGTCTGCGGCGGGCCCGCCTCGACCGCACCGGCCGCGACCTCGGTCGCCGCGTGGCGCACCACGGTGCGGGCGGTATCCCAGTCCGGCGGGGCGAGGTCGGATTCCCGCACCGCCGTATCGGGATTCGTGGCGAACGCGGTCAAGATCCGCACCAGTGTGTCGGCGAAGATCTCGCCGGAGGCCGGATCGTAGAGTTCGGAGTTGACCACGACCCGCGTCAGCAACTCGCCGCCGGGTTGCACCAGGAAGTCCAGGTGGAAGTCCATGAACGCGGCGTCGTACCGGGGCGTGAGCGGGGTCAGGGTGGTTTCGCCGGTGAAGCCTACGGTCGGCGCGGTGTGCCCGAATTGCATGATCACCTGGAACAGTGGGTTGCGGCCGAGCACTCGGGGCGGATTGAGCGTTTCCACGATCCGCTCGAACGGCACGTCCTGATGGGCGAGGGCGCGCAGCGCCGACTCGCGCACCCGCTCGAGCACCGTGCGCGGCGACGGGTTGCCCGACAGATCGTTGCGCAGCACCATCATGTCGGCGAACAGCCCGATCAGCCGGTCCACCGACCGTCCGGGCCGGTTGGCGACCGTCGCGCCGATCGGCACGTCGTCACCGCCGCCGAGGGTGTGCACCAGCACGGCGGCCGCCGCCTGGCACAGCATGAACTCGGTCGCGCCGGTGGTCTCGGCCAGCGCTCGCAGCGCCCGCCAGGTCTCGGCCGCGACGACGCGGGTCGCGCCGACACCGGCGTGGCCGAGCCGCGCGGGACGCGGGCGGTCGTGGCCCACCGCGATCTCCACCGGCAGTCCCGCCAAGGCCGTACGCCAGTAGTCCAGCTGCGTCCTGCCGTATTCGCTCAGGTCGTCGCGGCCGGGCGCGTGATCGAAGGTATTCCGTTGCCACACCGCGAAGTCGGCGAAATGCAGCGTCGGTTCCGGCCAGGAGGGGGCCGTGCCGCGCACTCGCGCCCGGTAGGCATCGGTGAGGTCTTCGAGGAAGACGCGGCACGATTCCCGGTCGGTGATCATGTGGTGCGCCAGCACCGACAGCACATGGGTCCGCTCGTCCAGCACGAACAGGCGTAAACGCAGCAGCGACTCTCCGGCCAGGTCGAAGACGTGGCCTGCCTCGGCCTCCAGCGCCTCTTCCAGACCTGCGCCCTCCAGTACGGTGCGGGGCAACTCGACCGGTCCTGCCGGGGCCACGCGCTGATACGGCGTGCCCTCGTGTTCGGGGAAGCTGGTGCGCAACGACTCGTGGCGGGCGATGACGTCGGCGAGCGCTTCGGTGAGCGACGGGATGTCCAGTTCGCCGTCGAAACGGACGGCGAACCGGAAGTTCTCCCATCCGAACGGCCCTT
This sequence comes from Nocardia araoensis NBRC 100135, assembly GCF_000308435.1. Lineage (GTDB taxonomy): Bacteria > Actinomycetota > Actinomycetes > Mycobacteriales > Mycobacteriaceae > Nocardia > Nocardia araoensis. Next base: position 25,140 of record NZ_BAFR01000032.1, on the reverse strand, counting down.
CCAGCTTGCGTCGCAGCCACAGCGCCCGCTGCGAGTACGACAGCGGGACACGTTCGGGGCGAGGCTGTTTGGTGAGCGTCGCGGCGTCGTCCCCGGACGGCGGGCCGGTGGGCGCGACCTCGTCGAGATTCTCGCCGAACCGATCGTGGTACCGGGCGACCAGATGCGCGGCCAACCCGGCGACCGTCGGGGTGTCGAACGGCGCGCGCACATCGATGTCGATCCCGAAGGCATCGCGGACCAGGGCGACCAGCCGGGCGGCGAGCAGCGAGTGGCCGCCGAGTTCGAAGAACGAGTCGTCGGCGCCGACGCGGTCGGTGTCGAACAGCTCGCCGTACAGCGCGGCGAGCCGGATCTCGGTGGGCGACTCGGGTTCCCGATAGACACGGGTCTGCGCCAGCACCGGTTCGGGCAGCGCGCGGCGATCGAGCTTGCCGTGGGCGCTCAACGGCACCTCGTCGATCACCGCGAACGCCGCGGGCACCATGTGTTCGGGCAGTGTCGCCGCGACCGTCGCGCGCACCTGCCGCAGATCGACCTCGCTGCCCGGCGCGGGCACCACGTAGGCGGCGAGGATCGGGCCGAGCCGCTCGTGGTCGGTGACGATGGCGACGCACTGCGCGACGCCGGGGTGATCGGTCACCGCCGCCTCCACCTCACCGAGTTCGATGCGGAACCCGCGCACCTTCACCTGTTCGTCGGCGCGGCCGATGAATTCGATCTCGCCGTCGGCGCTGCGCCGGGCGAGGTCGCCGGTCCGGTACAACCTGCCGCCGGGCAGGAATGGGTCGGCGACGAACCGCTCCGCGGTCAGGGCGGGCCGGTCCAGGTAGCCGCGGGCGAGCTGGCGGCCGCCGAGGTAGATCTCGCCGATCACGCCCGGCGGGACCAGCCGCAGGGAGTCGTCGAGCAGATAGACGTAGACGTTGCGGTTCGGGAATCCGATCGGCACGATCCTGGTGCCCTGCGGTCCGTCGACCGGCATGGACGTGGAGCAGACGACCGCTTCGGTGGGTCCGTAGTGGTTGCGCAGGTCGGCGTCGAACTGCGCGGCGAAACGGTCGGCGATCTCGCCGGGCAGCGCCTCGCCGCCGACCGGCACGTGCCGCAATGCCCGCCAGTCGTTGGCCTCCGGAAGCAGGAGGAAGGTCGCCAGCAGTGAGGGCACCATGTGCAGCACGGTGATCCCGTGCCGGGCGATCAGCTCGGCGACGTAGGGAATGTCGCGGTAGGCGTTCGGTTTCGGGACGACGATGCTCGCGCCCGCGATCAGCGGCAGGAAGATGTCGGCCAGCGACGCGTCGAAGCTCACCGAAGTGGCCTGCAACACCCGCTCCGGGATGCTCGCGTCCCAGTCGGCCGCGAAGTTCACCAGGTGATCGGCGATCGCGTCGTGCGGGACGGGCACGCCTTTGGGCTGTCCGGTGGAGCCCGAGGTGTAGATGACGTAGGCGATGTTCGACGGCCGCAGCGGCGACCTGCGGTCGGCGTCGGTCGGATCGGTGTCCGGCGAGCCGGCCGCCTCGACCATCGCCGCGGCGATCGCGTCGGCGTCCAACGACAACGCCGGACGCGCGTCCGACAGCAGATAGTCGATGCGGTCGGGCGGGTAGGCCGGATCGATCGGCAGGTACGCGCCGCCCGACTTGAGCACCGCCAGGCTGGCGATGATGAACTCGATGGAGTTCGCCATGCGCAGCGCGACGAGTTGTTCGGCGCCGACGCCGCGCCCGATCAGCCAGTGCGCCAGGCGATTCGCCCGCCGATTCAGCTCGCCGTAGGTCAGTTCGGCATCATCGGACACCACCGCGACACGGTCGGGCGTCGCCGTCGCCTGCCGCTGCACCAGCTCCACCAGGGTGGTCGCGGGCGCGTCGACGAGCGGACCGTGCGAGGCCGCGATGATCCCCGCGCGGTCGGCGGCGCCGAGCATATCGATCGCGCGGATCGGCTGCCGTGGGTCGCCCACCGCGCCGCCGAGCAGTTCCAGGTAGTGCCGCAGCAACTGCGCCACCACCGACCGGTCCAGCTCGTCGACGAGGTAGGTGGCCTCCACGCGCGCTCCCGCGTCGTCGAGCACGACCATCAAGCCCAGCGGCTCCTGGGCGACCGCGCTCCCCCACGGCAGTTCGGTGGAGCGGACGTCGGCGAGGTCGAAGCCGTTGGCCCCGCCGCGCACACTGAAGCTCAGTTGCACGAGCTGGGCCAGTCCGTCGCTGCCAGCGATCCGGTCCGAGGTCACCTCGCGGACGACCCGTTCGACGCCGACGCCTTGGTGGGCGAACGCGTCGCGGGCGGCGTCCCTCGTCGCGTCGACCAGCTCGGCGAAGGTGCGCGCCGGATCGATCCGCGCGCGCAACAGCAGCGTGTTGCCGAAATAGCCGATCAGCGCCTCGGCGGCGCTGCCACGGCGATCGGTCACCGGCACCGCGACGAGGAAGTCCGTCGCCGCCGTGTACCGCTGCACCAGCGCCTGGAAAGCCGCCAGCAGCACCATGAACGGGGTCGCCGAGCGCTCGCGCGCGACCTCGGTGACCCGGTCGAGCAGTTCCTGCGGCAAGGGCAGCACGCACTTGTCCGCGTTGCGCGTGGCCGCGCCCCCGGCGAGTGTTCCCGGCAGTTCGAGTCGCTCCGGGAGCGGAGTCAACCGGTCGCGCCAGTACGCCAGATCGGCGTCGTCTTCGGCGGGCCGCTCGGTGAGGGCCACATCGGCGTACTGCGCCCGGATCTGTGCCCGCGCGTCACCGCGGTAGGCGGCGTTGAGCTCGGCGAAGAAGACCGACCAGGAATCGTCGTCCCAGCCGATGTGGTGAATGGTCAGCACGAGCACGTGTTCGGCGGGGCCCGTGCGCGCCAGCGTCACCCGCAGCGGCGACTCGGACGTCAGATCGAACGGACGCGCGAACTCCCGCCTCGCCAGCACCTCGAGCCGCCTGCCCCGGCCTTCCTCGGGGAGGTCGGTGAGATCGTGCTGCTGCCACGCCACCCCCAGCTCGGCGTGCGCCACCTGATACGGCTCACCGTCCGCGCCCACATGGTAAGTGGTGCGCAGGATCTCGTGCCGCGCGACGACGGTGTCGAAAGCGGCGCGCAGCCGGGCGCTGTCCAGTGGACCGTCGAGACGGTAGCCGACGCAGACGTTGAGCGTGGTGTCCTCCGGCGCGACCGTCTGCACGAACCACATCCGCTGCTGCGCGGACGAGAGCGGGGCCGGGTCCCCCGCACGCCTGCTGCGCTCGGGTCGTGCGGGCGCGGGCGCGAGTTGCTGTTCGCGCAGTCGCTGCTGGAGCAGCCGCTTGCGCCGCTCGAGGATCTCGTCTGACATGGTCGGGTCCTTCAGGCTGGGAGTTCGAATGGACGGAGTGGTTCGCGGAGCGCGGTCAGCCTGCGCCGACGGTCACCGCGGAGATCGCGCGCCCGAGCGCCGCGACCGCGTCGTGCCACAGCTGCGCGAGCCGGTCGGCATCCGCGGCGGTGAAGACCGCCTCGCTCCAGCGGAGCATGGTGACCAGCTGCGGCCCCTCGGCGGTGGTCCGCACCGCCGAGACGACATCGAGCGCGTAGCGCAGCGGGAAGTCCGGCTCCGCCACGAGCGGAAGGCACTCGTGCAACGCCAGATCCGGGATCGGCGCCCACGGCCTTCCCGCTCCGGCCAGGTCGAACCGGCCCAGGTAGTCGAAGAGCACCTGCGGTTGCGGCGCGTCCGCCAACTCGGGCGTTCGCGTGAGGTAGCGCAGCACGCCGAAGTCCACTCCGCCGTTGGGTTGTTCGGCCAGGTATGTCGTGACGTGGTCGAGCAGTGCGGCGGCGCGAGCCGGATCGGCCAGCGCGGTGGCGACATCCACGTTCGCGGCGCCCGCACCGAGCCGGGCGGGCACGATGCTGGTGAACCAGCCCACCGTGTGCGCGCTGTCGACGTCGGCGCCGAGGACGGCGTCCTCCCTGCCGTGACCTTCCAAGGCGAGATACGCGCCGGTCGTGGGGTCCTGACCGCGTTCGGTGCGCCAGCTCGCCAGCGCCATCGTCAGAGCGGCGAGCAGGAATTCGCGAACTCCCGCCGCGCCGCCGCCCAGCCTTTCCAAGATCGCCGCACTCGTCGCGGCCGGGGTGGGCACGGGGTGCACGCGGTAGGAAGCCCAGGTGTCGGAGGTGGGGTCGGGCAGCCGCGCGCCGAGCACCGGGTCCGGTGCGGCGACCTGGCGCGTCCAGTAGTCGCGCTGAGCCGAGACCGCCGCGGTGTCCGCGCGTTCGCGCAGCAGCCGAGCCCACTCCCGGTAGCCGGTGTGCTCCACCGCCGGGGTGGGTGTGCCTCCCGCGGCGACCTCGGCCCAATACGCGTCGAGGTCGGCGGAGATGATGTACCAGGAGACCGGGTCGACGGCCAGGTGATGGATGGTCAGCAGCAGCACGTCCGGGGCGCCGGATCTGACGAACCACACCGCGCGCACCAGATCTCCGGTGCACGGATCGATCTCGTCGGTCACCGCTCGGCCGTGCTCCGCCAGCGTCGCGTGGAAATCGCCTCCTTCGTCGACGCGGGAAAGGATGTCGTGCGCGCGGACGCTGCCCGCGGGCCGCGTATGCAGCTCGTATCCCTCCGAAGTGGTGACGAAACGGGCTCGCAGCATGTCGTGTCCGTCGAGCAACGCCTGCAACACCGCCGTCAGCCCGTCCTGATCGATGCCGTCGGGCAGCGCGAGCAGATTGCTGAGGGTGAGCCTGCGGTAGCCCCCGTACTCGTGCATCCACGAGACGATCGGAGTCGGGCCGACCGGCCCGTGGCCCTCGGAGCTCGACGCGCGTTCCCGCCCGGATTCCGCGTCGATCCGCGCGGCGAGTTCGCGGATCGTGGCGGCGCTCAGGACGACCTTCGGACTGATCGAGAGGCCGTCGCGCCGTAGCCGATTCACCAGCGAGATAGCCACGATGCTGTCCATGCCCAGGCCGACCAGGTCGTCATCGATGCCAGGAACCGGACCGCCGGACAGTTCGGCGACGGCGGCGCACAGGCGGTGCTCGGTGCCGGTGCGCGCGGACGCCGCCGTACCGGCGGCGCGGTCCTCGGCGAGCGCCGCGAGCCGTTTCCCGTCGAGTTTTCCGTTGCCGGTCACGGGCAACTGGTCGAGGACCATGATCCGGTTCGGCACCATGTAACCGGGCAGCCGCTCGGTCAGCGCCGCGCGCAACTCCACCGCGTCGAGACCGTCGCCCACCGCGAACGCCGCAAGGGCCGGACCGCCGGCGCGGCGCACCACGACCACCGCGGCGGCTCGCACGCCGGGCAGGGCGAGCAGAGCCGTCTCGATGTCGCCGATCTCGATCCGGTAGCCGCGAATCTTCACCTGGTCATCGACCCGGCCGACGTAGGCGAGATCGCCCGACGGCAGGCGGCGCACCAGATCGCCGGTGCGATACATCCTTTCGCCCGCTCGGTGCGGGTCGGCGACGAATCGGCCCGCGGTGATCCCCGGCATGCCGACATAACCGCGCGCGACCTGAGCGCCTGCGAGGTACAGCTCGCCCACGACGCCGATCGGCGCCTGCCGCAGCCGGGAATCCAGGACGTAGCCGGTCATCCCGGTGACCGGCGCCCCGATGGCCGGTTCGGCATCGCCGTCGGTCACCGCGGCGACCACCGCCTCCACCGTCGTCTCGGTGGGGCCGTAGCAGTTGTGCACGGCGGTGGCGGGCAAGGCGCACAACCGCTTCCACAGCGGCACACCGATGGCCTCGCCGCCGAGCGCGAGCACGGACAGCGGCGTGGCGCCCGCGTCGAGCAGTCCGGCCGCCGCGAGCTGGGTGAACATCGACGGGGTCGTGTCGATCATGTCCAGTCCGTGCCGGACGATGCCGTCGACCAGGCGCCGTGCGTCGCGCATGTCCTCGGCGTCGAACAGGTGAACGGCATGCCCGTCGAGCAGACCGATCAGCGGCTGCCAGGAAGCGTCGAAGCTCAGCGACCAGGCGTGGGCGATCCGCAGCGGCCGCCCGAGCCGCGCCACGGCGGGCCGGTACACCCGGTCGCGGTGGTCGGCGAAGTACGCGGCCAGCGCGGCGTGCGTGCCGACGACGCCTTTCGGTTCGCCGGTGGAGCCGGAGGTGAAGATCAGGTAAGCGGCCTGGTCCGGGTGCCAGGGCGCGGGCGCGGCCATCGGGATACCGCCCGAGATCTCGTCCAGCGGCAGTATTTCCGGGCAATCGGCGATTTCGTCGAGTGCGGGCACACCGGCGCCGTCGACCAGGATCGAGCGCGGACGGGACCGGCGCACGATGGATTCGATGCGGGCGGCGGGCAGCGTGACATCGACGGGTACATAGGCCGCACCGGTGGCGAGCACGGCGAGAATCGCCACGATCGACCGCGCCGAACGCGGCAACGCCAAAGCGACGACTGCTTCCGGGCCTGCGCCGTGGGCGACGAGCCCGGCGGCCGATCGGCGTGCGGCATCGAAGAGTTCACGGTAGGTGTACCGGTCGTGTTCGGTGCTGAGCGCGAGCGCGTCCGGCGTGGCAGCGACTTGGCGGGCGAACAGCTCCCACACGGTGACACCGCGCACGTCGGCGGCGACTTCGGCCGGTGGCAGCGCGCTCTCGCCCGGCAGCAGGACCTCCAGCGCGTCGGGACCGCGCTCGCCGATCGTCGGCAGTTGCCGCAGCACCGAGAGCAGCCGCGCCCCGATGTCGGGGCCGGACAGGCTGCGCAGCGCCGCCCGCACCGACTCGACCGTCACCACCAACTGTCCCTCGTACAGGAAGGAGGTCACCGCGAGCGGATAGTGCGTCAAGCTCTCCGACGTCATCGGTCGCACCCGGACGCCGTCGGCCATGTCGATGGGCCGCAGGATGTCGGACATCGGCGCGTTCTCGAACACGAACAGGGTGTCGAACAACGTGCCGGAGCCCGCCGCCCGCTGGATCGCCGACAGGCTGACGTAGGCGAGATCACGCATCGGAGCCGACTCGCGTTGCATTCGCCTGCAGTCCCGCACCACGTCCTCGGCGCCGACCTCCATCCGGACGGGAACGGTGTTGATGAACAACCCGATCATGGTCTCGACGCCGGACAGCTCGTCCGGCCTGCCCGAGACGGTGGTGCCGAAGACCACGTCGCGCCGGTCGGTCAGCCTGGCGAGGACGACGGCCCAGGCGTACTGCACGACGGTATTCATCGTCAGGCCGTTCGACCGCGCCCACGCCGTCAACCGGTCGGTGTCGGTCGCGTCCAGGGTCAGCGTGTCGATGCTGGGCACGATCGTGTTGACCGCCGAATCACCACGGTCGGCGAGGATCAGCGGATTGATGTCACCGAGGTATTCGCGCCAGGAGCGCAGCGCGGCATCGCTGTCGCGGGCGGACAACCAGCCGATGTAATCCCGGTAGGGCCGGGGGGCGGGCAGCGCCTCGAGCGTGCCGCCCACCTGGTACAGGGCGAACAGTTCGCGGAAGAACACGCCGAGCGACCAGCCGTCCAGCAGGATGTGGTGGGCGGTGAGGACCAGACGCCGCGTACCGTCCGGCAACTCCAGCAGCAGCACCCGCAGCAACGGGCCGCGGGCCAGGTCGAACGGCGCCCGTGTCTCGGCCGCGATGACGGCGTCGAGGTCGGCGGGGTCGACCGCGCGCTCGGCCCAGGGCAATTCGGCCGCGGCGGGCACGATCTGCACCGGATGTGGAAGATCGCGGTCCCAGAACGACGCGCGCAGGTTCGGGTGCCGCCGCAGCATGGCTTCGACGCTGTGACGCAGCCGTGCCACGTCGAGGGGACCGGCGATCTCGTAGACGAACTGCAACGCGTACAGATCGCCCGCACCGGCCAGCCTGGCCAGCGAGAACAGCCCCTCCTGCAAGGGACTCAGCGCCAATACGTCCTCGATCTCCGGCATGGGCGCCTGCGTGTTCTCCGGCATCGAGCGGCCTCCTGAGCCTGTGTTCTCGGACATCCTCAGCCTCGGTTCTCGGACATGAGCTCGACGACGTCGTCGAGGGACGCGCCGCCAAGGACGGCCGCTACCGGCAGCTCGCGGTGCACCATCGTCTTCAGCCGCGCGCGCAGGTCGACCGCCTGCAACGAGTCGAAGCCGAGCGCGACCAGCGGGACCGAGCCGTCGATGTGCTCGGAGCCGTCGAGGAGCATCACCTGCCCCACTTCGCGCCGGACGATCTGCGCGAAACTCGCCGCGACGTCGGCTTCCGGTTCGGCGACGGCCGACGGCGGTGACGCGGACGGCTCCGGCGGCGTGGCCACGGGCTCCGCGGCCGCCCACAGCGGCGCGAAGACATTTGCCAGGCCGACGATCTCGGCCGTCTCCCGCAGGCGGGCCCAGTCCGCGGACAGCACCATGCTGTTGCAGGCTCGATCGGCGAATCCCGCGGCGATAGCGGACGAGGCGGGCATGGGTCGCAGACCGGCGCCCAGGATTCTGGCCTCCACGTCGGCGTGCTCGGCGCCGGGCAGCCCCCACAGCCCCCATTGCACCGACACGCAGTCCTTGCCCTGCGCCCGCAGCCGCACGGCGAGGCTGTCGAGTAGCCGATTCGTGGCCGCGTACAGCGCTTGATCACGCCCGCCGAGGGTGGCCACGAACGACGAGCACAACAGGACCGCGCAGTCGGCGGTCTGCGGTACCGCGCGCAGCACCTCGCCGAGACCGAGCACTTTCGCGGCGGCGGCCTCGGCCACCGCCGCGGGTTCCCATCGCGCCCACGCGTACCGCACCGCGGCGTGCACGACCACGCTCACGGGGCGCTCGGTGAAGCGCCGCGCCAACTCGGCTACCGCGGCCACGTCGGTGAGGTCGCAGGCCACCACGTCGATTTCGGCGGAGCCGACTGCGCGGATCACGCGCAACCGGTCGGCGAGCGCGCTGGTCTCGCCGCTGCGGTTCACCAGGGTGATGCGCCGCGCGCCGTCGCGTGCGAGCTGCGCGCAGAATTCCAGGCCGACGTATCCGGTGCCACCGAGAATCAGCACCTCGCGCAGATCCGGAGCCGCCGAGGCGCCCGTGGTCTCGGCGTGGACCAGACGCTTGGCGTACAGCTTCCCGTCGCGCAACGCGAGTTCCGGCTCGTCCGGCAGATGGACTGCTTCGAGGATCTTGTCCGCCAGCGCCGTCGGGTCGTGCGTGGCGGCCTCCGGCGGCAAGTCCAGGTGCCGGAAGGCGATGCCGAGCGAATCGAGGCCGAGACTGCGATACGCGGCGCTGATCGCCGAATGGCCGAGGGACGGGACATCGCCCGTGGTCACCGTCTCCGCGCCGGTCGTCACCAACCAGCATTCCGTGACATCCGGGGCGATCGCGGCCAAATCGTCGGCGGCCGCGGCGAATGCGGCGAGTTCCGCTACCGCGCCTTCCTCGTCCGTGGCCGCGGTGGGCGGGAGCAACAGCACGACGGTGTCGGCCTCGGCCGCGACGTCGGCGACCGCCGCGCCGTGACGCGCGGCCCGCGCACGCATCGCCGCCGCGAGCGCGTCCGCGCGCCCGTCGTGCTCGGCGAGCAGCATGGTTCGCGGCTGGGTCAGCGCGAACCGGGACAGCCTGGTCCACTCCTCGCGTAACCGTGCGGGCGGCACGACGACCGGGGCCTGCGCCTCCGTGCCGGACTGATAGGGCGCCCACAGCCTCTTGGGGTTCATCACCGTGGCGGGAAAGTCACGCAGCGGCAGCGCCGGAGGCCGGTCATCGGATTCCGTGCGCAGCGCCTGCCAGTCGTAGTGCAGATCGTGCACCGCGATCTCGGCGAGATTCCGGGTGAACTCGGCCAATCCGTCGGCGGTACGCAGCGATGTCCCCACGATACGGAAGTCACGGTCCCCCGCGGGCTGGGACAGATTCTCCCGCAGCGCGGGCTGCAACGTCGGGTGCTCGGCGATCTCGACGAAGGTGTCCACGTCTCGAGTGGCCGCCACCACCGCGCGATCGAAGCGGACTCGGTTGCGCAGATTCCAGTACCAGTAATCGTGGTGGGTGAGCTCGGGGCTGATCGCCGCGCCGAGCGTGCCGCCGTAACAGGCGATCTCGCCGATCGCGAAGGTCTTGCCGCTCAATTCGCCCAGGATGGACTGGAATTCGTCGCGCAGCCGCGTCATCGCGGAAGTATGCGAGGGGAACGACATCTGGATCTGCTTGGCGAACAGCCCTTTCGCGGTGGCGGTTGCCACGAGTTCCGCGATCGCGGCCTCGTCTCCGGAGACGCCCGTCATGGCGGGCGAGTTCACGAGGGAAACTTCCGCCCAGCCCGAATTGCGGGCCAGCAGCGCCTCGCACTCATCGCGGCCCGCGCCGAGCACGGCCACCGCGTAGCCGTCCGACAGGTCCCGTTCCAGAAGCCGGGCCCGTTGCGTGACGATCGATACCGCATCGCGCAGCGGCAACGCCCCGGCGACCACGCAGGCGGCCAACTCGCCTTGGCTGTGCCCGATGGTGGCGGTGGGACGCACGCCCGCCGCTTGCCACATGGCAGCCAAGCCGATCAGGTGGAACATTCTGGCGGGCTGGACCTCCCACAGCGTCTCGCTGTAGTCCGCGCCCGCGCCGAGCAGATAGTGCACCGGCCGCGCATGGCCGTACTGTTCCTCGTGCATCGCCGCGCACTCGTCGACGGCGGCCCGGTAGGCCGGGGAGAAGTCGTAGTACGGCTTGCCCATGCCCGCGCGCTGGCTGCCCTGTCCCGGGAAGACGAAGCCGACGCGGCGTGCCGCGACGTCGCCGTCGGACGTCACGACCGCGGGATGCGCGCGACCCGCCACGACCGAACGCAACGCGTCCGGCAACTCGTCGCGCGTGGAGACCATGGCCAGCGCGCGGTACCGGCGGACGATCCTGGTGCGGAAAAGCTGTGTCGCCAGTCGGTCCGGGCTCACCCGGGGATGGGCATCCGAGTAGGCCAGTATCGCCGCGGCCTCGGCGCGCAGGCCTTCGGCGGTGTCCGAGGAGAGCAGGACGGGAACGGTGCCGTCCGGAAGCCGATACTCAGACATCGCTGTCCTCCTCCAGGACGGTCATCCCGAGGACCGCGTGCGCGTTGGTCCCCGCGACTCCGAATGCCGACACCGCGCCGTAGCGGACGCCGTCGACCGGCTCCCACGGTGCGAATTTCGTGGCCAGGCGCAGACTGGTGGCCTCCCAGTCGACCGCGTCGGTCGGGTTCTCCGCCCAGAGACTCGGCACGACATGACCGTGCGCGCCGCACAGCAGCAGCTTGATCAAGCCGAGCATGCCCGCCGCCGCCTGCGTGTGACCGATGTTCGACTTGACCGATCCCAGCAGCGCCCCTGGCGCACGCTCCGGTGCGCCGTATACGCGGATCAGCCCGGTCAGTTCGATGGGATCGCCCACCGAGGTACCGGTGCCGTGCCCCTCGACCAGTCCGATCTGCTCCGGGTCGACGCGGGCCGCGGTGAGCGTGGCGCGAATCAGCCGTTCCTGCGCGTCGGCGCTGGGTACGGCCAGCGGAGCGCCCTTGCCGTTGTGGTTGACCCGCGAGCCGAGCAGCCGGGCGTAGACGCGATGGCCGAGCCGTCGCGCCCGCGACTCCCGTTCCAGCACGACCACTCCCGCGGCCTCTCCCCACAGAGTCCCGGTGGTGCCCGCGGCGTACGCGCGGCAGTGGCCGTCGGTCGACAGCGCGTTGTTCTTCGCGAACTCGACGAACATCCCGGGTGAGCCCATCACGCACACGCCACCCGCGAGGGCCCAGTCGCACTCGCCCGCGCGAATCGCCGCCGCGGCCTGATGCAGGGCGGTCAAACCCGCCGCACAAGAGGTGTCCACACTGATCGAAGGCCCGATCAGCCCCAGGCTGTGCGAGATCCGGCCGGACACCGCGCCAAGGGTGGTGCCGGTCATCCGGTAACCACTGTGCTCACTGACGCTCGCCATGCGCGGGCCGTACTCCAACGGCGTGACACCCATCCAGCACCCCGCCTCGGCGCCGTCGACGGCACCGGGATTCATCCCGGCGTCCTCGACCGCCCGCCACGCCACGCGCATTCCCACCCGCTGCTGCGGATCCATCGCGACGGCTTCCCGCGGCGTTATCCCGAAGAAGGCGGCATCGAATTCGGTGGCCCCGGACAGAAATCCGCCGGCGTCGCGCACATCGCTCCAGCCCTCGGTGCGGCCGAGGGTGAGCAACTGCTCGATCGGCCATTCCCGGTCGCGGGGCAATGGGCCGATGAGTTCCCTGGATTCGGCGAGCGCCGTCCAGAATTCCTGTGGACTGTTTATTCCGCCGGGGGCCTCGACCCCGATTCCGACGATGACGATATGGTCTTCGTCCCCCGAAGCCGATCCTGACATGGTGAACCTAACTTGAAAGAGCGGACTGTCCGGCCTCAGCGGCTGCGGCGGAAAGCAATTCCGCGACGCCGTCGATGTGGTCGTACAAATAGAAGTGGCCGCCGTCGAACAGCGTGACCGAACCGCCCCGAGTGCTGTGCGCCGACCAGGGACGCAGGTCGGCGACGGTGACGAAGTCGTCGTCGGCGCCGCCGAGCGCCTCGATCCGCGCGCCGACCCGCACGTCCGGATCGCACGTGTAGGCGTCGAACGCCCGATAGTCGGCCTTCAGGACGGGCAGCGTCATCCGGATGATGTCGCGATCGGCCAAAACGTCCGCGCCGGTGCCGTTCAGAGCGATGAGCCGGTCGAGCAGGGCCTCGTCCTCGGTGGGCAGCGGCTCGCTGTCGGCCACCAGTGCCGGCGCCACGGCGCTGGAGGCGCCCAGCAGCGCCACCGGCACACCGGCGGCCTCGGCCTGCCGGACGAACTCGAAAGCCACCATCGCCCCGACGCTGTGACCGAATACCGTGATCGGAATACCGCGGTGATAGGGCGATTCGAGGAATTCGGCAAGCGCGCCGGCCGCGAGTTCGGCGAGGCCGCTCGCCATCGGTTCGGCGGCCCGGTCCTGACGCCCCGGATATTGCACGAGGACGACGTCGAAATCCGCACTGAGCCGTTTGGACATCGTGCGATAGGTGGAGGCGCCACTGCCTGCGTGGGGAAACAGCACCAGCGGCGGCAGCGTTTCCGCGGCGGGCTTGTGGAACTTCCGAAGCCAGCCAGGTTTTCTCGACATCCAACAGCTCCTACACATCACGCGGTATCAGCGAAAAGCCGCCGCGAGCAAACCGATTCGGCCGCGGTGCCCGGTGGCCGCGCGCCGTTGGGAAACGGACGGGCCTCGCCGACCAGGTGAGGTTAGCATAGGGTAACCTTACATACATCCCGCAGGGCCACTACCGAACGGAGCTCGACAACCGATGAACCCGACCGAAACGCCTTATGTCATCGCGCGCGAGCTCACCGATATCTCCGACGAACTGCGGGCCGTGCCCGCTCCGCCACTGCCGGACCTGCCCGCCCCGTTCGACATCCGCACGGTCGACGCGGACGGACCCGACGCGGAGATCCTCACCGAATGGCTGAACCGGCCGCACCTGATCGAGTCGTGGGAACAGCCGTGGCCTCTGGAACTGCGCAAGCAGAACCTGCACGCACAGCTGGCCGGATCCTATTCCCGCCCCTGCATCGTCGGCTACGACTTCGCCGCCGCGGGCCGGCCGGAACTCGGCCGCCGCGACATCGCCTACCTGGAGCTGTACCGCCCGGCCAAGGACGAGATCGCCAGGATCTATCACGCCGACCCCTACGACGTGGCCTTCCATCTGGCCACCGCCGACCCGGAGGTGATCGGGCGCGGCATCATGTTCTCGTTCGTGAGCGGCCTGCTGGCCGGGATCTTCGCGGAACCGAACTGCCGTCGCATCTTGATCGAACCCGATCACCGCAACGTCGCGGTGCGGCGCATGACCGAGCGCTTCGGCGTGCCCGATCTCGGCGAGTTCGACATCCGGCCGGATCGCCGGATCAGGCTCTACTATCTGCCGCGCACACCCGCCGACATCCCGACAGTACGGCGCTGAGGCGCGGTGCGCGCCCCCGCCCGCGGCGTCGGGAGCGGGGGCGCTCACCCGAATGCCCGTGCGGCAGCGCCCGTGAGGTGCGCACCGGACCGCCGCGCGGCCGGTTGCAACACGCGATCGGAGAGTTCGCCCAGGCAGCTGAGATTCGGGAACCCGGGCCCCTGCGCGACCCCGGCCAGGTTGGGCAGGTAGAGCTTGGTGTCCATCCCCGACACCGCGAGGTCGTAACCGATCGACACCTCGATCCGCTCCTGGGTCGGCATGCCCCCGACCGCCAGCTCCAGCAGGTCCGCCGCGTCCTGATCGAAGAGGTCGAGGAACCACAGCGGCTGTCCCCCAGTGGCATCGATGACCAGATCGAAAGTGTGCGACTGATCGGGACGCCGCTCGTTGCGCAGCGTCAAAGCCACCCCGTCGCCCTGCTCGGCGATCCGGACGGCACGGCCCTGCAGATGATGCACGCGGCTGTCACCGAGCAGGCTCTCCTGCACGCGCACCGAAAAAACGCCCCGATCGGTCCGGCGGATGACGTCACGCCGTTCCTGGACGGTCAGCCCCGCCCATTTGACCGGATCGCTGAACAGCGAATTCTCGAAGTAGCTTTCGCCACGGGTGTAGATGGTGGCCATCGGCGAGATCACCGAAATCGACAGCATGCCGTGGCGCACCAGCTCGTCCAACGCCGAGCCCGCGGTCTCGCCGCCACCGATCACCGCGACCCGCGACGACACGGGCAGGCTGCGCCGCCCGGCCAGATCCCAGAATTGCGCGATGCTCAGCACTCGCGGATGGTCGGCGAGCGCCTTGGTGCTCGCGCCGGGACCGGTGATCATCAGTCCGGACGCGTCCAACCGGATCGCGCCGCCGTCGGGAGCGGTCGCGACGACGCGCCAGCCGTCGGCGGTCGCGCCGATGGAACGCACTGTGCCGGAGACGAGTTCCAGGTCGATCCGGCGCGCCACCCATTGCAGGTATTTGGCCCAGACATGATGGGCCGGATTCGGACGACCCCGATCGATCCACTCCGCGTAGGTGCCCTGTTCGATCAGGAACGACGTCCAGCTGTAGGCCATCATGGCCGCGTTGATTTCCTGATTGCGGCCGCGGGCCCAGGTCGAGTGGTACGGGAAGCCGACGTCCTTTTCCGGGCTCGTCCCCAACCGGTGCCTGCCATCGGTCCAGCCGCCACTCGGCAGCCAGTTACCGCCGACCGCGTGCGCCTCGACGACGACCACCCGCGGCGCGGGAAGGCCGAGCGTGCGCAGCACATGCGCTTTCGCCGCCACCGCAAGGGCTTTCGGACCAGCTCCGATGACCAGAAGCGTTTCCACCGGTTCTCCACTCTCTCCGACATCCCGCGGCATCCCGCCGGGCGGCGGACCCGCCGCCGCGCCCACAACCCCGTCCGGATCATGTTTGCATAGGCTTACCTTATATTGCACACTCGTACCCGACCAGAGCGGTGACACTCACACCCGCGAACGATTGGATGAACCGAATGACCAAGACTCCGAACAAGGCACTCGCCCGGCTCGCCGCCACGGCGGTCGCGCTCACCGCCGCACTCGTCGGCGCGGCGGGCGCCGTCACGCCCGCCATCGCGGCGCCCTTGGTCGCGCCCCTGCACGCCCAGGCCCCCGGCGCCGGTGAGCTGACCGCCAAACTGCGCGTGGCGATCAACACCGGCGCCGCGCGCGGCACGCGAGCGGCGGAGCTGGAATCCGGCGATGCCGGCGTCGCCACCATGGACAAGATCGCGGGCCTGCTCGCGGTCTCCCCGCCGAGCCTGCGCTACACCGTGATCAACCCGTCCACGTCGGGCGACCGGATCGACGCACAGCTCCTGATCACCACCGAGGGCTACCCGGACTTCACCTACGACGTCTCGTGGAAGCAGATCGACGGCTACTGGAAGCTGACGCGCCAGGCGGAGTGCAGCCTCGCTTCGGCGCTCGCACTGTCCTGCTGACTCGAATCCCCTCGCCTCCACCCTTTCTCGAACAAGGCCGTTGAATGTCGCGCGATGTCCACGCACCGCGCGACATTCAAGTTTCGTTAGGCTAACCTTAGTGCCATGGGCAAAGGCTTCAACGGTCTGATGGTCAAGGCGTGGGGCGGCAACGACTACCGGCTCACCGTCACCTCGACCGAACACGTCACGGACAAATACGTGCGTCTCGGCTTCACCGCGGGCGGGCTGCTCGCCGATCACCCGGTGCACCCCACGCAGTGGATCCGCGGCTGGTTTCCCGACGGCGACAGCGGCAAGCTGCAACAGCGCGGCTACACCCTGGTCGATCCCGACCCGGACGGCGACCGCTTCTCGATCGAGTTCGCCCTGCACGACGGCCCCGCCGCCCGATGGGCGCAGAACGCCTCGGTCGGTGACGAACTCGACGCGTCGGTGCTCGGCTCGAATTTCCAACTGCCGGAGTCCGCGCCCGGCGAATACCTCATCTTCGGCGACACCGCCTCACTGCCTGCGATCAACTCGCTGCTGGACGCCATCGGCGACACCCCGGCGCGGGTCTGGCTGGAGTGGCAGTACGAATCCGACACCACGATTCCGCTGCGCAACAAACCGCACCACGAGGTGACCTGGGTGCAGCGGATCGATGACGGCAGATTGCTGCGGGAAGCGGCGCAGGAACTCACCTGCCCCGCGGACGCTTTCGCCTGGGTCGCCTGCGACGGGCACACCACTCGCTCGATCGTGAAGAGCTTCAAGACAATGCACAACCTGCCCAAGACCGCGATCAAGTCCCAGGCCTACTGGAAGTAGGACCGGCAACGCCGCACCGCCTTCGCGCGGTGCGGCGTTTCTCGTTGTTCCTAGGTGGCGACCGGCTCCAGATGCCACCCCGACGCGCGCGATCGCTCGTTCCAGAACGCGGCGTATCGGCCGTCCAGCGCGAGCAGTTCCGCATGCGTGCCGCGCTCCACGATCCGGCCGCCGTCCACGAACAGGATCTGGTCGGCGTGGGCGATGGTGGCCAGCCGGTGCGCGACCACGATCACCGTCTTGTCCTTGGTGATCTCGTGCATCCCGCGCACCACGACCGCTTCGCTGTGCGGGTCCAGCGCGCTGGTCACCTCGTCGAGCAGCACGATCGGCGCGTCCTTCAGCAACGCCCTGGCGATCGACACCCGCTGGCGCTCACCGCCGGACAGCGCCGCGCCGCCCTCGCCGACCCGGGTGTCGAAACCGTCCGGGAGCCGATCGACGATCTCGTCGACCCGCGCCGCGGCCGCCGCGCGCCGCACCTCGTCGTCACCGGCCTCCGGCTTGCCGATCCGGATGTTGTCCGCGACCGACTGGTCGAACAGGTAGACGTTCTGGAACACCAGCGACAGCTGACTCAGCAGCGTCGCCGACGGCTGGTCGCGCACGTCGTGCCCGCCCACCGACACGCGACCCGAATCCACGTCGTAGAACCGGGCGGCCAGCCGCAGCAAGGTGGTCTTGCCCGCTCCGCTCGGACCGACGATGGCCGTGGTGGTGCCCGCGGGCACGCTGAAGGTCACGTTCGACAGCACCGGCGTACCGGGACGGTATCCGAAACTCACATCGTCGAAGACCACCGACGGCGCTCCCGGCGTGACCGCCGCTTCCGCCTCCGGGAGCACCGGTTCGGCGAGCAGCTCGGTGATCCGGTCCGCGGCCGTGCCCGCCGAGCGCAGCGCGGTGCCCAGCTGTGCGGCTTGGTTGAGCGGTTCGATGAACCGCGAGCTCACCGCGATGAGCGCGATCGCGGCGGCGGCCGAGATGGCGCCGTCGGTCACCCGCGCCACCGCGACGTACACCAGGATCAGGAACACGGCCTGGACGAAGAGCGCGAACAGGATCAGGCCCGGCACGCTGGCGAACACCATGCGCGAACCCGCCGAACGCTGTCCGGCCAGCGCGGCGTCGAGGGCGCGGTTGCCCGGGCCCACCGCGCCGAACGCGCGCAGCACCGGCTGCGCTTGCGCGAATTCGATGACCCGCGAATCGGCTTCGGCCGCCGCGGCGTGCATGCGCCGATCCGCGCCGGTGTATGCGCGGTTGGCCAGGCCGTTGACCAGGTAGAGCACGGGCGCGGCGAGCAGCATGGCCACCGCGATGCGCCAGTCGACCAGCAGCATGCCGACCGCGACCGCGAGCGGGACGATGACGCCCGCGAGGATCCTGGCCAGCAGATAGGCGACCAGGCCTTGCAGTTCCCGCACGTTGTCGACCATCAGGCGACCGAGCGGCCCCGCGTCATGGGTCTCGAACCAGCCCAGCGGCAGCGCGTTCAGGTGATCACCGAGCCGGGTCTGCAATCCGCGCTGCATGCCGATGCCGACGCGCAGGCCGATCGCGGCCTGCAGGTAGCCGGACACCACCACACCCGCGACGGCGGCGAGCATGCCCAGCGCCCAGAGCCAGGCGCGGCCGAGGTCGTCATCGAACAGGGCCGTCAGCACCGGGACCAGCAGCAGGTACGCCACCGCCTGGCTGAGCGCCTGCGCGACGATGGCGGCGAGCAGTCGCGGTGTGAGATGGGCGAATTCGCCGGGAACCAGGCCCAGCACCTTGCGAATCATCGGACACCCTCCACACTGTCGACGAGGGCGATAGCGCCCAGCGCCGCTTCGTTGATCTCCCACAGCCGCTGATAGGCGCCGCCCGCGGCGACGAGACTCGCGTGGTCGCCCTGCTCGACCAGTCGTCCCCGCTCGAGCACCAGGATCCGATCCACCGAGGTGATGGTGTGCAACCGGTGCGCGATGACCAGGACCGTACGGCCCGCCACCAGCACGGCCAGCGCGTCTTGCACGGCCGCTTCGGATTCCGGGTCCGCGAACGCGGTGGCTTCGTCGAGCACGAGCACCGGGGTGTCCGCCAGCAGAGCGCGGGCGATCGAAAGGCGTTGCGCCTCACCGCCGGACAGGGTCGCGTCGACGCCGAGTTCGGAGTCGTAACCCCGCGGCAGCGCCACGATGCGATCGTGGATCTGCGCGGCGCGGGCCGCCCGCTCCACCGCCGCATCGTCGGCGTCCGGACGAGCCAGGCGCAAGTTGTCGCGGATGGTGCCGCGGATCAAGCGAACGTCCTGGAAGACGAATCCGACCGTGCGGTAGAGCTCCTCGCTCGGGAAGTCACGGATGTCGCGGCCGTCGATGGTGATCCGGCCCGAACCCACGTCGTAGAAGCGCGGAAGCAGTTTGGCCAGCGTCGACTTGCCCGAACCGCTCGGGCCGACCAGAGCCGTGATGGTGCCGGGTGCGAGTTCCAGATCGATGTCGTGCAGCACGTCGTGGCCGGAACGATAGCCGAAACCGACACCTTCGAACCGGACCAGGCCGGCGCGCGCGGAGGCGGCCTCCGACGCGGCGGAGGTCCCCGCGCCGACGCTCAATTCGGGAGTCCGCTGCAGGTCGTACAGGCGCTGTGCCGCCACCGCCGCGGCCCGCAGCGCCTGCGCTCCGTAGCCGAGGCTGAGCAACGAACTCCCCAGCCCCAGGCCGACCAGCAGGAACGGCAGCACGTCCAGCGGCTCGACCCAGTCCAGGCCCACCGCGGCCAATCCCGCGACGACCACGACCAGCATCACGAACACCGGGGTGACGACGAGATCGGAGGCCGCCTGCACCTTGATGATCGGCGTCTTCAGCCGGTCGACACTGCGGGCTTGGTGCTCGACAGCGTCCTGGAAGACGCTGTGCGCCTTGCCCGCCTGACCGAACGCGCGCACCACCTGGATGCCGTCGACGAACTCGATGGTGGCTTGCTTCGTGGCCTGCTCGGAGCGCGTGTAGACCACGAAGCGGTCACGACCGTCGCGGTCCATCATCCGGCCGTAGAGCACGCCGTAGGCCAGGACCGGCAGCAGCAGCACGAGCGCGAGCCGCCATTCGACGGTGAGCAGATATCCGAAGGTGATCAGCGGAATGGTGAGGGCGCCGACGAACTCCAGGCGGGCGTGCGCCACCAGGTAGTGCAATGCCTCCACATCGTCCTGGAGGTACTTCTTCACCTCGCCGGAGGTCCGCTCGCCGAACCAGCCCAGCGGCACCCGGGTCAGCTTGGCGGCCAGCGCACGGCGCACGGCGAGCTGATATCCGGCGTCGACCAGGTGCGTCCAGGTCAGCGCCGCGGCTTGGAGCAGGGCACGGGCTACCAGGACCAGCACCGCGATCGTCAGCAGGCGCCATACCCGGTCGGTGTCCACCTGCTGCTGGAGCAATTCGCGACAGGCCGCCACGATCAGCACGAAGGGCACGACCGCGCACGCCGACGCGACGGCCATGACGATGCTCGCGACGGCCAACGGGCCCCGCACGGGCGCGAGAATCTCCTTGCGGGCCTGCGCCTCTTGCTGCTTGCGTTGTTTCAGCACCGCCTTCGGCGGCCGGTTCCCCGTCTGCGCCGCAGGCAGCGGCGCGACCTCTACCGTCATCTGACCTCGTCTCTCGCGGCATCCATCACTGGAATCGCCTCATCCTCACATAGAAGCGCTCAGCAAAGAAAGGTTAGCCTAAGTTATCTTCGCCGGGTGCCGTGCACTGCCACGCACGCCGAGAGGATCGGCGGCATACCGGCCGTTGTCTTTCGCGACTTATTTCGTCGATGTGCGAAAACTGGCGCGGACTCACGGTTTTCAGGCTGCCGACCGGCTCGGAAAACCTCCGTGAACGGACTCGCATCCTGGTCCGATAGCTCGTGTGCATCGCTAGCTTCGAATGCGAGGAAACGTCGCTGCGATACGCTCGCGGCTTTGTCCGTGGAGCGGAATCGTCACGGCAGCCGGGGTGTTGTCTTTGCCATGACCGCAACGGCATCCGATCGTTCCGCCGCCCCCGTCGTCGACACCGAGACCGAATTCGGCGCGAAAGTCGCCGAACGCCTGAACCACGAGTCCGTCCTCTGGCTGACCACCGTCGGCCCCACCGGCACACCACAGCCGAACCCCGTCTGGTTCCAGTGGCGCGACGGCGAGTTCCTGATCTTCAGCAAGCCCGGCCAACCGAAGGTGCGCAACATCCAGCGCAATCCCCGGGTCGCACTGAACCTCAACAGCACCGCAACCGGCGGCGACGTGGTCGTGCTCACCGGCACGGCGCGCGTGGTCGAGCAGCGGCCCGACGCGGCGGAGATCGACGCTTTCACCACGAAGTACACCGACGGCCTTCGCTCGATCGGGATGACCGACGAGCAGTTCTACGCCGAGTACTCCGTCGTGCTGCGCATCACGCCCGATCGGCTGCGCGGATTCTGACCCCGATGCAGTTCGCGCCGCCGCCGCCCACCGCCGCGTGGCGGCATCGCACCGCCCGCGAGGGATTCGAGGTGGCGTATTTCCGGGTCACCGAACAGGGCGTGCTGATCGACGGTTGCACGACAGCCGTCGAGGACGGCGCGGCCTGGGTGGTGGACTACCGGATCGCACTGGACACCGAATGGCGCACCCGCCGGGCACAGGTGGCCGTGCGCAAACCAGGCGGCTGGAACACGCTGGTGCTGGAGTCCGACGGCGCGGGTTCCTGGCTGCTGGACGGCATGCCCGCACCGTTGCTCGACGGCTGTCTGGACGTGGACCTGGAGTCCTCCGCGCTGACCAACGCGCTCCCGGTCCACCGATCGGCCCGGGAGATCGGCGACCTCACGGAAGCGCCTGCCGCCTACGTGTACGCCTCCGGCGCCGCGGTGGCACGGTTGGAGCAGCGCTACGTCCGCATCGCCGACGGCGCGCACGGACCGCGGTTCGAATACTCCGCCCCCGAATTCGACTTCGCCTGCACGCTGGACTACGACAAGTCGGGCTTGGTGCTCGATTATCCGGGCATCGCGATCCGCGCCCACTGAGCGGAGGGCGCGGACCTGCGGTCAGGCGTACCTCCGCCTTCGCTCCGACCGCACCCATTAAGGTCGGTACCGATGAGAAGGCGGCAACAACCGCCGTTGCCGAAACGGCACGGCTTGGACCCGGCCCGGCTGCGACTACCGGAGCAGGGCCATTGGGCGACCATCCGTGACCATCTGGTGGAGCGCCTGCCCCGGGTGGCCCCGGCGCGCATCGATGAACTGCTGAGCGCGGGCGGCATCGTCGACTTGGACGGGCCGATCGCCCCGGACGCGCCGTACGCACCCGGCGGCGCGGTCTGGTTCCATCGCGACCTGCCCGAGGAGACGGTAGTCCCATTCGACCTCCCCGTCGTGCATCGCGACGACGACCTGCTGGTGGTGGACAAACCACACTTCCTGGCCACGATCCCGCGCGGTCAGCACATCCTGCAGACCGCGCTGGTGCGCCTGCGCCGGGAGCTGGACCTCCCCGATCTGGTCCCGGCGCACCGGCTCGACCGCGTCACGGCGGGCCTGGTGCTCTTCGTGATCAATCCCGCTCGCCGCGGCGCGTACCAGACCATGTTCCACAAGCGCACCGTGCGCAAAGAGTACGAGGCCATTGCCCGGTTCGATCCGGACCTCGAACTGCCCCGGGTGGTGCGCAGCCGGATCATCAAGGAGAAGCAGGTGCTCGCGGCACAGGAAGTCCCCGGCGAACCCAACGCGGAGACCGAGATCGAACTGCTCGAGCACCGTGACGGCCTCGGCCGCTACCGGCTGCGCCCGCACACCGGCCGCACCCACCAGTTGCGCCTGCACATGAACAGCCTCGGCATCCCGATCCTCGGCGACGATTTCTACCCCGTGCTCACCGACAAGCCGGTCGACGACTTCACCAGGCCGCTGCAATTGCTGGCCGCCTCGCTCGAGTTCGTCGATCCCGTCACCCGCGAGCCGCGGCGTTTCGAGACCACCCGCACCTTGCAGGCCTGGACCGACCCACAGGGTTGGGCAGGCTGATATCACGGGGTCAGTTCCCACCCATCTCGAGCAGCGCCCCCTGCGGCGACCGATGCGGCCGAGCGCCACGCATTCCACCGCACTGCTCTACGGCTGCACACCGCCCAGCACGGTGTGGCGTCGGGACCGACCCGACGGCGGCGAAAAGTGATCGATCCGGCAATAGCTCCCCCATCAGCGGTGAACGTGTTCCTGTTCCGTAGACTCGGTCGAGATGTCTGAGCCGGACCTAGCAGCACCGACCCACCCACGTCACAAAGCGCACGCCTACCTCGACGTCGCCGTCGTGGTCATCGTCTTGGCGGGCACCAATCTGATTGCGCATTTCACCACCGCCTGGGCGAGCATCGTGACCGTGCCGCTCGCGGCGATCGCGCTGCTCGCGCTGGTACGCAGGCGCGGCCTCGGCTGGTCGGAACTGGGCCTTTCGCCCCGGCACTGGCGGCGCGGTTCGCTCTACGCGCTCGGCGCGGTGGCCTTGGTCCTCGCCATCGTCGGGATCGGTGCGGCGCTACCGCTGACGCGGCCGTTCTTCCTGGCCGATCGCTATGCGACCATCTCCGGCGCGTTGATCGCGTCGATGATCGTGATCCCGTTGCAGACCGTGATCCCCGAGGAGCTGGCTTTCCGCGGCGTGCTGCACGGCACACTGCTTCGCGCGTACGGTGCCCGCGGCGTCTTCGCGGCGGGCTCCCTGCTGTTCGGCCTCTGGCATATCGCGTCGTCCCTCGGTCTGACCTCGGGCAACCGCGGTCTGAGCGCATTCGTCGGCGGCGGCGTGACCGGACAGATCGTCGGGATCCTGCTCGCCGTCCTCGCGACCGCCGCGGCGGGCGTGGTGTTCACCTGGCTGCGCCAACGCAGCGGCAGCCTGCTCGCCCCGATCGCCCTGCACTGGTCGGTCAACGGCGCGGGCGCTCTCGCGGCCGCCATCGTCTGGCACACGACCCTGAGTTAGCGGCGCGAGCACAGCTGCGCCCTGGGTAGATCTCGCTACCCTGCGAGAGTGCTGAACAACGCGCGGATCGAGGCTCGCATCCCCGCACGCGATCTTGCTCGGGCTCGCCGCTGGTATGCCGAGAAGCTCGGACTCGAGCCGGTCGAGGAACGTGCGGGCGGTCTGCGCTACGAAGGCGCGGCGGGAGTCTTCTGCCTGTTCGCCTCCGCCGGTGCATCGGACGGCTCGTTCACGCAAATGGGTTTCTATGTGGACGACATCGAGGCGGCCGTCGACGACCTGCGGGCCCGCGGGGTGGTGTTCGAAGAGTACGAGGGCTCCGTGAACGGGATCATGGACATCGAAGGCAACTACCCGAGCAAGGGGCGCGGCGAGCGGGCCGCGTGGTTCCGCGACAGTGAGGACAACATGCTCGGCCTCGCCGAGGTGGTGCGCTGACCAACCCACCGCACCAGCCGACAGCACGCGGACACGCCCGAGGCCGGTCGCCGACATCGCGCTCACATTCCTGCGCCGGGTGGCCTCGGTCGCGCTGATATCACCCTCAGGCACCGTCGGCGCGATTCTCGATTCGATTCGGCCTCGCCAACCGAGTCCCTCCTTCAGACCCCGGCGTGAACCGGACCGTCATAACGAGAAGTTCGACGCGGATACGCCCCTGCATTCGAACTGAGTTTCGACACGCGGAGAGTGCCGATGAAAGCGCCGCTCATCCGGATATTCGCGCATTACCGTCGATTTCGGCAGCTCGGCGTGTCGCCCTCGACCCGGTGCGCATCGCATTGACCACGAGCAGAGGTCGGTTTAATCTCACTCCGATCACACATATGTTCGAGCAATCATGTCTCCACCACTCGACATGACACCTGCTCTTGGGAAGGCTCGCGATGCCCGACGAACCCTCGAACGGTAGTTCCGAGATTGCCGCGCTGGCGCAGCAGGTCGAAACCGCGCGCGGCAAGTTGCCCTTGCAGCTCGATCCGGCGCTGCTGGAGGTGCTGTCCGAACGCGAGATCGCCGCGGAGCGCGAGCTGGCGGAATGGATTCGCGCGCGCCGCCGCGAGCAGCGACGCCGGGCGATCGAGGCGGAACTGGCCACCGAGCGGCGCGATCGGAAGTCGGCCGCGGCGTTGCGCCGCTCGGAGGAGGCCGACGCCCGCTGGCATCGGCGCGCGCTGGCGGCGCGGCGGCGGGCGTCCAGCCAGGACGCGCGACTGGCGCAGCTCTACCGGCGGGCGGAATGGTCGTCACGTGCCTTGATCGCCGTCGTCGTGCTCGGCATGGTGTGGGCCGGTGTCAACGTGCAGCACAATCTGGTGCCCAGCGGCGACATGGCCGATCCGCTGTACTGGTTGAGCTACGGCATCGAGGCGATGATCTCGATCCCGATCATCACCATCATGGTGGCGGCGACCACCGCGG
>NZ_BAFR01000033.1 GCF_000308435.1 Nocardia araoensis NBRC 100135 | reverse complement strand
ATGCGACAGGTTGGCGATCACCTCGCCCAACTGACCGACGCCGGTGACGCGGACCTTTCCCGGCAAGGCGGCGAGGCGGCGGACCAGCCGATCGTTGGCGGCATCGACCGCGGCCGGGTCCATGCCGCGCAACAGTTTCGCGTATTTGACCAGCGCCTCGGCCCGCTGCTGCCGCAGGGCGTTGCGGATATCAGGGTCCGCCATCGCCTCGGCGAGGCGCCGCGGTGTCATGTCCGCGGCGTCCAGGCCGAGCCGGTGTGCCAGCACATTCCGCGCGTCGCCGACCTCGTGATAGGTGTCGATGTCCCAGGCGGTACGCGCGTAATCGATGATCGCCTCGATCTGGCCCGCGCGAATGGCGTTCTCGTCGCGCAGCACCGCGAGCCGCTGGGCGAGCAGGTCCGGGGAGCCCAGCTCCGCTTCGGTGATGCCGAGGCGCTCGGCCAGTTCGCCGATGGCGGCGCCGATCTCCTCCCGCGACAACGGCTCCGGCGTCTCGTCGGCGGCGGGCGGCGCGTCGGCGCCCACGGCAGCGTCCGGCACGACGCGCCAGCCGTCGCCGTCGTTCACCACAGTGACGTCCAAGGCACGTCCCTCGACCGCACCGGTGAAGTGACGCACCTGCGTCACCCCGCCGTCGACGATCGCGATCCGGTCCGGCTGGACGTCGGTGACCAGATAGTGCACCTCGACGATGCCCTCGTCGACCGCCTCGGCCAGTCTCGGGTGCGCCGCGAGCGCATCGGCGATGACCCGGTCGTGGTTCAGCCTGCCGTCCACGACCACCAACCGCATCGGCCCACCGGGTTCGCCGGGGACCAGGCCGAGCCCGGTGCCGTCCTCCAGCAGCGCACCGCCCCGCGCGAGCACCCAGTCCCGCCCGGCCATGTCGCCGATCAGGCCGGTGAGCTCGTCGGCCGCCGCATCGGCCCGCAAGAACTCGTCGGCGTCGGCGAGGAAGGCGGTCAGGCCGCGAGCGTGCTCGCGGATGCGATCCATCTCCTCCGCGAGCGCGTTCGCGAGCTGATGCGCGTCGAGCGCGTGCAGATCGGTGCCGAGCAGCTGCGCCCACACCGAGCGCTCGTCCTTGATCTGGTCGCGGCGCAGCGCGTTCTCGAAGAACGCGCGCAGGCCTTGGTCCTGGCCCGGCTGATCGCTGTCGTAGAGATCGCCCCACTCGCGGCTCGGCTCACCGCCGTTGTTCACGCCCTGCCAGTCCAGCAGGGTGGGGTTGCCGCCGAAGGCCCGCACGACCTCACCGAGGAAGCGGTTCATCGGGTTGGCGTCGAAGAAGCCGACCTCGTCGCTGTACGGGATCCGCTCGTGCTCGGCGTTGTACCGGCGGGACGCCTCGGCGAGACCGGTGAGCGCGCCGATCCGGCGGACCTGCTGATACCGCAGCAGATCGACGGCCCGGCGGACGTTCTCGGGGGTCGGCTCACCGAGATCGACGCCGAGGGCATCGGCGGCGGCCGCCAAGGCGTCGGCCAGCTCCTGCCGACGTACCGTCGCCTCGGACAACTCGTGCAGCCAGTCCGCGAGTTCACCGGTGCTCGCGGGCGAGTCATCGCCGGGTCGCATGGACGGTTCCGGCGTGACGTCGGGCGTATCGCCGTCGGTCGGTTCCGGCCTGGTCTCCGGTGCGGCGAGCGCGCGGGCGGCGTCCTCGGCCTGTCGCTTCAGCTCCTCGAGTTCCACCCCGAGTTCCCGGCGCACCAGTTCGGGATCGGCCTCCTCCAACCAGTACCGGTACTCCTCGCCGTCGCGGGCGATGGGTGTGCCGTACTCGGCGGCCGGGCTCGCGACCCGGGAGGTCAGGCGCTTCAGGAACGGGATGAGTTCCCGCTTGCGCCACATGGTGACGGCTTCCTTGAGGATGCGGACCGGACTGAACTTGGTCTGCATCACTTCGTATTCATCGCCGGGCGCCGGTGTCGGATCGTAGTGCTTGGTGAGCGGCAGCCCGGCTTCGTGGGCGAGCAGCGACTGGCCTGCGCTGTCGATGCCGGAGCCGGACGGGTACTTCGGGCTCTCGCCGACATACCCCGCCGTCAGCGCCTCCCACAGGCGGCGCAGCCGCGACTTCGGCCGCTCCGGTTGCCGCGGTGCGGGCACGGTGGTGTCCGCCGGTTCGGGTGCGTCGAAACGGTCGGCCGCTTCGACCCGCCAGCCGCCGTTGTCGTCGGCGACCAGCCGCGCGGGCACGCGCTCGCCATCGACCTCGAGGGTGTACCGGCGGGTCTCCCCCGGTTCGGGCGGTTCGGCGCCGGTCTGCCTACGCGCCGCTTGGACGGCGTCGGCGAGATCGGCGATGGCTCGCCCGTCGCGGCGCACCGCGGCGCGGGCCCGCTCCACCGTCCCGGCCGGATCGCGATCCAGATCGGCGGGATCGATGCGCAGCCGCCGTGCCCAGGCGTCGCGGGTCTCTCGCACCTGCGCGCGCAAGTCCGGATGCTGCGTGTCACGCGCCCGCTCGGTGGCGGCCGCCAGCGCCTCGACCATGCCCGCTTGCAACAGGTTTCGGTAGCGCAGGTCGGCGATGGTCGCGCCGAGGTGCTCCGGGGACAGATCGGCGTCGTCGAGCCCGAAGCCACGCGCGAGCCGGTCGCGAGTCCGGTCGATCGGTTCTGGGCGCGGGGCGCGAGCGGACGGCTCCGGGGCGTGCGTGTGTTCGGCGGGCTGCGCTCGGCTCACATCATTCGAGTGCGGCTCGGCCGCCCGCGTGGCCTGCGCGAGGGCATCGTCCAGGCGAGCGACTTCCGCTTCGGCATCGAAGACGCGGCGGGCAGCGCGCTCCAACTCCGCGACCCGCTCCTGCCACGGCTGCTGCTCATCCACCCGCAACGTGCGGCCACGCAGGGCTTCGAGCGCGTCGTCCAACGCGTCCCGGGTCAGGTCCGCGTCATCGACCGGCAGACCACGCCGAGCGTCCGCGAGTTCGCCTCGCGCGTCGGACAATTCGCGGGCTGCCGCGTCCCGTTGCGCGGACAGGCGTGCCGGGTCGGCGGCGGCCGGACGGCCGGGAGGCAAGGCCTCCGGGCTCGTGGGAGCCGCGGGCGATCGCGGGGGCCGCGGTTGCTCGATCGGCAAGCCCGCGCGGCGCAGGTCGTCCTGTACGACACGCAGGCCGTCGTCGGGCGCCTCGGCCAGCCAGTACTGCTCGTCACCGTAGCGTTCCTCGCTGGTGAGCGGTTCGAAATCGTCCGGGTAACGCATGCGCGGACCGTCGGCATCGTCGAGGAAACCTCGGGCCCTGGCCATTTCGGCCAGCTCGGCCAGCGCGGCCAGCGGATCGCGCAGCGCGGTGAACCTCTCGTCGAGACCGAGCGCCTGGGCGAGCAGGCGAACATGTTCGGTCTCGGCCTCGGTGAGCGGTTCGGCTTCGCGCTGGTTCGGCCAATCGCGCTGTTCGCGAAGGAAATCGAGCACATCGCGGACCGGGTTGCCGGTGTGGCGCGCGCCTTCCGGACGGCTGTCGGCCGGCGGCTCGGCGTTCGTCGGCGGCCCGGATGGCGGCTCACCACCGGCGCCCGCGCCCTCGGCTCGCGGATCGGCCGGGTCCGGCGGCCCGGCGTCCGGCTGCGCGACCGGGCGTTCCAGGTCGGCGTCCGAACGCACCGGTCCGTCGGCCGCCGCATCGCCCGCACGCGAAACAGGCTCTCCACCAGCATCTTCCGGCAGCGGTCGAGCGGCCTGCGCACGGGCGTCCTCGGCCCGAGCCAATTCGTCCTCGGCGTCGAACACGCGCCGCGCGGCACGCTCCAACTCCGCAACCCGCCCCTGCCACGGGCCCTGCTCATCCACCCGCATCGTGCGCCCACGCAGGGCATCGAGCGCATCATCCAACGCATCCCGCGTCAGATCCTCGTCATTCACCGGCAAACCACGTCGAGCATCCGCGAGATCAGCCTGCGCGTCCGCCAACTCCCGCTCCGCCGCGTCACGTTCAGCCGACCGGGCTGTCGGCTCGCCCTGCGTGCGCGTCGGTCCGACGCCCGGGCGATCGGCTCCATGCGAAATCGGTCCTGCGGCATGCGGAGTCGCCGCGGTGGATGTGCTGGGCGGGGTATCCGGATCGACCGGGGCAACGGCGAATTCGTCGAGTTCGCGTTCGAGTTCCGCGAGGCGGTCCATGGCGCGGCGATGGATCTCGTCCAGTTCGGCCACCAGACGCGCGTGCAGCTCGTCCAGTGCCTGGGCCTCCGGAGACGGGTGCACCGCGTCGACCGGTCCGGCGGCGAGTCGGTCGAGCCGGGCGACGGCGGCGTCGAAGTGCCGATCGAGGTCCGCCGCGATCGCGTCGAGTTGGGCGAAGGTGTCACGAAGCAGTTCGTCGAATCGTTCGTCGGTGCGGCGGGCCGCGTCGTCGAACTCCGCGCGGATGCGCTCCAACGCCGCCTCGGCCGGGTCCTCGGCTCCGGCGCGGACCGTGGGCGATTCGAGCGGCGTGACCTCGCCGCCGGCCGGGACGCCTTGGTCCGACCGAGCGGATAGTTCGGCGACCTCGGCTTCGATTTCGGCCAGGCGGTCGACAGCGCGTCGCTCGATCCGGTCCAGCTCCGCGCCCGCTCGGCGCAGCAGGTCATCGAGCTGCTGGTCGATTCGGCGCTGCAGTTCGTCGAGTTCGGCGAGCGCACGGTGCGCGTCGTCCCGCGCGGTGGCGGGCGGGTGGTCCCGAGGGGCGGCGTTTCGCGGGTCGTCCGACGCACTTCGACCGGGTTCGTCCGGACGAACAGCGGGCGGTGACGCCTTCGCCGTGTCCGGTTCGCCCTCGGAACGGTCGGCGGGCGGCATGCCCCGCTCGCCGTCGCCCGAGTCGTCGGGTTCGTCGGGCTCGTCCGGCCGTGCGAGGGCGGGTGGGTCCTCCGGTGGTTTCTGCGCGCCGCCATCGGCGTCCGGCGCGGGGGCGTTCTCTTCCCGGGGACGCGACGGCTCGTCCCCGGCAGACGGACGACGATCGCCGCCGCGAGGTCCTTCCGCGGGGTCGGGGCCATGGGGCCGCGAGGGCGTCGCACCCGATGCGGGAGGCAGATAGCCCGGGTTCGGCGGAAGCGGAGCAGGGGCGTACGGGATACCCGCGCGCCAATCGGTCAACGGCGGGCGATCGGCGTCCCAGTGGTAGCCGAGCGCGATCGCATGCGCGTTGGCCTGCTGCCAGCTCGCGCCGGGATTGTCGTCCAGGAATCGCGCCTCGGCCAGCATGTCGTCGAGCAGCACGAAATCCTGCGGCAGCGCAGCGCCGTCGATCAGGCGGCGCCACGCCTCCGCGACATCGGCCAGGCGATCCATCCGCGTGTGCACGTACCGGCCGTGCGGGTCGCCGTGGTCGCGTACCCGGTGCTCGTCGACCATCAAGTGGTTCTTGATGCGCGCCAGTTCCTCGCGGGTGAACGTCGGAACGTCGTCGCGCATGTGCTCGGCGAGCGCCGTCGCGATCTGTTCCGGATCGCCACCGCCCGCGAGCAGTTCGCGGATGTCCTCGACCGTGGCGCGAATCGCCTCGGGGTCATCGGCGGCGAACCGGTCCGCCAGATCGCCCGCCACCCGGTCGATGTCGTCGTGGACGCGCCGCAGCTGCGCGTCGACGTCGCCGAGCGGGTCGATGCCAGGCTGCCGCTGGACCAGCCGCGCGACGACGTCCACCACCTCGCGCGCCCGGGTTTCCCGCTCGGCGCGCCGATGCCGGTCCAGGCCGTCGGCGATCCGGTCGAGATCGGTGTCGTCGGCTAGGAACCGCTCGTATTCCCCGTCGGCCCAGTCCTGGACCCGCTGCCAGGCGGCGATGTCGCGGTCCCACTCGCGCTGCAGGCCCTCCGGGATGTCGACCCGGTCGCCCGGCGGCACATGGTCGGCCGTATTCCACGGCCGGTGCATCGGCTGGATGTTGCGCTGCGGCGGGGCGAACCATTCGTAGTTGCGGAACACCGTGCCGAACGGCGGCACATGCCGCAGCCACGGCCGCGCCTGCACCCATTCGCCGATCTCCGGATGGCGCTGGATCCAGGCCTTCACCGCCGGATGCTTCGGCACCTGCGCCGCCATCAGCAGCAGGCGCACCACGTTGTACGAATCGCCGCCCCAGTGCTGGGTGAACACGTCGTTCTCGTCGACGCCCGAGGTGTCGTACCGCGAAGGCGCCTGCGGCATGTGCACCGGGAGGGTGCTCTCCGGGATCATGCCGGGCGGGACGTCGTCGGTCGGCAGGGTGATGTCGTTGACGACGTCCTCCATCGCCCACCCGCTGACGCCGTCCGGCAGTTCCTTCGGCGAGTACTTCTTCGGCAGTTCGCTACGGTCGCGCCCGAATTCCCAGTCCGGACGGGTCGGATCGACGCGGTGCCAGACGCCCTCGTCGTCGCGCCACGAGGTGATGTCCAGGCGGCGGCCGCCGATCCATCCGGTACTCAACCGTTCGATCTCCGGCGGATCCATGTCCTGGGTCCGCACGTTGTCCTCGCGGTCGGCGAGCACGTGACGGTAGTCCACGGTGGTCTCCGGACGCACGATCGCCTGTGCCACTTCGGAACTGCGGCGCAGGGCGTCGGCCAGAGCGGCGTCGTGTTCGGCGCGCGGCGCGGCCGGATCGGGCCGGGGACCGAGCACGATGATGCGCGGCCGCTCGCCTTCGATGATGCCGACCCGGTCGGTCACCATCCGGCCGCCCATGCGCTCGACGATGTCTCGGTACGCGCCCGCCACCCTGGCCATGTCGTCCTGGATGCGGCCGATCGCGTTGTGCGCGTCGTTCACCTCGCGCGCGACGGCGTCGAGCGCGTCGACGTCCCGGCGGCGAGCGGCGGCCTCCTCGTCGGAGAGCGTGCCGTCCGCGAGCCCGTCCCGGACCGCCGCGCGCAGGACGGCCACGGTCCGGTCCAGCCGCTCCGGTTCACAGGCCGCCTGATCGACTCGTCCGTCCCGGTCCAACAGGCCCAGACGGGCGGCAAGGTCGTCGCGCTCGTGCCGCAGCGGCTGCACCTCGTGCAGCGCGTCGGCCCGCTGCTGGGCCAGCCGCTCCAGCGCGTCGATCACGTCCTGCGGCCGGGACCGTTCCGCGCCAACGCCGGCCGCGCGCAACTGATCGAGCCGCTGGTCCACCTGCTGGATCTGCTCGTCGAGCTGGTTGACCTGCTCGGCGGCCGCGGCGAGCTTTTCGATCGTCCGCCTGCGATGCTCGAGTTCCAGCGGCTCGGGCGCGACCCGATCGGTGTGCGGCGCTTCGTCGGGGCCGCCGATATCGTCGATCGTGCGGACGTTCGCGGCCTCGTACAGCCGCAGCACGGTGGTCTCCAGCTGATCCCCGCGCAACGCCGACTCGTCCAGGACGACGTTCCCGTTCCACGACTCGCAGCGCGCGACCCGGCCGTCACGTTTGGCCCGCCAGAACTCGCGTTCGCGGGTCAGCGCCTGGCGCTGCTGGACGAGCCGGTCGTATTCGCCAACCGGGGTGGTGGACAGTTCGAGGTCCGCGAGTTCCGCTTCGAGGCGAGCGGTTTCCGCATCGGCGTCGGCGAAATCGCGTGCTATCTGTTCCAGCTCATCGATCCGGGCGAGACGTTCGGGCATCTCGCCGACCGGCATGGTCCGCCCACGCAGGCCCTCCAGCGTGCGGTCCAGGCCGTCGGGGCCGGGGCGCAGGGCCGCCCAGTCGTCGGCGTCGTCGATCGGCAGCCGTCCCGCCAGTTCGTCGCGCCGCGAGCGCAGTTCGTCCCGCCGGGCTCGTGCCTGTTCCAGTTCGGCTGTGCGCCGGTCGTATTCCGCCCGGGTCTCGGGTGACATCCGGGCGCGCGGATCGTCATCGGCTCCACCGGTGTGCGATTCATCCGCGCCGGGCGAAGGTGTGCCCGCCTCCGGAGCGGCGGCGGACGGTGTCGCGGGGTCGGGCCGTGCCGAGGACCCTGGGTCCGGTGTACCCGCATCGACGTGTTGCTCGGTCCCGATCGGCGCGTAGAGCCTGCGCAACCACTGCGCCCGGTCCTCGGCCATCCTGGCGTTCCACTCCGCCTGTTGCGCACGGAGTTCCGCCCATGGATCGTCCGGATCGGCGTCGGCCGTGCGCCGCAACCGGTCCGCTTCCAGGCCCGCGGTCCAGGTCTCGTTCTCCGCCTGCGCCAAGCGCAGCCACGCCGCGCGATCGGCGGCCATGCGGGCGTTCCATTCCGCCTGCTCGGCGCGCAAGCGCGCCCACCGGTCGTCCGGGTTCGCGTCGGCCAGCTCGCGCAGCCAAGCGGCGTGGTCGGCGGCCATGTCCGCTTCCCAGTCGGCCTGCTCGATCCGCATCCGGAAGTACCAGTCCGATGGCGGGCCGGGCTCGTCGCCGGGGTCGTCCGCGAACGGCGGCGCGGTGGGCGGCTTTTCGGCACCGCCATCGCCCGCCGAGGGCTGCGAGGTTTCGGCGTCGTCGCCAAGGCCCGGCTCCGCGCTGACGGCGTTGTCGCCGGGACCGGGCTTTCCGGTTTCGGCTTCGGCCTGTTGCGACTCCCCGCCTGCGGTCGCGTCCACACGCGGGGCGATCGGCACGACCCGGATGGCGCCGTCCGGGTCGACCCGCAGTTCGCGCGGCCGCGCGCCTTGCGCGAGCGCGTCGGCCACCTCCGGATACCGTGCGGCGACATCGGCCAGCACACGAGTGGGCTCCGTCCCGCCGAGGTTCACCACCAGCACCATCGGCGGCTCGCCCGCGAGAATGCCGACCCGATCGGTGACCGGCCGGGCATCGGCGCGCAACAACGCGTCACGTTCCAAGGCGGTCGCCATCGCGCGGTCCAGCCGCTCGACGCGTTCCTCGGCCCTGGCGAGCCGCTCGGGATCGTCCGCCGCGCGGGCGGCATCGCGTTCGCGCACCGCGGCGTGGTTCTGCGCGGCCAGCCGGTCCAGCACCGCCTGCCGCCGGTCGGCCTCGGCGCGGCGGCCCTCGTCGGGGTCGGGGGTGCGCGCCCGGTCGAATTGCGGCGGGTTGTGCTCGGTCTCGCCCGCATCGATCGCGCGCGGGGCATCGTCGCGCGGCCCGAAGGACAGCCGATCGGCCATGCGCCGCAACGCACCGCGGGGTTCGCGCCGGACCAGATCGGACCCGCCGTCGTCGAGCAACCGGGTGATCCGCTTGACCAGCTTCTTCACGGTGCTGTCGGACATGCCGCGGAAGAGCCTGCCGAAGGCGTCGTCCAAACCGCCGCCGCCGGTCGGGGCGGGCACGCGCCACCCGCCATTGCCGTCGGCCTCCAGCACTATGCCGAACGAGTAATCGGCGATCCGGATGGTGCCTATCGTGGTCCGCGGCCACGACACACCCGGTCCGCTGCCCGGCTCGGGCAGCGGCACCTGCCTGGTGGCCAGCCGGTGGGCCACCACCGCCGGATGGGGCTCGCCGACCTCCGGTTCCGTACGGAAGTTCGTCAGGGCGTCGCTGCGCAGCGAACCTTGGTTCTGGCGGCCCTCGTAGGCCTCGTG
Organism: Nocardia araoensis NBRC 100135; assembly: GCF_000308435.1. Taxonomy (GTDB): domain Bacteria; phylum Actinomycetota; class Actinomycetes; order Mycobacteriales; family Mycobacteriaceae; genus Nocardia; species Nocardia araoensis. Next base: position 53,737 of record NZ_BAFR01000033.1, on the reverse strand, counting down.
CGCGTCCGCCTGCCGCTGATCCTGCTTCGTGTAGAACATCTCGGGACCGAGCTGGCGCAGCCACGCTTCGAAGCCGAGACCGGTTCGCCCCGCCTCGCGATAGCGCAGGTAGTGCGCCAGGAACTGTTGCATCGTCTCGTAGCGGTCGGGCGCGCGGTATGGTCCCTCCGCCACCCCCGCAGGCAGCCAGCGGGTGCCACCGTCGTCCGGCGAGACCGCGAGGTAGTCGAGGCGATGCGTTCCGCTCCACAGCACGTCGGCGTATGCCGAATTCCGCACGGCCAATTCGCGCAACGCGTCGACGTGCCCGCCCGGCTCGGCCGCGATGACGAGCCGATGCACACCTCGCTCGTCCGTGAACAGCGCGATGCGTTCGGTCAGGCGGACGCCGGCGGGATCTCGGTCGAGCATGGCGTCGACCGCGCGCCGCGCCGCCACCAGGTCGTCGGCCTCGACGGGCGCGCTCCGGGCGAGCGCCGCCGGATCCTCGGCCATCGGCCACGGCTGATAGCGGCCATGGTTGTCCGCGGCGGAGCGGGCGACTTCCATCGCGATCTCGGCCTCGGGCAGACCCACCTTGTCGACGTACTTGCGCAGCGCCGCCAGCCCGGCGTCCATCGCACGACGCTCGGGCGGCACGCCGTCGTCGGCGTGCGAGGCCTTCCGATAGGCCCGGTCGTAGGCCTGGGTGTAGGCGGTCTCGGCCGGGCCGACGGGCACGAAGCGTCCCGATTCCCGCAGTACGCGCAGGGTTTCGATCTCGAACGCGAAGTCAGCGGTGCGCATCCGCCGCAGCTCCGGCGAGTCCGCCTTGTGCGGGTTGGGGGCGTGGTCGAGGTCGGCGGCGGTGAATCCGTTGGCCCGGTCCCATTCCGCGGCGTAGTGGGTGGCGTAGTCGACACCGTCGATCAGCGGCCCGCGCTCGACCAGCGCGGCGCGCACCTCGCGCACCGCCGCACGGTAGGCCGCGGCGTCGAGCATCGAAGGCCGGATCGACGAGTTGCCGCGATACGCGCGCGCGGCGATCTTGCGTGCCTTCTTGCGTGCCTCATCGAAGGTCTCCCGCAGTCGGTCGTCGTGCTCGACGGCGCGCGGCTCGTCGGCGGTGCGATCCCGCTCGCTCTGATACGTCGCGCGTTCCTCGCGCACCCGGGTGAACTCGAAGGCCCTGGCGTGCGCCTCGGCCTGGCGGTCGAGCATCGCGCTGACGTACTCGTCACGCGACAGCGTGAGCCGTTCCAGCGGCCCCTCGCCCGCCCGTATCTGCTCGGCCATGGCGGCGGCGTGGACCCACGCTTCGGCGAGCTCCAGCGCCGACGAATTCAAGTGCAGCACAATGCTATCGGCGGACGGGACGTAGCCGGTGTCGGACCGCAGCTGCTGCCTGCCGTCGCGTGCGGCCGGTGGGTCGTCGAAGGTGAAGCGGATATCGACGCCGAGCCGGTCGACAGTGCTCATCGCCCACCGGCCGACGGAATTGCCGTCGCCGCGCACCCGCTCGCCGAGCATGTTCACGTAGACGCGCAGGTTGTCGCCGTCCAGCTCGCGCATGACGCGGTCGAGCCGGTCGGCCAGGTGGTCGTCCGGTACCGGCTCCTCGGAGGCGGAGCGCTCCGGTCGAGCGACGGCGTCGGACGGACTCGAAGTCCGTTCGCGCATCCAGTGGCCGTCGTCCTCGGACCAGACCGCGGAAGGACCGGTCTGTTCGTGCCGCAACCGCACGGTGCCCGAGTCGTCGACGTCGACCCAGACTCGATCGGCGACAACATCCTCCACCGCCAGGGTGTGGCGCAGTGACGTGTCGGGCGCCTCGTCGCCGGTCACCCGGGTGAAGCGGTCACCGGTCTCCGCGACGAACACCTTCGGCGGCCGTCCGGGCAGCCACGCCACCCGGTCGGTGAGCCAGCTGCCACCGGCCTCGCGGACCTGCCGGTCCATCAGGTCGTGCCCGACCCGCGCCGCGAGCTCGACGGCGACCTCGTCCCGCGCCGCCACCGCGCGCCCGCGATCGGCGGCCAGTTCGCTCAGGATGCGCACCTGAGCGTCGAACGTGGCCAGCTGATCGTCGCCGAGTTCGCGCCGAGTGCGGGCGAGGTCGCGCAGGTGGGCCAGCACATCCGTCCGATCCTGCGCCTGCGCCCTGCGGTCGAGGGCGTTGTGTTCGGGATCGAATCCCTCGAGTTTGCCGACCAGTTCATCCCACACCGCGTCGATGCGGCCGATCTCCCTGGTGTGGGCCGCGTGCCTGCGCACGAGTTCCTGCGTCTCGCGCGCGGCCTCCGCGGTCGCCGGGCGGTATTCGTCCGCGGAGCGCTCGTATTGCTGGGCGGCGTCCCAGTCCCGGCCGTGCGTGCTGCGCGCGCTGGTGCTCTCCTCCTCCGACCACGGCGGGTCGAACAGGTCCCCGGCGAGCAGCGCGTCGACACCCGCCGCCCGTCCCAGCTCGCGCAGCCGCTCGGCGTCGAGAGCCTGGTCGTGCGCCCTGGCCACAGCCGCGTCGTAGGCGTCGAGGTACTGCTCACGCACCGCGCGCTGATAGTTCACCTCCACCGGCGCCAGCGCGGTCGGCCGACCGGGGTATCCCGCGTTCTCCAGCTCACGCAGGAATTCCGCCTGCCTGCCGGTGGCCACGGCATCGGCGCGCAATTGCGCCGCGACGTAGTCCGCGCGCGTCGTGCCCCGGATGCGGGACGGCGTGACCTCGACCTCCCCTGCCCGAATCGCTTCGGTCAGCGCGGCCACGCGCACGAGTTCGCTCGCCAGCTCCACCTGTCCGCGGTCATGGGTGTCGATCAGGATGTCCATGGTGCGGCGGTCGAAGGCGTCGGCCGCGCCGATCTCCTCGCCGATGTCGGCGAACCGCACCCGGGCGCCCTCCGCGCGGAGCAGTTCCGCCGCCTCCCGCCCGACGGCGGATTGTTCGAGCAGCTGCCACACTTCGGAGGTTTCGGTGTCGATCCGGGTCAGCTGCCACAGGTCTTCGCCGCGGGCCTCGGTATCGGCGGGCTCCGGCTCGTCGGCCGCTGGTTCCCGCTCGTTGTCGTCGGTCCGCTCGCGCGATCCGGTGTCGTCCGGCGTCGAGTGGGCGTCCGGCCCGGCGAACTCCGGCTCGGTGAAACGCACCGTCGGTGCGGGATCCCCTGGCTCGACGCGTACTTCGGTGAAGCCGTACTCGGCGGCCAGCTCGCCGAGGAGGGTGTCGCGCATCGCTTCCTCGGGCGTCCGGTAGAGGTCCGGGTCGGCTCCCGGGCCGCCTTCCCGGTGCCACTCGCCTCGGATCTCGGTCACCAAGTGCCCGAGTTCGGACATGGCGCTGCGGAAAAGGCCCGCGCCGTCGCGCGGTCTGGTGGCGGGCTGTATCCGGACGCGCAGCACGCCTTCACCGTCGACAGTGGCGTGGATGCCGCCTTCGCCGTCGGGGTAGAGCCAGGTGTTGCGTCTGTCGTATTCGCGGACCGCGGTGTGGTCGTCGCCGAGCGGAGTGGTGGCGTCGGGCGGCGGACCGGGGACGATGTCGCGCGCGTGCTCGCGTACCCGCGTCAGCCGTTCCATGGCCAGGTCGTGCCAGTCGGTGCGGCCGTAGCGCTCGAACCGGGGCCGCAGCGCGGCGACGCGTTCGATGAGGATGTCGACGGCCTCGCGGGTCAGCCCGTTGTCGCGATAGCGGACGCCGCCGTCGGCGTCGCGGGTGAGGAATCCTTCGGCGAACGGGCTCACCGCCTCGCGCGCCTCGACGCTGTTCTCGAAGGCGCGGCTGTGGTCGATGCCGACCGGCTGACGGTCCGGCCCGGCGAGCCAGCCGAAGCGATCCCGGTCCGGGGGCCGGACCATGGTGTCGAGCAGACCGAGGGCGCGGCCGGGAAGCGAATCGGCGTACCCGAGTCGGTGCGGATCCGCGAAGTCGCGGTGCCGGTTCCCGGCCGGTTCACCCGGCATCACCTGCTGGTAGACGACGGTGGGCTCGTGCAGCACCGACTCGGGCACCGGTGCGTCGACGGCCCGGCCGAGCACGCCGGTGAGCACCTCGGCGACGGCATGCCGCGGATTGACGACGATCTTGCGGATCAGTTCGGTGCCGTTGCCGAACCGGACCAGCTCGACGCGCCGGGCGCCGTGCGCCGAATCGCCCTCGCGCAGTACGGTCGCGCCGATCTCGCCGGAAGCCAGCGCCTCCGCCACGACCTGGTCGAACGAGCGCGCGCCGTGCGCGGCGTCCCAGGCGTCGCCGTAGAAATCGGCGTAGGTCTGATCCGGGCCGACCGGCTCGGCGTCCATCAGTGGGCGCAGCGCCTCGAACGCGGCCTCGCGGGCCTTGTCCTGGAGATCCTCGGGCCAGGCGTTCGGCTCCGCCGCCCTCGCGGCCGCGTGCGCGGCGTCGTACGCCTCGGTGTACACCCGCTCGAGTTCGGTCTCGGGGATGTCGTGCCGCGCCGCGCGCAGTTCGCCGACCGCGGCGAACTCCATGATGCGGGCCGCGGTCTCCAGGTCGAGCATCGCGCCGACGTACGCGCGGCGCGAGGACTGCGTCCGCATCCGGGCGGCGTCGGGCATGTCCGGCGCGTGGGCCAGATCGGCGAGGGTGCCGCCGCGCACCAGGGCGAGCAGCTGCTGGGTGTCGGTCAGGCCGGGATCGAGGACCAGTCGCCGCTGCGCCGGGTAGTAGCGATCCGGCGCACCCGATTCGTACTCCACCCGCACCTTGTGCTCGGTCAACGCCCGATCGATCTGCCTGCCGATCTCGGTCCTGGCCAGCTCCGCGCGCAGGCGGGCGGTCCGCTCGGCCGCCGCGGTCCCGGCCAGATCGCGCGGCGTGACCTCGCCGACGGGGTCGCTCGGCGCGGCCGGACCCGGCTCGTCCACGGAACGGACCCGCACGCGGCCGAAGTCATCGATCTCCACCTCGAGGAACCGGCGGGCGACGTCGTCGCGGCCGAGCAGCGCGGCGGCGAGCGGGTCGCGCTCGGCTTCCCGCATGACCCGCTCGTGGTCACCGGCTTCCGCCGCGATCACCAGCCGGTCCGGCTCGCCGGGCACATGAGCGACGTGATCGGTCAGCACCCGGGCGGCGTGCTCGCCGCGAACAGCCGCGCCGAGCACACCGCGCGCGGCCAGTGCGGCGAGCCTGTGCCGCTGTCCCTCGAGCCGGAAACCGGCCTGGTCGCGCCGATCCGCCGAATCGCTGAGGACACGCAGATCGTGCTGCCTGCGCAACAGATCGGGGTCGTGGTCGGATCGGGTGGCCGCGTCCTGCGCCTCGCGCAGCGCCCGCTCGATCTGCGACCGGGTGACGTCACGGGTGCCGAACACCGCCTCGGCCTGGTGGGCGAACTCGGCGGCGGCATCCTGCGCCCGCAGCCTGGCGTCCTGGCGGGTCAGCGCGCCCTGCCACAGTTCGTCCGCGGTCATCGGGGAGAACGGATGATGCCTGCCCGCCTCCGCCGCGCCGTCACGGCCGACATTGGCCTCGTCCCAGATGTTTCCGTAGTAGTCGGCGTAGTTGCGCCCGTTGTTCCACTCGGTCCGGCCGAGCGGCTCGCGCAGCGCCGCGACGCCGAGATCGTGGGCCTCGGCGCTGTTGTCCCAGCGGCGGCGTGCGAACTCCCGATCGAACGCTTCGCGATAGTGCTGCTCGAGCGGATGCTCCGGGATCTCGTAGCCGAGCGCACGCAGTTCCGCCGCGAGCCGGAAGTGCCTGCCGCTGGCGGCGGCTTCCTCGTCGACCATCGCGTCGACGAATTCCTCCCGCGACATCGCGCGGATGCGCTCCGGCGTGTTCGCCGTCGTGCGCTGGAGATGGCGTTGCGCGTGCAGCGATTCGTGCGCCAGCGCCAGCGCCTGCCGCACGTGCGAATTGCCCTCGGTGAAGGCCAGCGCCGACAATTCGCGACGCCGGAACTCGCCTGCGCGCCCGTCCGGCGCGCTGTCCTCGTAGTCGGTGCGGATCGGGCCGCTGTCCAGGCTCGCCAGGATCTGTTTGCCGTAGTCGGTCTGCCGCAGCAGGTCGCGGACCTGGTCGTCGTGGGTGTCGAGGACCAGGCGGTCGTTCTTCGGGGCATCGCCGGGGTGGCCGATCTCGCCCGGCTGCTGCGCGTAGTGCAGCAACAGATCGTGCAGCGCGCGTACGGGTTTACTCGCCGGACCCAGATCGCCGAAGTGATCGCGCAGGACGACTTCGGCGAACGCTTCGGCCACCGCCTCGTGGTCGTCGAGCAGACCGTCCTCGTCGAGGCTGTAGCCGCTGAGCTCGCGCAGCCACTGGCCGAAATCGCCGTCGGGGTCCGCGGCGGCCAGTTCGAGCAGATGACGCTCGGCCCGCATCCGCGCGGCGAGACCACCGGCGTGGTCGAGCACGTGACCGTACTCGTGCACCGCGACGGCGAAGACCGGCCGCCGCAGCGTTATCGGCTTCAGTTGGTCGTTGCCGACGGCGTTGTGCACCGCGGCACGGAAGGCCCGCGCGCTCGTCGCGTGCTCGTGGCTGAGGACGATCGCCCTGGTGAAGACCTTCCTGGTGACGTCATCGATCTGACCGTCGGCCCACCCGAGCTCGCCCCGCTTCAGCTCGCCGATGCCGACACCGCGCAGGTCGACGTTCGGGAACCGCTGGTGCAGTTCGACCATCGCCCTGGCGTATTCGCGCACCACCTCGGAATTCAGTCCGGGCCGATCGAAGCCGAACACCTCGAACCCCGGATTGCCCGTGGCCTCGCGCAGCCGGTCCTGCAACAGCTCGCCGACCTCGTGCGGATTCAGCTGCGACCACTCGTCCGCGGCCGGGGCGCCGAGCACCTCCGTATCGGGCAGGTCCGCGGCGATGTCCTCGGGCGGATGAGTTCCGCGCGGGGACTCGTCCGCCATCCGGTCCCGATCGACGTGCGGTTCCGTGCCCGCCTCGCGCTGCGGCTGTTCGCCTTCCGGTGTGCTCGTCCTGCCCGGCGTGATCCGATCGATGAACCGGCCGAACCTGCTGCGCGGCTTGCCGCGATCCGCCAGGTCGGTGGTACCGTCGCCGAGCAACTCGATGATCCTGGCGACCAGCTTCTTCCGATCGGGCGCGGCCAGACCCTGCAAATGCGTCGACAGGACGTCGGATTCCGATCGGTTCGACAGCGGAGCGGGCACCCGCCAGCCGCCGTTGCCGTCGGGCTCCAAGTGGATGCTCAACATCGTCGAGCCGACCCGGAAGATCTCCAGCTGGTGATGCGACGGGCGCGGGATGCCCGGGTCGCTCGGCAGCGGGATCCGGCGGGTGTACAACCGGTGCGCGACCTCGGCCGGATGCGGCGGCGTCAACGGCGGGTCGGCGGCTGCCGCGGTGCGGTATCCCGCCTCGTGAAAGCCCTCGGTCAGCCTGCCGGGCACGTGGAAACCTTGGCGGCGGGTACCACGCGCCTGTTCGGCGTCTTCAGCGGTGTAGAACGCCTCGGGGCCGAGTTGTTTCAGCCACTCCTCGAACCCGAGGCGGGTCCGGCCCTCGGCCCGGTAGCGCAGATAGTGCGCCAGCATCTGGGTGAGCGCTTCGCTCCTGGTGGGGTGCCGGTACGGCCCCTCCGCCGCCGTGACCGTGATGTGGTGCATGGTCGGCAGGCCGCCCGCCCCGCGCACCGCCTCGCGGTAGTCGAGATAGTGCGAACGGTCCCAGAGCACGTCGGCGAGTTCCGGATGGCTCGCCGCGAGTTCGCGCAGGGCGTCGAGGTGCTGCCCGGGCTCGGCGACGACCACCAGACGCGGCCGCCTCCCCGGCTCGGAATCGGCCGGGTAGCGCACGACGCGGTCGGTGAGCCGTTCGGGATGCGGCTCGCTGTCGAATTCCTGATCGAGAACGCGCCGGGCGAGGTCGGCGTCGCCGTCGGGCCCGATCTCGCGGGGCGCGGGGTCGTCGAAATGCTGGGTGATCCCGTCCTCGCGCGCCTTCGGATGACCCCAGCGCGACTCGTCCTCGTTACCCGCGGCGCGGACGACATCGAGGGCGATCTCGGCCCGGTCCAAACCGACCCGATCGAGATAGCGCCGTACCGCCTCGCGACCCGCCCGGTAGGCGGCCTCCTCCGGCGGCGGGGCCTCGGGGTTGCGGCGATGCGCCTTCTCCGCCTTGGGATACGCCTTGTCGTAGGCCTCGGTGTACGCGCGTTCGGCCGGGCTGACCGGGACGTAATCGCCCAGATCGCGCAGCATGCGCAGGCTTTCGATCTCCAGCGCGACATGCGTGGCGCGCTCGGCGACCCTGGCGGCGGTGTCGCGCGCCGGCGCGCCGGTATCGGCGACGCGATCGGTCGGTGCGATGCCGTGCGCCCGGTCCCACGCCGCGCCGAAGTGGTCACCGTAGTTGCGCCAGCCGACCTGCGGCCCGAGGTGGTTCAGGTGCTCGCGCACCGCGCGCACACCGGCGCGGAAGGCGGCCCGGTGGTAGAGCGGGAAGGACCGGACGACGCCGGACTTCCAGTACGTCTTCTCGGCGTACTTCAGCGCGTCGTCGTATGCCTTGGCGTAGGCGCGTTCCAGGTCGTCGACACCGATCCGGTTCAGATCGATCGCACCGGTCTCGTCGGCGTTGCCCGCGTACATCAGGGCGTACGCCTCGGCCATCCGGTCCAGCATCAGGTCGACGTACTCGTCACGGGAAAGGGCCAGCCGCGCCAGGGGTTCGCCCGCGGACTCGTGCACCTGCTCGGACAGCCGCGCCGCGCGCACCAACTCCGCGGCGTGCCGCTCGGCCCCGGAACCGGAATCCAGCACGACGGTATCTGTCACCGGGTCGTATCCCGCTGCCGGGCGCAGGTTGTATCGCCCGCTGTCGAGACGGATGATGTTCGCGTCGGATTCGGTGCTGAAGCGGATGTCCACGCCGAGCCGCTCGAGCATGGTCGCGGCCCATCTGCCCTGCGGGCTGCCGCTGAGTTCGACCAGCACCCGGTTCAGCAGTGTGCCCGCGTGCTCGGTGATCGTCGGCTGGTGCATCCCCTCGCCGACACGGTTGCGGGGCGGATCGGTCGGCGTGTTCGTCGCAGGGGCGTCGGTGTCTCGAAGAACACGCAGGTCACCGGATTCGTCGAGGTGGACCCGGATGTCGGTGGGCAGCGGGTCGTCGGCGCGGCCAGCGCGAGCGGACAGGTCCCGCCGCACGAGGTCGGTGATCTCGCCCAGCAAGCGGGCCCGGTCCGCGGTCACCCGAGTGTGCTGTGCGGTCAAATCCGCGAGGAGCCGCACGTAGCTGGGGCCGTTCCAGATGTCGATGCGCTCGGACCGTTCCCGGAGCAGGTCGAAGATCTCCTGCCGGGTGGCCGGAATCTCGTCGTCCGGAAGGTTGAATCCGTCCTTCAGCCGCCGGAACGCGCGATCCCAGTCGGATTCGATGCGCGCCAACTCGCGCCTGGCCGCCGCCTCCGCCCGCTGGAGCCGCTCCAGTTCGCGGGCCGTCGCGAGATCGGAGGGAGCGTATTCCGCCGTCCCCTCGGGTGCGCGCGAGCGATGCGCGGCGTCCCACTCCTCGCCCGCCTCATGCCTGCCGCTGACTCCCTTGCGTGGATCCTCGGGGTCGTCGAACCGCGAATCAGCCAGCAACCTGTCCACGGCGGCGGCGCGCCGTCGTGCCGGATCCGCGCTCGAATCCGGTCGCCGCTCAGGGGAGTCCAGATCGAGCACATGACGCAGGTCCGCGTCGGAACGGGCCAGCACCTCCTCCAGATCGATGACCCGCAGTGCCGCCCGCTCCAGCTCCGACAACCGGTCCCGCCATGCGCTCGCCTGGTCGATCCGGACCGTCCGGCCGTGCAACCGCTCCATGGTGTCGGCCAGCGCGGCGCGAGTGCTCAATTCCCCGTCGCCCGCCAGGCCGCGCGCCGCCTCCGCACGCTGAACACGCGCCGCGTCCACCGCCGCGGCCACGGCGTCACGCCGTGCGGTCAGCCGAGCCGCTTCGGCGTCCCGGATCGCCCGGTGCACCGGGTTGTCCAGCGAAGAACGATCCGGCGCGTCGAAGGCATCCAGGTAGGCCGATTCCAGCGTGCCGCGCTGCGCGGCATCGACCACATCGCGCACCGGGCCGCCGTACGGGTCGTAACCGGCCGCGCGCATCTCCCGGTGGAATTCGGCTTGGCGGCCGAGCGCCTCGGCCTCCACCCGCACCCGCGCGGCGATGTGATCGGCCCGGTTCAGCTCGCGGATGCGGGCCGGGCTCACCTCGAGCCTGCCCTCGGCGACCGCACCGGCCAGCTCCGCCGCCCGCACGACCGCCGCCGCCTGCGCCAGCTGGTCGCGGCCACGGGTGCCGATGAAGACTTCCATCGTCCGCCCGTCGAAACCGTCCGGCTGCCCGGGACCGTCGCCGGGTTCCTCGAACCGGATGGCGGCCCCGAGATCGCGCAGCCGGATGAGCGCTTGCCTGCCGACCTCGCTGCGCGCCAGCACTTCTCGCACTTCCGCCGCGGCCACGTCGATCGGGCGGTGGTGCCAGCCGGACGGTTGCCCGTCGTCCGGGCGGACCAGCTCACGCGTGCCGATCTCGTCGCCACCGGCGGCGAGCGGCTCGGTGAGATCGGTGGACGGCAGCGCGGTTTCGCGTCGCGGCTCGTCCCCGGGCTCCGCTACCCGAACCGCGTGCCGCTGAGTATTCTCCGGTGCTTCGACGGACTCGCGGTCGATCCCGCCCGATTCGTTGCGGGAGATGAACCGCTCCAGCCGCAGCCCGTCCAGGAACCGGCCGAGCCACCCACGACGGCCACCGCGGTCGACCGCTTCACGCAGCAGGCCGTAGGCCACGCGCGCGGGTTCGCCGGCCCGGGAGTAGCCCCGTGACTGCACTTCGGCGAACGCCTCGGCCAGCGCCTCCGCCGGATCGAGCAGTCCGGACTTGTCGAAGCTGTACCCGCTGAGGTCGGCCTTCAGCCACGCCAGATAACCCTCGGTGGTCGGTTCGCCCAGCTGCTTCGACAGGTAGTGGTTCAGCAGTGCGGCGTCGAGCTTGCGCCGGGCGTAGCCGCTGCTGCCGATGTCGAGGATGTGGCCGAACTCGTGTACCGCCATCGCATGAACGGGCCTGCGCGTGGCGCTCGAATGCAACCATCCGGATTCGACGCTCTGCTCGACGGCCTTCCGGAATTCCGTCGCGCTGGCGGCATAGCGTTCGTTGATCACCAGGTCGTCCGCGTACACCCGCCGGGTGCCATGGTCGATCAGCTGCCCGGTTTCGGCGAAGACGCCGCGCGGCAGGTCGCCGATGACGATTCGGCGCAGCTTCGCCTGCGGGTTCCGCTCGAACATCTCGACCATCGACCGGGCGTATTCCCGCAGCACCTCGCCGTTGAGGCCGGGCCGGTCGAAACCGGAAACCTCGAATTCGGCATCGCCGGTGATCCGTCGCAGCGTGTCGCGCAGCTTCTCCCCGACCTCCGCCGGACCCAGCTGCGACCACTCGTCGTCGAACGGAGCGCCGAGCAGCTTCGCATCCCCCTCGACCGCCTCGATCAACCGGTCGTAGAGCATCCGGACCGGCTCGGGCACATTGTCTCGACCGTGGGCCACCACCCGGACCAACGATTCGGCCAGCGCCTCCGACGAGTCGATGCCCCGAGACGTCAGGCTGTAGCCGCTGAGGTTCTCGCGCAACCACTCCATGAAGCCATCCATCGTCCGGTTGTCCGGATGGTTCTCCATGTAGTGGTAGAGCAGCTGGTCCTCGGCTCCGCTCCGCGCTGCGTCGTTGCCCGCGTCCTCCAGCGCGTGCCCGAACTCGTGGACGGCGATCGAATACGCGGGTCGCCGCAGGACAGCCGAGTCGTACAGCCCGTCGCCGACCCGGTTGATCATCGTCTGCCGCAGATCCCGTGCGCTCGCGAGGTATTTCGAGCTCACCGTGATCGACTTGGTATAGGAGTGCCCGTCCTCGTACCCGGAATCCGCCGCCGCGATCGCCTTGCCCGGCAGGTCGCCGATCCCGATGCGGCGGATGTCGACCTGCGGGAAGCGGGAGTGCAGGTCGACCATCGCGCGGGCGATCTCGCGCACCGCCTCCGGGTCGAGCCCGTCACGGTCGAAGCCGAAGACTTCGAACTCGGGATTGTCCGTCTCTCGGCGCAAGTGCTCTTGCAATCGTTCACCGACCTCGGCGGGGCTCAGCCGCGACCACTCGTCGCCGGTGGGTGCGCCGAGCAGTTCGGCGTCGGGAACATGTGCCGCGGGCTCCCCGTCCGGCGTGCGCGGCGGCTTGGCGTCGCCCGCCGATTGCTCCGAGATCTCCCTGACGCCGTGCTCGGGATGCGCGTCCGCGGCGACGAACCTGGTCGCGCGCGCGTCGGACAGCGTCCCCTGGATGAGGACCTGGGAGAACCCGTCCGGCAGATCGTAGACCGGCTTGAACTTCCAGGACGCGTCCTCCGGCGGCAGCCCGGTGCGCCATTCCAGGATCACTCCGTCACCCTTGGTGAACGCTTCGGCCGCACTGCGTGTGCGCGACCACGACGTGGTGTCGCTCTCGGCGGCACGACGCTGGGAGATGTGCTCCTCGACGGACAGGTCCACGGTTCCGCGCGGCACCGCGCGACCCGAAACCGCTTCGTGATACGCGGGATTCACCGATCCGTCGGGCAGCAGCCGAGGGATGCCGCGATACAGCGGCGTCCCGTCCTCCGGCAGATTGCCCTCGAACAGCACGTCCCCATGGCGGCCGAGCGAGTCGTCGGGAGCACGCGCCCGCGAACCATCGTCCGGAAGGTCGATGTGGTCGGCCTCGAGCGAGAGCGGCGCGTCGCTGTTCTCCGGCGGCTCGGCGGCCAACCGGGTCAGCAGGTCGTGCAGCGCTCGGGCGGGAGCGCCGGCCGGGTCGTCGTCGCCACGCAGCACGTGATCGGCGAACGCCTCGGGCAGCGCCTCTTCCGGCCGCAGGTTGCCGTCGCGGTCGAAGCTGTGGCCGCTGAGCTGGCGCAGCCAATCCTCGAAAGCGAGCCGCGGATCGCGGGTGTCGTCGTCGAGATAACGCTCGTACAGGTGTTCCTCGGCCCGATGCCGCGCGTTCTGTTGACCGGCGTAGTCGAGCGCGTGCCCGTATTCGTGCGCCACGACGGCCCGGACCGGACGACGCAGCACTTCCGGGGAGAACCGGCCGTTGTCGACACCGATCCGCATCCGATCCCGGAACGTCTGCGCCCCGGTCGCATGGTCGTAGCTGAGGACGATCGATTCGGTGAACATGTGGCCGGAAGCGTCCAGCCGTGGCTGCGCCATGCCGATCACCTCGGACGGCAGCCCGCCGATACCGATGCTGCGCAGGTCGACGGCGGGGAACCGATCGACCAGATCGACCATCGCCCTGGCGTACTCGCGCACCACCTCGGGATTCAAACCGTCCAGGTCGAACCCGAAGACTCCGAAGTCGGGGTTGGCCATCGCGCCGCGCAGGTGCTCCCGCAGCCGCTCGCCGACCTCCTCCGGCGTCAGGTGCGACCATTCGTCCTCGCCCGGAACGCCGAGCAACTCCGCGTCGCGGGCGGCCGCCGCGTCGCTGTCGTGGTCCTGCGGCGGGAGTGACGAATCCTCGGCGTCCCGCGCCGGAATGTGGGCGTCCCACGCCGGAGTGCCTGCGTCGTGCGTTGGAGCGTCGGCATCACGTACCGAGGCGTCAGCGGGCGATGCTCGGTCCGGCGTCCGCGTCAGCGCGGGCGATTCGATGCCGCCGATGACATCGACCCGCACCAGCACGCCGTCCCGATGGAGATCGAACTCACGCGAGGTGACGACGCCGTTCTTGGTGGCGTGCACCAGGTGGTACTCGACCTCGAGCGTTCCATCCCGATGCGCCTTCAGCAGTTGCTCGCGCGCCCGCGCCAGCGCGCGCCCTTCGGCACTGTCCGGCTTGACGCCCCGCGCCGCCATCTCCTCGGGCGTCTCGGTCAGAATCCGCCGCAGGTTCTTGTCGATCGCGGCCGTGCGGCGCAGATATTCCGGCGAACCCTGTTGCGCTTCGGCGACTTTGGAACCACCGAGGTCCCAGTGGACACCCTTGGCCTCGATCACCACCAGCTTCGGCGGCCCCCCGTCGATACCGGGGACCAGCACAGCTATGTCGACGGTATCGGCGCCATCGATCGCGCCTTCGAACGGCGACAGCAGCACCGCACCGGGCCGCTTGTCCGCGTCCAGCGCGAACGCCCGGCCACCCAGTTCGCCGAGCGTCTTCGATGCCTGCACCAGCGGTGGGCCCAGCCGGTTGAACTCCTCGGCGCTGCGCTCCATCTCGCCCAGGCGATCCAGCTTCGCCTGCTTCTCGTCGTCGGAGAGGTCGGACTCCAGGATCTCGATCTCGAGTTTCGCCACGCGCCCGGCGAGCTTCTCCTCGGCCAGATCGCTGATCTTCTCGATCCCGAACTCCGCCATGTGCCGCTTGACCCCGTCATTGGCCGTGTCGCGCTGCGCCTCCAAGGTCGCCCGCTCGGTGACCGCTTTCGCGATCTGGCCCGCGATCGTCTCGTCGACCACGGTGTACGGCTGCTTGTCGCCGGGATCGGCCAGGTACCGATAGGGCCGGTTCGTCAGCGGATCGCGTAGATATTCCTTGGTCAGCGCGTCGTGCAAGCGGAAACTGTCGTCGCGGTAGGTGCCCGGGTCGTCGTCCTGGTGATGCCACGTTCCGTCCGGATCGCGGTAGGAGTCGGGGCGGTCACCGAACTTGTGCAACAGCCCGTCGGCGTCGCGGTACATGCCGGTGGGGACATCGTCGTCGCCGTGTTCCCCCCGGTGCTCCGCGTCGTCGGATTCACCGAGGAAGTCGGGCGTCTCGTCGAGCGCCTGGGTGCGGTCGCGTGCGGGCCGCGTGTCGTCGCCCTCCGCCGCCGGGGCGCGGTCGAGTGCAGGCCTCGCGCCCTCCGCATCGCCGCGGTCCAGCGGCGCCACCTTCCGGTCCCCCGGTTCCGGCACCTCATCGGCGTCGCGTGGCCGGGCCGCCGGATCTGATGGCCGATTCGCTTCATCCACAGCGCCCGCGTCACGGTCACCCGGCGGAACACGCGCAGGCTCCGGTGAATCCGAGTCATCGTGGACGCGCGCCGGTTCCGAATCGCCGCCGTCCAGCGGCGCCGCCTTCCGGTCCCCCGGTTCCGACACCTCATCGCCGTCGCGCGGCCGCGCCGCCGGATCGAATCGCCGATTCACATCGTCCCCTGCGCCCGGGTCACGGCCACCCGGCGGAACACGCGCAGGCTCCGGTGAATCCGAGTCACCCGGCGGAACACGCGCAGGCTCCGGTGAATCCGGGTCGTTGCGCGAGCGCACCGGGTCCGGAGCCGGGTCCGACGACGAATGCGGCGGTACCGGGGCATCGTCCGCGGGACGCCCACCGGCGACCCGCCACCAGGTGTCGGCGTTCTTGCGGAACTCGCGGGCATGCCATTCGGCTTGTCCCGCCTTGATCCGCAGCGAGCGTTTCGTCACCCCTTCCGGCAGATCCGCCTCATCGATGCGGTCCACCAGGTCACGCAGCCGCCGCGCCTGCTCGGCGGCCCGCCTCGAGTGCATGTCCGCCATCTCCGCCCGCAGCCGCGCGCGGAACTGCTTCGGCGTCTCGTCGTCGCGCCGACCGGCGATCTCACCGTCGGGACCGTAGATCGGGCGTTCGTCGGCCGGTCGCACGCGTGGGTCGGATCCGCTCGGCGACACCGCCTTTCCCGCACCATCGAACAGGACCGCCGACACCGAGCGCAGATCCGCGGGCACGTCCGGCGGGAACCCCTTGCGGCTCTCCGCCCCCGGATCGGATACCTCGATGCGGAACTCGCCGGTGTCCGGATGCATGCGCACGGTCAAGGTGTAGGCGTGGGCGCCGACCCCGTGCTCGTCGACCGGGCCGGTGTATTCGTCCACCACGAGGGCGCGCGGTCCACGGCCCTCGGCGACATCGCGCGGGTCCATCCCCGCCGCCATCCGCAGCAATTCGTCGGCGATACCTTGGTGGCGAGACTGCTCCGGTCCGCCGTCGGGATAGTCCCACAGGCGGCCGCCCGCTGCCTGCTCGATTTCGCGCAGGGACATGCCGCGCTCGCCGACCGGCTCGTCCGGCGGCCGGATGGTATCGCTCCCGGTGGCCTCTCGGAGCTCCGCTAGCGAAAGCCGGGCGCACTCCCCGCGATTCTTCGGATGATCCTGTTGCGCCGCGTCGGATTCCGGGTCGTCCCGCGTGGTCTCGTCCGTGTCCCGCCGAGCCGGGTCCTCGGAGTCCGTATCCCGGCGACGGGACTCGCCATCGGTATCCCTGCCCGGGCGGCGAGTCCTGGCTTCCGTATCTCCGCCCGCGTTGCGCACCGGCCTGGCCTCGCCCGCGTCACCGGCGAGCGGCAGCACGACCGGCTCCGCGGTGTCGCGCCGCCCGTCTCCGGATTCCGAGGTATCGCGGGATCGCGACGCCTCGCCGTCCGGGCGGTCCGCACCCGCCTGGCGCGTCTCTCCGGCTGGACGCGTTTCTCCGGTTGGACGCGCCTCGCCGACCTGGCGGGTCGCACCGGTCTCCCGCCTCGATTCGGCGCGCGGCGCCTCGGCGTCGGTCTTACCCGCCCGCACTCCGGGCTCGTCGCGGCCGGGACCAGCGGCGCGATCGGCCACACCGGCGCGGCCCCGGTCGGCGGTCGCCCTGCCGTCGGGTGTGCCGGTCTGGGTGCGGGAATCGGCGGACGGCGCGGGCCGTGCGTCGCTCGGTCCCGGCGAAGCAGGCGACGAGTGTGTCGGGCCCGGTGCGGCACCGGAGGACGGTGGCGCGCCCGCGGTGGCAGGCCCGGCGGGCGGCGTGACCGCGGGACCGGTCAGCGGGGCGCCCGCGACCGGTGTCGCACCCGTCGGGGGCATGTCCGACAGCGACCGCGTCTCCGGGTTCTGCACACCGTCGACGGCGCCGCGCTGCGCGACCCCAGGGTCGCCAGCCCTGTCATGCTGGCCCGCAGCTATATTCGGCTCGTCGGACCGGCTGGCTCCGGTTCCGCGGTCTTGCCTTCCTTCGTCGGCGAGCCCTGCTCCGGTGTCGGAGGTCGACCGCTCGCCGGACGTGGCCCGTTCCCCTGACGCGGAATGCTCACCCGTCGAAGACTGCTCACCCGATGTCGTCCGCTCACCCGACGACGACTGCTCACCCGACGACGACTGCTCACCCGATGTCGTCCGCTCACCCGACGACGACTGCTCGCCCGACGAAGACTGCTCACCCGACGACGCGCGCTCACCGGACGAGCCCTGCTCCCCGGTCTGCGCCCGAGCGCCGGACTCGCCGTTACGCCCGGCCTCGTTCCCATCCGACCTCGCCCCATCGGAGGCCGCGCTCGAAACCCGATCTCCCCCGGACGCACCGGAGGTGCGCGACGTGTCCGTGCCGCCGTTCCCGGCCGCCGGCATTCCGGCGCGCGGAGCCCCCGCACCGTTGGACGCCCCGGGCGTGTTCGACGCGCCGGAAGTGTTCCCGGCGCCGGGAGCCAGACTGCCGTCGCCCGCGCCGGGCGTCCCCGCACCATCGGGCCGGTAGCCCACCCGCGGCCCGCTCGCGTCGGCGAAGAGGTTGTTCAGGCGGGTGCCCAGATCGGGACGGCTCATCGTGGTCGGCATCACCTTGTTCCACATCTGCGCGGAACCGACCTTGGCGACACTGGTCATCGCACCGTTCGAGGCGCCCGCGGTGAACATCCGCCAGTCGACCGGCGTGTTCCCCAGGTTCTGCAGCGCCTGGTCCAACCCGTCCGTCGCCACGTCGAAGCCGAACTGCGTCGCGGTCGCGCCGGCGAAACCCGCGCCCGCGCCGACCAATCCCGCCGTCGTACCGGTGATCATGCCGTGCAGGAACGGATTGAACTCCGGGCCGAACTTCCGGGTCAGCGCATGGCCGAGCTTCTCGCCCAGCGGCCCCGCCGCTGCGCCGCCCGCCGCGGAGCTGACGGCGGTCACGACGACCTGCTCGACGTTGATGTTCTTGCGGTGCCCCTGCTCGACCTGGTAGGCCTGCACGCCGAGTTCCTGCATGGTGCCGAGGATCGTGTCGATCGCGACGTGCCGGAGCAGGAAGCTCACGAACCGGTTCGCGACGATCCGCCCCACCCGCTGGATCACCGCCTGCACCAACCGCTGGCCGATGATGCGGACCGCGATCCGGGTGGCCGCGATCGCCGCCGCGTCCACCGCGGGCTTGAACGGTCCGGACGCGAACGACGCCGCCAGCTCCGCCGCCAGCAACGCCAGCGACGACCAGTACATCAGCTTGCCGTACTCGATCTCGGTACCGACGTCGTAAGCGGAGTCGCCGATCTCCTTGAAGTAGTCGGCCAGCTTCGACAGCGTCTGGTCGTCCTGCGGGTTGCCGCCGCTGAACGTCAGGAAGCTGTCGAAGGCCTTGACCATCTCCTCGTAGCCGTCGCCCGAGGGATAGGCGGTCATCGACGCGCTCTTGGCCGCCACGATGTCGGGGATGACCGAACGCAACTCCTCCGCGGCGGTCCGCCAGTCCCCGCCCAGACCCCACATCTGGTCCTCGTTGCCCTCGGGCCATTCCATGCCGACGATCGGCTCGAGGTACTTCAGTGCGGAAGGCAGCTCGATAGCCATGGGCAGCTACCTCGACGGCCCGGTGCGGCGACCGAGCTCACCAGCCGGAATCGGTGACCGATCCACCACGATCGCGTTCTACGGTCTCGGTATCGGTGAAGCGCATGCCGCTGCCGTCCGAGAACTCCCTGCGCTCCCTGGCGTTGGGCGGAGCCGTCGGGGCCGGGACCGGTTCCGGCGCACGCAGGTCGGGCATGCCCTCGACCAGGTCGGACAGCTTCGGCATCCGTGCCCGATGAGTGTCCAAGGGCGCCATCAGGTCCCGCGTCTTGCGGGCCACATCCGCGCTGGCCTGCTGCGCCGCCTCGGTGACCGCCTTGGCGATCTCGGCATGGCTGAGATCCTCGATATTGGGACCGAACTGGGTGTCGATCACCGTGTTGTCGGCGTTCACGACCACCGTCACCCGCTTGCCGCGCACCGTCGCGCGACCGGTCAGTTCGGCGCGCTCCTGCTGCAACCGTGCGATGATCCGCATCTGTTCTTGGACGCCATCGAGAATGTCGGCCAAGTCCGCCTTGGCTTGCTCGTTCGTCATCGGTCGGTGAACCCCGGGGTCAGCGGATGCCGTCGCGGTTGCCGTGCTCCATGTCGCGCAGCAGATTCGCGGTCTTCGTCTGTCCTTGACTGAAGTTCTCGAAGGTGCCGGCCACGTTGCGGGCGCCCTTGATCAGGTTGTCCCTGGTCGTGGTGTAACCGCCCGAGCCATCGGGTCCGTTGGCGAAGTTGCGGCCGATACTGTCGTTGCCCCAGCAGTTTCCCCGCGCGGCGATCGACGCGCTCAATCTGTCGATGATGCCGGTGATCCGGTCCTCGACATGCCCCGTCTTCTGGGCCGCCTTGCGGAACAGATGCTCGTCGAATTCGACATTGTCCGCCATCGCGTCCGCTCCTCCACCCTCGATTTCTTCCCACCCACGGTAACACCGGATGACTAATCACCAGTGACGCCAATGTGAACGGCAAATTCCTCGATGTTTGCGGGCAGACTCCGCGCCCAGGTCCAGCACGTGCCGAGTCGTCAGATCCCTTCAGCGCCCCAAATTTTCGGGGCAGGACGGCAGCTCACAGCTCCACCAAGAGGGTGACCGGACCGTCGTTCACCAACTCGACCTGCATGTGCGCACCGAACCGCCCGGTGGCCACGGTTGCGCCGAGTTCGCGCAATGCCTGCGCGAAGTGCTCGACGAGCGGTTCGGCCACGGCGCCGGGCGCGGCAGCCGACCAGGACGGGCGCCTGCCCTTCTTCGTGTCCGCGTACAGCGTGAACTGGCTGACCACCAGAATCGGCGCGCCCAGATCCGCGGCCGAGCGCTCCCCGTCGAGGACGCGCAACCGCCACACCTTGTCGGCCAGCGCCCGCGCGCTCGCCTCGGTGTCGGAATGCGTCACGCCGACCAGGGCGACCAGGCCGTGCGGGAGGCCGTCGGCCACCGGATCGATCCGGCCGACGACCTGCTCGTCGACGATGACCCGCGCCGAACTCACGCGCTGCAGAAGGGCTCGCACAACCCTCGATCATGCCTTCTGTCACGGCGACGGCCGCCGCGCGGGTCGTCGACCGCCGAACGGCCCGGCCTGCCTGGCAAGATACAGGTGCGCGCGGACCGCAAGCGTGTCAAACTCGGTGCGCAGAAGATTGTGTTGCGCGGTTGCCGCGCGTTGGCGGAGGATCATGCTGGAAACGAGGAGCGCGATGGATCTGGACGCGATGGAGCGTCAGATCGCGGCGGATCGGTATGCGGCCCTCGACCGGACGGTCGAATCCGAATTGCGCTTGGCCACCTCCCTCGGCGAACTCGCCAAAGGGCTGATCGCCACCAAGGGCAACGGCTCGACGCGCGACCGCACCAGGGAAGCGCTGGCGCCCGCCGAAGAAGCGGTGGCGATCCGCCTGCGCCTGCTGTCCAGGGGCCAAGTGCTCACCGCCCGCCTGGCCGGCGAGTTGAACGACGCGCTGCGCTCCTTCGAGCAAGCGGCACGGCACAGCGGCCGCAGGGAACTGGCCACCACGACGATCCGGCGTGCCTGCGATGTCTACCGGCAGGTGGCGCGGGAGCATCCCGAAGTCGCGGGCCCGTGCGCCGACGGCCTGTCCAAGTGCGGTGTCTGGCTGGGCAGGCTGGACCAGGACGCCGCCGTGGCCGCGACCGAGGAGGCGGCCCGCATCCGCGCCTCCCTCGCCGCGGCGAACCCGGAGCTGTCCGGCAAGTACCTCGCCAGCCTGAGCACGCTGCTGCGCACCCTCATGGTCGGCCGGTCGCGCAAGCAGGCCATCGCCATGTACCGGGAGCGGTACGCCGCGTTCACCTCCACCACCATGTCGATCCGCTTGCGCGCCTGCGGCATCCAAGATCTGGACCTCACCCCGAAGTCGCACCGGGCGTTGGTCGAACTGGGTTGCCGCACCCTGGAGGCAGCCGGACGACTCACCCAGCAGCAGATCATGTTCAAATCCTCCGGCGATCTGTCGACCGTCGAGGAGATCAACTGGAAGCTGGCCCTGGTCGGCCTGCGACCGCTCGCGCCCGGCACCGAGCAGGATCAGCCGTCCACACCCGTGCAGATCGGCTCCACCTTCGGCGCACTCAGCGTGTACGTGCCGGAACGGGACGCGATCGCCCAGGTGCGCGCCGCGATCATCGCGGCCTACGCCGTCGACGACGCCTATCCCCTCGACCGCGAGAGTTATCTCGGTACGCACGATTCGAAGTGGAAGATCCGCGAGCCGAAGCTGAACACTTCCCCCACCCTGGGCGACGACATCGTGCTGATCGACCAGCCCTACGGCGGCTGGGTGACTGTCATGAGCCTGAACTGGGAACTCACCCCGGTGGCGAAAAACCCACTGGCACTGCGCCTCTCCCAGGACTGGCCCGTCGCGGCGATCACGGTCACGGAGGACGTGGCATACGAGTTGTGCTGGTACGAGCGCGGCGCGGCCACCCAGTACGCCGCACTCGGCCGTCCGGCCGGGCAGGCTCCCCTCGACAAGCCGCTGGCGCCATTGAATTTCGAGACGCTGGCCCTGTACAACCCAGACCGAGCGACGGAGAGCAAGCTGCGCGCGGCCTTCGGCAATACGAAGGTGTTCGCCAACCTGACCTACCTGCCGGACTGCGGCCTGCGCCAGATCAGCGTCGACACGCCGTTGTCCGAGCACGGCGATCGCGTCCTGTTCTTCCGCACGACACCCTGAGGCCCGCTGCCGCGGTAACGATTTGCGGCAAGGTAACGCACACATCAGCGGCGGCGGTGAACAAAATATCCGGCGTTGCGGCCCCGCATCTGCGCAGGTCATTTGACCAGGAAATACGTACGCCGAGCTGAACACTGGGCTGCATCGCGTCCCCTGCCGGTTACCGCACCCGCCGGTAACCCGCAGGCAAACGAATTTCTCGAGAACTAATTGAACGGAATGTTTGATCCGCTCCATGGAGTGCTCTACTGAGACAACGCCCGCACGATGTACCGGATCGCAGCATTGATGCCGCAGCGCCGTCCGGGCGGCTTGGAAAAAGTCACACGAAGCTACCCGAGGGCTCTATGGACCAACTGGCGTTGGCGGATACCCCGACCGCCCGATGCGCCTACTATCGACACACCTGCGACTTGCCCGCCGGAGTTCATCCGGAGATAGGCCGGATCGTCCTGCGCGCCGGATTCGTCGGCGCGATCACGATGCCCGCCGCATTGGGGCAGAAGGTTCGCGAGGATCTCATCCATCGCCGAAACGCGTTGGGTCCGATCATTTCTCACGTCCGGTCCAAACGGTGGACCTTCCTCACCCGGCCCGACTTACCCGACGACGTTCGGCTGTTCGCAGAGCTGTTCCGCCTGAACGTCTCCATCGTGCCCTCCGGCGGCGAGATCGCCCTGCCGTCGCCCGCCGCGACCGATGCCGACTACCGGCACTGGATCGTGGCTCCCGAGAACGGTTTCCGCCCCTCCGGCTCGTCCATCGTCGACACCGTACGGTTCTGCACGAGAACGGTCGGGCGATGACCACCGGGGCGGTCCTTCCGGCCAAACATCAAGTGCTGCAAGCCTGCCGAGGCGAGCTGCACGAGAGCAACCCGCTGCTGCGCTGCGCGCACGAGCTCACCACGTTGCACGAACGCAGGCTCAGCGCGGGACACGAATCGCTCGATGAGATAGACGCGTTGCGCGCGAGCCTGGTTCGCGACATCGACCGCTGGATCACCGTGCAGTTGCCTCCCGCCCATGGCGCGGCGCACGTGCACACCGAGACCGTCGGCGCCGTGATCGATCGCCTGGCCCAGTTCACCGCGAACGCGTATGCGGCGCTGGCCAGCGCCTCGGAATGGGATCTGTGGGACGCCTGGCAGCGCTTGGCCGAACTGGCCGTCGGCTACGACGACCTGGCCGCCGAGGTCTGCGCCGGCGTACGGAGACTCCCTGGCGCATCATAGGTTCCGTCGCGGCTCCCCATCCGTAAAGTTGAACGGATGGGGAGTCCGGACCACCACGAAGAGAAGCTCGCCCTGCACACCAGGCGGGCGAGTTCGTTCGGCGCGCAGGCCGCCGCGTACGCCGAGCACCGTCCCGATTATCCGGCCGCGGCCATTCGCTGGGCGCTGGCCTCCGTCGCCCACCGGCGACCGCCGACCGTTCTCGATCTCGGCGCCGGCACGGGCAAGCTGACCCAGGGTCTGCTCGAAGCAGGCGCCATCGTGATCGCCGTCGAACCCGACGAGCACATGCGCGGCGAGCTGAGCCGCCGATTCCCGGATGTCGCCGCCCACGCCGGTTCGGCCGAAGCCATTCCCCTCCCGGCTGATTCGGTGGACGCGATTGTCGTCGGACAGGCTTTCCATTGGTTCGACTTGGACCGTGCCTATCCGGAATTCCTCAGAGTGCTGCGACCCGGTGGCGTTCTCGCAGCCCTGTGGAACACCGACGACGATTCCGTGGCGTGGGTCGCCGGGCTGAGAGAAGTCGCCGGATCCAGCGTGTCCCCACCCCAGCCGCCGAGCGGGCACGTCGTTCTACCCGCCCACCCGATCTTCCGCGAGCACCGGTTCGAACGGTCGACCTTCCCGCACCGGTATCGGCGTACGGCCGAGTCCCTGACCGCGACCATCGGCACCCAATCCCACACGCTGGTGATCTCGCCCGAGGAGCGGGCCGAGGTGCTCGGCCGGACAATGGCCTATCTGCGCGAGCGGCCGGAGACGGCCCAGGGCGAATTCGATCTGCCCATAATCACTTTGGCGCTGCGCACAACCCTGCGCCCCGCGGGCTGAAGCGGCTACTTACGCACACGGAACAGCCAGGCCACAGCATTGCCCGCACCGTCGCCGCGCCTGCGGGGCGGGCAGGATCACGTCGAACTGCGGCGTGCGCCAAGCCGATTCGAGTAGCGGTCTACTCAGGTCAACGCCTATTGCCCGGCCATACGCTGACGGCATCGTTCAGAACAGTCCCGACCCACAAGGAGAGATAACCGTTCCACCCCGCACGGGCACCGACCGGGCCCACCGCTTCGGCTCGACGCGAAGGACGCGGGCGCAAGGAATGACGTCACCGATCCAGCGAACGCTGGGTATCGCCCGGTGGCGTGTCGGCGCATGGTGTCGGCACGCGGAGAACGGCGAGATCGACCAGGGCATCCTGGCGTCGGTGCGCCTCGTTTCCTCGCCGCGCAGTGTCATCGAACCGGGGCAGCCCCACGGCCGTGCCCTACTCCGGACGCAATGTCAGGATCCGTGGTCCGTCCTCCGTGACGGCGACCGTGTGCTCCCAATGTGCCGCACGACTGCCGTCCACGGTGACCACGGTCCAGTCGTCGTCGAGCACCTTCGTCTGGGTGGTGCCGAGCGTGAGCATCGGCTCGATCGCGAGCACCGAGCCCACCACGAGTTTCGGGCCCTTGCCCGGCTCGCCTTCGTTGGCCAGAAACGGATCGAGGTGCATCTCGCGCCCGATGGCGTGCCCGCCGTAACCGTCGACGATGCCGTAGGCGCGCCCGTGCTCCTTCTCGGCCGCCCGGGTGCCCAACTCGATGGCGTGCGAGACGTCCGTCAGCCGGTTACCGGGCAGCATCGCCGCGATACCGGCCTCCATCGACGACTTGGTCGCCTCGCTGAGCAACCGATCGGCCTCGATGATCGTGCCGACGCCGAAGGTCCAGGCCGAATCGCCGTGCCAGCCGTCGAGAATGGCGCCGCAGTCGATGGAGACCAGGTCACCTTCGGCCAGAATCTCCGCCGCCGTCGGAATCCCGTGCACCACACGGTCGTTCACCGAGGCGCAGATGGACGCGGGGAAGCCGTGGTAGCCCTTGAAGGACGGCACTGCGCCCGCGTCCCGGATCACCTGCTCGGCGACCTCGTCCAGTTCCAAGGTGGACACGCCGGGCTTGGCGGCCGCGCGCACGGCCACCAAAGCGCGGCCGACGATCGCGCCTGCCGCCGCCATGGCGTCCAGTTCGCCCGCCGTCCGGAACGGCACGACCTTCTTCTTGCGGTTGAAGACCATTCGGGCCTCAGCGCTCCATCGCGAGCCGGCTCAGTGGCCCAGCGCGCGCAATGCCCGCGCGTTGACGTCGTCGACCTCGCCGACGCCGTCCACCGAGACGACCAGGCCGTCGTAGTGGTCCAGCAGCGGCTCGGTCTCCTCGCGGTACACCCGGAGCCGGTTACGGATCACGCTCTCGTTGTCGTCGGCACGGCCGCGCGCGAGCATCCGCTCGACCACGGTGTCCTCCGGCACGACGAAGCGCAGCACCGCGTCGAGCTTGGCGTTCATGTCCTTGAGGATCTTCTCCAGCGCGTCTGCCTGGTCGACCGTGCGCGGGTATCCGTCGAGGACGAAGCCGTTGGCGGCGTCGGGCTCGTTGACCCGCGCCTCCACCATGCGATTGGTCACGTCGCTGGGCACCAGGTCGCCCGCGTCCATGTACTTCTGCGCCTCGCGGCCCAGCGGAGTCTGCTGGCCGATATTCGCGCGGAACAGGTCCCCGGTGGAGATGTGCGGAACGCCCAGCTTCTCCGACAGCAGGACGGCCTGGGTGCCTTTACCGGCGCCCGGCGGACCGAGCAGTACAACTCTCACTTGAGGAACCCTTCGTAATTTCGATTCATCAGCTGGCTCTCGATCTGCTTCACGGTGTCCAAACCGACGCTCACCATGATCAGCACCGCGGTACCGCCGAACGGAAGGTTCTGGGTACCGCCGGAGGCGCCGATGTCGAGGAACAGGTTCGGCAGCACCGCTACCAGACCGAGATAGATCGAGCCGGGGAGGGTGATACGGCTCAGGACGAAGTTGAGGTAGTCGGCGGTCGGCTTACCGGGACGGTAGCCCGGGATGAAGCCACCGAACTTCTTCATCTCGTCGGCGCGCTCCTCCGGGTTGAAGGTGATCGCGACGTAGAAGTAGGTGAAGAACACGATCAGACTGAAGTAGATCGCGATGTACACCGGGTTGCCGGGATTCACCAGGTATTTCTGGATGATCTCCTGCCACCAGCTCGGATTCTGGTTGTTCTGCGATCCGGTCAGCTGCGCGATCAGGTTCGGCAGGTACAGCAGCGACGAGGCGAAGATGACCGGGATGACACCCGCCTGGTTCACCTTCAGCGGCAGGTAG
Organism: Nocardia araoensis NBRC 100135; assembly: GCF_000308435.1. Classification (GTDB taxonomy): domain Bacteria; phylum Actinomycetota; class Actinomycetes; order Mycobacteriales; family Mycobacteriaceae; genus Nocardia; species Nocardia araoensis. Next base: position 27,562 of record NZ_BAFR01000033.1, on the reverse strand, counting down.
GTCGAGGAGCCGCCGTACATCTTCCGGCCCACCACGCGCTTGGCGTATTGGACCGGGATCCGGCGTTGGCCCTGCTCGACGAAGATCACGGCGGTGATGATCGCCAGCGCGGCGACGCACACCAGACCGAAGACCAGGCCGCCTCGGTTGTCCAGGATCGCCTTGCCCTCGCTCGGGATGCGGGCGGCGATGCCGGAGAAGATCAACAGGGACATGCCGTTGCCGATGCCGCGCTCGGTGATCTGCTCGCCGAACCACATCACCAGTGCCGCGCCCGCGGTCATCACGAGCACGATGATGATCATGCCGAAGATGCTGGTGTCGGCCAGGATGTCCTTCTGGCAGCCCTGCAGGAGCTGGCCACGAGCCGCCAGCGCGACCAGGCCGGTGGCCTGGAGAATCGCCAAGGCGATCGACAGGTATCTGGTGTACTGCGTCATCTTGGTCTGGCCGGATTGGCCTTCCTTGCGCAGTTCCTCGAACCGCGGGATGACGACGGTGAGCAGCTGGATGATGATGCTCGCGGTGATGTAGGGCATGATGCCGATCGCGAAGACCGACAGCTGCAGCAGCGCACCACCGGAGAACAGGTTGATCAGCTGGTAGATGCCGCCGGACGAACCGCCCGAGACCAGGTCGATGCACTCCTGGACCGACTTGTAGTCGACGCCGGGGGACGGCAGCGAGGCACCCAGCCGGTACAACGCGATCAACCCCAGCGTGAAGAGAATCTTCCGCCGTAAGTCCGGAGTCCGGAAGGCCGATACGAAGGCGGAAAGCACTGATCCTCCTGGCGAACGACATGGTCATGACATGGATGTTCAGCGATGTCCCTGCTCGACACAGAAGGGACGCCGAAAACCACGACGAGGCTTGGCAGACAACAATTGAACTCTAACAGTGGCACCGGACGAGCTGTTCACTCGTCCGGCGCCGCTGTCATGCAGAGTACCGTCAGCCCAGCTCGGTGACGGTGCCACCGGCGGCGGTGATCTTCTCCTTCGCCGCGCCGGTGACCTTGTCCGCGGTCACCTGGACCGCGACGCCGATCTCACCATCGCCGAGAACCTTGACCAGCTGGTTCTTGCGAACCGCGCCGGCCGCCACGAGCTCGGCCTTGCCGACCTCGCCGCCCTCGGGGAACAGCTTCGCGATCTTGCCGACGTTCACGACCTGGTATTCCGTGCGGAACGGGTTCGTGAAGCCCTTGAGCTTGGGCAGCCGCATGTGGATCGGCATCTGCCCGCCCTCGAAGGCGGCCGGGACGTTCTTGCGCGCCTTGGTGCCCTTGGTACCACGGCCCGCGGTCTTGCCCTTGGAGCCCTCACCGCGACCCACACGGATCTTCTCGGTCTTGGCGCCGGGAGCCGGACGCAGGTGATGCAACTTGATGGTCATGTCAGACCTCCTCAACGGTCACGAGGTGGCGCACGACGTTGATCAGCCCGCGGTTCTGGGCGTTGTCCTCGCGGACCACGGTCTTGCGGATTCCGCGCAGACCGAGGGTGCGAAGGCTGTCCCGCTGATTCTTCTTGGCGCCGATCGAACTCTTGATCTGGGTCACCTTGAGATCTGCCATTACTTGACACCTCCGGCAGCCTGGGCGCGCGCACGCAGCATGCCGGCAGGGGCGACGTCCTCGAGCGGCAGGCCACGGCGGGCCGCGACCTCTTCCGGACGCTGCAACTGCTTGAGGGCAGTGACAGTCGCGTGCACGACGTTGATGGCGTTGTCGCTACCGAGCGACTTCGCCAGAATGTCGTGGATACCGGCGCATTCCAGCACGGCACGGGCCGCGCCGCCGGCGATCACACCGGTACCGGGCGAGGCCGGGCGCAGCATGACCACACCGGCCGCCGCCTCACCCTGAACCGGGTGGGTGATGGTGGAGCCGATCATCGGGACGCGGAAGAAGTTCTTGCGAGCCTCTTCGACGCCCTTCTGGATGGCCGCGGGAACTTCCTTGGCCTTGCCGTAGCCGACGCCGACCAGACCGTTGCCGTCACCGACGATCACCAGGGCGGTGAAGCTGAAGCGCCGACCACCCTTCACGACCTTGGAGACGCGGTTGATCGCGACGACCCGCTCGAGCTGGTTCTTCTCCGCGGCGTTGTCGCGACGGTCGCCACCGCCCCGACGGTCGCCGCCACCGCGACGGTCGCCGCGGCCGCCCTCGGGGGCGCTGCCATTCTGTCCGGCGGGTCCGCTTCCGCCGTCACGCCTCTGACGTCCCGGCATCAGACGTTCCTTCCGTTCTTGTTATCGATCATCAGAATTTCAACCCACCTTCGCGAGCGGCATCGGCCAGTGCGGCGATCCGGCCGTGGTAGTCGTGCCCACCACGGTCGAACACGACGGCCTCGACACCGGCGGCCTTGGCACGCTCGGCCAGCAGGGCGCCGACCTTCTTGCTCTTGGCCGACTTGTCGCCGTCCAGCGCACGCACGTCGGCCTCGATGGTCGAGGCGGCGGCGATGGTCTTGCCGACCGAGTCGTCGACCAGCTGCGCGTGCAGGTGGCGCGAGGAGCGGTTGACCACCAGGCGCGGACGCTCGGTGGTACCCGCGACCTTCTTGCGCAGGCGGAAGTGACGGCGCGTCTTCGACAGACGGCGCTGCGTCGACACGTCCTTGCCCAGGGGGATGCGCTTGGCCTTCTGGTTTTCGGTTTGCGCCATGATCACTTACCCGTCTTTCCGACCTTGCGGCGAACGACCTCGCCTGCGTAGCGGATGCCCTTGCCCTTGTACGGGTCGGGCTTGCGCAGGCCGTGGATGACCGCCGAAATCTGGCCGACCTTCTGCTTGTCGATTCCGGACACGGAGAACTTGGTGGGCGACTCCACCGCGAACGTGATGCCCTCGGGCGCCTCGATCGGCACCGGGTGGCTGTAGCCGAGGGCGAACTCGAGGTTCTGGCCCTTCAGCGCGACACGGTAACCGACGCCGAAGATCTCCATCTTCTTCTCGTAGCCCTGGGTCACACCGACGATCATGTTCGACACGAGGGTGCGGGTCAGGCCGTGCAGTGCGCGGCTGCGGCGCTCGTCGTCCGGACGGGCGACCTCGAGCTGGCCGTCCTCGCCCTTGGCGACGGTGATCGGCTCGGCGACGGTGAGCGACAGGGTGCCCTTGGGCCCCTTCACCGCGATGTCCTGGCCGTCGATGGTGATGTCGACGCCAGCGGGGATTGCGATGGGCTTTTTACCAATACGCGACATTGTCCTGACCTCCCTTACCAGACGTAAGCGAGGACTTCGCCGCCCACGCCCTGCTTGGCCGCCTGCTTGTCGGTCAGCAGGCCGGAGGACGTGGAGATGATCGCCACGCCGAGGCCGCCGAGCACCTTGGGCAGGTTGGTGGATTTCGCGTACACGCGCAGACCGGGCTTGGAGACGCGGCGCACGCCGGCGAGGCTGCGCTCACGGCTCGGGCCGTACTTGAGGTCGACGATGAGCGTCTTGCCCACCTGTGCGTCCTCGGTCCGGTAGTCGGCGATGTAACCCTCGCGCTTGAGGATCTCGGCGATGTTCGCCTTGAGCTTCGAGTGCGGAGCCTTCACCTGATCGTGGTACGCCGAGTTGGCGTTGCGCAGACGTGTCAGGAAGTCTGCGATCGGATCAGTCATGGTCATGGTTCGACCTAGACACCTTTCTCGCCGCGGTTCCCATACAGCGCCGCCATGCACATCGGCATGCCCAGCGGTGGGCCTACGACAATTCGGATGGTCCGGCCGACCCTTGCCGACCGGAGGAGGTTCGATCGCCCGGGCGCACGCATGCGGGCATGGAGGTGCCCAGGCAACCGCTCTAGTGTAGGCAAGGGGTTCACCTGGGCAAAATCGGGGTCTGTGAGGTGCCCGCTTCGCTGGACCCATGACCAGCGGAAACAGCCCGTGACCGGGCTAACATGGGCCTATGTCGAGCTCAGGCGTCGAACGACCCGACCTCCCGGAGTCCATGACCTGGGAGGAGCTCGAGCAGCTACCCGAGGAGATCGCCGGACAGATCGAGCTGCGCAACGGGCGCGTCGTCTGGCGCCAGCGGGGACCTGCCGAACATCAAGCGTTCACGTTCGCGCTGACCAGCGCACTCAAGCGCTGCGCCCGCGATGGCATGGCCGAGCAGCCACAAAGCTGGTGGCGTGTCGACTTCGAAACCAACGTCTTCTTCGGCAAGATCGGCAAGTCGGACTTCGCCACCCCCGACGTGCTCGTCTACCGCCGCCTCGACACCCCCTACCAGGACATCCGAGCTGACGACGTGCTTCTTGTCGGCCACATCAGTTCTCCGGCGAACATCGCATTCGATCCGTACAAGGAGCAGCGACGGTACGCCGATGGGGGCATCCCCTGGTATTGGGAGGTGGCGCTCGCGCGTAAGAAGAGGGCCATCGCGACAGTCCGCGCGTACGCCCTGGAAACCGAACCCGGCGAGCTCCCACCCGGCGTACGCCCGCTCCATCCGACGAACTACTTGCTGATCGGCGAATGGTCACCGAACGATTCCGACGCCATCACCATCGACTTCCCGTTCCCGATCCACATCCCCTGGTCCGAGTTGGAATTCTGACGCGCAGGTCGGTCGAGAAGGGAGAGCTGTGATGCCCCACAGTCGATGGAAGACGGGTAGAGACCAGGGACTGACCGAGCCCGAGGCCGTCAGCGAAGTGCGTCATGAAATCCGACTGGCCATGGAGCTGGCCGCCGCCGTATACAACCCTCGCACGGAGCTCGGCCTCACCCAAGCCGAACTCGCCGACCGGGCGGGACTGACGCAGGCGAAGATCTCCCGGATCGAGGGATCCGACGCCGTCCCCACCCTTCCGCTACTGACAAAGCTGGCACGAGCCCTGGACGCTTCGCTGAACATCGCCATCGATGCCGACGACGCGCGCGTCAGTTTCACGCCGCACACCAGCGCGGCGTAGCGATCGCTGCGCCCGGCTTCCGGCGTTCGTCCCCTCGCACAGAGCCGAAATGAACCGCCTCCCATATGGCTCGCGACAGCTTCGCGCACACCTCTGCCACAGTGTGCATATGCCTCTCGAGCAAATCACGGTCCACGCTGATACTGCCGACTTGGCCGTCATCGAGGACGCGGCAATGCGGACGGGCATCAGCAGTGCGGATATCCTTCGCGACGCTATTCACCTGGCCGCGATGCGGGTCCGCCGATCGCGGCCTCTACGCCTGAACCGTTTCGCCAGCGGCGATCACACACTCGCCGCACGCGTCGACGACATCCTCGCCGGTGACCTCCATGACAATCCGGACCGCCGATGACACGCGGCGTCCGCGAGTGGCACACCACCGCGCCATCGGCCTAGTAAGCCTCTCGACGGTGTGCCACTCGCGGACCATCGCACGGGGTGATTGCGCCCGAGTCGAGAATTCGTCCGCGGCGTGTGGCGCGAGCGTCTTCACGGTTGCAAGTAGAGGCGCTCGCACGGCAAACGCGGCAGCCCGGCTGTATCGCCAGGAACAACGATGAGGTCGGCAGCAGCGCGCACCGCACGCCACTCCTTGATGAACCGCACGGCTGCGGTATGGCAAGCGGCGAAGTCGAGACTCAGGCCGCCGAGCAGGACGCGCAGGTGGACATCGGGCCCCTCTGGGCGGGGGGTGGTCACACCCTCTCCTGCGGTTCGGCAGCCGGAGACGCGGGCCGCGCCCTGTGCGGAACCTTCGGGCGCACTCGCCCGGCGGCTACCGCGTCCACCATGGCGTTGAACCCGTCCCAGTGCCTGACGTGGTGGAGCACCTGATCCTCGGTGATGCCGCCGGGTTGCCGTTCCTCTCGGCGGCAGCGCACGAAATCCGCGGTGAGCAGGCTGACCATCTCGCCGTAGGAGTAATGCATCTCCTCGGCGTCCGCAGCAGGCCGGTGACCCGCCGTTTCGAGCAGGTCTTCCACGTATCGGTCGATGGCCCAGATATGCAGGTCCATCAAATAGGCCAACCGCTGGCTCATCGGACGGCCGGGCTTGCGGGCCTCGTAATGCCGGACCCACACGCCGAGCAGCCCCACGGCCGACACCATCAGCGCGTCCACCGGCTCGATGCGGGCGTTGAAGACGTCGAAAAAAGCGCGGGTGCCCGGCAGGCGCGGCGCACGAACCTGGTTGGCGCTCTGAGGACTTCGGGGATGGGTTGTCACCGAACTCCCCTGGTCCGGGTCGAAACTTCGGAGATGCCGAGGGCGGACAGGTCGATCGCTCGCGGCGGAAGGAATCGGCTGATCGCCGCGACCACCACCATCGCCGAGGGCCGGAAACCGTCGCGAGGCGGCTCGACCCAATGCCGCACCGCAGGAGGCCGGTCGGCCGGCGACGGCAACGCGATCACCCGGCCGTGGGCGTAAACCGTGACACCAGCCCGATACAACTGGGCGAAAGCAGCGGTCGAGTCCGGAAGATCGGGACGCACGAGAAAGACCCAGCAACCCGGCCTCGGGTAGGACACGATCGGTCCGGTAGCGCTTTCCCGCCGCCGCAGTTCCTCGCGGACCTCATGGCCGAGATACGCCGCCATCCCCAATCCCCATACGCTGCCGGCCGGGACCGTGATGCGGCCGGTGTGCGGGTCCACACCTGCGGCGAGTCCGCCGAGACGGCGATAGAACGCGCACCTGGTGGTGGGAGTGTCTCGAAAGGAGCCTTCCTGCATGTGTTCCCCTGCCGTCGAATGAGTCGGAAGCGCGCCTATCGCGAATCGCTCGCCGCTTAGAACCGACAAAGCCCTGTTCAGCGGCCCGGCGCAGGCACAGCACACCAGCCGGGGACGGCCCACTTCGACCTGATTCGCGTATTCCCGACAACTTCACCGAAAGCCCTGGACTGCATCGAACTTCGGTGTATCAATGGATGCAGTTCAGACCGTGTGCTGGATTCATTCACCTGGGGGAAAGCCGATGGCCGAAGTCGAGTCGCCGACGCTGCTGCGCCGCCAGCTCGGCAGATTCCTGCGCGAGGCGCGTGAAGGCTGCGGCCTGACGATCGCCATCGCCGCGAAGGAAGTTCAACTCAGCTTCAACGGGTTACAACGCCTGGAAGCCGGACGAGCGGTGAAACCACGCCGCCAAGACGTGCGCGAACTGTGCATGCTCTACGAGGTGACCGCCGAGCAGACCGAACAGGCGGTGGGGCTGGCGTCGCGCGCGGCGACGGCGCGAGACGAGGACGGCATCACGCCGCTCGGCGGACTGTTCTCGGATGCTTTCAACATGTACGTCGGGATGGAGCGGTCGGCCCAGCGGCTCACGTCTTATGCGGTGCAGGTCCCTGGATTGCTGCAAACCGCCGACTATGTCCGCGCACTGATCGGCGCTTTTCTGCACGACGGTCCTCACGAGGAGATCGAGCAACGAGTGCGTCTTCGCCTCAACAGGCAAGTGGCGGTCACCCGCAAGACCCGCCCGGTGGACCTTCACGTGCTTCTCGATGAATCAGCGGTCTACCGGGTGGTCGGCGGGCCGAAGGTGATGGCCGCACAACATCGGTATCTAGCCGATGTCAGCACCCGGCCGAACGTCACTCTGCGAATCCACCCGTACTCGGCCGGATACACGCGCGGCATCTTGCACGGCTCGTTCGTGCTCCTGGACTTCGGCACGGACAGCAGAGGAAGACCGATCGAACCCCCGGTCGTCTACCTCGACGGCGGGATGAGCAGTGATTTCTACCTGGAAAGGCCCGAATTGGTACAGCGTTACACTGAAATGGCCGACGCCATCCGAGAGACGGCCCTGGACGAGAAGACTACGCGCGACCTGCTCCGCCGGGCAGCAAGGAGTTTTGACGGTGACCGCTGACCTATCCGGAGCGCGCTGGTTCAAGAGCAGCTTCAGCGAATCCAACGGCCAATGCGTAGAGATCGCCCACCTGAGCAACGGCACAGTCGGCATGCGCGACTCCAAAAACCCGACCGGCCCCACCCTGACCTTCACCCCCACCGCCTGGGACACCTTCCTCTCCGCAACCAAAGACGGCGAATTCACCTGCCGATAATTCCGTGCCTTGGATCGTTTCCCGAGCGCCAGACGATCAGTAGTCCAACAGCAGCCAACTCCCAGTCGAACGACGAGCCGTGCGTGATGACGCTGGCGTCCTGAGACGCTCGCGGACGCTCGAATCGGGAGAGCCGCCCTCGTCGGCCGCAGGTCAGCGGCCAGACTGCATCTTCCTCGACGGCACCGGCCGTGCTGGGTCCGATGTTCGAGTGTCGCCCTCCGGGCTCGCAAGACGTCGTTCCAAGGCGGTGAAAGCGCTGATCGCCTCAGGCGACTCGAAGGCCCTGTTTCGTCGACCGACGGTGAGCTGGCGCAGGATTCCGGCTTCGGCCAGACGCTGTACGGCCGCGTTCGCGGCTGGAAAGCTGCGCCCGGTCAGCGTCGCCGCTGTGGCGACGGTGAGGATGGGAGCTCCGACCAGCTTGCCGAGCAGCAGATCGAGCGCGGAGTTCGCCCGTATCGGTGCCACTCGATCTCGCCACGATCTCTGCAATTCAGCAGCTTTCATTTCGAAAGCGGTCGCATCCTGCGCCGCGCGAGTACAGGCGGCGGCGAAGCGCGCCACCCAGATGTTCAAGTCGTCGGTGGCCTGTTGGGAATCGGGCACACCGACGTACCGGAAGCGAGTCAGACCGTCGATATAACTGTCGCTCCACGTGGCGAGGATGAGCGAGACGGGCGCGACGACGCGTTCGGCCACGCCACGACGGCGCAGGATCAGATGGATCAATGCTCGACCGGTTCGGCCGTTGCCGTCGATGAAGGGGTGGATCGTCTCGAACTGTGCGTGGGCGATGGCGGCTTGCGCGACAGCGGGCAGATCGTCGCTATTACAAAACGCGATCAAGTCCTTCATCAGTTCGGGGACGAGCTCTGGGGGCGGCGGAACGAATGCGGCCGAGCAGGGATTGAAGGAGCTGCCGCCGATCCAGTTCTGCGCGTCTCGAAAACACCCGCCGTGCTGTGCGAGTCTGGTGCCGGTGAGCAGCCGCCGATGGATTTCGAGCAGGACATCCTCGGTGATCGGCTCACCACGGCCGACCGCACTGGTGGCCAGTGCCATAGCGTCGATATTCGCCAGAACCTCGGCGGCCGTCACGTCCGATGATTCGCCCTCGAGCTGGCGCGCCGCTTCCGCGCGCAATAGCCGACGTGCACCGACCACCAGCCCCTCGATCCGTGACGATGCGATGGCCTCGGCGCGCAGCAGCAACCGAGACAACGCTTCGGTCTCGACAAGCGCTACCGCCTCGGTATCGAGACGAGTGATCGCCACCTCCGCATCGACCACGTCGGCAGCAGTCTCGCTGGTCAAGACAATGCGGCGACCAGTCAGCGAATCGGGCAGGTACACCTCGTATGTGCCAGAGCCACGGTCCCGTCGAGACAGGCCGCCACCATCCAGGTTGCCGGCCCACCGCCGTCGCGCAAACTTTGCCATGCCACCTCCTTATTAAAGGTTAACAGATAACCTTTAATAAGACTGGCTCGACTTTAAGGTTCCCCGCGAGACGGCAGTGCGGGACTGCATCCGGGCGGGCACGCTCCGGCCAGATCGCCGGGAGCCTCTCCAATCGCCACATCGCAGACGCTGCGCACCGGATACGGCAAGCCTGGCGTCACCACGCGGGAAGCGGCACCAGGATCGAAAGCCCAGGCCCTATAAGGAGATCACGATCCCATTCCGAACGGCCGAGCCTTCCCCTTCAACAGCAAGGACTGCGAACAACGCCACCTCAACTGCGATGGCAAGGGCCTGGCCTTCTTACGCATGCAAGTAGGGATCGTCCGCCCAAGGATCACCATAGTTCTCGTACGGATCGCCCAGCTCCCGCAACCGCCGTCTGCCGCTTTCGGTTATCCGCGCCCTGAAGATCTCGCTGGAGCCGATCTCGCTATCGGCAATACTCAGATACCCCGGAACCCCGTTATAGCCATCCGAAATCCGCCTGATCGCTTCCTTTGTACCGACATTCCAGGGCTCCCACCCCCTGCCGCCTCCGGGGAAGGCGCCGAACTCGATATATCCCTCGTTCGCCAATTCTTCGACAACCCGCAGCACATACGTGCGCGAATATTCTTCCGCCGCAATTCTCTCGATCGTCCCGTCGAACTCGCCGATCGGAGCCCAATCGTCCGCTATGCTGTATAGAAGGAAGTTCTCCAGCTTCTCGATCATGGCAGATGCACCTTTACTGGCCTCTTACTTCCCGGATAAAGGATGTCGATAGTAACGCCACCCGATTCGCTTTTGTCTCTGATTCTTATCTCTGTACCGTCTTCCAAGCGAGCGCCCCTGCCGGGATAGCCACCGACATCCAGAGTATCAGCGCCCCTGGTCAAGTCCTCGTACAGCTGCCTGATTTCAGCATCGGAGTCCAATTGCCTATTCGGCTTATTTCTACCGGGCGTCGTTCTGGCATCGAGTTCGTTCCTTACTTCGTCCGCATTCTTGGGGCCCACCTTCGGTGGCGCCTTCTCGACGTTGTCAATCCTTTTCCGCAGTCGATCGCGCAGGTCGGTGACGACTTTCCTGGCCTTGACGGCGGCATCCTTCGCCTCCTGGCGGATCCCCGCGATCTGGAGGGCCTTGCGCGCACGCCAGGCGATGATGCCGTCTTTGATCTTCCCGGCCCATTTCCGCACCGAGTCCAGAGCCTTGGCGGCGGTGACCGCTCCCGCTCCGAAGCTGATCAGCGACAGGCCCACGGTGATCGCGGCGTCGATGGCGAGCTCTTGGACGAGAGAATCCAAGAAGCCCTTGATCTCATTGCGGAGTTCCGTCAGCGCGTCCTTGTATGCGAGGCAGGACTGGCTTATCTGCGTGCAGGCGGTCAGCAGTTGATCGATCGAACTCGCAAGGGATTTGAGGTCGTCTCGGATGTGGCCCGCGTCGTCGGCGGTGACGCTGTCGAACAGGCTCGCCGCGATCGTGATCTTGTCGCGGGCGTTCGTGTTCTGGTAAATCGTGCCGAGGCGATCCCAGGCGTCGGCGGCCTTGGCGAGTTTCCCGGTGTCACCGTCGGGAACGGGCATGCCGATGTGGCTGATGATATTGATGCCCTTGTCGACGATCCCTTGACCAGGGCCACCAGCCGAAGCCGGGACCGAGAACGGGCCGAACACAGGCATTCCCGGGTCCGTCGGCCGGTCCGGCTGCGGTGCGCCCTTCATGGTGGCGTCGGCTTGCGCGTGCGTGAAGCCGATGTCGTTGAGGGCGCTGCCGTACGCGTACAGCGTGGAGTGGACGTCCTGGAAGAATCCCACCGCTTCGTAGGCGCAGGTGTTGTACGAGCGTGCCCACTCCTGGCCGTTCTCGTCCACGCCCGCCATCGATCCACATTCGGCCAGCTCCGCGAAGATGTACAGAAAGCTGTCCCGCAGCGCGGACGCCGCGTCGAGGCAGTTGGTGGCCGCTTGGTAGTACGCCTTCGGATCGACAGCCAGAGCCGTCATACCCCGAGGATCCTCAATCCCTCGGCAACAGCGCCGGTATAGCCGTCGTGGGCGAGCTTCACGGCCTTCTCCAAAGCGGTGAGCCCTTCGGCGATGTCGGTGGCTCCCGCCAACCACTCGTCGTGCGCCTCACGGTAGGCCGCCATCGCCGCACCGGCCGACGTGGCGTCGACTTCCTTGACTTTCTGGTCGATCGCCGTCAGCTGATCGGACAGCAACCCCGCGAAGCCGCGAATTCGGGCGGCCAAGTTTTCGAGCTTGTCGAGATCGACCGAGAACGCCTGTTCATCGGACATACGGGCCCCCCTCAGGGCAGATCGAGCGAGCTGACGCCCGCCGCGAATAATTGATCGGCGCCGCGCACGGTGTCCGCGGTGATTCCCAGCTTCTCCGCCAACTCGAACAGCGCATCCCAGACCTGCACCGCCCCTTGATGGAACTCTTCCCATCCGGCCGCGAAAGCGCCGGCGTTGCTACCGGTCCAGCTCTCCAGCATGTCCCGGACATCGGTCTCCAAGGCCGAATACCCGTCCCGGCACTGAGTGGCGACATCGAATGCCAAGCGCCCCAGAGCTTTGACTGCATCGGCATCGACCGACAGCGATGGCTGCTCCCCGACCAACCCTCTGCCCCCTCTCCCACCGAACAGTCCCACCGACAAAGTACTCCGAGCATGGCAACGGGAAAAGCGTTGCCCGACAGGACTGAACGCGAGAACGGCCCCCACCCGGAAGCGGAACACCGAACAACCACTGCCCCGAACTCGAGCGAGGGCACGGGACTCGTAGGAGTCGGTGCCCTCGCTCCAGATTCAGGTATCGCACGACTCTTACCCGAGAGGTAATCGACTTCATTATCAGAGCCCGAGATGATGATGCGGTATCCGAGGATTGGAGAAAACGATGCCCTACTTCGAATCGCACGACGGCACCACCCTGCACTACCAGGACTGGGGTTCCGGACAGCCGGTGCTCTTCCTGGCCGGTGGCTGGTTGAGCAGCACTTCGTGGGAGCTGCAAATGCTGCCGCTGTCCAAGCAGGGCCTGCGGTGCCTGTCGTATGACCGGCGTGGGCACGGCAAGTCGGACTGGGTCGGGCACGGGTACGACTACGACACGCTGGCCGTGGATCTGGCCGCATTCCTGGACCATCTCGATCTGCGCGAAGTCACCGTGGTCGCGCATTCGATGGCGGGCGGTGAGATCGTCCGGTATCTGACCCGGTACGGCAGCGATCGGATCAGCCGGGTCGCGCTGGTATCGGTGACGATGCCGTATTTCGCACAGGCCGAGGACAATCCGAACGGCGTGCCGAAGGCGGTCTTCGATGCGGTGGGCGCGGCTCGCGCCGCGGATCGGCCGCTGTGGATGGAACAGAACGCGCAGGCATTCTTCGCGACGCATCTGGGCAACCAGGTGTCTTCGGCGCGGATCGCGTGGATGGTGCAGAAGTGCATGGACTGTTCACTTCTCGCCGCGGACGAGATCATGAATACGATCTACCACGCCGACTTCCGCGACGAGTTGCGCGCACTCACCGTGCCCACGCTGGTCATCCATGGTGACGCCGACGCCTCGGCTCCCATCGACCTCTGCGGTCGGGTGATCAAGGATCTGATTCCCAGCAACACCTACAAGGAATACCCGGCGACCGGACACGGCATCATGATCTCGCACGCCACGCAGCTCAATGCCGACATCCTCGATTTCATCAAGGCATGAGGCCGGTGCGACCCCTGACCGGTGCTTTCGGTGTCGGCGGGGTGGCCGAGCCAGCGACTACCGAACCAGGTCGGCGAAGCTGATGTCGCCGAGCACCACGTGCTCCAAGCGCTTCCGTCTCGACCAGCGCCACCGCCTCCGAATCGAGACAGGTGATCGCCACCTCTGCATCGACGACGTCGGAAGTCTTCACTCGGCTCTGCCGATCGAGAACGCGCTGGAGTCGGTCTCGAAGCGGCGGAACCGGTTCACGCTCCGAGACCGGTGGTGGCAGCGCGGAAATCAGTGGGGCGGATACCTCGAAGTCGCTTGAACGCCGCGCTGAAACCGAAAGCGTCCGCATAGCCGACGGCCTTCGCCACCTGCGCCACGGTGAGACTCCGGTCAGCCAGTAGTTCCTCCGCCTCATCCATCCGGCATTCGGTGAGGTACGCCAGGGGCGACTGGCCCATGACCTCGGAGAACCGCCGTGCGAACAGCGCCCGGGATACCCCCGCCTCGGCGGCCAGCGACGCGACCGTCCAACCGGCTGAGGGCTTTCCGTGCATGGCCTCCAACGCCGGCCCGACCACCGGATCGGCCGGCCCTCGATACCACCCCGGCGCGTCAGCGTCCAGTTCATCGAACCAGTCGCGCAGCGTGCAGACCAGCGCCCAGTCGAGCAGCCGGTCCATCATCGCCTGCGCTCCGGCCGGACGCCGGGCGGCATCGGCGGCGATCGACTCCATCCACGCGCACACCTCCACGTCGTCGGTCACCACCAGGACGGGCGGTAGAGCACGCAGCAGACGTTCGTGGCGTCGGCCGGAAGCCCGATAGGCGCCGACGATCAGAGCGGTCTCACCGGTGAGGTCGTTCTCCCAGCGACCGCGATCGAGCGCGGGATCGCATTTCGCGTCCGGCGCGAAGCAGGCGACCTCGTATTCCTCGTGCGGCAGGTCGACGGTGTCGGCGCGGTCGACGAGAACGAACGGTTGCGGGCCGCGCACGATCGCGGTGTCTCCCATGGTGATCCGGCGTTCGAGACCGCTCGGAAGCAGCAGTGTCCCAGCACCGCGCAGCACGGTGACCATGGTCAGCGGCGCCTCGTCGGCGAACCGGATGCTCCACGGTGCTTCCAGCACCGCGGTGGTGAGCACGGCGCCCTCGGCGCGTATACCGCCCAGCAGTTTGCTCAGAGGGTCCACACCATCGAGAGTAGACGAACTCCTATCAGACGTAGATCTTCACCCATAGATCGTCCACTGCTCGAGGTATGGAATGGAAACCGGACCGAACAACCGATCGTCCGAAACTCCGGACCAACAGTGGAGGCCACCTTGCCGCACAACCCGACCGTGGACACCGCGATCACCCGCACCGCGCTGGTCGTCGTCGCCCATCCCCGGCCCGATTCGCTGACCGCCCATATCGCCGAACTGGCCATCCGGCGGCTCACCGCGGCCGACTACCGGATCGATCTGCTCGACCTGCACGCCGAGAACTTCGATCCCCGGATGACCGCCGCCGACCTCCCGGAATGGGGCAACCGGGAGAAGACCTACTCCCCCGAGGTCGAGAGCCATATGCGGCGCATCCTCGGCGCCGATGTGATCGTCGCAGTGTTCCCGGTGTATTGGATGCAGGTCCCGGCGATTCTGAAGGGCTGGATCGATCGGGTGTGGAACTACGGATTCGCCTACGGCCGCAGCAAACCCCGGCTCGCGGGCAAGCGGATGCTGTGGCTGGGCCTGGCGGGCGTGGCAGACGACGACCCGCTCGTCGGACCGATGCAGGATGCGCTCAGCGCGCAACTCGACGACGGCATCGCCTACTACTGCGGGCTCGCGCAGTCATCGGTGGGATTGTTGCCCGGCGCGGAAGAGAAGCGGCAGCGCCTGGATGCCGCGGGCAACCTGCTACTCGACGAAGCCCTCACCGGCGCGGCGCGCGAAGCGCACTACGCGGAGTTGGAGAACCGGGCGCTGGGCTTCGTCGACGAATTCCTCGCCGCCGACCGGGTTTCGGCCTGACCACACAGTCGAGCGCGGCATCGAACCAGCTCGAACAGAACCGGCCGCAGCTACACGATTCGACGAACTGACCGTCCGTTATCCAGCCACAATCCACATCGCTGCCTCAGTCAATTGATTCCACACAGGTGAGGGCGGCACCAGCCCGCCCTCACCCGACTTACATGCACAACCTACGAGGCAGCAGACGCGCGGCAAGCGCGTCCACCCCAACTCCGACGTTTCACACTCCTTGGCTCAACGTTCGAATCGGAATCCGAACAGTCCGCCACCGCCGTAAGCGTCGGTCAATCGGGGCTGAATGATGAACGGCTCTGGATCGAAGCCGAGGTTCCGGGCCTTCGATAGATCGTCCTCATTGATCGTCGCAATGTATTGCATGCCCTCCGCTTCGGTGAGGTCGGCCGCGGCCTCGAGCGCTCTGCTGAGTTGCCGGTCGTCCACCCCGTCGAAGATGTGACTATCGTGCACCAGAAAGTCTGGCGCGCGGCCGTCACGGTGGGCGATCGCTGCCATGGTTAGGTCGAAGCAGAAGATCGACATCTTGTTGATCCCCTGGCTGTTATCACTATGGATTTTCGGCATGATCTTCAAGCTGCTTGG
This sequence comes from Nocardia araoensis NBRC 100135, assembly GCF_000308435.1. Classification (GTDB taxonomy): domain Bacteria; phylum Actinomycetota; class Actinomycetes; order Mycobacteriales; family Mycobacteriaceae; genus Nocardia; species Nocardia araoensis. The sequence goes on along the minus strand of NZ_BAFR01000033.1, from coordinate 11,763 downwards.
TCCGGCTTCGACCGAAAGATAGGCGGTCCTGTCACGACCGTAGAGCCTGCTGGCCAATTCGTGGAAGAGTTCAGTCGCCCGGTTGATCTGTTGTTGACGTTCTTCCAGGTCGACAGCGACTTCCTCCCGAAGCGCTACCCGAGACGCCTCGATCTCCCTGCTGCTTGCCTCCACTGTCTCGGCCGACTTCAGACGGTGCTGCAGCGCCCCGAGTTTTGCTTCTTCCTGAGCCAAGGCCTTCTGCAGCGTGGTGAGAACCTCTAAGGCACCGCCTTCGCTCAACTCCGCCAGGATCCTGCTCTGTTCCTCGTCCAGACGAGCACGTTCTGCCTTACGGGCCGCCAGCGCCTTTCGAGTTGCCGCTATCTCGCTTTCGAGATAAGTGCGCCGATTCCGGACAACTGCGGCATGGAAGGCTCGGACCTCGTCGAATCGGCGCAGCGCCTGGCCAGGCAGGGTGACGCCGAGCTCCTGGTAGACCTGTTCGAGGTAGCGAACTTCGGGATCTACCGATTCTTCGACAGCTTGTTCGAGGTGATCGAGGTTCCTCCGATCAATGACGTCCTGTGTGCCGAGGTCCCGGATGCGGCGCGTCAGTTCATCAGCGCGTTCCTTGAGCTCCTCGTACTGCGGCACCACCCGGAACGACTGCAAATGCCGTCGAAGATCACTGATCTTCTTATTCTGAACGGCGATTTCGCCGCGGAGATCGGCGGGCTTACCGACCACTTGTCCCCAAACCGGGTCGTTCACCGCTTTCCTCAATTGGTCACGGGTGGCCTTCTTTGCCGCGATGTCCTGGTAGCGCGCGGCGAGGGTGGAATCGAGCCCGAGGAGATACGCAAGATTGGGCGTGGCCTTGGCCTCGGGCTGACGCGAGAAGCTGCGTACCGCTTCGTTGAACCCGTGGTCGCCTACCCTGCGGATGAGAAACGCCAGCAATGCCCGTCCGCTGACACCCGGATGCTCGCCGCTGAGTCCGAACAGCTTCTGTTCAATGAGCGTCTGCCACTCAGCGAGCGACACCATCTGCTGCTCTGCGGTCTCGATCCGGGTCGGCGCAACCTGTTCGACGGAAAGCGGCAGCGCGAGTTCAGGTGATGCTGGAGTGTTTCCCGATTCGAGTGCAAGAGTCTGCGCGCGCAAAGCAGGAAAGAGTGTGACTTTCCCAGCGTCTCTACCGGTTCGACTGACTCGTAGCTGTTCCCTCATGTCCGGCCAGTCCAGGGCAAGGGTGAAAGTAGTTCGACGAAGTTCTCTTCGAGCGGCCAAGTGCTTATTGTCAGCACGTGCACCCAACAGGAAGTGCAGCAGCTCTATCATGCTGGACTTGCCTGCGCCGTTACGACTGTCGGTTGATCGTGAGGTCGCGGTCTTCTCCGCTACCAGCAGGTTGAGCCCCGCCTTGAAGACAACCGTCTTGAACCGCTCGTCGTCAGCGCTCAGCCTGCGCAGCATGGGCGGCCCTCCTCGTGATCAGGTCATCGTCCAGATCTATCGAGCCAAGTGCGTGCAGGACGTCCAATGCCAGGACGAACCAGCCAAACGACAGCGGAGCCGAATGACCGTTTTGTCGACGCCACTCGCGCAGCCGCAACCAGGTCTGGCTGACCGTGAGCGGCCGATCCAGTTGCATCGCGATCTGGGCGCCGACGGCGAGAAGAGCACGGTCAGGTGCAATGCCCTTGGTCGGTGTGATCATGCCATCCCTCCCTGCTTCACCTTGGTTGGCTGCCATCCAGGAGGCGGCACTTCGAAGATGTCGCATTCGTCAAAGAAGTAGGCAAGCACCGCCTTGGCCGCATCATCACGATCCCACCTGGGGGCGGCCTGCCCCAGAACATAACACTGCATTTCCCAAAAAATCTCGTCCGTGTCATCTCCGTGCTGGCGACGCATGCGCCGGTAATACTCACGGAAATCGGCTGCCACTTCGTCACGTTCCCTGAGGTCGAGCACGTTGCGGTAATACGCTTCGATGAGGTGCGCATAACGCCGGCCTGCCTGAAGCCTGTCCCGAGCAAAGACCGAGAGCCGGTTGTAATCGACCTTATATGTCGTTGGCAGGGGGATGGGCTCGACCGCAGCATGGTGATCCCGGTGTTCCGCCAGATGCTTGAGGAGCGGCTCGATCTCCGCCATTCCGATGCTGTAGACGACGTGCTCCACCGGTATGGGAGCACCGAGGAGATCCTCCAGTTCGACACGGGCGAGACGCATGGCCTCGTTCCAGAGTTTCCGCGGACCCATCTGCTCGAATACCTTGTCGGGGTGGTCATCCCCGACCGTCACGAGTTCTCCAGAAATCACCGGGTGGATGCCGCGTTGGTCGTTGTGGACGAACACGAAGGTCGTGAACTGCTCCGACCGTTTGGTGATCGCACTTTCGACGTCACCGCGAAACTTGCGCTGGACCCTGGACACCTCGAATATCTCCGGCGCATAGCATGCATAGAGCGTCCGGCTCTTCGTACGTAGACCGTCTCCGCCGAGGTCGCCGAGATTGCCATGAGTTCGAATCGGCACGTAGTCGCTGTACCGATACTCCATGAGCTGGTGGAACAGCTTCTCGAACTCGTTGCCCGAACTGGTCTCCACCATCGATCGGAACTTGCTGTGCGCGTATTGCAGTTGATGCGGCAGCAAGAGCTATCCCCCTAGGCAGTGCTGACTGTTGTTGAAACCTTAACGCCTCAACCATCTATGAGCACAGGGCCTTCCCAGACAACCTTGGAACCAACGGCTTTCGAGAGCTGACGGCAGGGCACGGCTCCAACGACGTTCAGACGCGATCGCCTTGGACGACTCGAAGCCCTTGTCAGGGCAGCCTACCGATGAAGTGGCACACGATTTCGGCTACGGTCGAGGCTTCACAGTGGCATTCGTCGCCTATGCCCGGCCGGCCCGATCAACGCTGCCGCAGTGGCGACGATAGAGATCAGTACCGCACCGATCAGCTTCGCGTCGGGATACGGCGAAGCCCGCGACTACCGAACCAAGTCGGCGAAGCTGATGTCGCCGAGCACCACATGCTCCAGGCGGACGAATCCGTCGCGGTGCAGCCGGTGCAGGCGGTACTCGGCGGCGTGGGCGTCGAGGCGAAATTCCCGCACTTCTTCGATGTCGAACTTGGTGTCCAGGACGACGACCAGGTAGAGCGGTATGCCTGCGCGGGCGTACTGAACCTTCTTGTCCAACAGGTCTTCGGCCGCGGTGGACGGTGAAGACACCTCTACGACGATCAGCGCGTCACCGGCTTCCGGCTTCGCTCCACGCTCGGGCAAGCAGCGATACACCGTCACATCCGGTCGGCGGAACGTGAACTTCGGTATCCGCCAGAGGACCACATCGATATCCGTCTCGACGCGGATGCACGGTTCGGTGCTCGGTAACTCCTCCATCGAGCCTGCCAAACGGCGTGCCACGCGATTGTGCTCAGGAACCGGTGGTTCACGAACGATCACATGCCCGTGCACCACTTCGATTTCGCGCGCGACACCCTCGGGCAGCCGGTGGTATTGCTCTTCGGTCAGATCGTGCGGCAAGTGGTCCGAAGCTCCGATCGTCACCACAGAACCCTATCCAGTTCGCCTTGACGACGATCATGAACGCGAGCGAGGGCACGGACTCGTAGGAGTCCGTGCCCTCGCTCAGTGTTCAGTTGGTGACGCGCAGAGCGTCAGCTCACCAGGAGCTCTTGTGCACGCCCGGCAGCTCGCCACGGTGGGCCATCTCGCGCAGGCACACGCGGCACAGGCCGAACTTGCGGTAGACCGCGTGGGGGCGGCCGCAGCGCTGGCAGCGGGTGTAGGCGCGGACAGCGAACTTCGGCTTGGCGTTGGCCTTGTTGACCAGTGCTTTCTTAGCCATGTGCTCAGTTCTCCTTGAACGGGAAGCCGAGGTGCTTGAGCAGGGCACGGCCTTCTTCGTTGTTGGTCGCGGTGGTCACCACGGTGATGTCCATACCACGCGGACGGTCGATCCGGTCCACGTCGATCTCGTGGAACATCGACTGCTCGCTCAGGCCGAACGTGTAGTTGCCGTTGCCGTCGAACTGCTTCGGCGACAGGCCGCGGAAGTCGCGGATACGCGGCAGCGCGATGGAGACCAGGCGGTCGAGGAACTCCCACATCCGGTCGCCGCGCAGGGTGACCTTGGCGCCGATCGGCATGCCCTCACGCAGCTTGAACTGCGCGATGGACTTGGTCGCCTTGCGGATCTGCGGCTTCTGACCGGTGATCAGGGCCAGGTCCTCGACGGCGCCGTTGATCAGCTTCGCGTCGCGGGCGGCGTCGCCGACACCCATGTTGACGACGACCTTCACCACGCCCGGGATCTGCATCACGTTGGCGTAGTTGAATTCCTTGTTCAGCGCGTCCTTGATCTCTTCGCGGTAGCGCTGCTTCAGCCGGGGCTGCACTTTTTCCGTCGTGGTCATGTCAGATGTCCTTCCCGTTCTTACGGGAGATCCGGACCCGCTTGCCGCTCTCCTCGTCGGTCCGGTAGCCGACGCGGGCCGGCTTGCCGTCGGAGTCGACGACCATCACGTTCGAGACGTGGATGGGGGCTTCCTGGGTCACGATGCCGCCCGAGGAGGCGCCGCGCTGGTTGGCGGAGTTCGCGACGTGCTTCTTGATCCGGTTCACGCCCTCGACGAGAACCCGGTTCTCCTTCGGGTAGGCCTGGATGACCTTGCCCTTGGCGCCCTTGTCCTTGCCCGAGATGACGAGCACGGTGTCACCCTTGTGCACCTTCATGTCAGAGCACCTCCGGGGCCAGCGACACGATCTTCATGAACTTCTTGTCGCGCAGTTCGCGGCCCACCGGGCCGAAGATGCGGGTGCCGCGCGGGTCGTTGTCCGCCTTGATGAGCACGGCCGCGTTCTCGTCGAACTTGATGTAGGAACCGTCCGGACGACGACGCTCCTTGGTGGTGCGCACGACGACGGCCTTGACGACGTCACCCCGCTTCACGTTGCCGCCGGGGATGGCGTCCTTCACGGTAGCGACGATGATGTCGCCGATACCGGCATAGCGACGCGACGAACCGCCGAGAACGCGGATGCAAAGGATCTCCTTCGCGCCCGTGTTGTCGGCGACGCGCAGTCGCGACTCCTGCTGAATCACTTCAGCGTCCTCCTTGACCTGGACGTATGTGCACGCCGGATTGCCGACCCGACGGGCATGGTCGGTTGCCCTCCGGACGCGCGCCTGCCAGCGGTTTTCTCGGTTCGAGCCAGAATCGCGCTGGGGGTTCACTGCCGGATTGCGGGCACAGCTCCCGCAGGCAACCGGTCTAGTGTATGGGAAACCGCAGGTCGTTCCCAAATCGAGGGTGGTCGCCCGGTCATCCGACCGCGCCCGTTCCCAATCCGGGCCGGACCGGCGCCGCGCCGGTAGCCTCGTGTCCTGCAAGCCTGCCTTCGTACACCAGCGGCACCGCCGCGTCGGGGAGAGGATTCTCGTGACATCTACCGGTCGGCCAGCGAAGCTGGATCGTCGTGCCTTCCTGATCGCCCTCGGAGCCGTTCCGGCCGCCGCCGCGCTCGTCGCCTGCTCGGACGACACCGAACCGGCGAGCCGGACGCTCACCGGCGTCGATCTCACCGGAGCGGACGAGACGATCCGGCCCCAGGACGACTTGTACCGGCACGTCAACGGGAAGTGGCTGCGGGAGTACCAGCTGCCGCCGGACAAGGTCAGCTACGGCTCGGGCAGCGAGGCGGGCGAGCGCACCGAGCAGCAGTTGCGGGAGATCATCGACGGGATCAAAGACCCGAAGCCCGGCTCGGAAGAACAGCAGATCCGGGATCTCTACGACGCCAGGGTGGACTGGGACGAGATCGAACGGCTCGGCATGACGCCGCTGGCGCCGCTGCTGGCGAAGATCGATGGGGCCGCCACCAAGCCGGAGCTGGCCAAGGTGATGGCCCAGCTGCCGATCGGCGGGTTGATCGGGCTCGGTATCGGCGTCGATCGGAAGAATTCCAACGCCTACATCCCCTCGGTCGGGCAGTCCGGACTCGGGCTCGGGGAGCAGTACTACCGGAAGCCGGAGTACGCCGAGGTGCTCGGGCAGTACCGCACCTTTCTCGAGCGCATCGTCGCGGGCGCGGGATGGCCCGACCCGGCCGGTTTCGCGCAGCGGGTCTTCGACCTGGAGAAGCGCATCGCGCCCGCGCATTGGGACAACGTGCGCAATCGCGACACCGACGCCACGTACAACGTCTACAGCTGGGCCGACCTGACCGCGCTCGCCCCCGGCTTCGACTGGGATCCGTGGCTGGCGGGAAACACCGACCGCCCGCGCGAGCTGTTCGCCACGATGGTGGTCAACCAGCCGTCCTTCATCACGGCGGCGGGTCAGCTGTGGACCGAGGTGGACATCGCCACCTGGCGGGACTACTTGAAACTGTCCGTGCTGCGTGAGTTCGCGCCGTACCTGCCCAAGGCCGTCAACGACGCGAATTTCGACTTCAAGGGCAGAGTCCTCAACGGACAGGACGAGCGCCCGGAACGCTGGAAGTACGGCGTGAGCATCGTCGACGACAAGCTCGGCGAACAGCTCGGGAAACTCTATGTGGCCAAGCATTTCCCGCCGGATGCCAAGGAGCGCGCCAAGGAAATGCTCGCCGACGTGATCGCGGCCTACCGGGAGAACTTCACCAATTCGACGTGGATGTCGCCTGCCACCAGGGCGGCATCGCTTGCGAAGCTGGACAAGATCGATCCCAAGATCGGTTATCCGGACAAGTGGGTCGACTACTCGAAGCTGAAGATCACCAAGGGCAAACTGATCGAGTCGTTGCTCGCCATCAACGAGTTCGAGGTCAAGCGTACGTTCGCACGCTTGGGCACCCCCGTGGACAAGACCGAATGGGGCATGTCGCCGCAAACGGTGAATGCCTACTATTCGGCGACCTCCAACCAGATCGTCTTCCCGGCCGCCTATCTTCAGCCGCCCTTCTTCGACAAGGACGCGCTGCCCGCGGTCAATTTCGGCGCGGTCGGGTCCACCATCGGGCACGAGATCGGCCACGGCTTCGACGACCAGGGCTCCAAGTACGACGGCGACGGCAATCGCCGCGACTGGTGGACGCCGGAGGATCGCGCCGCGTTCGACGCCAAGGCCAAGCAGCTGATCGACCAGTACAACGCGCTCGTCCCCGAGGGTCTCGCACCGAGCCAGCACGTCAACGGCGAACTCACCGTGGGCGAGAACCTCGCCGATCTGCGCGGATTGCAGATCACCTTGGCCGCATTCCGCATCGCCGAAAAGCGGCGGGGCATCGAGGATCCCGACTACCGCACCATGTTCCTGTCCTGGGCCCGCAGCTGGCGGGAGAAGCAGACGAAGGAACTGACCGTCCGCTACCTCAGCACAGATACGCACTCCCCCAACGAATTCCGCTGCAATCAGGTGGTGCGCAATCTCGAGGAGTTCTACAAGACCTTCGAAGTGAAAGAAGGCGACAAGCTGTATATGCCGCCTGATCAGCGCGTCACATTCTGAGCTGAGTATTCGAGCCCGCCCGTTGTGGCGGGCTCGAATGCTGTGCGGGGCGAGCACCGCCCGGGCGATCTGCCGGCCGTCGTGCGGCTCCGCTATCGGGATAGCGCGGCGGCAGTGGGCATCCGCGCCGTATCGGGCCGATTGCGGACGGCAGCGACAGCTTCCGGCCACGCTCTGGCCAATTCGAGCAGGAACCGTAATTCCGCCGCTCGATCGCGGGCCTCGCCCGGCGGCGCGCTCGCAGCGGTGGAGCCGGGAGCCGGTGCGCCACCGTCGCGCTTGGCCCGCACTGCCAGCGCGACCTGGAGGGCGGAGCGGCGCACGTCATCGAGCTCGGCCGGCGAGCCCGGCCCGGGTGCGTACGGCTTCAGATGCAGCAGCGCGTCCCAGATCTCGACGGTCATCCGGTAGAGCCGGGACGCGGCTTCCCTCGGTACGGAAACGTCCTCCGCCAGAACCACTTCCGGCACCACGGCGGTGAGATCTCGCCACAGCGGCCGCAGCCGGCGGCAGGCCCGGCCGGTCCGATCCCAACCCGCCCACGCCAGCAGCGCCGTGACCAAGGGGATCATCGTCAACAGGGTGATGGCGGAGAAGGTGAGGACGGCCGCGACAGCCCACACCTTGCCGGGCTCGCTCGGCGGCGTACCGGCCAGCGCGCGAACGACCATGATCGCCATCGAGACCAACCAGTAGGTCGCGAACGCCAGCAACACCGCGAAAGTCAGCTTCTCTCTGGTCGAAACGCCTCTGGCGCGCAGCTCGCGAACGCAGGCGCGAGCGAAAAGCAACCCACAGACACCGCCGGGAAGCGCCGATAGTGTCCACACCACTTCGACATAGTCGATCCGCCACAGCGAGCGCAGGATCGGTGTCGCGACAAACAGCGAAACGGCGACAACCACGGCCGTCGCATCGTATCGCCGCTGACGCAGATGGGCGGTTGCCACATCGGCACCGTCGACCAGCCTGGCCAGCCCACTGAAACTGGCGAGCGCCAGGAGACCGCCGCCGAGGTACAGGCGGGGCCCGAGGTCGGGACGGCCCACCGCCACGGCCACCTCGTAGAGCAGCAGACCTACCAGGTTCCAGCTGAACGTACGGTTGATCAGCCGGTCGGTGGCCGTCTCGTCGACGAGCAGCCACCGCCCCGCGGTCATCAGCGCCACGAAGACGACGACCGACAGCACCACCGGGGTCGGAACAGCATTCATCGTGAAAGACCGTATGCCGTCGCGCGGCTGCGGGCCAGCCCGCGCGTGCAACCGCCGCGGCGGTTCAGCGGACGGGCACCGCCGCGGGCACGTCCTCGGCGATCCGATCGGCTTCGGCGAGCTCGGCGGCCTCATCGTAGACGTACTTCTCGCCGATGAACCACGACGCCACGGCCGCCAGGAGCATCATCACGGCCGCCGAGACGAACACCACCACCAAGCCCGAGTGGAAGGGTCCGGTGAGCAGATTCGGGAAGAACTCTTGACCCGTGAGGGTTTCGGCGTCGACGCCCCGCTTGCCGAGCTCGCCCGACGGTCCGAGCAGCTCCTGGATCGGGTTGTAACCGAGGAACGCGGCGAACATGCTGGCCACCGGCGGCATCCCGGCGAGTTCCGCGGCGGCTCCGGCGGAGACGCCCTGTGCGCGCAGACCGGAGTCCAGCGCCGATGGCAGGCTCGCCGCCAGCCCGACGACCATGAGGGAGAAGAAGATTCCCATCGACAGCGCGTTGCCGCCGTTGAAGAGGGTGCCGCGCATGCCGGAGGCCGCGCCGCGCTGGGCGGCGGGCACGCTGGACATGATGGCGGCGGTGTTGGGCGAGAAGAACAGGCCGCTGCCGATACCGTTGAGCAAGGTGATCGACGCGAACAGCCAGTAGTCGAAGTCCACCGGAATGACGAGCAGCAGGATGAACGTCGCGCCGGTCAGCAGCGCGCCTCCGGTGGTGAACAGCCGAGGTCCGTAGCGATCGGACAGCCAGCCGGAGACGGGCCCGGCGGCGAGGAAGCCGATGGTCAGCGGCAACAGGTGGATACCCGCCCACAGCGGGGTGGACTCGAAGTCGTAACCGTGCAGGGGCAGCCAGATGCCCTGCAACCAGATGATGAGCATGAACTGCATACCGCCGCGGCCGATCGAGACCATCAGGTTGGCGAAGTTGCCGAGCCCGAAGGCGTGGTGGCGGAACAGACCCAGGTGGAACATCGGATCGGAGACCCTGGTCTCCACCACGCAGAACACGACCAGCAGGAGAAGGCCGCCGAGCACCGCCGACAGCACCCATGGGCTCGTCCAGCCGGTCGCGTGGCCGCCGTAGGGCTGGATGCCGTAGGTGATGCCGGTGAGCAGCGCCGTGAGACCGAGACCGAACGTGATGGTGCCCGCCCAGTCCAGCTTGCCCGCGGTCCGGATGCCGACCTCGTGCAGCGACCGATAGGACCAGACCGCGCCGAGCACGGCGATCGGCACGCTGACCCAGAACACCGCTCGCCAATCCCATTCCGACAGCACGCCGCCGATGAGCAGGCCGAAGAACGAACCGGCCACCGCAGCGACCATGTTGATGCCGAGCGCCGTGCCGCGCTGACCGGCGGGAAAGGCATCGGTGAGAATCGCCGAGGAGTTCGCCGTCAGCATCGCGCCGCCGACGCCCTGGACGACGCGCCAGACGATGATCCACAGCGCACCGGCGCCACCGTGCCACGGGTCGAAGGACAGGGCGACCGCCGAGAGCGCGAAGATCGTGAAGCCGAGGTTGTAGACCCGCACGCGGCCGAAGATGTCACCGAGTCTGCCGAACATCACCACCAGCACGGCCGTGGCCAGCAGGTAACCCATCAGCATCCACAGCAGGTAGCCGACATTGCCCGCCTCGAGCGGATCGAGCCCGACGCCGCGGAAGATCGCGGGCAGCGAGATCAGCACGATCGAGGAGTTGATCGCCGTGAGCAGCACGCCGAGGGTGGTGTTGGTCAGAACGATCCACTTGTAGCGCGGATGGTCCCGGTCGTAGCGCAACCGGCGCCGGATGGTTCGGACATCCCCCGGATCGACTTCGATGGATGGATTCGTCACGACAGCCCCTCACCAGATAGTTACCACGGCAAACTATATAGTTAGCGGATGTAACCATCAACCGGAGTCGCCCTCGCCGCACCCGATGCCGACACAAAGCAACATAGGTTAGCCTTGGCTATCTTGCTTGGAAGGAAGGTGTGGCAGATGAAGTCTGTTCGGACGCGCGGCCGTTGGGCGCGGGCGGCGCTGACGGTGCTGGCGGGAGTCCTCGTCCTCGGCTCGGCCGCGTGCGGAGCGGCGGAGGACGACTCGGCCTCCGGCGGCGAGAAGGTGACCATCACCCACGCCCGCGGCGAGACGACCATCGAAGGCACACCGGAGAAGATCGTCGCCCTCGGCAACCAGTGGCTGGACAGCACGCTCGCGCTCGGCGTCGTCCCCGTCGGCTACCTCGACAATGTCGCGGTTGCCTCCAAGAGCACGCCGCCGTGGGAGCCGAAGAGCCTGGAGTCGGCGAAGGCGCTCACCACCACGGGCAACCTCGCCGAACAGGTCGCCACACTGGAACCGGACCTGATCCTGGTCGATCCGTTCCTCGCCGACCAGAAGACCTACGACGAGCTCTCCCGCGTCGCGCCGACCCTGCCCGCCCTGAGCAAGGAGGCCGTGGCGCCCTGGCAGGACCAGGTCACCACCCTCGGCAAGGTGCTGCGCAAGCCGGACGAGGCGAGCAAGGCGATCGCGAAGGTGGATGACAAGATCGCCGCCATCGCCGCCGCGCACCCCGGATTGCGAGGCAAGACGATCGCGAGCACCTGGCTGGCCGGACCGGCACAGCTCATGGTGCTGACCGACCCCGACGACGGATCGTCGAAGGTGTTCGCCCAACTGGGTCTGAGCATTCCGAAGAATCTCACCGACCTGCCCGCCAATCAGGGCAGGCTCGCCCTGTCCCCGGAACGGGTGGACGAACTGACCGCCGATGTGCTGCTGGCCGGTTATGCCCCCGGCTTGGACGAGAAGTACCGGCAGCTACCGGGATACGCCGACCTGCCCGCGGTGAAGACGGGCTCGGTCGTATTCCTCACCACCCAGGAGATCAGCGCCGTGAACACGCCGACGGCGCTGTCGGTGCCCTACATCCTGGAGAAGCTGGAGCCCGCCTTCGCCGCCGCGGCGAAGTAGGCGGCGCGGCCGTCACCTACCTCGCCGGGCCGACGTTCTACGTCTGAGCGAGG
>NZ_BAFR01000034.1 GCF_000308435.1 Nocardia araoensis NBRC 100135 | reverse complement strand
GCAGCGAACAAGAGTTCCTGGAGTGGTATCGAGCGCGGCGTGCCGACAGGTCTGGTCGACCGACCCAAAATCTCACCGACTACGCCGAGATGAATTTCCTCGAGCCGGCACAGCTGCAGCGCTGGCTCGAAAATGCCGGAATCGACCCGGAAAGCAATGACACGGCGCCGGTGGGAACTGTTCCGCAACCCGATGGGGACACCACCACCTGGCACATCGAGTTGCGCCGGTTCCTTGCAACGACACCGGACTGGATGGACGAGTTGGTCGGCGCCGCCCCCGGCACCTGGGAGGCGGTGGAACGAGGAGAACGCGACCTCGACGTCCGGCATGTTCGAGCAGTCCTACGCCGGATTCCCGGTGCTCGCGCACTGTACCTCGACGCCGCCCGGCTCTATCCGGCTCTGCTTACCACGGATGGCGCGCCCGCGTATCCTGAGGGGTACTCCCGCATCGGCGACTACGTAGAATTCCGGCGAACATCCCACAATTTGAAGCGGTCACAGCTTGCCGACCGGCTGGAGAAGGGCAAAAATACGGTCTCCCGCTGGGAATCCGGAGAGAGCAGACCCGCAAAGGATGACATAACTGCACTGCTCGAGGCCACAGCGACCGAAGAAGATGTCCTCTATGACGAGATGTCGGAGTGCTATTCACATCTACCCAGAAGTACAATTCTCTATCCCAGTCCATTCGACTCGGAATCCCTCGGCGCGTATTTGCGACATTTCCGGCTCGTGAACAGGCTGTCCTGGTCGGAAGTCGGGAATATATTCGGCATCTCCGCCGGTGCGGTCCAGAGCCTGGAGACGGGAGTGCGAGATCCGCTCGACCTCACCGTGGTGCGAATCTACCGTCACGCCTTGCATCGCGCCGGCAGGTGGAGTGATGTCGCCACCGCATGGGGATTGCACCACCTTCCGGACCTCGACAGCGGGTCGGTTCCTCATCCCACCGACTTCGATTCCATACACGATTGGATTCGGATGGTCCGGCTCTTCCGCGGAATCCCACCGCTCGAACTGGCCCGGAGAATTGGAAAATCCGACGCCTGGGTTGAATTCACCGAATATAACCACAAGCCTGGCGTCGAAGATCTCCGGAGAATTCGGGATGCGCTCGAAATACCCAATGACACGCTCGTATCAGCACTGCTGACCCACTACTCGCGCACGGACGTCGAGGACCGCGATCCAGAGGAAGAGCGGCTCTTCTGGGATCTGATCGCAACACGACCGGGTTCCGCCGAGGAAAAGCATATCCGAAATAAGATATTCGAGCGATACGCATGGCTCGCGGACGATGTCGCTGCCCGCCGGTCCATCCCGGCCGAACATCGTAACGAATATGCCCAACAGGCAGCCATAGCAATTATGCTGGCCACCCGGAACTTCGTCCCACCCGGCAGTTTCTTTCCAGCCGCCTTGATGGCCGCTCATTACTCCGTCATCAGGACGCGGCTGGAGCTGCGCTATCCGGGCATGAAGCCGCAAACGCAAAGCGTTCTCGCGAAGGTGGATAGATACATTCGCGCGAATCGCGTCGGTACCAGCAGTTCCGACATTGCCGAGATCAGCTCGGCATTGAATCTGACCCGCGAGGAGGTGATCGCCGCCCTTCCGTTCCTCCGGCAGGTATCGAAGGATGCTCCGGTCGAGGGCAGGTCCGGACCGGGCGATATAAAACAGACGGACGATCCTCAGTTCACCGATGTGGAATTCGCAGACAAGTTCGACCGAGCATTGTCGGGTCTCGAGAATCCCGGACTGGCCAAGCGCATTGTATTGATGGTCCGCTCGGCCGATTTGTCGAGCGAGCAGACTGCCGCCAAGTTGGGGATCACAACCCAGCTCGTCGATAAATACCTCGCCGAGGCCGAGGAAAGGATCCGAGCAGCCTTCGCCGATGAATTCGACATGGCTGACGAGCCGGACGATCCGAGCAGTCCCGAGCCACCGTTGACAGCGGCCACGGTAGCCACAAGGGCACCGTCGGCGACGGCGGGTAGCAATCCCTTGGGCCGGGCAACAGTATGGAAATCCGGTCCCGCCACAGCGTGGAAAGATTATTCCGCCGCCGCATTGCCCGAATCTCCGGCAATGAGCACCGCTTCGGATGCGGAACGCGGCGTGAAACAGGCGATTGCGGGAGATCTCTACTCGACCTACGGCATCGAGGTGCTGGGCCTGGAGAAACTCTCCGTCGATATGGCGATGTCGGTTCGGAAAGCGATATTCGACGAGTTGGAGGAAGCCGACGCCATCTGCCCCGACGCGGTGGCGGTCCTGCCCCTGGAAAGTGATACGTTCGCTGCCGCCGGGCGGCTTTTCGGTGACGAACCAGAGAACTATGTATTGCTCAACGAAACCTACTTCGGGAATCCGGAATATATTCGAGAGCTGTTCGAGCGAGGTTACAAGTCCGGCCGACTCAACGCGCCGACCGGAGACCCTGTCTACGATATCGTCCGGCACGAGCTCGCGCACTTACGGGCGCCGAAAGACAGCCCGCGCGAGGAGGGAAACTCGCGGTACGAGCACCTCGCGGAGCGTCGGCAAGCAGGCGCCCTGCCTGAGCATTCCCGCTTCGACCGGAGGCATGATTACTCCGACTGGTTGGACGCGAAGGCATTCGGGTTTCTGTATCAGCATTTCATCGAGTTCCGCAGGGCCGGCGCGCTACCACCGCTGACCCGATTCGACGATTGGTTGGGACAGCTCGATGGTTACAGCCGCGTCAAGCAGACGCGGCGCGAGGGAGACCGCCTGTTCGCAGCATTCGACATCTGGTTGAACGAATTCGATAGTCGAGCGGATTTCGATGAATGGCTACGACAGTCCGGACTCTCCCGGAGAGACGATGGCGGGGCTGCCAGCGCGCGGCGGCGGACCCACCAGGGTCCATGGGATGCGGAAACCGACGACGCGGGCTGGGTCGACCTGAAGTCCGTGTACGACGCCTGGCTCGAACAACTCGCCAGCGATACGCGTAGCCGGATCGTTGCGGGTGAGGAATACGGACAAGAACGCACCCAGCTGAACCTGGGCACGGTAGACCTCGGTCTGGGCGGGAAAGCGGTTTTCAACCCCACGGAAGCCTTGGCCGAGGCCAACAATGCCTTCGGCAAGAGCGCGCCGAAGGACTTCACACATCCGGTCTATGTGTTGCAGGCACTCCTGCGTGGCATCCCGCTGGCACAAGTATGGCGGGACGTGCAGATTCGCACCGACCGCGCGAACGACCGCGAGCCGGTCCCCGCGGCATCCGGCTTCCACCCGAGCACGTCACCGGACGGCGTGTTGGCGCGGTCGGCGCGGAAATGGCGCGATATGCGTCCCGATGAGCAAAGGGCCCTCGAAGCCGCGGACACGCTCCTGGTGGTTACCGGACGCGACGGCCGGAAGCTCTGCGCATTCGATGAGCTGGCCCGACTCGTGGAACGTCAACAGGCCGAAAGGTACGGTGCCACCCCTCACAGCCACGAAACGGCCGCTGTCGAACCACTGCCGGGATTCGCGGAGTGGGAGCAACCACCCACTGGCGAGTTGGGGCGATGGACTCACCATATTTCCTTCCTGGCCGGGCAGCGGGCCGAACTCCTGAACGACGTCAGACGGCTGCTGGTGCAGACCGACGGCTTGGCCGAACTCCTCGGCCTGGGCTCCTGGGCCGCAGCTGGAGCCGGCCAGGCCTATCTGGACGTGGCCGACTTGTTCACCCGGATCCAAGACGCGCAGTCCCGTCCGGGGATCGACAGCGAGAGGGCGGCCCGGCTGCAGACGTTGCTCGACCATCTCGCGGCGGTCGAGCAACGGTGCGAGAGCCTCGACACCGATTTGATCCTCGCACGCGCTCAAGCGGAGCAGTTGGCGGTCCGCGAGGTCGCGGCCGCCCGGGGCGGTCTGCAGTTCGGTCCGCGTGGGCGGATCATCGACGGAGCCCGGCTGGAGGTGTTCGAAGCCCCCTACCAACCCGTCTCCTTGACCGAGGAATT
This sequence comes from Nocardia araoensis NBRC 100135, assembly GCF_000308435.1. Classification (GTDB taxonomy): domain Bacteria; phylum Actinomycetota; class Actinomycetes; order Mycobacteriales; family Mycobacteriaceae; genus Nocardia; species Nocardia araoensis. The sequence goes on along the minus strand of NZ_BAFR01000034.1, from coordinate 192,610 downwards.
GGGGGATGAACTGCGTGAGCACGGAATTCCGATGATCACCCGGCAGGTGCGGGTGGACCCTACCGGCAGGATACTGGTCGAGCAGCTCCCGGAAGCAGTCCGTGCGGCGACCAGGAAGCGCCAGGAACGGCTTTGGCAGCTGAGCAACGCCGAACCGGCCGTGGTGCCGCCGGCGGTGCAGCCCGCCTGGGGCGCGCGGATCACCGCCGTACAGGCCAAGCTCGCGCGCACGGCCGCAGTCCGGGCGCGAGTGTTTCCCACGCCGGTCGACCCGAACCGGATGACGCCGGCCGACGAGTCCAGGCAGCGAAAGCTGCTCGCCCGCTTGGAGATGCTCACCGAGGAGCTGCGAACCCTCCAGGTGCAGACCACGGCCGACGCGGTCGAGCTTCGCGGAGCCATCGGCGAGCCAGGCCATCGAACCCCCCTGCTGAAGTTGCTCGATCGGCGCGATGCCGTGGTGGCCGCGCGCGAACGTGCGCGAGCCGCACGAGACCGGTGGCGCGACGAACGCGACCGGCTGGCCGCTCTGATCGACTCCGCCACCGACGAGTCGAAATCGGAAATCCACGCGGCGCACGTTTCCGCCACGGAAAACACCGCGCGATTCACGCGGGAGTTCCACCGCCTGGGTGAGGAATCAGCACGGTTCACCCGGCTCGTCTTCGCTGCCGCTGATGCGGCTCCACCTACACAGGATCGCCGCGAGTCGGCCCAGGGCCAGCTGCGCGCCGATGCGAAAGCACAGAGTCTGGTAGACGCCGCGCGGACGCCCGACCTGTTGCGGATACTTCGTGAACTGCTCTTGGATCGTCTACGGGAGAAAGCCGCGCAACTGCGGTCAGCCGTGACACCCACTCCGGAGCTGCGCGACACGACCACCGAGTTGGTGGAGGCGTTGGAGGACGTCAACGCCCACCGGGACGCGCTGTCGCCTGATACGGATGCGACACCCGTCGACTCCTCCGGTTCCGGGGCGTTTCAGCCCGGTCCGCGCAACGGTGCCGCACCATCTGCCGCCTCTAGCAGGCTGCACAGAAGCGCTGCGCGCCCGTCCGGCACACCGAGCGAGCCATCGAACAACCCGCAGGCATCTTCGACCGACGGCACAAATGAATCCATCTCCGGCGCGAAGATGCCGGACGCTGATGAAAGCGCCACGGCCGCAACGCCTACCCCCGCGGATGTCACTGCGGCCCTGCAGAACAGCTTGCCCGGCGCGGTCAAGCAGGTACTCGACCAGATCGATGTCGAGCTGCGCTCCATGACCGATGCCGAGCGCCGCGACGCCGCCACCCGAGCCGACCTCACCCGTCTTCCCGGCTGGGTGGCCGACCGCCTCGCCCATGAAGCCAAGGCTCAGGAGCTCGTCCGTGACACAACCACCCCCGAGCAGCGCGCCGAATGGCAGCGCCGTGCAGAACAATTCGACCACGAACTCGCTGACATCCTCGGCCTGCCCCAGCCGGGAACAGGATGGACCGACCGCATCAGCAGCGACCCGCTGCACCACCTCCGCGCACTCACGCGCCGCCCGGACGCGCCCGCCGAACTCCTTCACCTGGTCGACACCGCCACCCGATGCCTGAATCTGCAGGACATCGCCGCGGCCGTCGAACCGCTGCACCAGGCGCTGGCCGACTGGCCCATCGCCGAACACACCGACCGGGCCGCCGCCATCGCCTGGGAGCTCGCGCTGCAAGCCCGCGCCGACGGCGGCGGGACACCCGCAATCTCCGCTGCCATCCACGGACAATCAGGTCAACGCTGGATCGAGATCCACGTCGGCGACGACAGCCGCACCCTGCCGGCGCGCGAGAGCGGCGACCGTCCCGGGTGGCGCGCCGTCGACCTCCTCGACACACACACCGAAACCTGGGGATGGACGCTCCCCCGCAACAGCGGAAAACAAGTCTGGTTCAAGCTGTTCGAAACCGCCGACACCAGCGACCCCTCGCAACCACCCCACGACCTCATCCTCGACCTGTCCATACCGCAGGACTCCTTGCGACAGGGCCCGAGCCTCGCGCGGCGAGCAGTACGAGAGCGCTTGCGACATGCCGGTCACCCTGATCCCTACGACCTGATGGTCCTCGTATCCGACCTCGTTCAAAACGTCTACCGCTACGCCGACCAAGGCGACGCACGGGTACGAATCCGCCTCGATGGAAACATGATTCGCGTCGGAATCACCGACGCCAGCCGTGGCCTACCCGCGCGACAAGAGGCAACCACCCAGGGCACCGTCAGCGCCGCCGCTTTCACCGATGACCAAGCCGCCGAATGGGACGGAACCGGGATCGTAGCCGACACCCACGGTTTCTTCCTCGGCATGCTCGAATCAATGGCCTCGGTCTGGGGCGTGATCCTGGAACGCGCCGGCGGCAAAACCATCTGGTTCGAAGTGCCGATGCCGCCATCTACAGCACCCGGCACCACGACCGCTCAACCACCGAACACACCCGCGTCCGATCCGGACACTCCCGGATCGATCGGCATCGACCTCAGCGCCATCGACCTGACCGGACTCGGCCCGGACCGTTCGACCACCAGCTCGAACCCCGATCCCACCGAGGCGAACGATGGGACGCGGAACCGGTCCACCCCACCCGCGGACACCGACAGTCGGCACTCGCCCACGCCCGGCACCCGAATCGACCCGGTCGCCCTCGCCCTCGACCCCGACGAACCCAACGCGCCGGACCCCGCCACACCGGAACCGCCCGAACGGCCGACTTCCACCCACCGGGCGCCGACGGACCAGAACGAACACGCCTTGGCACCACTGCCCACGATTCAGGAACTGGTCGCGGATCCGGGAAAACTGAAGACGTTGCGGCAGGAAGTCGACGCACTCCGACAACAGCTCCTCGAGCTCAGCAACGGGCGCGCAGATCTGTCGAGCGCAGCAGCGGTGGACAGGATGCTGGGGGCGCTGCTGCAACTCGAGCGAGAAGGCAAGCTGAACCCCCGCCAGGCCCGCGCGCTCCCGCTGGTCGAGGAGTACAGCGAGAAGTCCGGTCTCCTCGACGACGCCGAACGTGTCCGCGGCGAATACCGGGAACACAAGGCAAATGCAGCGCGCCGGACGAATCAGCCGGAAGACAGTCGGCCAACGGCACCTCGCGGGCCAGACACCGTTGCCCTCGCCCTCAACGAACCGGACGCACCCAACCCCGCCACGCCCGCGGGATCGGAGGCAACGAACAGGGACTCGACCGTCCGGCCCGCACCGACCCGCGACGAACCGTCCAACTCACCCTCCGCACAACCCGAACCGCAATCGACCCGGCAACCATCGGCGGCCGGTGCCGGCCATGAGGACGTGAGCGTCCACACAACGCAGGACAAGGCGCGTGCGCGCCTGGCGAACTATTTGGAAGCCGACCAGCGGGTACTGGACCAATCGGACCTGGTATGGCATGTGATGGAACTGGTCCAACGCGAATGGCGCGGGATGAGCGAGCGGGCTCGCGGCCGAGCGGCCGGAGGCTTCGTATTGAGGGAGCTTCCGAGATGGATCGGGCAGAGAATAGTTTATGAACGCGACGTGCGCGAAGCACAGACGCGAACCTTGACAGCCGGCGAGCGAAGGCGGTTGGACGCCAGGCGTACTCACCTGGATAACGAGCTGGTTCGGCTGCTGTCGCTGACAGATCCGATAACCCCGTGGGTGGCCCCGGCGAGCCGGGATCCCTTGGCCGAGCTGCGCGATATCGCGGAACACCCGGGACTGGTGTCCAACAATCAGTGGCTCTTCCGGTCGATCGTCCAACTGACCGAGGACGCCCTGGGCCTTGATTCCGCACGGCGCGGGAACGCCGACCCACTCCTCAATCTGGTCCACGACGTAAACCCGGCGCACAGTTGGGACAACTGCGCGGAATGCGCGATAGTCGTCGATCTCAGGCTCGACGGCAGAACCGGCCTTGTCGCGGCACCGTCGAGGGGCCGAATCATCACCCGTGACTCCGCTGGACAGATCCGCGTGCCTTTTCTCGAAGCCCACTACTCGACATCGTTGCGAACTGTGCGCAGCCTCGCCGACTTCGAACGCGAGCTGCTCGATTCCGGTCATCTGGCTCGCGGCATCGTCGCCTTCATCGACCGCACGGAGTGGGACGACAATCTCAACCCGTTTCGGCATGCTGTGAACGTTGTCAATGACCACGGCCTCATTCGCTATCTGGACGGGGGAACGGGCCGCGACGTGACGACTGCGATGCGCGAACGCGGCACTCGGCTGACGCTGCCCTGGCATCAGCGTGCTCGCGGTGACGAGCCCTCGATCGAGATGTCTTTCATGCGAACCGACGGGCGATACACAGGATTTCAGCGCGGCATGCCCGGCATCATGCCGCCAAAACCGCCTGCGAGCCCGGATGCCACACTGACAGCCGCCGTTCGGGCCGGGCAGTCGACGCCGGAAAATGGACGGCACGACCCCGTCGCCATCGAGATCGACAACGATCCCTACGAGCAGGAAACGCCGGACACCAACCCCGCACCCGACGCACTGCAGGTTCAGCACGCGGTATCCCGTGACGCCGAACAGTTGCGGGCACTTCGTGTTGCGGTCGCCGCGAGACTGGATGGCACAGCGGACGTTTCGAACGATCCCGTGCTGAATCGTGCACCCGCCCTGATCGATGAGTTGTCGGCCGCGCGACGCGAGCCGGATGCGCGGATCCCGGCGGATCGACTGCGGTTGCTCGAGCAGTTCGCACACCAGCTATCGGCGTGGTCGGCTTGCGCGGACGAAGCCGCCGAGGCGAGCGCCGCTTACGAGCAGGGCCTACGAGAAGGGACGTCAGCCGTCCTGCAGGCCCGGCAGGACGACGCGGAAATTCGGCTGGGTGTGGCTCTCGCCGCCGTCGCGGAGGTCTTGGACCAGGCCCACCGGACGAACGCGGATACACCGATACTGACCCGGCCCGCGGACCACCTCCGGCCCGGGGAGACGCAGCGGCTGCGTGAGGTGGCCGAAACGATCTTCGGGGAGATGGTGGCCGCGGGGGCAGCGGTCGATTCGGTGCCCACCACCGACCAAGAACAGCTTGCCGAGAACACGCGGCGCTACGACGTGCTGCGGGATATGTCCCAGTGGCTGGAGGAGCTGCTGGACTTTGCGGAGCAAAGGGATACGGCATGGATAGGCCGGGAGCGCCTCGCGTTCCTGCTCGACCATTTCCGCGCGATCTCAGAACTGCTGGCGGCGACCAAGATCCGCGACGATGCCGCCGCCGCCCTGGCCGCGGCGACCGATCGAGAACGACGACTCGCGCAATCCGCCGAGAACTACGGCATGGCCGACCGTGCGGTCCGCAACATCGCGGAGATGCTGGGCGAGCCGCAGCATCATGTGACGGCCACTCCTCCGGCGGCGCAATCCGGCGCACCCCTCGTCTGGCCCGGCGCGGACGGACAACCCGACTTCATCGCACAGACCCAGCCCCGGCAGCACGAGCTCACCGAGCCCGGTCCCGGCGAGTCAGCGTCGCCCGATCGAACCCCCGAGGATCGCGCAGCGCAGCCCGGATCGGACCATCCACGGGGCGACCATGTCGAGGAACCCCGCGGCTTCGAAGACACCGCACCGCGGCGCTATGTCGAACAGAACCTGACGGTGGAGGATCTGGGTTCCATCGCGGCAGCGAGCGATCGGGGTCGGCACGCGATCAACGAGGATGCCTTCGCCCTGATCAGAATGAAGGTCGGTGGCGAAGAGGCCACCGCACTGATCGTGAACGACGGTCTCTCCCGGCCGAAGGGCGGTCACCGCGCCTCCGCCGCCGCCAAGGCGGCCGCCCACGATTTCGTGGTGGCGGCGCTGCGGCAAGCCGACCGCGACGGCCGGATCGATCCGGTGGCCGTGGTCGAGGGCGCCGTGGCCGCCGCCCAGGGGGCGGTTCTCGCCTTGCCCCCGGAGTCTCCCGCGGACAAGCCGCCCGCCACCACGATCGTGGTCGCGTTGATGGAGTCGGGACGGCTCACCGTCGACTGGGTGGGCGACAGCCGCGCGTACTGGATTCCGCTGGACGGCGGCCCGCCGATACCGCTGACCAGGGACGACTCGAAGGTCCAGGATGTGCTGGACCGTTTCAACGACATCACTCGTGAAGAAGCCGAACACTCGCCGATCGGCGGCCCAGGCCTCACCCACAACCTGGGCCGGTCGCTGGACGGGCTGAAACCGCGCGAGAAGGCCCGAGACATACGCGGCGACGGTGTGGTCCTGGTGCTGACGGACGGCGTGTGGGAACCGATCAGCCCCGACGACCCCGAACCCATCGCGGCCATCGTCCGGCGGTCGCTCGCAGAAGCCCCGGGCGATCTCGGCGCCGTCACGCGCGCACTGGTACGGGCAGGCATCGAGGCGGGCACGGCCGACGACGTGACCGCCGCGGCGGGATTCCTGTCGGCCGCGAACATCGACACCCCCGCGAATACGGCGACAGACCAGGACGGGCCCGCGACCCCGACCGATCGCGGCGCCGACCCCGTCGCGATCGACCTCGATCCGGACGAAGCCGATGCCACGCCGGTCGGGTCACGACAACCCGGCACCACCGCGCCGCGGAACTCGCCGGATGGCGCTGGGGCACAGCCGGGCCCACAGCACGGCACGACTGACGAGGCGAACACCGCCGGCAGAGTCGGCACCCCGTGGGACAGCGCACTGCGGCTGCGGCAGGTCCTCGAGCAGCATGTCGCGAGCGGACGACCGGAACTCGCGCGCGCCGTGCTCCGGCAACGATTCGAGACCGCGATGCCTGGGCTCGCAACCGATTTCGGGCAGCAGGCCGCGCACCACATTGCCGACGAGGTGTGCGCGACGGCGATAGCACGCCTCGGGCAGCTCGGTAACCGGAATATCGAGCTGTGGTTGAACAACATCGCGCGAGAGGTCATCTGGAACCATCGCAGTATCGCGGACCCCTGGTACAGGATCCGGGAGTTCGTTGCCGAATGCGCACGACTCGAGCAAACCGATCCACTGGTCCGGGTGCTGGCCGAAGCCCGAACCACGGACGTGCGGCGTATCCTGGAGGGGTTGCCGAGCCACCGGCGTGACCGTTTGATCCGCGCCTTCTGGCCCACGGGTCCGGGCACACCACCTACCGCGCCCGACGCCACCGAATCCGATCGTGATGCGCTCTGGGTCGCAGCGCGCCAATTGGCCACAGCGGTGGCGACCGCGGCGAACTTTCCTGCCCAGCTACCGGCGCGGGCCGCAAGCAGCGCACCTCTGATCGACCGACCGAGCAGCCCCACCGCGACGACGTCCTCGCCCTGGCTCACCAGCAGGGAACTCGAAGTGCTCAACCTGATCTACCAGGGTTTGACCCCTGCGGAGATCGGGCGACGGCTGGACGTCGACCCGAAGGCGGTCACGAACTACCAGAAGAGTGCGGCCAAGAAGTTCGGTACCACCGGCGCGATCCGGACGGTCCTGGCGGCCAAGCGGCAGGGTTTCGTCCACGACGGAAATCGACCACCAGCCGGTACGGTCCGCCTGGACCGCGAGCAACGACAACTTCTCCAGCTGATGGCCGACGGCCTCACGGATCAGGCCATCGCCGAGGTGCTGAGCGTGGCCACGCTCACCGTCAAGCGCCGCCGAGCCCGGATCGGGGCCGTACTCGGCGAGACGAAGCGAACTCCGATGCTGATGAAAGCCGTGCGGCTCGGAGTCTTCGACGAACCTGCGAGCGAAGACACCACGCCGAGCGCACCCCGCAGACCGGATACCGTCGCCATCGATCTCGGCGACCCAGAAGAACCTGACGCACCCAGCCCCGCACCGGAGGGATGGGCGGGCGACGTGACCGGATCTCCCGCCGGTGCGCCGATCGAGTTGCCTCGCAGCATACGTCGCCTGCTCGAGGCAACCCGGCACGAACTGGAGGAAGTGGCGGAAGAAGCGCTGCGGCCGGTCCGGGACTCCGGGAAAGACACCACGCACCTCCACGCCGCGGAAGCCGAGGAGATCGCACGGGCCATCAACGAACTTCGCGCCGGACAGCGCCTGCGGTTCGCCACGATGCTGCGCCGACAGGTGCTCGATGCGGAGTCGGCTCAGCTGCTGACCGAAGTGCAGTTGATGCGTGAGGTCCGCGAGCATTTCGGTTTCCTGAAGCCCCACATCGACAACGTTCACCGGTACGCGGCCGAGGTCCGCACCGCATCGGCGGTCCTCATCGCCCGTGAAGTGCTCCGTGCGCAAGGCCTGCGACCCGTTCACGACGATCAAGGAAGGTTGGTCGACGGGATCGGGGTTCTGCCCGGACGCCGGATCGTGGTGGCGTCACCGCTGCTCGGCCAGCAGAACCTGCTGGATCTGCAAGTACCGGGCCTGCGGGAATGGGCAGCGCGCGAGAACGTGACAATCGAGTACCAGCGGGTATTGATCGGGGCGGACGATCAGGTAACCGTCGAACCCGTGTCGGGCGTTCACGACGAGCCGGAAGCGGGACTCCGCTTCTATCGAAACCACGAGGATGCAGCGTGGATGAACGGTCTCATCGATGAACGATCCTTCGAAGAAAAGGTCGAGGAAGCGGAACGGTCCGGCAGGAAGCCCCCAGAATTACTCAAGGATTACACGGATGATTACACGACTTCGATCTTTGTTTTCAAAATAACTTACAACAACGGCTTTCGGGTTATCGAGAAGCATGTGAGAGACAAGACTCAGGCCAACGCCGAAGAGCTTTCGACGATCATCCTCCAAGCCGCCGGCGCACGACCACCAGGATTCTTGCGCCGCAAGGATCGCGTGTTCTTGGTCGAGTACGTGCCAGGAATCGAAGCCAACAAGATCACCGCAAGCGGCAAGGACGAGTGGGCGCGATTCTTTCACACACCCGCTGCGCAGCGACAGGGCCTCGGCGATTCCGTGATCCGTCCGTGGGATCGACACGAGGGCGGAAATTGGCTACTCGAGCGCGGTATACATCTGCGCCCCATCGACAACAGCAACGGATTCATAATTCCGTGGACGAAGAAAGATGGATTCACCGATGCCAAGTGGATGAAGGAGGGGTTCGTCAACCATTTCGTCAAGGCGATCGACGGCACGCCGACATGGATGCAACACAATTACCCGCGCGCCAGGATTCAAGAAATGCGGCGAAAGATCATCGACGCGAAATCGGAATTCACGCGGCTGGAGCACGAATCCTCCTACCCGGATGTTCTCGAAATCCTCGCCAAAATCGAAGAGAACGCGGTGGATCCGGGAGTACCGCACGTCGGCCCTTCTGGTGTGCTGCACATTCTGGGGCGGATGCGTGATGAGCTCGCCGACAAGTTCGAACTCGATGGTGAGCGCGCCGACTGGACTCCGTCGGAGTGGCGCCGTGCGGTCACCGACCTGAAACAGCAGTATGCCGACCATATCGATCCGCTCGTCCGGCGTTATGTCAACACCTTGGACGGGCTGGTCAAACTGCATCTGCACGCGCAATTGAACGTCGTGACCGCTGAGGATCTCGGCGCCGGTCGACCAGACGTGGTCACCAACTATCTGGACAACCTGTCGCAATGGCTCACCGAGCTGGAGCAGGACCCCACCCCCACGCTTCTCCTCGGTGAGTCCGACGAACAATGGCAGGCCCGGTTCGATCGCGAAATTGCCACGGCAGCGGACGACGACGAGCACGCACCCCCAACTGATCGGGGTCCGGATCCTGTCGCCATCGATCTCGGCGACGCCGACGAACCCGACACACCGGCGGAGCAATCAGCGCGGGGCACCGCGACGCCCGGCGCCACCCCGTGGTCTCGACCCGCACAGAGCGAGACGCCGCCGAAAACCGCTGCGCTCGATGTGCGCCTTTCACGGCCCGATCCCACCGCATCGGAGCCTCGAGCAGGCGGCTGGACACCCTGGAAGGACAGAGCGTCCCTCACCGAGGCCGCGCGGAACGCAGGCAGCACTCGGAAAGAGGTGGTGCCACACTCTCGGTCGGAGCTGCAGGCACCGCCGACCACCGCGCGCATCGATTCGTTCGACGAATGGACCCAGGAACTTCGAGACCTGGGAATCGACACCGAACAGATGATGTCGGATCTGACGGAAATCTGGGACTACCTGCGCCTCGACCCGAAAGTCCACGCGACGTTGGTGAAGAGAATTCAGGAGCTCATGGATGAGTTCCCGGACATCGACATGGCTACCGCACCCGTGTCCATGCCCGATTTCCTGCGCTACGGCCTGCCGGGCATGACCAGACGGGAACTCGTGTCCGCCATCGCGAACGAGGTGCGAGGAATCATCGAGACATCGGCGATGGGAGACATCGGCGAGCAAGAAATACCTGACAACGTACGCGTCGCCTACCAGAACGTGGCCGGGTCGCTCGAACTCGCCCGAGTCGGATCGACCCGACAAGAGTTCCGGGTGTTCACGCGACTCGTGGAAGGCAGGGACTACAAAGAAATCGCGACGGAGCTCGAAGTAACGCCGTGGGCGGTGCGGAAGTACGTCACATCGATCTACGCCAAGTTCGGCATCGAGGGGCGCAGCGGGCTGGAAGCAGCAATCCGCGCCCGCCACGCCGACAGCACCGCCGCGGCCACCTCGCGCGATTCCGCGGCGCCGACCGAGATCACCGATGAGACATCGCAAGCCGACAAATCAGCGCGCCGCCCCGGGGGCATCGACCCGGTCGCGGTCAACCTCGGCGATGACACCGAGTCCGAGCACCCCGCACCCGCGCAGCCGAACACGCACGAGGCCCGGGACGACGCGAACATTCCCGAGCGGTGGCGCCGGGAACGTGCCTGGGATCAAGAGCGGATCGCCGCAGTTCGCGCGGGCGACCCCGGCGCTTACAGCGAGCTGTACGAGCGGTACTACGGATGGGGTCTCGGTACCGCCATGGAGATTGTCCGCGACCGATCCGACGCCGAGGACATCGTGGCCGACTGCTTCGCCGACCTGCTCGTGAGGATCCGCCGAGGTGACGGGCTAGAGCTCAGTTTCGGCGCCTACCTGCGCACGGTCGTTCGTCACCGGGCGTACGCCGCCAGCGCTCGCGCCGGCCGGCAGGTCCCCACCGACGATATGGCCGCACTCGATCGAATCCAGCTGGGCGGCGATCGAGCACCGGAGATCTCCGAGGAGACCCCTATCGGTCTGGCGTTCGAATCGATGCCCGAAGAATTTCGCACAGTGCTCTGGCTCACCGCGGTCGAAGGCTACTCCCCAGAGGAGGTAGCCGACCACCTGGGGGTTGCGCCGAGTGAAGTGAACAACCTGATCGCTCGCGCACGTGCCGAGCTGGGCCGGAAGTTCGCGACGGAAATGCCGCAACACGGCCCGCTGATCAGGGCATTGGCCGCGCTCGCGGCCGACGACGTAGACCTCACCTCGGTGCTCGCCGAGGGCGGCGAAGCGCTTGCGATGGACGACGAACGCCTGGCCACGGATGTGGCCGTGATTCGAACAGCCCAGCACGAGCGGCCCGAACTGCTCGGCAGCGTAGTTCGACGCCTTCGCACCGGACCGCGGGAATACTTCGTCCGCTGGTTCATGGGGCAGACGGTGGCCGACATCGCGGCCGCCACCGGGCGCAACAACGACCTCATCCGGAAGCGGCTGCACAACGCGGTTCGCACGGTGTCGATGGCGTTGTCCCACGTCGGATCTCCCGCTCTGCGGCGCTCCGAACCGCATCCCAGCGGACTCACGGATGAGGAGATGCTGCTGCTGGTCGAGGCGGTCTGGGCTCACGACCGAGATCTGCTGGAACCGGTCACGGGGCCGGTAACCGAGGCCGAGCAGGCAGTTTTCGAGTCATACTTCCGGCAGGGTCGGACAGTGCCCGAAATCGCGACGGCGCTGGCCTGGAGGCCGAAGCGAGTTCGCCGCATGCTGCACCGCATCGCACGGCGTATGGCCTCGACGCTCTCGCCGGAGGTCGTGGAGCGGTACCTGAGTGGCGGACCGCTCCGGCGGGCCACCCAGGTCGATGTCGCCCGGGAAGCGGGAGTCAGCACGATAACTGTGAAACGAATTCTCGCTGGGCATCCGGATGCCGGACCGGAGACGATCGAGCGGGTCCGGGCGGCCGCGCGCCGTCTCGGTGTGCGACGTGGACGGACCGGGATCGTCGCCGATGGCGACGAACAGACGTCGAATTCGCCGGTTCCCCTTGTACGCATCGATCACGATCGAGTGCCGTACCACCAGCGAGGTAGGGAGTTGCAGCTCGTCCGCGGGACGTCGAAGGATGAGTTGCGGCGCCTGATCCCGTTCCTTTCCGAGGGAGACCAGAACGTCGCAACGCTGCTCCTCCTGGAGGGGCTGTCCATCTCCGTCACGGCGGAACGATTGGGCCGCCCGGCTACCTCGGTGCAACAACGCCAACATGACATCGCCGACCTGCTTGCGGCAATGCTGTTATCGGAGAATTGGGAACTACTGCTGGTCGAGGCGGTCCACGCGCACGAGCCTGCGATATTGGCAGCCTGTTTTCCGCGACTGACCCGTCTCCAGCAGCAGTATGCCGATCAGTACCTGACACAGGGCCTTTCGACACTTGACATAGCGAGGACCCGGGGTATCCAGCAGACGACCGTCAACAAGCTGCTGCGACGAATTGCCCACATACTGGCGAGAGAACTCCCGCCCACATTGGTGCGGCGCTATCTGAGGGCTGGCCCACTTCGTCGAGTGACTCTGGCGGACATCGCCATTCGGGCCGGAGTGGCCGAGGGGACGGCGCGCCGGGTACTCGCGGGCGGACACGCCGATCCGAAGACGGAGCAGCGGATTCGGACGGAGGCCGCTCGGCTCGGATGGGCAAGTAGACGTCCCGGCGTCGTGGTGGACAATCCAGACGAGAGGTCACCGGTCCCGGCGGTCCACGAGGGCACCGCCGACTATCCGCGCCGCGGCAGGGCGTTTCGGATCATCCGATCAGCGCCAACGGAAGTGCTGACGGAATGCATCAATCGACTTCCGCGGGACCTGCGAACAGGCGGCGCCCTGTTGTACTCCGACGAGCTGACCATCGAGGAGAAGTCGAAGGCACTGGATTTGTCGCCGGCGCGGGTCGCCGCGCTGCGGCAGGCCGCCGCGCCACGGCTGGCGACATTGCTGTCCGTCGGTGTGTTGCTGACCGACGGCTCGGCGATGTTCTTGATCGAGGCGATCGCGGCGCACTACCCGGATGTGCTGGGGCCGTGCTACTCGCAGCTCTCGGGCACCGAGTGGGAATACGCCGAGCTGTATCTGGTGCAGGGTCTCTCGCAACCCGAAGTCGCTCGAGCGACGGGCCGCAGCCAGAGCACCGTCAAGGGCGCGCTGTATCGGATCGCGCACGTGCTGGCCGGGGAACTCCCACCAGAGCTGGTGTCGCGGGTGCTGAGCCGAGGCCAACTCCGACGAGTGACGCTCGACGATGTGGCCACTCGGGCGCAGGTGAGCAAGGCTCAGGCAGATCGCGTGCTCAACGGTCGCGGCGGTACGAATCCCGAGACGACGAACCGGGTGCGGGCGGCCGCCACCGAGCTCGGCTGGACGCAGCAGCGGCGCGGCATCGTGGTCGTGACCGAGACGGGTGTCGAGCCGATCCAACCAGCGAGCGTGACGCCGACGACGCGAACCACTACCTCCGATACCCTGCCGACCTCGACCGCTGATCGCATCGACCCGGTCGCGATCGACCTCGGCGATCCGGACGAGACGACGCCGACGGAGGAAACGAGCTTGGCGCACACCAGACGACTCGCGGAGGCAGAGCTCGTCAGACTGCGCGAAAAACGTGATCTCGCCGCCCAGCTACTGAAATTGGCCCCCGAGACGAGTGACAGCGCATTGCTGCGCGAGATCGCGGCCACCCATCCGTTCGACGATGCCTACGCCGTGCGCACCGGCCCCCGCGGCAAAGAACTGATCGGCGACATCGAGCGACACATGATCGCCGAAGACCAGATCCGCCGCTTGAACGGCGCCGCGACCGACCTGCTGCACGCCCAGGTGCACGCGGCGCTGTATGGCGGAAGCGCCCACAGAGAGACAGCTCGGGTAACGGGGATCCTGCAGGAAAGCAGCGGCAACGAGGGCGTACTCAGCGGCAGCACGGCTCGGTCCATCCCCTACGACGGCCGCGCATCGGCTGCCCGCATCATCAACGATCTGTATCGAGCGGAGGTGATATCGCAGCCCGAGCAGTCGAGCGCCTCAACCGAGATCACCATGGCGGACTTCGAAGCCAGGTCGGGAGGCAGGTTCACAGAACCGTTCACCTCGCACCGCATCGATGCCATACTCAGGCAACTCGGAGATGACGCATCGGTGGTCGTCGACAGCGGAGACGAGCATGCGCGGCCGTTCGTCCTGCACTGCTACGACAACAAGGTCGTACGGATCGACCCCGGCGCGAGCGACGGCGTGATTCCGTTCCACGCGGACGCCCAGGGTCGGCCTGCCCGGGCCCTCTTCCTCGACGGCAACGGTGAACCGGTGCCGCCACGCTTGTTGAACTGGATAGAAACCACCTACGAACTCGAACATCCGTTCCGGCTTGCCGTCGACCGCGGGGTTTCGGGTGATGGGGAAGTCGCCCGCGGGGTTTGGGGAAAATTCGGAGCGGCGGGCGTATTGATCAGGCATGTCGACAGCACCGGGACCGCCAGGTACTTGGTCGCGAAGTCGACGCCGGCCTATTCCCAGGGAAACTGGCAGCTTCCGGGCGGCGCGTTGCATTCCAAGGAAACTCCCGTCCAGGGTGCCACCCGTGAACTCATCGAAGAACTCGGCGTGCGCGAAAGCGACGCTCGGAACCTGCGACTGGTCGATACCTCGGTTGCCCGCGCGGCGCGAGGAAGGCCCAAGAACTGGACCTACACCATCTTCCTCGCCGATACGCCCGAACGGTTCCGCGTCGTCAGCGATGGCGTCGAGACCGAACAGGCCGCATGGCTCACCCGCGACGAGCTGGAGGCGCTGGCGGCCCAGGGTGAAGTCCATTCCGCACTCACCGCGCAACTTCCCGCTCTCTTCGATCGTCTGGATTCTCAGCCACCTCGGCAACCCTGGAGTCCACTCGCCGCGTTCCGCAACGTGTATGACGCAATCGGCGACGACTACTTCGACCACGCGGAGATGGTGAGAAGGAACCACCCGGGTCTGGACGAGCGGTTGCTTCCTGGATACGTCGCGATCCGCACATATACCGGCAATCTCTACTACTTCGAGATGAACGCCGCTCTCCGGTCCGGCGATCCTGCCCGGATCAGCAAATACCACCACCTGATCCAAGGCATCACTACCGCGCTGCACACACTTCCTCTGTACAACGGCGTGGTAGAACGGCAGATCTCCGTGTCACCCGGAGAGCTCGTCCGGCTCTTGGCGAGGTACCGGCGCCGGCAGGTCATCACGGAGCCCGCGTTCGTCAGTACCAGCGCGAAAACCGACACCATGGGTGGAAATGTGAAGTTCATCATCCACTCGTCCACCGGTCGCGATATCTCGAAGATCTCGAAGATCTCGAGCGAAGCCGAAGTAATTTTCGCCCCAGGCTCCCATTTCCAGGTCCTGCGCCGGACCCGGCAGAAGGGGAAATGGGTTATCGAGATGAGGGAGGTTGCGGGTACGCACGGCCTCGAAGATCACGACGACCAGGGCGCCGCTCAGCAATCGACCGAGGCCGGCCCCACCCAGCGCGATGTTCGCGACACCACTCCCGGCCTCGACGCCGTCGCCATCGATCTCGACCTCGGCGACAGCGAGCACGAATCCGAACCACCGATCGACAACGCCGAGTCGCCCGACCCGTCGGCCGCGCGGGCGAGTAGGACGGCAACCGAGATCGTGGCCGCCCTGGAGCACGCCGACTGGCTGCCGATGGAGGTCAGGGCCGCTGTAGGTGACAACCGGCGAGCGTTGGCCCAGCGTGTCGACAGACTTCCCGATCTGCAGCGAGAAAGCCTGCGCCAGAAACTCGTCGAGAAGCGCACGACCGCTGCGGTGGCCAGCCTTCTGGGCAAGAGCCGCGGGTCCGTCACCATGGCCCAGCGCCGCGCCATGGCGAGCTTGTCCGAGATGCTGCCGCCCGGTTCACGGGCTTGGCTACAGGCTCCGCAGAAGACAGCGCAAATTCAGGCAGCCGAGCAGGACAAGACGATCGACGCGACCGCGCCGCCCGTGATCTCCGAAGAAGACGCGGCGCTCGACGACGAAATACGTGAGCTGGAGCGTGCGCTCGGCATCGAGACCGATGCCGAGCGCACACTCGAGCTGACGTTGTATATGGACGACAAATTCCGGAACGTTGCCATCGCGGCGGGTGTGCACCGGCCCGAGTTGCTTTTCGGACGTAAGGAGTGGCTGAGCTGGCTGGAAGCTCGCCACTACGCCGAACAGCATCTCGGCGATGAGCTGAGCGTGGAGTTCATCCTGAAATTGCATGAGCTGCTCGGGCGGCGGACGGCACCGGAGTCGGCAGGAAAGTTCGACGGCCCGGACGGGATGGCCGCGGACGTCGCAGCGATGTGCGAGTGGTTCAACGCCGCGGTGAGCAACCCCGACAAAGACCCCTACGAAGTAGCCACAGATCTGGAGCTGTGGAGCATTTCCGGGCGTCACGGGGAGGGCGACTATCACCGTCCACTGTCCAGGATCCTGCTGAATTGGGCGCTCGAAAAGCAAGGGAAGCACCCCAGCGCCATTCCGGATTTCGACGAAGATGTCCTCACCATGCGGGACGAATGGGTGGACACGGTCAAGGCGGGAAGCCTGCGGTACCGACTGCTCGAAGCCCAGGTGGAACAATCCGCGGGTATCGCGGATCCGGTGGCACTGCTCGGTCTCTTCGGTGCGCGAGAGCGCTACCGCCGCATGGGTGGAAGGCCCGCGCCGTTCGTGCCGGGAGAACAGCACGATGCCCTCGCCTGCAAGCGACTGCTGGCCACGCTGCTGTCGGACGCGCCGCTGCCCGAAACCGACGAGCAGGTACTGGCAATCGTCGACCGATCGCTGCGTGAGGGGCCGAACGGGGGCGGCGACACAGCGCCCCAGCCGGATAGCACCCCGCACGAACCCGCAAAGCCGACATCATCCGGCAACCGCATCGACCCCGTCGCCATCGACCTGCTCCCCGAGCCGCAGCCGGACGACGCGGCGGGCGACGGGCATGGAGCCGACGCGAATGCACTCCGAGCGAGGCTGGAGTGGTTCCGGCGGAATGCCGTCGAAGGCGATGCGGCCCTCGCGCGCATCCGGAACGGCATGGGCCGGGTGCATTTGGCACATGATCCGACGGGAAATCGCGCGGACGAGATCATCGACGCGTTCCGGGAATACACCAAATTCGCCGGGCCCAACATGCCACTACGCGCAATGGGCCGAAATCTGACGCCGCATCAGCAAGTCGAACTAGCACGGCGGGAGGTGACTCGGGAGGAGGTCCTCGCGGCCGGAGCGAGCCTCGGCTGGCCGGAAGCTCGGTTCCGGGAGGAAGCCGGCATCATTGCCGCCCAGATCAACCGGATGGACTGGGCATTCCGGAACGCCCTTCCATCCACCGGACCGGTCACGATGATTCGAAAGCTGGACGATCTCGTGCGGGTCTTCGGTCGCACCGACAACTTGCTCGGTTACCGATCGACCAACTCCGGTTACACGTCGCTTTCACTGTCGGATGAGGTGTTCGCGGACCAGGATGTCGAGGTCATCGTCTACGCGGATGCCGGATCGGCGCTGATCGCCGTGGAGTCGGTTTCGGCAATGGACACCGCGGACGAGGGCGAGTACCGCGAACGAGAAATCATCGCCCCGCGAGGATCGACTCTCGTATTGCTCACCGAGCCGACCGAAGTCGACGGCAAAATAAGACTCGAAGCCGAACTCGTCACCGGGTTCCACAAGGATGCGCCCCAACCACGCCCGTATCCGACGGAATTCCAGCCCGCCACAGTCGAACCGACTCCCGACTCCCGCTGGGCCTTCGGCACCGCCGAGGGCGAGGAAGGATCCACGCTTCCAGCCGATCCACACCCCACCCGACAGGAGAACAAGGACGCGGCGCGCGCAATCGCCGCACTGCGCCATCAGTTCGGGGAGCACGCGACACCGTGGTCGCTGGTCGAGCGCGTCGACCCCGATGAGGTAGTCGATGCTGCCCGGGCCCGCGCCGGAAGGAATGCGCGCTGGTGGTTCTCGCTGTCCGCCGAACAGCAGGCGGGGATGGTGGCGGTAGACCCCGCCCTGATCGGCAATACCGACGGCATCCCGTACACCGTGCGCGATTACGCCAATCGCCGGTCGATCACCCGGCAGCTCACGCAGCTGCGCCGGATCATCGGGCACCGCGGACTCACCGCCGCGGAGAAGGCGCATCTGCTCAACCTGGAGACCACCCGGGATCAACTGGCCGAAATCGAACGCCGCGTCGAGGACTTCGGATCGCCGCCGGTACAACTGCTCGCCTACGACGCCGAGAAGTACGACGGCAACGGCCGGATCTCCGTCTCCATCGGAGACGCCGACGAAGCGACGAACGTCACCCGCCATGTCGGCGGCTTCGGGACCACGCTGCGGTCACTGCTGTACCGATACGGGTTCGCGGGTGCGCAATACGAGATGACCTCACGGTATGCACCCGATGAGACCGTGGCGGCCATCATCGATATCGGCTACGAACATCCGACCAAACTGCTGAAGGGAACGGTGCCGGTTCTCCCGTTCGATCCCCTCTATCACCGGTTCGCGGAAGTCGGTGGCTATGTCGTAGCGCGAGATACCGTGTCCTACAACAGCACTCGCGAGGCTTTGGCCGAGCATCGGGGCACAGCGCTGCCGCGGTTGCACACTCTCCTCGGACACAGCTACGGCTCCACGACCGTGTGCTACGCGGGCCGGGACGCCCGGCTGGCCGGCGAGATCGACCAGGTGGTTCTGACGGCCTCCCCGGGCGCGGGACCGATGACTGGGGCTACCGACTTCGGTATCGGGGCCGAGAACGTCTATGTGCTGACGGCGACCCGTGACCCCATCGCCTGGCTCGGCGCCACCACTCCCGACCGGCGCGGCCGATTCCTCAACCGCGGTCTGGGACCGGATCCGGCCGGCGAGTCCTGGGGAGCGGTGCGGGTCACCGCGGAGCCACCGAAGACACCGGAGTTCCGCAAGCGCACGCAGGTCCATCAGGGTTACAACTCGTATGCCGATATCGAGGCCCGGGTGCCGACCGAGTCGCTGGACAATATCGGCCTGATCACCGCGGGTCGTGGCGCCGAGGCCACCCGAGCCGAACATCGACCGGCCCGAGGGGGCCGCGGTCCGGCGCTTCATTTCACCGATCCGGAACGCGGTCGGGCCGCCCGCACCCGCGCACTGAACGATGGCTTCGCTCCGGCGGAGGCCGCCGAAATCGAGCAGCTCATCGCCGAACTGCTGACCTACCGCGACAAGGACGGCAATCGTCCGTTCGCCTACCTCGAGAACATGCCGATTCCCAGCGCCACCGAACCATCCGGGCCGGATTGGGTCGCCAACCGCAGCGAGTGGTTCCGGGCGCTGCGCGAGGGCGACCTCGCCACGCTGCGAACCGTAGAACTCACCGCCAAGGATCTCTTCGAACTGAAGCGCTTGCTGCGACGATCCCCCATCTACCTGACGCTCGCGCTGGTCGTCGCCACCGGATTGAAAGCCGAACAGCTACTGGGTATTTCCGACCGCGGCCCGCTGTTGTTCAAACAGGAGAAGCGAATACAGGGGAACGAGACGATCACCGTCTGGAAGTTCCGGACCCTGCCGGAGGACGAGCCGGAAGGACCCACCAGCAGCGCCGCCGTCGATCGGGCCATGCCCTTCCAGCGGTATCTGCGCGACACATCGCTCGATGAACTGCCGCAACTGCTGTCGATCGCGAGAGGAACCATGTCCTACCTGTCGGGCAGACCGATGCTCGACGGCGACCGTGTCCAAATGCGGAAAGTACTCACACCCGAGGAATACGCATTCTGGGAGCAGCACCGCAAGAACGACCTGTGGTCGGCGCTGCACTTCCCCGGCTGCCGCGGTTTCGAGGACCGCGAGTCGCCGGAATTCCTGCGCACCAGATATCTCGCGGCCCGGCTCTATTCGCTGATCGGAAGCCGCTCGGTCGACGAGTACATGCTCGGGGTAATCGACCGGTACCTGCTCGGCATGGTTGGCAGCAAGGGCCGAGTACTGATACAGCAGCTCGCCGCCCACCTGCATGGCCGTTTCCTCTCCAGCCCCGCTGTGAATACGGGGACGACCGATGCCGCGGCACAACCGTCGTCCGACGCCGAACCCACGCGATCATCCGCTGGTGACACCGATCGACCGGCCATGGACAGCGGCGCGGCGCAACCGTCACCCACCCCGGTGGAGCCCGCGCCCGACGACCCCTTGCTCGCGCGGATCCGCGGCATCAACCCACTGCGCAACCGGGACAACAGCGCCGAGTGCACCATCGCCGCCGACCTCCGGCTCAGCGGCCGACCCGACATCGTCGCCGAACCGTCGGCAGCAGGACGAGTACCCGGTGACGACAGCCGATCCCACATCCGGTTCATCCAGGCCCACTACGACACGACGTTCCAGCACGTCGAGAGCTGGACCGACCTCGAACAGCAACTCCTCGACGCCGGCCACCTGGCACGCGGCATCATCGCCTACCGCCACCAACCCTTCGGAGATCCGCAAGGCCACACCGTCAACGTCGTCAACGACCACGACACCATCCGGTACCTCGATGGCCAGACCGGCCGAGACGTCACCGAGAACATCCACGCACTGATCGGCCGGTTCACAAACCCCGAACACCAACGCCTCCATGGTTATCCCCTGGTGGAGATCGACGCTCACTTCCTCCGCACCGACGGCCACTACACCGGATCCCGCCCCGGCGCACCGGGTGTAGCGACGCCCGTCCCTGGCTCGCCCACGGTCGACGAACCCGCCCGCGAGCCCGGGCACTCCGACCGGGACCCGCAAAGCCCGCCGGAATCCGGAATTTCCTCGAGCACGTCGAGCACCCGCGGTAACACAAAGACCCCCGGCAACAGCGTCGACTCCGTCGCGATCGACCTCGACGACGAAGACGCCGAGGACGATAATTCTGCCGAAGGTCCGCCGGCCGACGCTCCTGTGAATCCGCTCGACGGCGCTCAGGTGGTACGGCTGATCCTCGACGGCCCGTCGGTACCCGTGCGATGGCAACCGGCCGCGCAGTTGCCGGACAGTGTGCTGCTCGCCTCGGCCGTCGAGCAGGATGTCGACCTCGACACGATCCGTCGGAGGTGGGAAGAGCTCCAGGAGGAGTATCCGGAATCGGGGTGGCGTATCGGCGGAGGGCTGTTGTTCCGTGGCGACACACGTCCGCGCAGCGACCTGTGGGCGAACGGGTTCGTCCCGCTGTCACAGCGCGACGGCAGGGTTGTCTACACGACGGTGCGGGTGAATCGAGCCGCCGATTACGGCGAATCGGTGCTGGTGGACGACGAGACCTCGGAGTGGACCCTCGTCCATCAGATCTACGTCGTCGACGCGCCCGGCGGATTCGGAGTGGTGGACGAGAACGGCGGTGTCGTCTCCGTGCACTGGCCGGGAGGCCTGCGTAGCGATCGCGTCATGGGCTGTTTCGAGATCCCCGCGCAGATTTGGCGGGGCAATTTCGCCGCACTTGCCGACGAATTACCGCAGTACTGGCGCCCCAACCCCGGATACTTGCCGGACGGCCCCACCGATACAGGGACGACTCCCGGCACGCCCCAGGACCCCGTCGCGATCGACCTCGGCCCCTACGACGACGACTCCGCGGGCCGCGATGTCGTCGTTCCCGGGCACGCTACCGGTACCCCGGCGGGGGTTGCCGAGCTGGTGGGCGAGGATCTGTCGTTTCGCGGCGATGTCGCCGAACAGCTTTTCGCACAGCACATCCCGGAGGGAGAGCCGCCGGTGACGACGACTCGCGCCGCCTGGGAGCGGGATGTCCGCCGTGCGGTGCGCGGTGCGGAGGCGAGGCTCGCGGGCCTACGCCCCGGGCCGGGGACGGAATCGGGATCGGGCTTGCTCGGCCTGCCGCCGTTGTCCGAGATGTTCTGGTCACGAGAGGATCCGGAGGACGACGGCGCGCAGCCTGTCGGCCTGCACAGCCCGCCGATACTCGACGGCCTCGTCCGGGACAGCGCACAGGCGGGATCGCATGAGAATCACACCGCGTTCGGCCCACCCGCCTGGGTGTACGCGGCATTCGCC
The DNA here is from genome assembly GCF_000308435.1 of Nocardia araoensis NBRC 100135. Taxonomy (GTDB): domain Bacteria; phylum Actinomycetota; class Actinomycetes; order Mycobacteriales; family Mycobacteriaceae; genus Nocardia; species Nocardia araoensis. The sequence continues at coordinate 170,364 of NZ_BAFR01000034.1, read as the reverse complement.
GTCCGCAATCCCTGGCCGCCCGAGGTACGGCCGCAGGTGCTCAACTGGTGCATGCAGCAGATTCGGCAACGGCACGACGGCGCTGCGGAAGCCGACTTCCACCGCTACCTCGCGGTCGAAGCACGAATCGCGGCCATCCGCCAGGCACTCCACGCGCCCACGGACATCGCTACCGACCCCGGCCGGTACACCGATCTGGTGTCGGCGTTTTCCACGAACCTCACCTTCGTGCGCCGCGAAGCGGCCATCGGCCGGGCCCTCCGGAATCGTGGGAAGCTCAGCGCCGGGTCCGCGTACGTGGCCGGCCTGCGTCGGGAAACGGAACATCGACCGGTACCCGAGGACGAAGGTCAGCGTGTGCTCGAAGCCTTCGCGAGCCACCTGTCCCGGGGACGGCCGTCGAACCTCGACGCCTATATGACACCGGCACTCGATGAGCCGCTCCCACCGCGGCTCGGGTCTTCGATTCGAAGATTGCTGGAAAAGCGACGGCAGGTCGAGTTGAGCAGCGCTCTCCGGCCTCCGGCGACACAGACACAGCGCAGAACACACAGACTGAACGTGACCGGCGCCGCCTACGAGCCGGACCCAGCCCGCGAGGGGGCGGTACGCCTCCGCATGCACGCCGCGGTGATGATCGATGGAGCCGAATTCGGCGATATAGAACTGATTTTCGAGCTCGATGCCGCCGGAATCGTCACGGCTTACGTCGATCCCGGCCCGGCCGGCGACTTCCTACCGGAGTATCGGTCCGCTCGGGGCGGCACAGGACGAGGGTCGTTCCTCGACTTGGTTCGGCACTTCGTGCGCGGCATCGGCGCCGATGTGCTGCAGGTGAAGGTGACCGACGACGCGGGCGCCGCGGAACTGTCCGGTCGCGACCTGCTGTCGCGCGCGGGCCTCGTACCGGTCGAGAACGCGCCGCAGTGGCTGAGCGAACGCTGTGCACCACCGGCGGTCGCGGCCGACCCCGTCCCTTCGGGCCTGGATCGACGACTCACTCGCGAGCAGGTGCTCGGGTTGATGGAACAGGTCCGCGTGACCTCGCCGCACGAATCCGAAAACCAATGCGGTGTCTGGCATCTGCCGCTGCCCGCCGAGCCGAGCGCGACCTCGGTACCGATGGTGACGGTCCGGGTGTACCTGGACGAGGCGCAGCGTTTGGGCTTCGATCTGGACTCGCTGGCCGCGCCGGCAGCGGAAGCGTCGGACCTGTTCCACCAGGCGGGGGTGCGTGGCCCGCGGCTGCTCTATGACTCCGAATCGTCGTCGATGGCACTGGACTTCAAGACCCGCGTGACGATTCACGAGCACATCGCGGGCGATGAAGTCCTGCCGGACGAGGGTTGGGACCGCACAACCGAGGACGTCTTCCTCGAGTTGTCTCGACTACACGGCCTGTCCTCCACTCCCCACACGAAGCATCTATGGGACCGGCAGCAAGAACACCGGGTGCTGGAACTGGAGCACGGCGACTTCGACCACAGGCTGGACACGCTGATCGGCGGCGTCCCGCTCTTCGTCTTGTGGCAACCGACGCTCCTCAACGATGGCAGCGAGCTGATGGGCTTCACGCACGGCAACCCGATCCGCCGTAAGATGCGGCGCGGCGCCGACGGCCGCATCGGGTTCACCGATTCGAAACTCGCGCAATACGCGCCCATCGCATGGGATTGGGCCCGGTATTACCTCGTCAACGACTGGGCCGACGACGCAGAACGACGTGCCGTGCACTCCGAAATCCGCACGATTCTGCAACACCGATACGGAGACGGTGTCGGTGACGAACTGGTGGCGGACTTCGAGCGCTACGTGCTGCTGGAGGCACGCAAGTCGATCATCGGCGACGCCTACCGGCTACCCAAGAAGATCGCCACAGGGTTCGCGACCATCGAGGAGGTGCTTCCGGACTTCTACCGGAACATCGCCCTCGTCCGCCGCGCCGCCGGGCAGGACCCCATCTCCGAGGACGCGGTGCACGATCTGCTGGCGGAATGGGCGCTCCGTGAGCTGGAACTGCTGGACACGTCCGCCGCCGCGGCGACTGCCTGGGAGATTCCGCCCGCCCGCGCGACGGAACCACGCCGGTGGATGCGGCGGCTGCTGCACGCGGCCGACAGAGAGCTCGGTACCGGTCAGCAGGATGTGGACAAGTCGGCGGCACTGGCCGCCGTCCAACGCTGGGACGGACCGCGCCGGCTGGAGCCGACCAGGGTGCGGTGGCTGGGCTCCTCGGAGGGCTTCGTCACCGCCGTCGTCACGGCTGCGGTCGTGGAGGGCACCCGCATCAGCAGCGAGATCTATTTCACCTTTTTCACGGATGCCTCCGGCCGGATGGTCGCAGATTGCGTCGGCGACCTGGAAGCCCAGAAGGTCGAACCTCTCGTGCTCGACTTCGTTCGTGACGCGGGCGCGGACCGGCTCCGGGTGACGTTGATCAGCGACTGGCCGGCGGCGGCTCGGGCCGGATTCGACTTGAACAGGGAGCATCCCGGTGAGAGAGAAGCAATCCGCGAGGCCTTGTGCGACGCCATAGACGACCTCGAACAGCGCGTGCCGACCGTCCCGCCCGGCGTCGCAGAAATAGGCCGAAGGTTGCGAGCAGGTGACCTCCCTACGCTGAGGGAACTGTGGGATGCCGGGCTGATCGACGCCGGTGTTCCGCTCGAGGAGATCCTCGCACCGTGGGCCGCGTGCATCGACATGGCCGACGCACCCGCTGCCACGGACCTCGAATGGAGCCAACCCGAAGCGCGGCCGGTCGTAGCCATCCCCACGGACCCGCCTGCGCAGGAAACGTTGCTGGACAACATGAAACGCGAAGGCCGCGGCACGCTGGACTCGAAGGTTGCCGCCAGGCAGATCCTGCGGGCCCGACTCCGAGCACCCGACTACGAGGGAAACAACAAGCGAGCGTGGCGCTATCGAGACGACAACGGCAACCGGATAGTCGTGCACCAGATACTGCCGACGACCACAGGTGAAAAAGACCTCACCCGCAACCCCGATCCGTCGCATCGGAATGTCCGCTGGTTCCATTGGCTTCCGTTCGATGCACCCGATGCCGTGCAGCTTGCCGGAACTGTGACCGATGTTCCCGCACGGGTATACCGGTGGCGCGATTACTACGTGGAGGAGTATGCCGACGGACGCACCCCGGAGCCGGATGATCCGAACTGGGAGTTGAACTTGAACAAGATGTTCGAGGTGAAGCGACGTCTGCTGAATGTGCAGCTACCCCCGCATCTGCAGGTGCGCCCTGTGACCGAACACCTTCACCTCTACCTGGATCATCAGCGCCGCAATTACCGTCGCCGCGCGCCCTGGCTGGATCGGCTGTTCCGCCTCGCCCCGCATCAGGCCTGGTCGCCGGAGACCGACGACGCGATCTGGCGGCCGAGCCTCAATCACAACGACATGACGCTCAACAACCTGCGAATCGACGACGAGAACGACACCGCGACGCTGATCGATTGGGACAACGCCGCCGTCACCCACCCGCTGTGGGATTACGTGACGATGCTGTGGTCGAACTGGCCGCCGGAGGTCGCCGAGCAGGTCGAAAACAAGATCAGAGCCGAGGTCCGCGACCTCGAGGCCGAGGGGCTGGTCGGACCGGGCGCCGAAGCGGAGCTGGATCGGCTGCTGACAATGGGTTGCCTCGACTCGCTCTACGCCGATTCGCGCAATTTCGTCCAGCAGATCGCGGAGGATGCCGGCAAGGCCGACCGGCTCACCGGACGGTTCTACTCCGACTATCGACGGCTGTGCCGCCTGCGCGGATGGGAGCCGGAGTCGCCGGATGTCGTTCGCACACTGATGCTGGAAGCGGTGAACGAGGTGTGCAGGAGGCAGGGTCTGCCGCCGCTGCCGAATGAGCCTGCGGCGCAGCCGAGTCGGCAGGCCCCATCATCCGCGGAACGTCCGGAGGCTGTCGCGCCCACCGCACGTCCGCATCCGGTTCTCCCGGCCGCCGAGGTCGCAGGCGACACCGAACTTCTGGCTGTCGTGAACGGTCTGCTGGATCGACGGTACGGTCCTCGCGACTACGCCGTGACACCGACCGCCGCACGGTACACCGACAACGCCGGAAATCGGTGCTTGACCGTATCAGCCACCATTGTCGCCGCGGGCACGTGGCGCGTCGGCGAATCGGGCGACTTGCGTTTCCATGTCAGCCAGGGCGGAGTCGCCGAGGGCCTACCGGGCGTCGATGAAGCAGGCGATATGCGTTTCCATGTTCGCCAAGACGAAAACGGCCGGGTCACGGTGACTTTCGACCACCTGGTGGTCGACCCGGCCTTCGCGGGCGGGCACTTCGCGCAGCACTTCGTTCCGCAACTGCGCCAGTGTGTCGGCACGGATGGCCGGGTCATCGTGCCCGTCAACGGCCCGACCGGCTTCACGATCGCGGCACAGCACGGTCTTCGGCTGGATTCCGATCCGCGCCATCTGGCCGAATCGCGGGAGAGCACGGCGCACCTGCTGAGCACCGACCCGCGGGAACTCATCGCCGACCCGATGCTCGACCGGTTCGACCGGCCCGCCGAGGCACGACCGACCTTCACGGAGCTGGCCGCGTATCTCCAGCCGCCATCACAGCAGTGGCCGCAAGACCGCCGGTGGTGGGGCGTGCTTGACGGTGCGCCCACGGACGTTTCCGATCCACTCCCCGGTGCGGCTCCGCGACCGACAGCCCGGATGACGTCCCTCGGTGCCGAGACCGAGGATCCCGCATTGACCGGAACCGACATCGAACTTCTCACCACGCTGTTCCGCAATCGAGCCCACTTCGCCGGGAATCATCACGGGGTCTGGATCTTCGAGCTGAACGGCCGGAAGGTTGTCATCCGGGCGTCGATCAATACGCCGAATCCCAATTTCGATCCCCGGATCGGCCTCACGTTCGGGGAATCCGCCGCGGTCCAGCTGTGCCGGAAGGCCGGTGTCCGGGTACCGGCGCTGTATCACGTCGGCGCCCAGGAGTCCTATCCCGAGCACTACCTGTTCCACGAGTACCTCGACGGGGAACACCCCACACCGGATGATCCGTGGCAAGACGTCGCGGAGGCCCTGTTCCCGGCGCTCGATCGCCTGCACGCCCTGCACGCCGAGCACTGGGCCGAGGCCGAACCCGAGCAACAAGTACCCACCACCCGCGTCGAATGGGAGCAGCGACTGGTTCGCGAGGTGGCACGGATCCCCCTGGAGTTCGACACCGATGATCGGCTGCACGGCGAACTGGGTCTGCCCGGCCTGTACGAGATCTTCGCTGTCCGGCCCGCAACGGACGACGATATCCAGCTCGGTGTACTGCACGGCGATCCGACCTTCCTCAATATGAAGCTGGGCCCCGACGGGGCCGGGCTGCTCGACCTGGAACTGACCCAGCCGGGATCGCCGGTGTGGGATTACGTGGCGTTCGCGACAAGGAACCCGTGGCCTACCCCCACCGTCCGGAGCAAGGTCATGAACTGGTGCCGGGCGCGACTGCGGCGCGACCACGGCGCGGACGCTGCTGCGGACTTCGACCGATATCGGGTGCTGGAAGCATGGAAATCCGTTGCCGGAGACAGCTTCCGGTTGCCGCTGCTGATCGCCCGCGACCCGAGTTTCCTCGCCGACGCGACGGATGCGTTGCACCGCAACCTGAAGGTCGTGTTCGCGGCCGCGGGTCGACGGGCACCGGATGAGGCCCAGGTGCGTAGCCTCTTGCAGCGATGGTCTCGCCAATTCGTACGGCAACGCGAAAACCACCTGACGGCGACGGATTCGGCTGCCGACCGATCGGCGGCCGTCGCACCGGCTATCCAGGCGACGAATCCGGACACGTCCTGGCTGCCGCGGCTGTCGGTGCGCGAGTTGCTGCTGCGGGGCACGATCGGGCACGACAGCGCCGCAGCGGAGGCCGGCCTGTCCGAAGCCGTCGCCACCCTGCGGTGTGCCGACGGACCTGCCAGGCTGGAAGCTCTCGCGGCGGAATACGAGCCACTCGATGACGCCGACCCGGGCGTGGTGAGACGCATTCGGCTGCGCACCGTGCTGATGGACGGCACCCGCGAATACGGCGAAATCGCCGTGCGTTTCGACCTCGACGAGCACGGACGAGTCACCGCACGTCCGGAACCGATCGGCGCCGACCTCGATCGCCTCGCCGCCGACTACGGCGGCCCGTACCTCCTCGGACCGGCCGAAGACCTGGCCCGGCGGATGGGCGCCGATGCGGTCGAGGTCGAGGTTTCGCGCAAAGACGGCGTCCGAGCGGCGCGGTGCGGGTACAGCTGGGTCGCCGAGCCCGGCGGGCAGGCCGGGCCGAGCGCGTGGTTCGCCCGGCGATGGGCGTCCAAGGACCTCACCGATCCGGCGCTGCCGACCACCCCGATCACATTCCGCCCTGCCCTACGCCGCCCGCAGGGCACCGATTACCTGCTCGACATCGCCGAACCGGTCCCCGACGGCGGCTTGCAGCTCGACGATGCGGCCCGCATGCTGATCACCGTCGTGACGAATTCCCCCGATGTCGCCGGCCATTACACGGAGGTCTGGTGCGTCACCGACGGCGGCGGAAAGCCGGTGAAGGTGCGGCGCATCGTCGCCAAGCCTGGAGACAAGGATCTGGCCGCCAATCCCACGCATCCGAAACTGCTCGCCGGAGACCGGCTCGTCGACCAGGTCGCCCTGGACGACGAACGCGCGGAAGATCTGGCCCGGCAGGCAGGTGTCGACGTGCCGACGACGATGGCCCACTCCGACGACTACTCGTTCCGCGAAATGGGCCCCGGCCGCGTCCCCACGACCGGTGACCAGGACTGGCCACGGACTTTGCGCGCCCTGCTCCGGCAGTTGCGGCGGTTGCAGGCGGTCGAGCTGCCCGACGATCTGTCGGTCCGCACCGTAGCCGACCAGGAACAGCTGTACCTGAGCATGCAGCGGATCAAGCAGGAACAATCTCATCCGTTCCTGCACTGGATGCGAGTACCGCTGCCGCACGAGATCTGGGTGCCGGGCGACACCACCTGGACGGCCGGGCTGAGCCACGGCAACGCCACCTTCCGCAACCTGTGGGTCCGGCCCGACGGCGAAGTACGCCTCGACAACTGGAATCTCACCGGCGTCCGGCACCGGTTGTGGGACTACGTCACCATCTTCTGGAACTCATGGCCGCCGGAAGCCCTGGGCCGGGTGACGATCATGGTCGAGGACGAAATTCGCGACCAGCACGGTGAATCCGGTGTTCTCGAGTTCCGGCGGCTGCGCGCCATGGCCGCCCTCGACTCGCTGTACACCGACTCCCGATACTTCGTGCACAAGATCAGCGTCGACCCCACCACAGCCGGCCCCCTGACACGTCGCTTCTACTCCGACTACCTCGCCCTGTGGAGCTACGCCGAGACGACCGGGCAGTGGCCGTCACGGGGGACGCGACTGACCTATCAGCAGGTCCGCGACCTCATGCTGCATGCCGCCGACCCGAGCAGGCCCCGCCCCGACCTGCCCAGCACGGGTCTCGACACCACGACGCACTCGACTCGGCGGACCACCGTCGCACCGGACCCGAATCTGTCGGAGGTGCCGGCCATACCGGATCTGCTCGCCGAACCCCCCGCCGAAAGCGAGTTGCTACCGAGATTGGCCGGCCTGCAACGGGCGTACGGCCTCGAGCTCGAGCTCCGGCTGACCCGTGTCGACTATCTGCGCACCGACGACGAGTCCATCTCCGGAATACGAATCCGCGGCGTGTTCGTCAGCCGTGGCGAGAATCCTTCCGAGGCGGGCGATCTGGATCTCTCCATCGAGTTCGACGAAAAGGGCCGGCTCACCGCACGATTCGACAAGCTGTGGATAGAACCGTGGCAAGCCAACACCAGAGCGGGTGACCAGGTTGTCTCCCCACTCCGCGCTTACCTCCGCCGGTCCGAGGTGGAAGATGTGACCTTCACGGTGCACGGCCGCCGCGGGGCTCGCGCCGCGATCAGGCACGACCTCGACTGGAACGGCGTCACCGATCCCGACCATCTCGCCGCAGGCATGCGGGCGCTGAGCAGCCGCATCCGTGCGGATCTCGCCCTGGAACCGGACGCTGTGATCACCCGGGAGTTGCGACAACTCCTCGACGAACTGGATTCCCCACCGAACGACGCCGCACCGAACGACCGCTACCCCACCCTCGCCGAAATCGACCGCCACCTGCCGAGAGGAATGCACGCGGCCGACTTCTTGAAGGGATTCCACTGGATCGGCCACACCACGCCGTGAGATCGGTCAGGGTTGCCCCGGCTCCTCGCCCGGTCGTTCTACGAGCGTTTCCACGAGGGCCGAGGCTATGGCCGCCACGGTGCGATCCTCATCGCAGGACAGGTGCCGCAGGGCATCCAGCGCGATGGTCCCCGGCATTTCAGCGAGCGCCTGGGTCAGTCGGATTCGCACCGCCGAGTCCGCCGCATCTGCGGTGAGCTGTTCGACCAGCGCACTGATGATCCGATCCGCCCACTCCGCGTCCTGCGCCAGCGTTCCCAAGAGTTCGGCCGCCTCGACGTCGTTCGGGCCTTCGACCACCGTGTCGACAAGCGCGGGCACGGCCCGGGTCACGCCGCGCCCACCCAGGGCGAGAGCAGCGTGTCTGCGGACCGTCGTGTCCGGGTCCTCGAGCGCGTCCGTGAGCACCGCGGTCGCCTCGTCGCCCGGCAACTCGGCGAGCGCGAGGACCGCGCGCCGCCGGACGTCGACGTCCTCGGAGCCCAGGCCGGATGCCACGCTCGCCACGCCGTCACCGCCGGACCGCGCGAGTGCCCACCGCAAAGCCCCGGCCACATACGGATCGGATTCGGTGAGCACTGCCTCGGCCAGCAGCTCGGCCGGCACCGCAACGTCCTCGGCCGGGGCCAGGACGGCCTGCTGCCGCCGGGCGGGGCTCTGCGAACCGAGTCCGTGCAGCAGTTCGACGATACGCAGGACATCTTGCCAACCAGAGGGCTCGGCCGAATCCACCGTACGCAGCCGCTCCAGGAGTTCTCGCTCCCGGTTCAGTCGTTCTTCGGTCTTCCGGATGAGGTCGCCGACCAGCGTGGACGGGGTGAATCCGGCATCATCGAGAGCGCGTCCGATCTGGCTCAGTGACAGCCCCAGGGAGCGCAGGCCCTCCACGTGGAAGATGCGCCGGATGTCCTCCGGGGAGTATTCCCGGTAGCCACCCACGGTGCGGCCGGTCGGTCGCACCAGCCCGAGCGAGTCGTAGTGCCGGAGCATGCGGGCGCTCACACCGGAGCGGCGCGCCACCTCACCGATCAGCACGCAGTTGTCTCCTCCTGGTCCGGACCGAGCGCGACGACCCGTCTCGCCGCGTCGACGGCGAGGTCGAATCCGGCATCCGGGTCGCGCAGGAGCCGCTCCGTCGCGCGCGCGTGCGCCCGCACCGTCGGGTCGGAACTTGCCATCGCCGTCCGGAGGACCGGCTCGATCACCTCACCGAGCGCGACGAGAGCGCGGCTCAAACTCAACCGTACCTCCCGGTCTCCCCGGCCGAATTGCCTGGCCAGTTCCACACCCAGCCATTCTTTCGCTTCGTCGGGCACGAGAACGACGGCGGCACGCCAGGCACTTCGCGCGACTTCATCGTCGGCGTCGTGCAGCAATGAGCGCGTGATCGCCGACCACGCGCTCGGATCGCCGATCTTGGACAGCGTGTGCAACGCTTGGCTCCGGGCCTGCGCCCGCTCGGAACGAACCTCCGTGAGCAGCTTCGGCACCGTGAGCTCCGCCGGGAGCCGAGTCAGCGCCCACGTGAGCATGTCCCGCACGAAGAAGTCCGGTTCGATCGCGCACCGCTCCACCAGCGCATCGATGAACCCGGGATCGGGATGAGTGCCCGCTGCCAGTGCCGCCTCGAGCCGCGTCGACGAACTCCCCGCCGCCAATGCGTCGAGCAGCCGGGCGTGCTGTGGATTCTTGTGTGTCGAATTGATGGGAACCACCTCCGACAGCCAGTGAAGGCCTTGACACAGTGCGAAGGTCAAGCGAACTTCGGTGCGCTCGTCCACTTCTCCCCCGCGATCACCACGTGGTCGAGGAAGCGGAGGCCGACGGTGTGGGCGGCTTCGGTGAGCAGGGTGGTGGTGTGGCGGTCGTCGGGGCTGGGGGTGGGGTCGCCGGAGGGGTGGTTGTGCACGATGGCGAAGGCGCGGCCGTCGTGGCGCAGGACGGTGTTCAGGACCTCCCGGACGGGGACGGCGACCTGGTCGACGGCGCCCTCGGCGACGAAGACCTTCTGGCGGAGGCGGTTCTGCGCGTCGCAGACCAGCACGAGCAGGCGCTCGACCCGGCAGCCCGCGAACAGCGGGAGGGCGGCGGCGGCCACGTCGGCGGGGTTGGTGAGCCGGATCGATGTGTCCGGCCTGCCGCGCGCCCGCGCGCCGAGGTGGAAGGCGGCGATGACGGCGGCGGCCTTCGCCGCGCCGATGCCCGCCCGGCGCGACAACTCCTCCGGACGCGCGGACGCCAGCCCGGCGAGCCCGCCGTGCTCGACCAGCAACTCCACCGCCAGATCCAGCGCGCTCGCACCGCGCCTGCCCTGCCGCAGCAGCAATGCCAGCAACTCCGCGTCGCTCAGCGCGTGCGGCCCGAGCGCCAGCAAGCGCTCCCGCGGCCGCTGCTCCACCGGCACGTCGACAAGAGAGACCGCCATGACTCCCACCCCTCGGTCACGCCAACAGTGCCCGGGATTCTGCCAGGGGCCACCGACAGTTCGACCCCATATGCTGGCTGGTGTGCGGTTCGGTAGCCGAGTCGGTCGCGAGCTGGGGAGCTGATGACGATGTGGTACCTGAAGGCGCAATGGCACCACGATTTCGACGACGAGCCGGTCGAGCTGTTCAGCGAGATCGGCGACGACGGTTTCGAGGTGCGCAAGATCGAGGTGTTCCGCGACGGGCACCGCGACTGGGCCGATTCGGGCCGCGGCACCGGCACGACCGAACTCGGGCAGATCCCGGTTCCGGCGCCGGACGAGCTGAATGCGCAGACCGAGTTCACCGCGCTCCAGATCGACGCCGAGGAGTTCGACGAGGTCTGGCAGCGCGCTCTCGACGAGCGACGGCCCGCTTCTCCCAGATAGCCCGGGCCTAGCGGTCCACCACCGCGACGTCCGACCCCACGAACGCCTTCGCGGCGAGCCGCTGCAGATTGTGCAGCTGGCGCTCGTGCACGACGATCCGGCGCAAGGCCTCGTTGACGGTGGTGTCGCTGGTCGACGTGCCCATGATGGCGGCGGCCGCGGCGAGCAAGTCCTGGTCGAGATCGATCCGCACGGATTTCATGCGCCCTCCTTCATACTTTCGCCATCTTGCGGCATGACGCCCGCTCATGTCCGGCAAATCGCCAACTCCACCTTGCGTAGATACCCTACGGGGGTATAGTTCCAGTCATGGAACACAGGCACCACCCGTCGGGCGAACACCTCTCTCACGTCACGCACGCCGAACACCACAGTGGGCACCATGCCCCCGCTACCTGGCGGATGGCGGCCATGGCCACGCTGCACTGCCTCACCGGCTGCGCCATCGGCGAAATCCTCGGCATGGTGATCGGCACCGCGCTGGGCTGGAACAACGCCTCGACCATGGTGCTGGCCATCGTGCTGGCGTTCGTGTTCGGCTACGCGTTGACCATGCGCGGCGTGCTGCGGGCGGGCCTGCCGCTGGCGGCCGCCATCGGCACCGCGCTGGCCGCCGACACGGTGTCCATCACCGTGATGGAGATCGTGGACAACGCCGTGATCCTCGCCGTTCCCGGAGCGATGGACGCCCACCTGGACACCCTCCTGTTCTGGACCACCCTCGCCTTCTCCTTGGCGGTGGCCTTCGTGCTGACCACGCCGGTCAACAAATGGATGATCGGACGCGGCAAAGGCCACGCGGTGGTGCATTCACTGCACGGCGCGCACTGATCAGCACGCCGCCCGATCCGCGCCTTCGGGTGACACAGCGGCCCGATCTCAGCCCGTTCAGCTAGGCAGATTGCCCAGCTGGACGGGCTTTTGTTGTCGGCGGGCGCCGGCGGTGCTTGCATCGAGTCATGTTCAGCGAGGCGCAGTTGTACTCGCCGGTGACCCGCACCGGCGACGGCGACGTGACCGTGCACCTGAGCGATGAGCACCCGGGTGTGCACGATCCGGAATATCGGGCCCGGCGCAATGCCATCGCCGCGCTGGCTCTGGACTACGCACCGGGAAAGCCGCTACCCCACGTCGCCTACACCGACGAGGAGCAGCAGGTGTGGCGGATCGTGTCGGCCGAACTGGCGCGCAAACATCGCACCTATGCCAGCGCGGAGATACTGACGGCCGCCGAGGCGCTGTCGCTGCCCACCGATCACATCCCGCAACTGGACGAAGTGTCCGCGGCACTCGCCCCGTTGACCGGATTCCGCTACGCACCGGCCGCGGGACTGGTGCCGCTGCGGGAGTTCTTCGGCTCCTTCGCCGACCGGATCTTCCACTCCACCCAGTACATCCGGCATCATTCCGCGCCGCTGTACACCCCGGAGCCGGACGCGATCCACGAGATCATCGGCCACGCCAACCAGATCGCCAGCCCGCGCTTCGCCGCGATCTACGCGACCGTCGGCGCGGCGGTCGCACGGCTGAGCACCGACCACGCGCTGAAATTCCTCGCCGACGTCTTCTGGTTCTCGATGGAATTCGGCGTCGTCCGGGAGCACGGCGAGATCCGTTGCTACGGCGCGGGCTTGCTGTCGTCCTACGGCGAGATCGAGGAGTTCCGGCACGCCGAGCTGCGCCCGCTGGACATCGCCCGGATGGGTACCGCCACCTACGACATCACCCACTACCAGCCGACTCTGTACTGCGCGGACTCGATCGCCCAGATCGAGGACGTGATCGGCGGCTTCTTCGCGACCATGGACGACGACACGCCCGACCGTTTACGGCACGCCAGCCCCGCGGGCGCGTAATGGTGCGGCCGGACTTCAGCACTCGCGCCGCGGCGTCAGCGGCATGCCCGCATCCAGGAAATCCAAGGTGCGGGTGATGTTCTCGACGTTCAACGGCGTCATCGTCGCCATGCCGAGAGCCGCGCCCGCCATCGCGCCCGCCGCCACTCGCACCTCGAAGTCGTCGGCGGGCCGGCCGAGATGATCGGCCAGCAGGCTCGCGATGAGGTCGATGCTGCGGATGATCTCCAAACCGATGGCCGAGCGCAGCTCCGGCACGTGATAGAGCAGCGCCTGCCGCTCCTGCTCGAACGCCAGCTCGGCGGCGCCCAGTTTGCCGAAGACCTCCAGCACCGCGTTGCGGAAGGCCGCCATCGGCCCGATGTCGCGCGGCTGTCGCCGCAACGCCTCGATCATCGCCGGATCGAGATCGTCCGCGAGCACCAGCTGTTCCTTGGTCGGGAAGTAGCGGAAGAAGGTGCTCGGCGAGACATCGGCCGCCGCGGCGATCTGCTCGATCGTCGTCTCGTTGTAGCCCTGCTCGCGGAACAGCCGGAAAGCCTCGAGGCGAATCGTCCGGCGGGTCCGTTCCTTCTTCCGCTCGCGCAGACCCTGCGCCGTCCCGCTCGCGGGTAGCTCAACCGACATGAATCGATTCTGCCGCACCCGGCTCGGGCGCCCGGGCGGGTTGCCGGGTGCGCACCAACGTCGCCGTGAGCACCGCCGCCAGCACGCACAGCGCGGCGCAGGCCCACAGCATCGCGCTCATGCCGCCGAGGAACGCCACCTGCACCTGGTGCAGCATCGACGGATCGCCCAGCTTGTGCGCCGTGGCGACGCCCGCGTTCACGCCGTCGGAGATCGGTTCGCGATTCAGCGCGCCCAGTTCCGACCGGTATCGGGTGGACAGCACGGTGCCCAGCACCGCGACGCCGATGGTGCCGCCCGCCTGGCGCAGCGCCTGCAACAGCGCGGAACCGGAGCCGGAGCGCTCGGCGTCCAGGTCGCCCATCGCCATGCCCATGGCCGCGGGCATCACCAGCCCCATACCGGCACCGAGCAGCGTCAGCCACAGTGCGGCGAAGCCGTAACCGCTGTCAACGGTGGTCGACGCGCCCAGTGCCAGCGAGCCTGCCAACAGGGCGAATCCGGCGGCAACCACCACGCGGACGCCCAGTTTCGGCAGCACTTTGTCGACCAGCCTGCTGCCGACCAGCAAACCGGCGATCAACGGGAGCAACCGCAGGCCGCTGCCGAGCGCGTCCACGCCGAGCACCGCCTGGAAGTACTGCGGAACGGTGAAGAACATGCCGAACATGGCGAAGTTCACCACGATCGAAAAGGCCGTCCCCCAGCGGAATCCGTCGGCGGCGAAGAGACCGAGATCGATCAGCGGATGCGTGGTCCTGCGCTGCCAGAGCAGGAACGCGCCGAGCAGCAGCACACCGGCCGCGATGGTCGCCCAGGCCGGGCCGTCGCCCCAGCCCTTCTCGCCGATCCGGATGAAGCCGTAGGTGAGCCCGAGCATGCCCGTCGCGGACAACGCGACGCCGGGCAGGTCGATCCGGAAGCGCTGCGCGCTGCGCGACTCGGGCACCAGAGCGGCGACGGCGCACGCACCGATCACGACCATCGGCACGTTGATCAGGAACACCGAACCCCACCAGAGGTTCCGCAGCAACCAGCCGCCCACGATCGGGCCCAGCGGTAGGCCGATCGCGGTCGAGGTGATCCAGATGGTGAGCGCCCGCTGGAGATCGGCCGGTGCGGGGAACAGCGCGGGCAGCACCGACATCGACAGCGGCATCATCGCCGCCGCCGCGACGCCGAGCACGACGCGCGCCGCGATGAGCTCGCCGGGCGAGGTGGCCACGGCGCACGCGATGGACGCCACACCGAACAGCACCAGCGCGGCGAGCAGGAACTTCTTGCGGCCGTAGCGGTCGCCGAGCGCGCCAGCGGGCAGCATCACCGCGGCCAGCGCCAGCGTGTAGGCACTGCTGAACCATTGCAGCGCAGCGGTATTCGCGTTGAGGTCGACCGCGAGCGTGGGCAGCGCCACGGTCAGCACGGTGACATCGAGCCCGATGGTCAGCATCGCCACGGCCAGCGCGCCGAGGGCGAGCCAGCGACGGGGCGAGTCGTTCTTCATGACGCCTCCAGAAATGGTAGCTACAGTTTTTTGATAGTAGCTCTCATTTAGTAGTCGCTGTCAATACCACCGAAGGGATGGAATGACCGATCACCCGACCGCTCGCTAGGCTCATCGGCGATGAAGATCACTCGCCGTGCCTTGCTCTGCGTAGGCGCCGTGCTCGCCGTCGCCGCGTTCGGAGCGACGGCCACGCCGTCCCTGGCAGCGCCCAGCACCACCACGCCGTTCACCACCCCGAACACGGATGGGTGCCCGCAGAAGACATCGCCGCCTGCTCCGATCGACGCCTCCGAGGTGCCCGCGCCGGGACAGTCCACCCCTACGCCGCTCCCGATCCCTTCCCCGCCGATCGGAGGGACCCGCCTCGGCGAGTGCGGCGTCGTGCTCCCCAAAGCCGCGCCGCCCGCTCCACCGGACATTTCGGCGACGGCTTGGCTGGTGGCGGATCTGGACACCGGAGAGGTGCTGGCCGCGAAAGACCCGCACGGTCGCTACCGGCCCGCGAGCACGATCAAAGTGCTGCTGGCCACGCTGGCGCTGCGCACGCTGAATCTCGACAAGGTGGTCGTCGGCACGCAGGACGACGCCAACGTCGACGGCACCCGGGTCGGCATGGGGCCGGGCGGCCGCTACACCAACCGGCAGCTCATGCAGGCGCTGATCATGGCCTCGGGCAACGACGCGGCCCATGCCATCGCCGCGCAGCTCGGCGGCGACGCCGCGACCGTCGCGAAGATGAACGACCTGGCGAAGTCGTTGCGCGCCATGGACACTCGCACGGCCACTCCGTCCGGGCTGGACGGCCCCGGCATGAGCACCTCGGCCTACGACCTCGCGGTGCTGTTCCGCGAGGCGATGACCATCCCGCTGTTCGCCGAGTTGATCCACACCGAGCAGGTCGACTTCCCCGGCTACCCCGCCGACCCGGCCGTTCCGGGCGACACCGATCGCCCCGGCTACCCGATCGGCAACGACAACCAGCTGCTCTACAACTACGACGGCGCTCTCGGCGGCAAGACCGGTTTCACCGACGACGCGCGCCAGACCTTCGTCGCCGCCGCCCAGCGGGGCGGCCGCAGGCTCGCCGTCACCCTCCTCAAGGCCGACGTGCAGCCGGTGCGCCCGTGGGAACAGGCCGCACGCCTGCTCGACTACGGGTTCGCGCTGCCCCGCGGCGCCTCGATCGGCAACCTGCCCGGCGCGGTGGTACCCCAGCGCGACCACAGCGGAGCCACCCTGGCCGCGCCGCCCACGCCGGGCTCCGACTCGGCGACGGCATCGTCGCCGGGCAGCGATCCGTCCGCCATGCCACACACCGGAGATCGCCGCACCGGTGCGCAAACCGTGCTGATCATCGGCGGCGTCCTGGTGGTCGCCGCTCTCCTGCTGGCGGCACGGCGAGCCGCCCGGCGACGCTGATCGCTCACCGCCGGTCCGGTGACCTGCGCAATCCGGAAAGGGCAAGGGCGGCAAGCGCACCCGCGCCGAAGAAGGCGGCGCCCACTCCCATCGACACGTCACGTGCGCCGACCCGCGGCGCGATCACCGCAGGCCCCGGTGCGGGAATCTCGGCTTCCGGCTCGTTCTCCGCGGCGGTGGCGGCCCACGCCGTGGCGAACAGGACGATGCGGTAGGTGACGTAGGTGAACACCATCAGACCGATGATCGAGCCGAAGGTGGCGCCCGCCGGGCTGTTGAGCACCGATTGCAGGTAGATCGAGGCGACGATCTTGAACACTTCGAAGACCAGCGCCGCCAGACCGGCCGCCTTGGCGGCACTGGCCAGCGTCACCGGCTCCCGGGGCAACCGCGCGATGACCCACGCGAACACCGCCCAGGAGGCGAGGAAACCGAGCGCGATCGACAACAGCGACAGCAACACGTCCGCACCGGGCAGGTCGCCGAGGCCGAGGTCGTCGAGCAGCTGGCTGCCCAGGGAACTCGACGCCAGCGCCGACAGCCCCAGCGACACGGTGAACGCGAGACCGAGACCGATCAGCGCACCCAGATCGGAGAGCTTGGTCATCAGCCAGTTACCGTCCGGAGACTTCTGGTCCCATTGCTCGGTGAGCGCAGCGCGCAGGTTGGCCATCCAGCCGAGCCCGCTGTACACGCCGGTGATCAGACCGAGCGCGCCGACCGTGCGCCGGGAATCGACCGCCTGATCGATCAAATCGTTCAACTGGGTGCCGAACGAGCCGGGAATGTTCTCGACGATCTTGGCCTGCAACTCCCCGAGCAGATCCGGATTGCTGGACAAGATCACGCCCGCGACCGCGAAAGCGATCATGAGCAGCGGAAACAACGACAGCACAGTGAAATACGTGATGCCCGCCGCGTAGTAGTCACCCCGTTGCCGCTGATAGCGCCCCGCCGCACGGACCATATGGTCCAGCCACGGCTGCGCGTGGATCCGGCGTTCGATCCCAGCTTTGACATTGTCGATCACCTGCACCGTTCGCCCCTTCGACCGAGAGACCTCGCACCGGTGATACCCGGTCGAGCGCGCGACAACCGCCCGGCGGAGGCGAGCGGCCGCCTAGCGGCTCAGCAAGCCGACCCGGTCGTAGACCTGTGCGAGGGTGTTGCCGGCGATCTCTCGCGCGCGCTCGGCGCCTGCGGCGAGTATGCGGTCGAGTTCACCTTGATCCGACATGTACTCTTGCACCTTCGCCCGCAACGGCGTGACAAATTCGACCAGCGCGTCGGCCACGTCGGCTTTCAGCTCGCCGTAACCCTTACCCTCGAAATCCTTCTCCAGGGTGACGATCGGCGCACCGGTCAGGGAACTCAGGATCACCAACAGATTGCTGACGCCCGGCTTGCGCTCCGGATCGTAGCGGATCTCGCGTTCGGTGTCGGTGACCGCGGACCTCACCTTCTTCGCGGTGACCTTCGGATCGTCGAGCAGGTTGATCAGGCCCGCGTCGGTGGAGGCGGACTTGCTCATCTTCGCGGTCGGGTCCTGCAAGTCGTAGATCTTCGCCGTGCCCTTGACGATGTGCGCCTCCGGCACCACGAAGGTCTTCTTGAACCGAGTGTTGAAGCGCTGGGCCAGGTTCCGGGTCAGTTCCAGGTGCTGACGCTGATCCTCGCCGACGGGCACCTGATGGGCGCGGTAGAGCAGGATGTCCGCGGCCATCAGGATGGGGTAGGTGAACAGGCCGACGGTCGCGTTCTCCGCGCCCTGCTTCACCGACTTGTCCTTGAACTGCGTCATCCGGCTGGCCTCGCCGAAACCGGTGATACAGCTGAGCACCCAGGCCAGCTCGGCGTGCTCGGGCACCTGGCTCTGCGCGAACAGGGTCGACTTCTTCGGGTCGATGCCGACCGCGAGCAACTGGGCGGCGGCCGCCTTGGTGCGCAGCCGCAGCTCCTTGGGGTCCTGCGGCACCGTGATCGCGTGCAGATCCGGGATGAAGTACAGCGCGTCGTAATCGTCCTGCATGGTCACCCAGTACTGCAGCGCGCCAAGGTAGTTCCCTAGATGGAACGAGGAGCTGGTCGGCTGGATCCCGGACAGAACCCGCTGTTTGCGTTCGGCGGCCGGGCTGGGCGCAGGACTGGACATACCCCGATCTTCGCATGCGGCTCAAGCCGAATTTCGCTGCACCCAGTTGCGTGGGTCCACCCCGGGCATACTCGGCCGTCCGCCGCTGACCAGTTCGTGTTCCCGCTTGGACAGCATCTTGTAGACCGGCGCGCTGGGCCCGGCGAGCGTGCCCCGCAGCACCGGGGGCACCAGCGGAACCGACACGTGCGCGGTACGGACCGCCCGCGACAGCCCCTGGTAGGCGACCTCCTCCGCCACACCCCAGCGCATCCCGTACATCCGGCGGACGCGCGGCGGCAGGCTTCCCTGCACCAGCAGGTAGAACGCGGAGGTGACCTGCTGCAACGGCACACCCCGCGAGTAGGGGACGCGCTGTCCGGCCAGGTAGGAGCCGACCAGCCGCGCCTCGTCGGTGAGGAACAGGTCGTCGGAGGCGAGATAGCCGTCGAAGAAGGCCCGGAACTCCGGATAACTGGCGGGCGCCGCGTCCGCGGGCATGCCGAACAGCTCGCCCCAGCGCACGTAGTCCTGGTAGAGCCCTTCGCGCTCGCCGTCGGTCATGGTGCGCACCAGCAGGTCGTACATCACCTCGGCCGAGTCGAACGTGAAGGCCATCGTCATGAACATCAGGTGGGGGTCGAGCGCGGAGTATCCGGTGCCTGCCGGGTGCCGCGCTCCGGCGTCCTCCGGTAGCGCCCCACGTACCTCGACGTGCCGTTTCCTGGTGAACGACAGCGCGCGGTCGGCCTCGGCTTTGCTACCGAGGAACACCGCCTCGAACAGGCGGCCGGTCAGCGCCAGCCGAGTGTAGGGGGTCATGCGGTGCTCGGTGTTCTCCGCCGTACCGACGTAGAGCAGCGGGTGCACCGCGCCGATCACCAGCGCGCGCAAACCGTAGGTCAGCCCCACCGCCCGCTTGGTCATCACCCGCCGGACCATCGAGTGGTCACTGAAATAGCCGGGCTCGGACATGGCCGCCTCCTCGTCGAGAACATCTGGCAATAGCATCCACCAGAACAGTCTTTTCTGGCAATGGATGTATCCAAATTGCTGTGTTCGATTTGCCGCGACTACGGCGCGGCGTGTTCGCATGCTCGGTCTCACTTCGCTCGAAAGACGTGGTTGCGGTGCGGCGGGCACGTCGGTGATCATGCGCTGGAACACAGGGCACGCGGACTCAGTGGCCGGATGCCAAGCGCTACCTGATTGCCGCACACGCGGGGGACTCCGGCGGCGTGCGCGGCGATCGAGGGCACCGGCTTCGGCGGGCCTGTAAGAATCGAAGGGTGACGGCGCAACGGACTTATGGAGGTGTTTCCGCCGAGGAGCGCCGGGCGCAGCGGCGTGCGGCGTTGCTCGACGCCGCACTGGAGATCATCGGCACCGAAGGGCTGGGCAAGCTGACCGTGTCGGGGTTGTGCGCGCGGGCCGGTCTCAACGAGCGGTACTACTACGAGAACTTCGACAGTCGCGACGCCGTGCTCACCGCCCTGATCGACGGGATCGCCACGGAACTGGCCGCGGCCATCCTCGCCGCCGTCCGCACCGCCGCGCCGGACACGCGCGCGACCGCGCACGCCGCGATCACCGCGGGCGTGCACCTGCTCACCAACGACCCGCGCAAGGCGAAGGCCGCCCTGATCGCGGGCATGGCGACGCCGGAACTGCGGGCCCGCACCACCGAGACGGTGCGAGCGTTCGCGCGGATGGTCGCCACGGAGGGCACGGATTTCTACCGGATGTCCGACTCGGCCCCGGCTGCGGTGGTCGACTTCCGGGCGTTGTACCTGGTCGGGGGCCTGGTGCAGACGCTGACTGCCTGGCTCCAGGGCGGCCTCGACCTCACGCGCGAGGAGTTGATCGAGCAGACGGTCGACGTGTTCGTCCTGCTCGGCGAGGACCTGGCCGAGAAACTGCGGTAACGGCCCTGGTCACAGGCGCAGGGACACGTCTTCCAAGTCGGGCGCGTCGCCTTGCAGCACCACCCGGAAGAGCACGTCCCGCCGCGACCAGTAGGCCGCGCAGTCGCGCATGGCCTCGGCGAACCAGTCACGCTCGATCGGCTCGTCGGCGAGCAACTGTGCCGAATCGCGCACCACGGCAACGTATCCGGCCCCTTCGCCGAGAAAATCGTCCAGGTCGCGCAGGCATTCGTCGAACGCGTCCTTGTTCTCGCCGAAGTAGTAGGGGAACTGGAACGCGGCGGCGAACTCGTCGAAGAGCCGGGCGGTGGTGGGCATCTTCGCGCCGCGCAACTCGCGCACCAGGTATCCGGAGGGCGCCTTGTCCCGCACCCCGCTGAAGTCGGCGGCGTCGACCGCGAGGGTGCCGAAGGTGACGAGGGGCGGGGCGAGTCCGGCCCTGGGCAGCGCGTCGTCGGCGTCGGAGCGGGCAAGGAACTGCGACAGCGTGACGGTCTTTGTCATCAGCGCATCCTCGTGAAGGTCTTGTAGTGGTCGCCGGTGTACCAAGCCGAACCGTCGCTGCCGGTGACGATGCGTTCGGCGTCACGGGATCGGCCGGATTGCTTGGGATTGACGTCCCACTCCTGATAGGTGATCGGCTTACCGGAGCCATCGGTCGCGGGCAGGTCCCCACCCCGATTCATCCATCGCTCGCCCCCTTTGGTGCCGGGTGCGTTCGCCGAATCCGGCCACCGGCCCGCGTCGATCTCCCGCAGCGTGGCGTACGCGCGTTCCGGGACACCGGACGCCTGGGTGACCGGCGACGCGCTGTCCGCACCGCGCGGCGCCGCGCTGGTCGGGGTGACCGTGCTCGTCACGGCGGTGGTCGCGCGACTCGCCGGGGCGGACGTGGTGGTATTCCCACCGTCGTACAACGCGAGCACCGCGGCGAGCACCACCAAGGCCACCGCGCCGAGCAAGCCGATACCGCGCTTGATCGACCGGCTCATCGGTACTGCACCGTGACAGACGCATGGCCGGACCCGCGCTGATGGTCGGTGGCCCATGCGATCACCGCGACCTTGGGACGGGCGGCCGGCTCACCACGGAGGAGGTAACCGATACGTCCCGACTGGGTTCTAACCCGAGAATCACCCTTGAACAGGGAAGTAACCGGACTACAGACCCCGTTACGCCTCTTGCTGGTGGCGCGGCTACCCGTCATGACTGACGAATCTACGTCACCTGTCCGGCAGCTGGGCTCACTCGTCTGGCGTGTACTCGGCGTACCGCCCCGACTTGGGGAAGGTGACTACCGCCAACTCTTCCGCAGCTTTGAGCAGTGCGGCTATGGCCCGGTGGTCGGGACCGAGATACGGGTTCACTTCCTCGGCAATCTTCTGCAACCGATCACGGACCTTCACCGAAAGCTCTCGGGGCAGCTTTCCGGGGAACTCCGGCGGGTTGTCAGGATCTATCGGATACTCGATCGGTTCAGGCGTAGGCACGACTCTGGCTCCTTCAGAATCGGGGGTGACACTTCGAGGCAGGGACCTCCACCGTGCCGGATGCGTTGTTGTAGGTGAACTGGTGCCCCTGAATCTTGCCGCGTATACCGACGCTGACGCGCCACTTCCCGGCGTAGCACGCAGCCGACACCGCGTAGGAGTGTCCACCGCCCCGGAACGGTGGGGGGATGGTCGAATCGGTTCGGGTAGAGACAACCTCCCATCGACCGACCTCCTCGTGCTGCAACGCCAAGACGACTATGTGTTCGTCCGGCGGGACATCACACGCGGCAATACCGTCGCCCGTGATCTGGGGCGGTAGCACCGTCGGTACGCTGCGCGTGAACTCGAAATCGCAACTGCGGGCGGCATGGGCCGTGCCGGTAGCCGCTGGACTCACGCCGATCACCACAGCCACAGCGATCAGCCCAGTAATGGTTTTCAACGGTTATCCCCCGATTCCGATGTCAGGCCGGACCTGACTCGCTCCAGAAGAGCGGGCGTCGGAGGTTCCCACTCGTCGAACGCGGAGAGAAGAAACAGACCCAATCTGCTACGGGGATCACGTTCCGGAAGACCCTCGCCGGTCATCTAACTACCGCCTTGCTGACGCGCATCTTCGCGCTCGATCCGTTCCCGGACCTTCTCTTCCGGCATCCGCTGAGGCCAGAACACCACCGCGAAGAACGCGACCAGCGGGACAGCGAACGCCACGAACAACCCCATCACGCGGGCTCCGTCTCGTCGTCCGCCGAACCGAGCCGTTCCGCTTCACCAGGGCCGAACGCCCGAGCATCGTTACACAACTGCCGGCTGTGGTGGAACTCGACATACACGCCCGGCCCTGCCTCGCCGGTGTCACCCCACCGTTCGAACACGCCACCAGGGAACGGGTAAAGCTCTGTGCGCCTGCGTTGTTGGTCTCCGTCTGC
This sequence comes from Nocardia araoensis NBRC 100135, assembly GCF_000308435.1. Classification (GTDB taxonomy): domain Bacteria; phylum Actinomycetota; class Actinomycetes; order Mycobacteriales; family Mycobacteriaceae; genus Nocardia; species Nocardia araoensis. The sequence goes on along the minus strand of NZ_BAFR01000034.1, from coordinate 147,367 downwards.
GGTCATCTCAACCCCCTGTAGTAGGCAAGTGGTAGGCACCCCGTGACCGGATCACGGCACATGTCACGCGGGCCAGCCCAGACGCTACGAACCGTCTACCGAGCCAGTCCACAATCGTGCTCAATCGTGCACGGATTCAATATCTACTGTGCGTGCCCAGCTTCGCTGCGCCACAATCGATTCTGTACGTGCAATCTTGTGCACGACATGATCCGGAGGTATTACAGATGCCGTTACGTTTTCTGGGCAAAGGCGGAAGCACTAACAACGGATGCCCTACCCTGCTGACGAACGACCCTGGCAGGTACGTCGTCCAAGCATGGAAGACGGACCGGGCCGATACAGTCGAGTTGCCACACCTGCTACTCGGGTTCTTGGAACCGGATACGTTCATCGGTGCGACGTTGACCGACACCGGCCGGGGAACATTCCGGCTCACAGGTCGGCCGGTCACTGAACCGGAACTACTCGCACAGCTCGACATCGCGGACGACGAAACCGCTATCGAGGTTCCGAAGCTAGAAAGGACATTCTACGGTGCTGCTAGTGCCCGATGAAGGGTTCCCGGACCTACTCCGGACCTGCAAGCGGGAAGCGTTTCACCTCGAAGTGCTCGACACTTACGCCGAACCGAACGAGCATGAACCGTTCCGGCGATTCCTGGCAGACGAGCCGGATGACTACGCATGGTTCCAGCCGTGGGCCGAGCTTGTAGAGGAGACGACCAGCCGGGGCGTAGCAGTCACACGGGTACGAATCATCACCGAACCGCACACCGACTACACCCGGTTCGCGCTTGCCGTGGCGGAGCTCAATGCACGGGCAGGCGAAGACATTCGATATCTGCCCCGGCATGCTGCCGGGGAAGTCCCTCCGGACGACTACTGGCTACTCGATGACGAAACAGTGGTCTTCTCAGCGTTCGGGGAGTCCGGAGGTTGGTCCGGTGCGGTAACCACCGACCCGCACATTGCGGCGTACTGTCGCGGCCTCCGAGCCCGGTTCTGGCCTCTCGCCACGCCGTTGCCGGAGTACGTCACACGGTGACCGGTTCAGTTGACCAGCAGCGCGAATATCTCGGGGCGCAACTCCGAGGTATTCGCGTTGCCGCCGGGTTGTCCGGGGCGGAGTTGGCACGCCGTAGCGGATGGGACGCCAGCAAAATCTCAAAGATCGAATACGGACGGATACGGCCGTCTCTAGAGGACATCTCGGCGTACTGCCGACACTGCAACGCAGGTGACCAACTAGCAGACCTCCACGCGGCGCGGCAGAGCATCGATACCGCGTACCTCGAATGGCGGAAGATTCTCGGTACCGGAACCAAACGCAGACAGCAAGCATCGATCAAGTGGGAATCCGAAGCTCGGATCATCCGATCGTTCGAACCGGCCTTGGTTCCCGGTCTTCTACAGACCGCCGACTACGCGGCGGGCATCCTGCGGAAGGTGATCGAGTTCCAGCAGATTCCGAACGATCTGGACGCGGGTGTATCCAAGCGGATGCAGCGACAACAAGTCTTGTATCAGCGGGATCACTTGTTCCACTTCGTCCTTGGTGAACAAGCGTTGTACACCACTGTGGGCGACGCTCAGACGATGGTCGGCCAGCTCGACCGGCTCTTAGCTGTCCAAGGTATGCCACGTGTGACGCTCGGTATCGTGCCGATGCTGGCACCGTTCGAGACGGCTACCACGTCGTTTCTGATGTTCGATTCGAGCCGTGTCCTGGTCGAAAACATAACAGCAGAGCTGTCGATCACCCAGCCGCGAGAGATAGCGGTGTATCACCGGACATTCGACGTCCTGGCTCGTCAGTCCGTGACCGGTGAAGCAGCGCGGGTGCTGATCCGGAAGGCGATCGGCGCGCGGCGTAGCGGTGGACCCACCGAGTAGGAGACCAGCTAGATAATGGCGAAGACCACCGAGGCTACCGCGCCCCGCAGGCCAATGCCGCGCTTGATCGACCGGCTCATCGGTACTGCACGGTGACGGGCGCGTGGTCGGACCAGCGCTGGTCGTAGGAGGCGGCGCGCTCGACCACCGCGTCAGGCCGAGAGTCGAGGTTGCCTCTTGGGCGATGCTGCCGGGCTCTCGCGCCCGTGGCTCGAAAGGGTACGAGACGGACCTGCCAAATGCGAGTCTATACGGTGGTAACGATGCCGATCCGGTGCCCGCTCCGACCGAATTACTTGCGGCCGTAGAGGCGCGGGCCGTGGTCGAAGGTATCGAGCCGACGCCCATCGACGCGCACACGGGGTATGCCCGTTCCTAACTGGACTACTACGTTGCCCAAATCGTCAGCGCTGGCGACGGCCAGCGTAACGACGCTTGGATACAGCACGCGCTTCCCCTAGTCCGGCTATGCACCGTGCTCGGTGAGGCCAGATGCTGAGCTGATGACAGCGTATGAGCGTTCCGGCGGTGTCGATGTGCACTGGGCAAAATCCGCTATCCGTTCGGCGACCCGCAAGGCTCTAGGGAGCCGAGCGGACGTATGGAGCTTGGCCCGTTGGCGTCGGCCCGGTTGTCCGAGATGAAGACCTGGGCGCGGTTCACGCGGTGGCCGGCACGCTGCGCGAATCTATCCTCTTACTCATCGATAGTCGGATTTATTGCGCGAAGAATTTCCCTCCGGCGGATATCTGCTTCTTCATCGGTTATCTCACGAAATTCAACTGACTGAAGTATCTCGCGGGGGACCTCGATGGCGGCACCTATCAGCTCAGCGGCGATAACCGCTCGACCCAAGTCATTGCCGCCGATGTCATCAATAATCTTCTTGACAGTATCCGACTGGTCTCGAATAGCCTGCTGCCTCAGCTCGGCAATGCGAAAGCTACGGGCGTTTCGGAAGGTGGTTAATCTCAAGAAGAAGTCTAGGATTTCGTTCGCGTTCTTGAGCCCTGTCCAAGTCGCTCGCGCAATTATCCCGCTTGAAAGCGCCGCACCGCTCAGCGTCAGAACTTCTTGCCACGGATTTGCCAATGCAGTTGCGGTAAGTTGCACTGTCTCTGGGAAGATCAGATTGTAATGGTTCGCTGCAATTTTAGGCTCAGTTGAAAACTCGCCTAATACTGTGCTGTCGTGTGCCAAAATTTCCACAACTGAAATGGCCTGGTCGTGTCGCCCTACATGGATTATTGGTGTCCATTCTGGAGGGAACTCGTCTGACCGTTCTGGCAGCTGCGAGAGTTGATGTGCCACCGACTTGGCAATCAGGCTCCTAATTGATGATTGCGCTCCCGAGACCCATCCGAAGCCTCGGTTAGACCCAAAGTTCGAAGAAATCAGTATTGCGCCAGCGGTGTCGATGTCGCGGGTAGTGCTCTGTGTAGGACTGCCGGTGGCCTGGAAGCTCGTCACAGCCGAATCGTATCCGGTCTCAGGACTGCTGCCCTGACAGATACCGATAGACAGTCGCTCGAGAGCACCCAAGCATTTTTGCAATATCCGGAACGGAGATGTTCTTCGCTCTCAGCTCTCGCGCCTTTGTCGCCTCGACGTCGCCCATCTTTCGAGGCCGACCGCCCTTGCGACCGTTCGCTGCTGCCGCCGCCAGACCGGCGCGGGTGCGTTCGATCATCGTGTCCCGTTCCAACTGGGCGAATGCGGCCATGATCGTAAGCATGGCCTTGCCCATGGGGCCGTCGGTATGCAACGCCTCGGTGAGGCTACGGAATCCGATGCCACGCTCCGCCAGTTGCTCAATCAATTGCAGCACATGAACTGTGTTGCGGCCCAATCGATCCAGCTTCCACACCGCCAACACGTCACCTGCCCGAAGGTGATCCAGGCACCGATCCAGTTCCGGTCGTTCGGCTTTCGCGCCGGACACGCCGTGGTCGGTGAAGATGCGTTCACACCCGGCAGCGCTGAGCGCGTCCAACTGGAGTTGGGGATCTTGGTCGGTCGTGCTAACTCGGGCGTAACCGATGACTGCCACTGGAGTCCATCCTGTCTCAATACCCCGTGGATTCGAAGGTTATGAGACTAGAGGTTAGAGACTTGTTTTCAAGACAGTTGATCACACTGTTCCCAAGGACTGCGCCGGACTGGCCGGACGCCGGTCTCAGTCGCAAGAAGGGATCGTTTTCGAGATACCGCCTCAGGGGTGCGCCCCTCCCGCCTACTCCGGCGTCAGTACTCAGTCGACACGGGATGCCGCAGGCACGCTGCGGGGGAGTGGAGTGGCTGGGGTGTGGCAGGGGGTAGAGAGTGGCGTGGATGCCGTTTCGGGTGCCCGCTTGGCATGCTGGTGTGGCCGTGTCGTCGGCAGATGGCCGACTGTTGCGGGAATGCGTGAGCGGTCCAGTCCCCAGGTTCTCTAGAGAACTTGGGCGGGCACGCCTCGGAGTGCGACAGCGACAGTGGCCCCAGGGGTATACCCTCGCCCCCGTCTCGGGATCGGTGCGTTATGCGGCTCAGGCGTCCGGGTATTGAGGTCGTTCTGCTCGACGTTTGGAGCTCGTGGCTCATCGTCGTTCTGTGTGAAGTTTCGACTGCTGATTGGCGGCCTAAGAACAACAGTGGCGATACTGTGGGTGGTGTGACAACCACTGGTCTCGACGTGCGTCTGCGGGTCGGTCAGTCGCGCGTTGAGGTGACTCGATTCACCAAGACCATCGATCAGGTTGTGATCGCTTTGCGCGAGATCGACGCCCTGTACGTTCGCCGCCCACCCGAGCGCGTCACCTGGGTTGTGGCTGGGCTTCGACAACATGCGAGTGAACTGTCCGTGCGCGTCGAGGCTGAGTCGAAGGGGCGTCGGCCACTAGAGGACCTTCTGGTCCCCGCGGATGCACTGGTTTCGGGGGCGCGTCAATTGCAGGAGGTTGCGGAGGTGCCGGAGCTCTACAGTCCGCAGACCGTAGAGCGAGTTATCGACATCGCAACTCCTAAGGGTGGGTTGCACAGCGTGGAGGTTGCCACATACAACGGGAGCAGAGGAGAGCCCGTCACGTTGTCCAACAGCGTTCGTGATAATGCGAAGGAAGCGGTCCGGGGCAGGGGAGAGTCGTATGGCAGCTTCGCTGGCGTGCTGGAGGTCCTAGCTCGGCCACGACGGCGTACCGAGATGTTGAAGTTGAGCATTTACGACGTGCAGACACGTCGTGCCATCATCGGTATGGCGTCGAGCGAGTTTGAGGAAAAGGTCCATGCTCTGTTCGGCAAGCGAGTCCTTGCGGGGGGGCTGCTGACGCGTAACTCTAGCGGTCAGGCCATCCGGCTCGAGGTGAAGCAACTGGAGGGGTTCGAGGCTGTTCCATATCCGAAGGCCGATGACTTGCTCGGGGCTGCGCCAGACTGGCTCGGCGGGATGTCGGTGGATGCCTATATCGCGGAGGTGCGGCGTGGCTAGACGCCGTCATGAAGGCACGCCGTTGGTCTATCTCGACGCCTGCGTATTCCTCGATCTGATCGTCAAGAACGAGAACGACCTTCACAGGGACACTGGCGAAGTGCGTTGGAAAAGTGCTCGACTTGTGCTTGACGCTGTCGAGGCGGGGAAAATCCGACTCGCGGCCTCTGCGCTCCTTGAGGCTGAAGTTCTGGCCAATGGTGCGACTCGGCGCCGGTTGCGGACAAGCGAAAAGGTCGTCGCTGGACTACGCGCATGGTTTACAAGTCCCGAGACAAGGTGGACAGACGTCGACCGGTTCCTGGCATCCGATGCGGCGAAGATTGCAGCTTCATGCGAAGGGATGTCTGCTGATGCGGGGATGAGCCTTCGGGGAGCAGATGCAGTTCACGTGGCGGCTGCGGTCCGCCTGAAGGCGGACTACCTGATGACCCACGACGGCGGTTACCCGATCGGCCACAAGGTTGAGGACACCCAGATCATTCGCCCTACGCGAGTGTGGAACCCCGATTTGTTCGAGTAACACAACAGCCGATAGCCCTGGCCGGTGGTGGGTTGCACTCACAGGGGGCGGGCTACCCACCTGCCTGTTACCGAAAAGGTCGGCGTGTGCAGTGGGGCAGTCCGAGCGCACCCGAGTCGTTGGCCTGCCCGCGGCGCCGAGACACCGGGAGGGCGGAGGCGAGGTCCGAGCAGAATGGGATGGATGCGGGCGGCATGCGGACAGCGTGATGGTGGTGGGCGGTTTACTCCATCAGAAACCGCACCCAACCTTGGTACCGAGTGTGGGATCCGAACCGATATGTCCTTTCGGACGGAGGGTATCGAGGCCGTTTCGCTACGAGATCACAGGACTTCAGCGAGCGCCTGAAGCACCGCCGGACGGTCAGGCCCCTCCACGCCCTTGAGAACGTCGCGCGTCACCCTGACCTTGTTATTCGTGATAACGACCCTGGCTACGGCGGCGGATATTGATGCCGTCATGCCGGTTGCCGTCAGGCTGATCATGACCGCAAGTGCGATGGGGTCCACCTGGTCCTACCTCTCTCAACTGCCAACCGGCTGGTCAAGAGGGACGGCGAGCCTCACCTTGACCGGGTAATCCGGGTGGTGACGACTCAGTTCGTCTGACAGGCAATACCTTACGAGGCGCGCTAAAACAACGCAAACCGGCCGCTCAGCCTGAGCGCGGGTTCCCGAGAGTGATATACCGTTGGGGCACTACAAAGCCCGACTCTCCACCAGGTTCGGATCAGTGCGAGAACGGATGAGCCCTGGAATCTCGCTGAATGTCACCGTGACCGGGGCATGGTCGGACCAGCGTTCCGCGTAGGTTGCCGCCCGCTCGACTCGTGCAGACACGGCGAACTGTGCTATATCCTTCGTTGCGAAAACTGCGTCGATGCGCCAGCCGCTGTCGTTGTCGAACGCGCGGCCTCGGTAGGACCACCAGCTGTAGGGACCGTCGCCCTCCGGGTGCAACTGCCGCACCACGTCGACGTATCCGGCGGCCAGCAGCTCATCGATCCACGCCCGCTCCTGCGGCAGGAACCCGGCCGACTTCAGGTTGCCCTTCCAGTTCTTCAGGTCGCGCTCGGTGTGCGCGATGTTCCAGTCCCCGGCGACCACGAAATCACCGGTCCGCGCAGTGAGGTAGGCGCCGAGTTCGGCCATGAAGCGATACTTCTCGTCTTGCCGCACCGTGCCCGCCTCACCGGAGTGCACGTAGACGCTGGCCACGGTGACGTCGTCGAAGTCGGCCTCGAGATAGCGGCCCGCCGCCGCGAACTCGCTGCTGCCGAAGCCGACTCGCACCGCGCTGGGCGTCCGCCGGGACAGGATGCCGACACCGGCGCGGCCCTTGGACTCCGGCTCGGCGTGTGACAGCTGCCATCCCGCGTCCAGCGCGGGCGCCAGCGCGGCCACGACCTGCTCGTCGGTGGCGCGGGTCTCCTGCACGCAGACGATGTCCGCCTCCGTGGCCGCGAGCCAGGCGAGCAAGCCCTTACCCGCGGCAGCGCGGACACCGTTCACGTTCACTGTCGAGATATACGGCACTCCACGACCGTACAATGCTGGTCAGATGAAGTCCCTTGGACACTGCCGTCCAGGAAGGGGTGATGACGATGTCGTCCGACACCTCCCAGTCCTCCTCCGCCGCCGCGCGCGGATCCACCCGGGCGAAACAGCCTCAGCCGGTCAAGGCGTTGCACGTGGGATCCGGCGATCCCCTGCTTCTGCTGCACGGATTCATGATGTCGCCGCACTGCTGGGAGCAGACGGCGGCGCGGCTGTCGACGCACTGCGAAGTGTTCGCGCCTGCGTTCGCCGGCCACTGGGGCGGCGCGCCCACCGGAGGCCCGACGGTCGACGTCGCGTCGCTGGCCGACCGGATCTGCGAGCAGCTCGACGAACTGGGTTGGCGTACTTGCCATATCGCGGGCAACTCGCTCGGCGGGTTGGTCGGCGTCGAGCTCGCCCGCCGCGGACGCGCCCGCACCCTGACGCTCATCGCGCCCGCGGGCGGCTGGCACGCGCCCTCGCTGACCCAGTGGCGGATCAACCTGAAATTCCTCTCCCTGATCCCGCTCGTCGGAATCGGCAAGCGCATGGGCGGATTCGTGATCGGCAACCCGCTCGCCCAGCGGATCGCATTGCTCGCGCTGAGCAAGCAGGCCTCCGCGGTGTCCCGGCGCGACGCCGCCGCCGCCCTCGCCGCCGCGCTGCACTGCCCGGCGATGGTGCCGATGATCCTCGGCGCGATGCGGGCGCCCGCGCAGGAGGACCTGTCCACCCTGCGAACGCCGGTCCGGCTGCTGCTGTCGGAATACGACCGGGTCATCCCCAACCGCGTCTACGCACGGCGCTACCTGAAGGAACTGCCCGAATCCGCCGACCGCATCCTGGTCAACGGCGTCGGCCACGTCCCGATGCTGGAAGCGCCCGACCGCATCGCCACCCTCATCGCCGAGCACGTCTACGCCAGCCGGACACGCTTGCGGGCTGTGTAGTTTTGCCGCATGCTCGGTCTCGCCTCGCTCGAAGCCGATCGGGTGGTGGCCGCACGCGTTTGGTAGGCACGTGCTCCGGGCTGTGCGGACGAACGCACGGCGCCCCGTCGTCGAAGGCAGGGAACGCTTGCCGCGTGACCGCCTCACGACCGACGGGGGCGACCGATTCGGGACCTACTGAGCGAGAAGTCCTTTCGCGATATGGGTCACCTGGATCTCGTTGCTGCCCGCGTAGATCATCAGCGACTTGGCGTCGCGGGCGAGTTGCTCCACGCGGTACTCGGTCATGTAGCCGTTGCCGCCGAAGAGCTGGACGGCTTCCATGGCCACCTCGGTGGCGGCTTCGGAGGCGTACAGCTTCATCGCGGAGGCCTCGGCCAGGGTCGGGGGCTTGCCCGCCCGGCCTCGCTCCAGCGTGTTGAACACCATGTTCTGCACGTTGATCCGCGCGATCTCCATCTTCGCCAGCTTCAGCTGCACCAGCTGGAAGCGACCGATCTCCTGGCCCCAGAGCTTGCGGTTCTTGGCGTAGTCCACGCACAGCCGATGGCACTCGTTGATGATGCCCAGCGCCATGAAGGCCACGCCGACGCGCTCGGCGGTGAAGCTGGACCGGGCGCTCTCCCTGCCGTCGCCGCCCTTGTGCTCCTCGGTCTCGCCGAGCAGGCGGTCCCGGCCGACGCGCACGTTGTCGAAGAACAGCTCACCGGTCGGCGAGGAGTGCAGGCCCATCTTCTTGAACGGCTTGCCCTGGGTGAGGCCGGGCATGCCCTTGTCGAGCACGAAGGCGAGCACCTTGCGGTCGCGCTTGTCGCCGCCCGCGCCGTCGTCGAGCTTCGCGTAGACGATCATCACGTCGGCGTAGGGGCCGTTGGTTATGAAGGTCTTCTGGCCGTTGAGCAGGTAATCCTCGCCGTCGCGCTTGACGTAGGTCTTCATGCCGCCGAACGCGTCGGATCCGGAGTCCGGCTCGGTGATCGCCCAGGACGCGACCTTCCGCATGGTGACGATGTCCTCCAGCCAGCGCTGCTTCTGTGCCAGCGTTCCCCGCGACATGATCGTGGTCGCGCCGAGGCCGATGCTCACCCCCATCGCGGAGACCAAGCCCATGCATACCCCGGACAGTTCGCCGATGAGCACCGCCATCAGTGATTCCTGTCCGGCGAACGGACTCGAGCCGGAGGACTTCGGCTTCTGTTCCACTTCCTCCCCGGCGGACTCCCGCGCCGCTTGCCGCGCCAGCATCTTCTGCACGGCCTCGCCGCCCAGCGCATCGATCCCGAACTCCCGGAACAACTTCCGGATCACGGGGTACGGCGGCAGTTCACCGCTGTCGAGCGCGTCCAGGTTCGGGCGGATCTCCCTGTCGATGAACGCCCGGACGGCGTCGCGGATCATGACATCGGTCTCGGACCATTCGAACATCGTCGTTCTCCTCACATTCCCCGAGGTCAGGGCAGCCGGGCGGCGATGTCGTCGATCAGCCAGGGCCCCTCGGTCTCGATGGTCTTCACATCGTGCCAACCGGCCAGTTCGGAGATCGCGCCACCCTGCACCGCGAACACCTTGCCGGTGATCGGGCAGTCCTCGGCGGCCAGGTAGGCGACCAGCGGCGCGATATTGGCCGGTGCGAAGGCGTCGAACCCGCCCTCCGAGGCCTCCGCCTCGGCCGCCAGCATCTCGCCCATGCCGGGAGTGGCCAGGGTGAGCCGGGTACGGGCGATCGGCGCGATCGCGTTGACCCGCACGCCGTAGCGCGCCAGTTCATCGGCAGCCACCAGGGTCAGGGCGGCGATGCCCGCCTTGGCCGCGCCGTAATTGGCCTGTCCCGGGTTGGGCAGGGTGGTTCCCGATGCCGAGGCGGTGTTGATCACGGCGGCCTTGGGCTGGTTACCCGCCTTGGACTGCTTCTTCCAGTACGCGGCGGCATGGTGCAGCACCGCGGCGTGGCCCTTGAGATGCACCGCGAGCACCGCGTCCCACTGCGCCTCGTCCATGCCCGCGATGAACGCGTCGCGCAGGATGCCCGCGTTGTTGACCACGACGTCGAGGCCGCCGAACTCGGTGACCGCCTGCTCGACCAGCTTCTGCGCGCCGTCCCAGGTGGCGACGTCGTCGGTGTTGGCCACCGCCTTGCCGCCCGCGGCGACGATCTCCCGCACCACCTCGTGGGCGGGGCCGGCATCGATCCCCTCGCCCGCGTTGCTGCCGCCGAGATCGTTGACGACCACGGTGGCGCCTTCCTTCGCGAACAGCAATGCGTGCTCGCGGCCGATGCCGCGGCCCGCGCCGGTGATGACGGCGACCCGTCCGTCCAGTACACCCATGTGTTGTCTCCTGCGGTCGTGCCGAATCCGGCGTAAGTGGGATGTGCGCGGCGGATACCGCCGCGCGATGATCAGTCGGCGATCTCGGCCAGTCCGTCACTCAGCACGACATCGTCGCCGCGGACGGTCTCGAAGGCGTAGCGGGTGACGCCGTCGGCGCGGCCCGCCTTCCAGATACGGGTCTCGAGATCGTCGCCGGGGAAGACCAGCTTGGCGAAACGCACCGCGAATCGCTCGAGCCGGTGCACATCCGACGCCGCGACCTCGGTGAGCACCGCCCAGGACGCGAACGCCATGGTGCACAACCCGTGCGCGATGATGCCGGGCAGTCCGGCGTCCTTGGCGACCTGCTCGTCCAAGTGCAGCGGCACGGGATCGCCGGACGCCGGTGCGTAGCGGAAGGTCTGGTCGTGATCCACGTGCTGCGCCACGACGGCGACCGGATCCTGCTCACGCAGCCGTTCGTCGAACTTGTGCGCCGGAGCGGCTACGCCGACCGTCCGGCCCGCGTCGATGTTGCGGAAGAAGGCGGTGAGGTATTGGTCGTTGACCGGTTCCCCCGCCTCGGTGCGGCATTCGATGCGGATGGTGATGGACGTGCCGTTGGGGCGGCTGGTGTAGCCGATCGCCTTGGCGCGTGACACCAGCCGGTCGCCGGGGCGGATCGGGCGGTGGAAGTGGAAATCCTGCTCCCCGTGCACGACCCGGCCGAAGATGTCCATCGGCGCGACATCGATGACCGGCATCATCATGGCCTCGAAGACCGGGACGATCGCGAAGACCGGCCCGGCCACCGTGCCGGCCGAGTGCGCGGCGATCGGATCGTTCGTCGCGGCGGCGTACTCCGCGACCCGCTCGGCGGTGACCTCGAAACGCTCCTCGTCGGACCACGTCTCCAAGCCGCTGTCGTCGAACTCGACTGCGCGGGAGGAGGATTCGGCGCTCATACTGCCTGACCGCTCATGCCGATGCGGCGAGGGCGTCGAGTTGGTCGAGGGAGCGGTCCAGCTGTTTGATGCCGTCCTTCTCCACCGCTTTGCCGAGCGCGCCCTTGATCAACGCGCCTTCGAAGTCACCGGAGACCAGGATGGTGCTGCCCTGGCCGTTGGGCCGGATGTCGAAGGTGAACTCGGTCCGCACCCCGGCCATGCCGGTGCCGCCGAGGGTCAGTTTGTTCGGCGCGTCCACCGAGACGATGGTCCACTCCAGTTTGTTCGCCATGCCGAGCATCACGATCTTGGCGACCAGCTTGGCGCCCGCGCTGAGCACCGCCGGCGGCTCCTCCATGAAGCGCTCGTGGATGGTGAACCACTTGTCCCAGGTCTGGGGGTCGGAGACGACCGCCCACAGGGCTTCGGGGGCGGCGTCGACGTCCTTGGTGGCTTCGATGTGTCCCATGCGTTGCACTCCTCGTCGAGTTCGTCGGACCGGGCCGCGGTTCAGCGGTCGGCGCGCTGGTAGGCGGTGACGACGGCCGCGCCGCCGAGGCCGATGTTGTGTTGCAGGGCGGCGGTGACGCCGTCCACCTGCCGCTTGTCCGCCGCTCCGCGCAGTTGCCAGGTCAACTCGGAGCACTGCGCGAGACCGGTCGCGCCGAGCGGATGCCCTTTGGAGATCAACCCGCCGGACGGGTTGACCACCCATTTGCCTCCATAGGTGGTCTGGCCGTCGTCGATCAATCGCCCGGCCTCGCCCTCGCCGCACAGTCCGAGCGCTTCGTAGAGCAGCAGTTCGTTGGCCGAGAAACAGTCGTGCAGCTCGATGACCTGGAAGTCCTCCGGGCCGAGGCCGGATTGCTGATAGACCTTTCTCGCGGCCTGGACGTTCATGTCGTAGCCGATCAGGTTCTTGGCGGTGTCGTCGAAGGTCGAGGCGAAGTCGGTGGTCATCGCCTGGCCGACGATCTCCACCGCCTGCCCGGCGAGATCGTGGGCGTCGACGAACGCTTCGCTGGCGAGAACGACCGCGCCGGAGCCGTCGGAGGTCGGCGAGCACTGCAATTTGGTCAGCGGGTCGTAGATCATCCGCGAGGCGAGGATGTCTTCGAGGGTGTACTCGTCCTGGAACTGCGAATACGGGTTGTGCACCGAGTGCTTGTGGTTCTTGTGGCCGATCTCGGCGAAGTGCTCCGCCGTGGTGCCGTACTGCTTCATGTGCTCGCGCCCGGCCGCGCCGAACATCCACGGCGCCACCGGGAACAGCACCTCGGAGATCTCGGCCAGCGCCATGACGTGCTTGGCCATCGGCTGCTCGCGATCGTCCCAGGTGGATCCGAGCGACCCGGGTTGCATCTTCTCGAAGCCCAGCGCCAGCGTGCAGTCGGCCAGCCCGCCGCGGATCGCCTGCGCCGCGAGATACAGCGCCGTCGAACCGGTGGAGCAGTTGTTGTTCACGTTGACCACCGGGATGCCGGTCATGCCGAGTTCGTAGACGGCACGCTGACCCGAGGTGGATTCGCCGTACACGTAACCGACGTAAGCCTGTTCCACCCGGTCGTAGGAGATGCCCGCGTCCGCGAGCGCCTTGGTGCCCGACTCCCTGGCCATGTCCGGATAGTCCCAGGCGCGCGTGGTGCCGTCGGCTTCCTCGACCAGGCGGCGGCCCGGCTTCTCGAACTTCGTCATGCCGACACCGACGACGTAGACCTTGTTCGCCATCGAACTCCTCAGATTGTGCGTACGCCGCGAGCGGCCGGACGAGCGAAAACAAACATACATGGTTGTATGTAAAGTCGACAAGATGGTCTTTGTGGGCCCGCGATGCCTAGCGAATAACCAGGCGATTGCGGCCAGCCTGCTACATACAATGAGACATGCATGTTCTTCGACCACCGCACCGGAGAACGCGCCGAAGCAAACCTTTTCGCGCCGCGGGCATCGTCGGCGCCGCCAACAGCCGCCGATTCCGACGCTCCATCTCGCGAGTTACGAACGATCCCCGGAACCGCCGAGTCGACATCCGCGACCGACGCCGGAACATACAGTTCTGTATGTAAGTGTAGGATCGAGCGATGACCAGGAGCGTAGCCGGGAAGCAGCAGCGCCGGACGCAGGAGCAACGCAGCACCGAGATGCGCACCCGGTTGCTGGACGCGACGGTGGACTGTCTGGTCGAGTACGGCTACTCCGGAACCACGACGCCGCGGGTGGCCGAACGCGCCGGGGTCACCCGCGGGGCCCAGGTCCACCACTTCGGCTCGAAAACCGATCTGGTGGTGGCCGCGATCAGCCATTTGGCGCAGCTGCGCGCCGAGACGGCCATGCGGGAGATGTCGCGGGTGGAAACCGGTGATGATCCGGTGGCGGCGGCGCTGGAGTTCCTCTGGGAACTGCACCAGGGTCCGCTGTTCATCGCGACCGTGGAACTGTGGGTGGCGGGGCGGACCGACCCGGTGCTGGCCGCGGCGATGGAGAAGGTCGAGCCGTTCGTCAACAACGCCGTCTTGCTGGCGGTCGCCCGTTTCGTGCCGGACGACGTGCGCCGCAAAGAGGCGCGCGACTTCATCTACACCGCCATGGACGCGCTACGCGGCATCCTGATCTCGAATTTCATCGACCCGGACGACGAACGCGCCCGGCGCCGGTGGCGCCGCGCCTCGGCGCACCTGCACGAGATCGCCGGCCGCGCCCTGGCCGCCCGCCCCGCCGGACCGTCCTCGTCCGCCCCGGCGAGCCCGGATTCCGACGGGCACGGTGGCTGACGACCTTCGCGCGCGCGGCCGGTCGGGCAGTACTTCGGTGACTACCGCGCTGCCGGTTGCGTACGCCCGGCCGGACGTGATCTCCGCGCGGTCCAGACGGTCGAAGTGAACAACGCGACGCCGGTCGCGGCCAAGATGGCGCCGACTACGGCGGGGGCCGTGTAACCGAGGCCCGCGGCGATGACCAGGCCGCCGAGCCAGGCGCCCGCGGCGTTGGCGATGTTCAAGGCGGCGTGGTTGAGGGCGGCGGCCAGGGTCTGGGCATCGGCCGCGACGTCCATCAGACGGGTCTGCAGTCCGGGCGCCAGCGCGGCTCCGGACGCGCCCACCAGCAACGCACCGAAGGCCGCGGTGTACGGGTTGTGCGCGGCGGCGACGAAGCCGGCGAGGATGGCGGTCATCGCGACCATCGCCACCGAGATGGCGCGGTCGACGCCGCGGTCGGCCAGCACGCCGCCGACGATGTTGCCGATCACCATGCCCACGCCGAACAGCATCAATACCAGCGGCACCGCCCCCGCGCGCAGACCGGCGACGTCGGTGAGGGTGGTCGCGATGTAGGTGTAGACGGCGAACATGCCGCCGAACCCCACAGCGCCGACCAGCAGCGTCAGCAGGACCTGCGGACGACGCAGCGCGCCGAGTTCGGTCATCGGATTGGTCACCGTGATGCCGGTGAGCTCGGGGACGAAGCGCAGCAGCGCCGCCACGGTGGTCGCCCCGATGAGCGCGACCACCACGAAAGCATCGCGCCAGCCGAGATGCTGGCCGAGCCAGGTGGCTGCGGGAACGCCGACAACATTGGCGGCGCTCAAACCCAGCATAACTGCGGCAACTGCCTTGGCCCGCTGCCCTACGGGGGCGAGGGTGGCGGCGGCCAGCGAGGCGACACCGAAGTAGGCACCGTGCGGCAAACCCGAGACGAATCGCGCGAGCACCAGCGTCTCGAACGAGGGCGCCAGGACGGTCGCCGCATTTCCCACGGTGAACGCCACCATGAGCGCGACGAGCAGGCGCTTGCGCGGCATCCGTGCGCACAGCGCCGCGATCAGGGGCGCGCCGATCACCACACCGAGCGCGTAGGCCGACACCGCGTGCCCCGCGGTCGGCTCGGAGACGCGCATGGCCGACGCGATGTCCGGCAGCAAACCCATGGTGACGAATTCGGTGGTGCCGATCCCGAAACCGCCGAGGGCCAGGGCGAGCATCGCGGGCACATGCCAATCGGTTCGTCCGGGCGGCGCGGTGGTGCTGGTGGTCAGGGCGCTGGTCACGTGTTCATGTAACCGGCCTCGGCCTGCGTTCGCTTCCCGGGCGAACGTGAGTTCGGCCACGCGCCGCCGATGAACTACGCAGGTGAACGTGAGAATTCACGCAATACGGACGGAAGACCTCAGTGGCCCGCCACCTTTCAGCATCGTCGCGGTGCTCGCCGTCACCTCGCGATGGTGGACAGCGAGGACTTCACCGCGGGTGAGTTCACCGACGGCTTCTTGCTCCCGTGGTTCCGCGCGCTGCTGGACAAACAGTCCGGGCACCCGTTCCACCGATGGTGGGGCGGGTGCCCGATGTTCAGCCCGGCGCTGGGTGGCCACCCAGCGCCGGAGTCGGCCGAGCGACGCGGCTCGGCCCAGCGATCCGACCCCGCGACGACGCGGCGCCGGAACGGCTCAGCGCAGCGCGCGAGCCAGGTTGGCGTCCAGCGCGCCGAGGAACTCCTCGGTGCTCAGGTAGCCCTGGTCCCCGCCGACGAGCAGCGCGAGATCCTTGGTCATCTGACCGCCCTCGACGGTCTTGATGACGACGTCCTCCAGGGTCTGCGCGAAGCCGATGACCTCGGGGGTGTTGTCCAGCTTGCCGCGGTGCTCGAGCCCGCGGGTCCAGGCGAAGATGGACGCGATCGGGTTGGTCGAGGTCGGCTTGCCCTGCTGGTGCTGGCGGTAGTGCCGGGTGACGGTGCCGTGCGCGGCCTCGGCCTCACAGGTGCGGCCGTCCGGAGTCAGCAGCACCGAGGTCATCAGGCCGAGCGAGCCGAAGCCCTGCGCGACCGTGTCGGACTGCACGTCGCCGTCGTAGTTCTTGCACGCCCAGACGTAGCCGCCCTCCCACTTCATCGAGGAGGCGACCATGTCGTCGATCAGCCGGTGCTCGTAGGTCAGGCCCGCGGCGTCGAACTGGCTCTTGAACTCGGCGTCGAAGATGTCCTGGAACGTGTCCTTGAACATGCCGTCATAGGCCTTGAGGATGGTGTTCTTGGTCGACATGTACACCGGGTAGTTCTGCTGCAGGCCGTAGTTGAAAGACGCCCGCGCGAAATCCTCGATGGACTTGCGGAAGTTGTACATGCCCATGACGACGCCGCCCTCATCGGGCATCTTCACGACCTCGTGCACGATCGGCTCGCTGCCGTCGTCGGGGGTGAAGGTCACGGTGACGGTGCCGCCCTGGAACACCTTGAAGTCGGTGGCGCGGTACTGGTCGCCGAAGGCGTGACGGCCGATGATGATCGGCTTGGTCCAGCCCGGCACCAGGCGCGGAATGTTCGAGATGATGATCGGGGCGCGGAAGATGGTGCCACCCAGAATGTTGCGGATGGTGCCGTTGGGCGAACGCCACATCTTCTTGAGGCCGAATTCCTTGACGCGCGCCTCATCCGGAGTGATAGTGGCGCATTTCACACCGACGCCGTGCTTCTTGATGGCTTCGGCGGCGTCGACGGTGACCTGATCGTCGGTCTTGTCACGGTATTCGATGCCGAGGTCGTAGTACTCGAGGTTCACGTCGAGATAGGGGTGGATCAGCTTGTCCTTGATGAACTGCCAGATGATCCGGGTCATCTCGTCGCCGTCGAGTTCTACGACGGTGCCTTCAACCTTGATCTTGGACATGGATCTTCGTGTCCTCCTAGGATGGTGCCCTCATTGCACGGCCAGGCGAACACGCTTGTGAGCGGACCCCAGCTGTTCCAACAGACAACGTATATGTCCCGCGTTGTCGGCGGGACATGTGGTGCAAACAAGACAAGCGTACTGCTGCCGAAGTCCTCACCGCACGGGCAGCCCCCGGAGTGAGCTGGACCACCTTTGTTACCGATTGGTAGGCAATGCCTTCCAACGCCTCCGCGAGGGCGCCCGCGCAACCGCCGTCGCCGCCATGATCCGCCTTCCGCTCCGGCACGGCAACCGCCTGGCATACGACGAGGGTCCGCACGGCGCCGTGACGCCGCGCGGACCCTCGCTCCAGCGGATCAGACCGCGACCGGAAGCCGCGCCCCCTCCTCGGAGCCTTCGATCAGATTCTCCGGCCGGTCCCGGATCATCAGCGCGATGATCGGGATGGCCGCGAGGAAGAACCCGGCTCCGACGTAGAAGGCCACGTCGTAACTGTGGATCGCGGCCCGCGCGGCCAGGTTGTCGATGCCCGCGTTGTCCTGCGCGAAGGTCTTGGCGACCTGCACCGAGATGGTGGTCAGCAGCGCGGTACCGACCGCGCCTCCGACCTGCTGCGCCGCGTTGAGCAGCGCCGAGGCGACGCCCGAGTCCTCTTCTTCCACCTGATGCAGCGCGACCGTCTGCATGCCGACGAACAGCGGACCCATGCCGAGCGCGATGAGCACCTGAGCGGGCAGCACTCCGGCGAGGAAGCTGTCGCCGTAGCTCAGCTGGGCCAGCAGCACCAAGCCGATGACGCCCAGCACGGCCCCGGCCAGCATCAGCGGACGCGGGCCCAGTTTCGGCAGCAGGGCGCTGGTGACACCCGCCGAGATGGCGATGCCCGCCGGGAACGGCAGGAACGCGAAGCCCGCCTTCAGCGCGGAGTAGCCCAGCGTGATCTGGAAGTAGTAGCTCAGGAACAGGAACATCGCGAACATCGCGATCGGGATGAGCAGCGCGGCGAGGAACGCGCCGCCCCGGTTGATCTCCCCGGGGATGTGCAACGGCAGCAGCGGGTTCGCCGACCGCCGTTCGATCGCGACGAAGGCGACCAGCAGGCCAAGCCCGGCGACCAGCAGCGCCAGGGTGCTGCCTGCCAGCCAGCCGTCCTCTGCGGCGCGGCTGAAGCCGTACACGATGGCGATCAGGCCGAGCGTCACGGTGACGGCACCGGGCACGTCGTATCCCCCGCTGCGCGGCGCGGGCACGTCCTTCGCCACCCAGGCCAGCGCGCCGAACAGCGCGATCAGCGCGATCGGGGTGTTGACCAGCAGGCACCAGCGCCACGAGGCGTATTCGGTGAGCGCGCCGCCTGCGATCAGGCCGAGTGCCGCGCCGCCCGCGGAGATGCCCGCGAACACGCCGAACGCGGTGGCCCGCTCGCCGGGCTCGGTGAAGGTCACCGACAGCAGCGAGAGCGCGGCCGGGGCCAGCAGCGCGGCGAACGCGCCCTGCAATGCGCGTCCGGCGAACAGTTCCGCGCCGGTCTGCGCGAGACCGGCCAGCGCCGAAGCGCCTGCGAACCCGATCAGGCCGACGATGAAGATCCGGCGCCTGCCGAGGTAGTCGGCCAGCCTGCCGCCGAGCAGCAGCAGGCCGCCGAAGATCAGCGTGTAGGCGGTGAGCATCCATTGCCGGTTGCCGTCGCTGATGTCGAGATCACGCTGCGCGAACGGCAGCGAGATGGTCACGATGGTGGCGTCCAGCACCACCATGAGCTGGGCCAATGCGATCACGGTGAGCGCGAGCCACCGCGCTGAACCGCTCGCCTTCTGCGGCGGGTGCACCGCTGTTGCCGTCTCCGTCACGGTCTTCTCCTCGTCCTTCGATGTCCCGAGCCATCCTGTCATCGAGCGACATTTGTCGTCAAGCGAAAAATGTCGCATTACGACATTTGACCGTTAAGGACAGGAAAACGGCAGGTTGCGTTAACATGGGGGCATGCTCGAGTCATCGGCGCCGACGGGCGCGGGCGCAGCGGCCGACGGCGCCGCCGGCGGCCCGGCGACCCAGGGCCTGCGCGAACGCAAGAAGCAACAGACCAGGCAGCGGATCATCGCCACGGCCCTCGACCTGTGCGATACCCAGGGCTTCGACGCGACCACGATCGAGCAGATCGCCAACGCGGCGGACGTCTCACCGCGCACGATCAACCGCTATTTCGACAGCAAAGAGGACATCATCCTGGGACCGGTCCAGGATTTCGGGCGCACCATCGCCGAGACGCTGCGGGAGCTGCCCCGCACGGGCAACGAACTCGGGGCGCTGCGCGCGGCCTTCCTGCACGTGGTCGATGAAGCCGCCGCGGCGGGCGAGGCCGACCCGCTGTCGTTCCGGCAGTACCAGAAGATGCAGCGGATCCTGCGCAGCAGCCCTTCGGTCAGCGCGCGCAGCACGGAACTGGCCGACGACAAGAACACCGCGATCGCCGAGGTGGTCGCCGAGCGCCTCGGCACCACGCCGGACGCGCGGCCGGTGCGGCTCATCGTCGGCACTTGGCAACTGATCGGCCACATCGGCATGGAGTGTTCCGACGACGTGTTCCTCGACGACGACCTGGCGGTCGCGGCCAGGGCGGGGCGGGCGGCGTTCACCGAGGCCTACGACGAGTTCGTGCGCACCTGCTGCGGGGCGCCGACCACCGCGGACCAGTGAGTTCGATGGAGGATTTCGGGCGCTGACCGCCCGCCGGTTATGATGCCGGACAGGTCATGAGTACCAGCGCCAAGCCCCGGCTCGCTGGTCGGCAACCCTCCAGCCGCGGTGGGGTGCTCCGGGTGATGACCTGGCTCCCGAGGGCCGGGAGCAAGCGCGTAACAGGAGGTCGCCGGCATGTGTTGTTGTTCGTCACCCACACACCGCTAACCCCTGCTGTACCGGCGAATACCTGCTTGGAGCAAACCATGAGTGAATTCACCGCGCCCAGGGCCGAGCGAGGCCCGGCGCAGGCGGCCCCGCACAGCCGCGGTGCCGAGTTCGGGATCGTGCGTTTCCTCTCGGATCCTCCGGCATGCCTACCCGCCGGTTTCACGGCGGCGGCGACATGACAGTGAACACCGAAGCGAGCGCTCGGACCTCCGGCATCGCCCTGCCGCCCCCGGACGGGCAGCTCGGCACCATCGCCATCGGGGACGTGCGAGTCGAGAACGGCGCGGTCATCCCGGACGTCCACCTCGCGGTGCAGCGCTGGGGTGAACTCTCCCCCGAACTGGACAACGTCGTGCTGGTCGAACACGCGCTGACCGGCGACTCGCACGTGGTCGGCAAGCCCGACGACGTGCACCCGCTGCCCGGCTGGTGGGATGGCATGGTCGGGCCGGGTGCGCCGCTGGACACCGACGAATGGTGTGTGATCGCGACGAACGTGCTCGGCGGCTGCATGGGCAGTACCGGGCCGTCCAGTCCCGCTCCGGACGGAAAGCCATGGGGTGCACGTTTTCCCGAGATCTCCATTCGTGATCAGGTGACCGCGGAGGCGGCTCTGTTCGATCTGCTCGGTGTCGAGCGGCTCGCCGCCGTGGTCGGCGGGTCGATGGGCGGCATGCGGGTGCTCGAGTGGATGGTCGGCGCACCGGATCGGGTCGCCGCGGCGCTGGTGCTCGCGGTGGGGGCCCGCGCCACCGCCGATCAGATCGGCACGCAGACCACGCAGATCGCGGCGATCAAGGCCGATCCGGACTGGCAGGGCGGCAATTATCACGGCACCGGCCGCGCTCCGACGACGGGGATGGCCCTGGCCCGGCGGATCGCGCACCTGACCTACCGCACCGAATTCGAGCTGGATCACCGGTTCCAGAACAAGCCGCAGGCCGACGAGGACCCGTGGCACGGCGGCCGCTACGCGGTGCAGAGCTACCTGGACCATCAAGCCGAAAAGCTCTGCGCGCGTTTCGATCCCGCCACCTACGTACTGCTGACCGAGGCGATGAACCGCCACGACGTCGGACGCGGCCGGGGCGGCATCGAGGCGGCGCTCGCGGCGACGCCGGTGCCGTGCGTGGTCGGTGGCGTCGACTCCGACCGGTTGTATCCGCTGCGAACCCAGCAGGAGCTCGCCGATCTGCTGCCCGGCTGCGACGGACTGGAGATCGTGCACTCCCGCGACGGGCACGACGGATTCCTCACCGAGGCGGCGGCGGTGTCGAAACTGCTGACCGAGACCATGCGGCTGGCCCGCGCCGGTGTGCGACCCGAACGCTGAAAGGCCCACTTACCCGGATCGGCTCCGCCGGCGCCGTGCTGCCATCCGCTCTCAGAGCGCCGCGGCTCGCCGCGCCGCTTCGATGCGGTTGATGTTGGCTTCGATCCACTCCCGCAGCGCCGCTATCGGCGTGCGCAGGCTGTGTCCCAGCTCCGTCAGCGTGTAATCCACCCGCGGCGGGATCGTGGGATGCACTGTGCGCGTGACGAATCCGTTGGTCTCGAGCTGCCGCAACGTCTGCGTCAGCATCTTCTGGGAAATGCCGTCGATGCGGTGGCGCAGATCGGTGTAGCGCATCGTGCCGTCGGCGAGCGCGTCGATGATCAGGACCGTCCATTTCCCCGCGATGTGGTCGAGTATCTCCCGCGTAGGGCACTTCGCGGAGTACACGTCGGCGGGCAGGCCGGAGCTTTCGACAAAGGTGGGCACCTTCCAGAGTGTAGCGCACCAATTAGTGCCTTCTTCCCATTGGAGTGTGACTCTCCAATAGTAAGAAATATGGATAAACAGGAACTTTCAGTAGCCGATGCGATCCGTGGACGTCGCACGGTGCGGCACTATCGCCCCGATCCGGTGGCACCCGAGCTGATCGAGGAATTGCTCGAACTCACGATGCAAGCACCGAGCGCGTGGAACATGCAGGACCGGTCGGTTGTGGTCGTGACCAGCGCGGCCGGCCGCGCGGCGCTGTCGGAGGCGGCGTTCGGCCAGCCGCAACCGAAGGAGGCGCCGGTGGTGCTGGTCTTCGTCGCCGACGCCGCCGCCTGGCGGGACCGCAACGCCGACATCGCCGAACTGGCCGGTCGCAACGGCGCGTGGAACAGCGAGTTCACCGCGATGTTCGATACGCGCGCCGAATACCTGGCGCTGGAAGGGCGCGGACTGCTACGCGAGAACGCCGTCAAGAACGCGATGATCGCCGCCACCTACGCGATGCTCGCGGCCACCGGGCTCGGTTTGGCCTCCGCGCCGATGAACGGCTGGGACGCCGAGTTGGTGAAGCAAGCCATCGGCATCGGCGATCGCGCCGATCTCGCCATCGCGGTGCTGGTCACCGTCGGCTACAGCGACACGGTCCCGCCGCACCCGGGGCGTCGTCCGCGCGAGCGAACGGTCTTCGCAGAGCGATACGCCGCTGTTCGCTGACCCGGGGGCGACTCGGTTATCGCCGGGTCGCCCAGCCGTCAGCCGACGCCGAGTGTGTTGATCGTGGCCGCGAGGAACAGAATGCTCGACCCCAGCAGCGTCAGCGCGCCGACATCGAAAGGCTTGCTGCGCACCGCGAGCAGCCCCACCCGCGCGGTCGGCAGGCAGAGCCGGAACGCCGCCGCCAGCAGCGTCGCACCGCCGAAGAAGAACGCCCCGCGCCGCCACCGATCGGACGCCACGAACACCACCGCCACCACGATGACCAGCGTCACGACGACCATCGGCAGATGCGACCGCAAGAACTCGGCCCCCAAACTGCGGCGCCCCGCGAGAGGCATGTCGGCATCGGTCACCCCCCGATTGTTGCAGACTCCCCAACGGTCCGGTGATGACGAGTGGCACATGGCTGCGGCAAAAGGCGAGTCATCTGGGCATGTTCAGGTGGCTGGCATCATTCGATCATGATCTTGCGACGACTTTCCCTTCTCATGCTCGCCGCGCTACCGGCGATGGCATTCGGCGCCACCGCTACCGCGGCACCTCCACTGTCGCCTCCGGTGCTCGAGGAGGTCTTCTCGGTGCCAGGAACCGTGTCGGCGAAATTCCACAACCCCAACGCCGAGGGTGTGTGCTGGGTGTACAACGACGACACCGGGGAGATCTTCGGCGGCAACAACCCCACGTCGTTCGCCATCGCCGACGGCAAGATGGTCCAGACGTCGCTCGGTAACGGCTCCCTGCCCGCCGGACAGATGCGCGTGCGTGGCGCATGCGCCTGGGAACGCCCCACCGGTGATCCCCGCCAGGGCGATACCTCGAGGACGGACGTCGTCACCGTCGACGTGATCGGCAAGCCGAGCACGGGCAGCTTCGGCTGATTCCTGGCCGACCGCGGAGTCCGGGCCCGGTCAGGGCAACTCCTGCTCGATCGGGTCCGGAGTTCTCTCCGCGGGTCCACCAGCCAGGGATCGCCGTTCGCGGGGACTCTCGATCACCTGGTTGACTGACACCCGTGTTCCATCTGATGTTCCACGAGCCGTGCATTCCGCCGAATACCGGCAACGCGATCCGGTTGGTCGCGGGGACCGGGTGTCATCTGCATCTGATCGAGCCGTTGGGGTTCGACCTGTCGGAACCGAAGCTGCGCAGGGCCGGGTTGGACTACCACGATCTGGCATCGGTGACAGTGCACCCGAATCTGGCGGCGGCGTGGGAGGCGTTGCGCCCGGAGCGGGTTTTCGCGTTCACCACGCAGGGCACCACACGGTTCACGGATGTGGCTTATCGCGAGAACGACGTGCTGCTGTTCGGCACCGAGCCCACCGGCCTGCCCGCGGAGGTGCTGGCGGACCCGCGCATCACCGACCGGCTGCGCATCCCGATGCTGCCCGGCCGCCGCTCCATGAATCTCTCCAACGCGGCCGCGGTAACCGTCTACGAGGCATGGCGCCAACTCGGCTTCCCCGGCGGCATTTGATCTCAGGGACGTCAGGAGACGTCGATTTCGAATCGTTTGAACCGAGAGGTCGCGCCCGCGGTCAGCCGGACGGCGGACTTGGGGACTCCGTAATGGCCTGCGAGCAGTTCGATCGCCGCCTTGTTGGCCTTGCCCTCGACGGCGGGAGCCCGCACATACAGTTGCAGGCTGCCGTCGTCGAGGGTCTCCACCAGCGGGCCCTTACGGCTGTTCGGCTTGATCGTCGCCCTTACCACCGTCGGCACTCTTGCCTCCTGCGCTGGTTTCCGCGCCGTCGGAGGCGCTGCTCACCGGCTCCGCGGGAGCCGGTGCCGATTCTCCCGCACCCGGCGTGGGCCCGCGCCGCCGCACCAGGCGCACGATGCCCCACAGCACGGCGGCTACCACCGCCAGGAAGCCGAGCCACGGAATCGCCTTGCCGCTGAACACGATCGCGTCCTGCAACCAGTCGACCAGGGAATTCCAGCCGGAGACGATGCCGTCC
Source organism: Nocardia araoensis NBRC 100135 (assembly GCF_000308435.1). Taxonomy (GTDB): domain Bacteria; phylum Actinomycetota; class Actinomycetes; order Mycobacteriales; family Mycobacteriaceae; genus Nocardia; species Nocardia araoensis. Next base: position 122,724 of record NZ_BAFR01000034.1, on the reverse strand, counting down.
CAGAAGTTGTCGGGGTCGTCGCCGGATTTCTTGGGGTCGGTGGTGACGTCGATGGTCAGCGTGGAGAGGGCGACCTGGTCGTCGAGCCTGCGCTTCTGCGCCGTGAGACTGTCCAGTTCGCCTTGGCGGCTGGACAGCGCCTGCTCCGCGGCGAGCAGGTCGGAGGTGGTGGTGGCGCCCGCGATGAGCCCGCGCAGCCGGTCGACCGAGGCTTGCAGCGCCTTGATCCGCGCGTCCAGGTCCTCCCAGTGCATGGTGACGTCGTCGCGGTTGGTGGTGACCCGGGTGATCTGCCCGACCTCGCCGAGGCCCGCGATGAACGCGTCGGTCTTGTCCGCGGGCAGCCGGACGACGAGCGTGGCGCTGGGCTCGGTGTCGTCGGTGCCTGGCTGCTCGGTGCGGCTGTCGACCCGGCCGCCTGCGACGCGCACCTGGTCGATGATGGCGCCCGCCACGGCGACCGGCGCGTCCGCGGTGATCTCGACGCTGCCGGTGACCACCTCCTTGCGCGTGGTCGTCGGTTCGGCGCCGGAGTTGTCCTCCTGCTTCGGCGGCGCCTGCTCGTGTAGCCCCGGCGGCACGAGCGCGGGGGCGGCGGGCCCGGTGACCACCGACGACGTCCGATCCCGAGCGGGTGCCGCGTTGTCGTCACCGCAGCCGGTGAGCAAGATCAACCCCAGCGCGGCGGCACACAGCACAGCAAGCTTCCTCATGCCAGGCACAGTAGCCTTTCCCGCCGCGCGGAAAGCCCCGCACAACAGTTCTCTAGAACCCTTCTAACACTTCCTTAAAGCAACCGGCTCAACGGAAGTCGCGCGACTTGGACGCCATCCGCAGATCCATTCGTTGCAGATGTTCGGCGACCACGCTGACCACGCCCTCGGCATTCTGCACCCGGCCGCGGATGAGCAGCGCGGCGGCGCCTTGGGCCTGCCGCCGGTAACGCCGCCACAGCCCCAGCGAACAGACGATGTTCACCATCCCGGTCTCGTCTTCCAGATTGAGGAAGGTGATGCCCTCCGCGGTCGCCGGACGCTGCCGGTGGGTCACCGCGCCGCCCACCAGGACCCGCGAGCCGTCGGACACGGTGAGCAGGTCGCAGGCGGGTATGACGCCGAGGGCGTCCAGGTGCGGGCGCAGGAACTGCGTCGGATAGCTGCCCGGCGAGACGCCAGTGGCCCAGACGTCGGCGGCGGCCGTCTCCAGATCGCTCATCCCGGGCAGGACGGGTGCGGTGGTGGCCGCGCCGGTGCCGGGCAACCGGTCCTGGCGCTCGCCCGCGGCGGCGCCCGCCGCCCAGAGCGCTGCGCGCCGGGTGATGCCGAGGCTGCCGAGCGCGCCCGCCGTGGCGAGTGATTCCGCCTGCGCGACGGTGAGTTCCACTCTGCCGGTCAGGTCGAGGAAGGACGTGTAGGGCCGCTCGCCCCTGGCGGCGACGATGCGTTCGGCGAGGTCGTCGCCGATCTGGCGGATCGTGGCCAGTCCCAGCCGCACCTCGGTCCCCCGGGCCTCGAGGGTGGGCTCGGCGCGACTGGCGTTGATATCGGGACCGTGCACTGTGACCCCGTGCCTGCGCGCGTCGGCGACCAGCGACTGCGGCGAGTAGAACCCCATCGGCTGCGCGCGCAGCAGGCCGGCGCAAAAGGCGGCGGGATGATGCAGTTTGAACCAGGCCGAGTAGTACACGATCGAGGCGAAGCTCTGTGAATGACTCTCCGGGAAACCGAAATTCGCGAAGGCGTAAAGCTTCTCGTAGATGCGGTCGGCGACCTCGCCGGTGATGCCGTGCCGCTCCCGCATGCCCTGATAGAGCCGCGCTTTGAGGCGCTCCATGCGCTCCGGTGACCGCTTGGAGCCCATGGCGCGGCGCAGTTGATCGGCCTCGACGGCGGTGAATCCGGCGACGTCGACGGCCATCTGCATGAGCTGCTCTTGGAACAGCGGCACACCGAGCGTGCGTTCCAGTGAATTCTTCAGCGCCGGATGGTCGTAGACGACGTCCTCGGCTCCGTTGCGCCTGCGGATGTAGGGATGCACCGAACCGCCCTGGATCGGGCCGGGACGGATCAGCGCCACCTCGACCACCAGGTCGTAGAAGCTGCGCGGTCGCAGCCGGGGCAGGGTGGCCATCTGCGCACGCGACTCCACCTGGAAGACGCCGACCGAGTCGGCGCGCGAAAGCATCTCGTAGACCTCGGGTTCGGCCAGATCGAGCGCGTGCAACTCGACGGTCTCGCCCTTGTGCTCGCGCACCAGATCGATCATGTAGTGCAGTGCGGAGAGCATGCCGAGGCCGAGCATGTCGAACTTCACCAGATCGATGGCCGCGCAATCGTCCTTGTCCCACTGCAAGACGCTGCGGCCCGACATGCGCGCCCATTCCACCGGGCAGACGTCGGCGATCGGCCGGTCGCAGATCACCATGCCGCCGGAGTGGATGCCGAGATGCCGCGGCAGGCCCTCGATGTCGGCGGCCAGTTCCAGCACCTCGGCGGGGATGTCGGTGTTCGTCTCGGCGCCCACACCGGTCCAGCGGCTCACCTGCTTGCTCCACGCGTCCTGCTGGCCGGGTGAGAAGCCGAGCGCCCGTGCGGCATCGCGCACCGCGGACTTGCCGCGATAGGTGATCACGTTGGCCACCTGCGCGGCGTACTCGCGGCCGTACTTGCGGTAGACGTGCTGGATCGCCTCTTCCCTGCGGTCGGACTCGATGTCGACATCGATGTCCGGCGGACCGTCGCGTTCCGGGGAGAGGAAACGTTCGAACAGCAAGTGGTTGCGCACCGGGTCGACATTGGTGATGCCGATCGCGTAGCAGACCGCGGAGTTGGCCGCCGAACCGCGGCCCTGGCAGAGGATGTCGTTGTCCTTGCAGAAGCTGACGATGTCGTGCACCACCAGGAAGTAGCCGGGGAATTCCAGGGCGTTGATCACCGCGAGCTCGTGCTCGATCTGCCGGTACGCCTCCGGGTTCTCCTGGGGAGTCCCGTAGCGCGCCGCGGCGCCCGTCATGGCGAGTTCGCGCAGCCAGGACTGTTCGTCGTGTCCGGCGGGCACGTCGAAGGGCGGCAGGTTCGGGGCGATCAGCTGCAGGTCGAAGGCGCATTCGCGGGCCAGGGCCGCCGCGTTCGCCACCGCCTGCGGGCAGTCGGCGAACAACCGCGCCATCTCCGCCCCTGACCGCAGGTGCGCCCCACCGGCGGGGGCCAGCCAGCCCGCTATCTCGTCCAGGCTCTGCCTGGCCCGGATCGCCGCGAGCGCCATGGCTCGGCGACGGTGGCTCGGTGCGGCGAAGTGCGCTCCGGTGGTGGCGAGCACGGGCAGGCCGAGACGATCGGCCAAGGCGATGAGATGCGCGTTGCGCTCGTCGTCCTCCGGGATGCCGTGCTGGGTGAGTTCCACGCTCACCCGGTCGGCGCCGAAGCGGTCGGCGAGCTCCCGCAGCGCGGCTTCCGCGCGTTCGAGCCGGGTGTTGCCCGCGTGCAAGTCGAGTTCGAGCGCTTGGCGCAGGTGCCCCTTCCGGCATCCGGTCAGGATGTGCCAGTGCCCCTCGGCCGCCGCGGTGAGCGTGTCGAGGTCGTAACGCAGGATGCCTTTCTCTCCCGCGGCCATGTGCGCGGCGGCGATCTCGCGGGAAAGCCTGCGGTAGCCCTCCTGGCCGCGGGCCAGCACCAGCAGGTGCGGCCCGGCCGGATCCGGCGCGCCGGTGCGCGGCGCCGAGTCGGGGGCGGCGGCGTGCCCGCGCACGGTGCCGGGCACGGGCGGTTCGAGTGCCGTGCCGAGCGATAGTTCGGCTCCGAAGACGGTGGGCATGCCCCATTCCTTGGCCGCCTCGGCGAAGCGGACGGTGCCGTAGAAGCCGTCGTGGTCGGTGAGCGCGATCGCGGTCAGGCCGAGCCGCACCGCCTCCTCCACCAGTTCCTCCGGATGGCTCGCACCGTCCAGGAAGCTGTAGGCCGAGTGCGCGTGCAACTCCGCGTATGGGACCGCCGGTTCATCGACAGGGCGCACCGGCTCCGGGCGGTACTCGCCGCGCTTACGCGACCACGCCGGGCTGTCGCCGCCGTCACCCGGATACCGCCCATCGGGATGCGCCCGCCCGGACAGCACCCGCTCCATCTCCGCCCAGCTCGGCGGACCGTTGCCCCAGCCCACGACTCACCTCCTCGCCTCGAACATACATTCGAAGCCTGGCGATGTACAGGCAGGTCAGGATGCCCGGAGCCGTTCGACGGAACCGGCGGCCAGAGCGGCCTCGACACCCCGCAGGCGAGTCCGGATGAGCGCGCCGTAGGCATCGGAGGCGAGGACGTCGAGATGCCCGCGAGCGATTGCCAACTGCATCCTGGCGACTTCGAACTCGCCGACCCGGCGATGACTGTCGGCCAGATTCAGATAGAGCGACGGCAAGAAGCCGCGCAGACCTTCGTCCAGCGGCACGCCGGGCCCGAACACCGCGGCCAGCGCGCGCTGATCCCAGCGCAGCGCCTCGGCGGGCTCCTCTTGGAGATCGGCGAGATGATGCGCGACCACGCAGCGCTGCAACGCTCCGCCGTGTTCACCGAGTTCGTCCCAGAGCTTTTCCAACGCCCGTCGCCCCGCCGCGGGGTCGACGCCACCGAGCCGCACCGCGGCAAACACCTCCGCCATCCGATCGTCCGACATGCGCTGAGTATCGCACATATGTTCGAACGTTTCGAGAGTTGTTCGATGCGTTTCGCACACCCGCAAATCCGCAGGCCGCGTGCGGTTCTCGAACCCGTCCGCCACGTCGGCGCGACACGCCGCGACAGCCGGGGCGGCCGATCCCGGACGCGATCGAGAGCACTTGGCAGAGAACTTACTTTGAAGTAAGTTCGTGGCTACCAGACCTGCAAAGGAGCAGCGATGACCGACGCATCCGCTGAGCCCGCCCCGCGCCGGCGCCACAACCGCGACCTCACCGGGCGGCACGTCCTCATCACCGGAGCGTCCTCCGGAATCGGCCGGGCGGCCGCGCTCGCGGTCGCGGGCAAGGGCGCCACCGTGTTCCTGCTCGCGCGCCGGGGTGAGGAACTCGCCGCGGTCGTCGACGAGATCAGGGCCGCGGGCGGCTCGGCCTACGGATATTCCTGCGACGTCACCGATTCCGATTCCGTCGACCACGTGGTGAAGACCGTGCTGGACGAACACGGTCACGTGGACATGCTGGTGAACAACGCGGGCCGCTCCATCCGCCGCGCCATCCACCGCTCCACCGACCGGCTGCACGACTTCGAACGCACCATGGCCGTCAACTACTTCGGCGCCCTGCGGCTGACGCTGTCGCTGCTGCCGCAGATGCGCGAACGCAAGTTCGGGCACATCGTCAACATCAGCAGCGCGGGCGTACAGATGGCCACGCCACGATTCTCGGCATATCTGGCCAGCAAGGCGGCGCTGGACAAGTTCACCGAGGTGGCGGCCGTCGAGACGATGGCGGACGGCGTCACGTTCACCACCATCCACATGCCGCTGGTGCGCACGCCGATGATCGCCCCGAGCGGCGACCAGGGCCCCGCAGAGTCGCCCGAGTGGGCGGCCGCCACCATCGTGCGCGCGCTGATCGAACGGCCCAAGCGCATCGACGTGCCGCTGGGCACCATCGCCGAATACGGCGCGCTGCTCACCCCGAAGATCCGCGACCGCGTCCTACACCGCTACTACCGCGCCATACCTGATTCCCCAGCGGCCAAAGGCGAGCAGACCACCCCCGGCGAATCGGCCGAACCCGCCACCGCGCTCCCCGAGCCCCGAACCCGATCGACCGCGCGCCGCGTCACGGGCACGGCCTTGCGGCGCGCCGCCCGCTGGGTACCCGGTACCCATTGGTGAACCTCCCCGCGGGGACACTCCGCGAGTGGCGGGAAGATCTCCGGACGCCACCGCGTGGGCGCCGCCCACGGTTGCGGACAGAGGCGTCAGCCCGCGAGGAACGGCCGCACAGCCGCGGCGAACTCGTGGTAGCGGTCGCGGTGGATGCTGTGACCACAGGTGAAGCTGGTCACCGTGCAGTCGGCGAGGCTGTCCCGCAGGATGGCGAGTTTCTCGGGATCGACCATGCCGCCCGGTCCGCCGCACAACACCAGAGTGGGCGCGGTGATGTCGGAGAGGCGGTCCCACCACTCCGGGTTCGGCTTGCGGAACTGCTCGAGCGCGGTCTTCGTCATGGAGCGGTCGAACGCGAGCACCGCGCCCGGGTGCCGGACCAGGCTGGAGGTGGCGTGCCACAGTTCGGGCACGGTGGGCAGCCTGCGAGCCAGGCGCACTTCCTCGGCGCCGGACCGCAGCGGAAGCGGGCACTCCTCGATGACCAGCCTGCGCGCCAGTTCCGGCCGCTCCTGCGCGACGCGCGACACCGCGTAACCGCCGAGCGAATGCCCGACCAGATCCACCGCGGGCAGCTCCAAGTGGTCGCACAGGCGCAGCAGATCGTCGCCGAACTCGTCGAAAAGATAGGAATCGGTATGTGAGCTACGGCCGTGTCCGCGGAGATCGGGGATGATCACGCGGCGTCCGGATCGCACGAGAACACGCGCGAACCGGTCCCACGTGTGCCCGTCGCCGCCCATGCCGTGCACGAGCAGCACGGGGATGTCGCTGACCGCGCCCACCCCCGAATCCCGATAGGCGATTCGCACGTCTCCGAATGTCACCTGGCCCAGCGTCAGATCCACGACCAACGAGGATACCGGCAGTCATGCCCCGGCCCCGCGTGGTGTAGCGCTGATCACCCAACGCGCGATAATTGCCTGGCGCGTGGGCGGACTCGGAGCGATACTCGCCGCATGCCCTCCTTCGCCGATTTCGATCGCCGCGACTATCGCACCGTCGACGTGGCCACGGGGTACGACGGTTGGGCCCCCACCTACGAGCAAACCGTCCTGGACGAAATGGATCTCGCACTGCTCGGGCGATTGCGGTCGGACCTCGGCGGAGTGCGGCGCGCGGCCGACCTCGGCTGCGGCACCGGGCGAACCGGAGCTTGGTTGCGCGACCGTGGAATACCGCACATCGACGGCGTCGACGTGAGCCAGGGGATGCTGGCGCTGGCCGCCGAACGCGGCGCCCACACCACGCTGACCCGAGCGGATGTGCGGGCCACCGGCCTCCCGGACGGCGCCTACGACTTGGTGATCGCCTCGTTGATCGATGAGCACCTACCGGAGTTGGCGCCGTTCTACGCGGAGGCCTGGCGGCTGGCCGCGCCGGGCGCGCGCTGCGTACTGGTCAGCTACCACCCGCAATTCATCATGGTGTCCGGAATGCCGACGCACTACACCGACCCGTCCGGCGAACCGGTGGCGATCAGCACCCACCTGCACTTGATCAGCGAGCACCTGTCGGCCGGTCTGGCCGCGGGCTGGGTCCTCACCGAAGTGGCCGAGGCACTGGTCGACGACGCGTGGCTGGCCCGCAAACCGAAATGGTCCGCCCTGCGCGGACATCCGTTCACGCTGGCGACCGTGTGGTCGCGCCCGGAATGAGGGCCTAGCCGTAAATCCCTTCGGCGCGCCAGGTTTCGTCGTGATAGACCAGCAGCAGCACGCGGCTGGCTGCGGGGGCGTCGTCGAGTTGGACCTGTGCGCGTGCGGTGAATTCCGCATCGTCCGAATCGGGGGCCCACCAGCGTTCGTCCACCGGCCACGGGCCCGCCCAGCCGGTGAGCCGCCACTGTTTGCTCCCCCAGCGCAGCAGCGCGGGATCGGCGTCGAACAAGGCGCGGTCGGTGACCTTGACGAGCGCGCCGTCGGCGGCTTCCAATCGCACCAGCGGACGGTTCAGCAGAATCACGGCGGGGGCGGGCTCGGGCAGCCGGCCCGGCCATGGCTGCGCGGGGTCGGCCGCGGGGACGAGTTCGTCACCCAACGCGACCATGGTGATTCGTTCGGCGGGTCCACGTCCGCCGCTCAGCACGCCGACCCGTACGGCTTCCCCGCCGAGCAGCCCCTGCACCCGGATCAGCGCACGGCGGGCACGCTCGTCCTCCTCCCCGTCCCCGCCCCACAAGCCGAGTTGCAGCGCGCCCGCGGTGACCACCTCGACCGGTTCCAGCCGCAGCACGGTGATCGGCGCGGTGGGCCGCGCGCCGTCACGCCGAGTGAGCCAGCCGTCCAGCTGCCAGCGCACCCGATCCGCCGTGCCCTCCGGCGTGAGCGGCTCGGCACAGCGCCAGATCCGCGAAAGATGCTCCCCCGCCGCGGTTTCCGCATGCACCGAAAGTCTGGTGCAGGCCAGCCCGGCATCGGCGAGCGCGCTGTGCAGCCGGATGGCGAGCAGGCGACCGGCGAAGGCCGCCGCATCGACTCGCTCGATCGGCGGATCACAGCGGTATTCCACCACCAGATCCGGCGGTGGCTGCCGCGCCGAGGGCGGACGCTCCGGTTCGGCTCTGGCACAGCGATGCGCGAGCACGGCGTCGGCGCCGAACCGGGAGCCGACCTCCGCCGCGGAGAGCGCGGCGAAATCGCCGATCCTGCGTAGACCCAAGCGGTGCAGCAGATCGACCAGATCGGCGCGTTCCGGGGCGGCCAGGCTCGGTTCGACCGCGAGCTCCCCGACCGGCAGCGGTGCGAGGAACCGCGCTCCCGCCCCCGCGGACACGATCGCGGCGCGCCGGGCGGCGATCACCGCCGTGGACAGCTCGTCGGCGATCCCGATCTGCGCTTCCGCCCCGGCCGCGGCCACCGCGTCGACCAAGCGCTCGGCCGCCGCCTCCTCGGACCCGAAGAACCGCGCCGCGCCGCGCGCACCGAGCACGAGCAGCCCGGGTCGCAGCACCTCCACCCCCGGCACCGTCGCGGCCACCGCGGCGATCAGCGGTTCGAACAGTCGCGCGTCCCGATCCCGATCCTGTTGCGCGAGGTACAGCTCGGGGCAGCGCGCCTGCGCCTCCCTGCGCTTCAGGCCGCGGCGGACCCCTTCGGCTCGCGCGATCGCCGAACAAGCCACCACCCGGTTGGCGAACAGCACCGCCACCGGCCGCGTCGCGGGCAGTCCCGCCACCGCCGCCGCGGCGACCGCGGGCCAGTCCGGGCACCACAGGGCGAGCACCCGCTTCGATCCCGGCCGGATCACGGCGCCGCCCTGCGGGCCGCCGCCCTCACGACACCGCCTCCTGGGTGTCGACGGCTTCGACAGGCAGAGCTGCTTTTTCGCGCAGTACCCATTCCACGCGCCCCGCATTCGGGCACAGATCCAACCGCCCGCGCCGTGGCGGTCCCGCCTTGCCGCGCACTTCGACCGTCAAACCGAGCGAACGCAAGCGTCCGCGCCCGCGGCCGAGACCGGCATACCCCGCGATGCGGGCATCGAGCTGAAGGGACGCACCGGGCCAGCGACCGTCGGCGACCACCAGGGTGGCGCCCTTGTTGCGGGCGCGGGCCGCGATCACCCGGCTGCGAGCGGGCGCGACGGCGGCGCCCCCGAGTCCGAGCACGACCAGATCGAGCCCGTCGAGCAGGACCGCGGCCACCTCAACCGGGTCGGGGCCGGGATCGGCGATCACGGCCAGCCGCCGCAACTGCGCCCCCATCTCCACCGCGGCGAGCAGACCGAGCCGGGGCATGCCCACCACCGCGGCGTGCCCGCCATCCTCGGTCACCGCGGCGAGCAGGCCGGCCAGCAGGGAACTCGCTCCCGTGTAGGCCACCACGGACCCCTTGACCAAGCCACCATCCGGCAACAGCGGCGCGAGAGCCGAGGGCACCGGCAGCGCCGCTCGACGCGCTCCGTCCCCGAGCGGAGCCCGATGCGCTGTCGATTCACCGCGCCCCGGCACCGCTGCCATGCGTCTACGCAGTTCAGCCAGGGAGGGCGCATTTTCCCGCCCACCACCGCGCGACAGCGCGCCCCGATTCACCCCTCCCTGCGATATCGCATCCGAACCCATCTCAACCACCTACTTCCCGCGATGGACCCGAGGCGAAGCATGCGGAGCGACCCTCTATTCGAGGGTCAGCACCGATTCAGCTATCGATTCGTATCGAATATACGTTCGATACCGAGACAGTAGAAACCGACCCCCGGGTTTCCGTCAAGGGTTCGGCGGCCCCGTGTCGCGGCCACGCGGGCGCGACCCGGCCCAGAGCGGAATCTGCGCAGGCCCGAGGCTCCCGGACGTCGATGCGAGAGACAGTGCGGGCAATCCCGCGAGAGCCCTCGCTTCGCGCCCGCAGCCCGTCGCCGGGAAAGCCGTCGGCGCGGCACGCGGCCGCCGCCGGCAACCTCGCCGCAGCTTTCCCTCTGCCCGCCGCGCGGCTCGTCGGACGGGATCCGGCGCGCGCCCGGCTATCCCGCCCGGCACCGATTCATCGGTATGGTATGCAGCACACATCCGAACCCGGAGCGGGCGTGGCACATAGCAGTGCCTCATGTCCGCCTATACGCGAACACGAATCAGGCCAGCTAGCCCCATTTTCCGATACCCTGCACCCGTGACCGAACGCGCTCGTCCCACTGTCGGCCCCCAATATCTCGTCGCAGGCCGTTACCGCCTCCAGTCGAAGCTGGGTGGCGGCGGTATGGGCGCGGTATGGCTGGCACACGACCGCCTGCTCGACCGGGACGTCGCGATCAAGCAGGTGCTCACCACGGCCGGGCTCGGCGAGGCCGAAGCCGATGCGGTCCGCAACCAGATCATGCACGAGGGCCGGGTCGCCGCGAAACTCTCGCACGACCACGCGATCGCCGTGTACGACGTGGTGCTCGAGGCCGGTGAGCCCTGGCTGGTGATGGAGCACCTGCCCTCCCGCAGTGTCGCGAAGGCGCTCGCGCTGGTCGACACGCTGCCGCCGATCGAGGTCGCGCAGATCGGCGCCCAGGTCGCCGACGCGCTGGCCGCCGCGCACGCGGTCGGCATCGTGCACCGGGATATCAAGCCGGGCAACATCCTCGTCGCCGACCGGGGCCCCGGCGTGGGCATGGCGAAACTCAGCGACTTCGGCATCTCCCGTGGTGCGGGCGATCTGCTCGACGAACCGGACGGCGTGATCACCGGCACCCCCTCCTACCTGCCTCCCGAGGTCGCCCGCGGAGCGCAACCGACCAAGGCCAGCGACGTGTTCTCCCTCGGCGCCACGCTCTACACCGCGATCGAAGGACAGCCGCCGTACGGCTTCGACGAAGACAGCGACGTCATCGTGCACCGCGCGGCCATGGCGCAGATCATCCCGCCGACCCGCAGCGGCATGCTCACCCAGGCGCTGCTGCACATGATGGAGCCCGCGCCGCAGCGCCGCCCGACCATGGCCGAGGCGCGCGACGAAATCCTCACCGCCGCTTTCGGTCCCGGCACCGGACCGTACATTCTCGGCGCGCCGGTCCGCACCGAGGACGGCACCATCCCGTTCTGGGCCGCACGCAACTCGGCGTCCGGGATCCGCAGCCCGCACTCCACGCCGCTTCCCCGCCCACAGCGCAACCTCGCCGGGGCGGCCGCGGCCACACCCCCGCAGCGCACCAAGAATTCCCAGCCGGGCAACGCCCCCTTGGCCATCGCCGTGGGACTGCTGATCGGCCTGGTCATCATCATCGGGATCATCGTCGCCGTCCTCTGACGCCGACGCTTCCGGCCGCGGGTACGCGCAACCGAACGGCGGTCAGTCGATGCGGCGGCGGTGGGCCCATCGGGTCAGGGCGTTGCGGTTGGACTGCTGGGTCTTGCGCAGCACGTTGGAGGCGTGCGTCTCCACGGTCTTCACCGAGATGAAGAGGGATTCGGCGATCTCGCGGTAGGTGTAGCCGCGCGCGAGCAGGCGCAGCACCTCCAGTTCGCGCGGGGTCAGGGAATCGAGTTCGGGGTCGAGGGGCGGCTCGGGCACCGGGGACCTCCCGGTGAACGAGTCCAGTACGAACCCGGCCAGGCGCGGGCTGAAGACCGCATCGCCGCCCGCCACCCGGCGGATGCCGTCGGCCAGCTCGGCTCCCGAAATCGTCTTGGTGACATACCCTCTGGCCCCGGCCCGGATCACCGCGATCACGTCCTCGGCCGCGTCGGACACACTCAGCGCCAGGCACACCGGCCCTGGCTCGATACCCGCCAGCACCGCCACCCCACCGCCGTCGGGCATGTGCACATCGAGCAGGACGACGTCCGGACGTTCGGCGTTGATCCCGGCCACCGCTTCCGCGACCCCGCCTGCTTCCCCGACCACCTCCATGTCCGTCTCGCGGCTCAATTCAGCACGCACACCCGACCGAAAAACGGCGTGATCATCGACGAGAAAGACCCGCACGGTCACCTACTTCTCCTAACCGACCCATGACCCCTCACCCGTACCACACTCGTCCCCCACGCGCTTCGCATCCCGCGCGGGCGCGCACCGCGCGCCTAGTTCGCGGCCCGAGCGGGCTCTTCGTCCGCGGTGGCGCAGCCGGAATCGGTCCGCGGCATGGTGATTCGGACCTCGGTGCCGCGACGCGGCGTCGACAGGATGTCCACTTGGCCGCCGCGGCGCTCGATCCGGCCGCGAATGGACTTCGCCACGCCGCGGCGATCCTCCGGCACGGACGCGAGGTCGAAGCCGCAGCCGCGGTCACGGACGAAGATGCTCACCTGATGCGGCTCGACCTCGGCGAACAGGTCGATCTCCGGCACACCCGCGTGCTTCGCGGCGTTGACCAGCGCTTCCCTGCTCGCGCCGAGCAGCGCGGTGAAGTGTTCCTTCGGCAGACCCGATCCGGAACCCTCGACGTCCATCGATACGTCACCGACGGTCACCGGCGCCACCTTCACGCCGTGCTGGTCCTCCACCTCGCCCGCGATGGTCCGCAGGGCCGCGGCCAAGCTCGACTGGGCGGGGCCGGAATCCTCGAACAGCCACTTCCGCAGCTCCCGCTCCTGGCTACGGGCCAACCGCAGCACCTCCTGCGGGTCGTCGGCCTGCCGCTGGATGAGCGCGAGTGTCTGGAGCACGGAATCGTGCAGGTGCGAGGCGATCTCCTCGCGCTCCTCGTTGCGGATGCGGGCGGCGCGCTCGGCGTTCAGCGCGCGCATCATGCGCAGCCACAGCGGGACCGTCAACAGTCCCGCGCCGATCAGCGTGACCGCCACCGCCAGCAGCGCCGATCCGATCGAACTCAGATTGATCCTGGCCAGCACCACCACCCCGAGACCGGCCACGATCAGCGTCGCACCGGCGACGATGCGCGACCAGGTGACCACCGAAGGACGCGCCGGCAACCCGAGCAGCGAACGCGGCCCGTCGACGTCGTACTCCCGCCACACCAGCGCCGCGCCGACCGCCACCACGATGATCGGCGCGATCACCTTCGCCGCGGTCCCACTGAACACCCAGGACACGGCGATCGCGAGCCCGAGCCCGAGCATCGCGAGCCCGATCGCCTGCCGCCGCTCCGCACCGGAGGGTTTCGCCTGATCCGACCCGCCGGGCGTGAAGATCCACAGCAGCCCGTACGCGACGATGCCCGCCCCGGCCAGCGCGGACAGCAGCACGAACGCCATCCGCACCTTGAACACGTCGACGCCGAGATGGTCGGCCAGACCGCCCGCCACTCCGCCGACGACTCGTCCGCCCGACCGGCGGACCATCCGCGCCTGCGGCGGCCAGGGGACCGGCGCGGACGCGGGTCCCAGCCCACGGGCGGCATCGAACCCCCGGGCGTCGAAGGCGGGAACAGACGGGTACATGTCTTCGATACTGGCACGGCGACGAAGCTGCCAGCATCGGGATTCACCCTGATCTTGCGCGGCCACACCCGCGCCGACCAGGGCCGACACGATCCGACCCGACCGAAGTCGTGCATAGCTGAAAGTTTGCTGCATCATCGGATCGGTCCAAAGTGTTCAGGCTGTTTTTCAGGGTTACCCCCGATGCGCCGAGTCCGCGATCGGCACACCATGGGAAACATGACGAAAACGAGCTTCGGCGACCAGGTCCAGCAGATATGGCAGACCCGGCCGGTCCGATTGCCGCAGCAGGGACCGGTCGCGGGCATCGCGGCGGGGTTCGCGCGCCGCTACGAGATCGATCCGGTGCTGGTGCGCGTCGCGTTCGTCGTCTCGACGATCTTCGGCGGCGCCGGCATCGTGCTCTACCTGCTGGCCTGGCTGCTGCTGAGCGCTGCGGGCGACCAGGCCTCCGCGGCCGAGTCGCTGGTCGGCAAGGGCCACAGCTCGCAGTCGCAGACCAAGACCATCGTGTTGATCGTGGCGCTGGCCATCGCGGTCAGCACGATGGGCCCGGTCGGTGTCGGTCTCGGCGGATCCGGCCTGATCAGCCTCGCCCTGATGCTGGCGGGCTGGTGGATGCTGCACCTGCGCACCCCGAATCCGCCGCCGGGAACCACCGATGTGTTCGGCGGATTCGCCCCGGAGAGCGGGATCAACGCCACGGGCTACCCCGGCGCGGTCTTCCCCCCGGGCACGACCCGGACGGTCGGCGATCTCTACGTGCCGCCCACCACCATGTACACGCCGTATACGAAACTGCCGGATTCCTACGTCCCGGAGACGCCCGCGCCCGCCGCGGACGGCGCAACGGTCCCGCTGCACAAGCCCGGGGCCGAGGTACCGGACGAAGCGGCGAAGCCCGCTGGCGATCCACCCGCCACCGTCGGCGATCAGGACGCACCGGCGGCCGACATCGGTCGGACCGATTCACCCGGTTCTGACGGCGAAGCCGGATCGGGCAAGGCTCACACTGTCCGAGCCGATTCGGAGGGCAGCGAACCGGGCACGACGATGTCACCGTCCGACGGCCCGGTCCCACTCGGCAAAGACCTTCCGGCACTCGGCCGCGCTGCGAACCCGTATGGCCCCGCAGCCGCGCACCCCGCGATCATCGGCGGCCCGACCCCACCGTCCTGGGACCCGCTCGGCGTCGCGCCACTCGCCTGGGACCTGCCGGAGCCCACCCCGGAACGCACTGTCGTCGCACCGCCGCAGAAGCGTCCGCGCTCGCGCCTGACGCCCGTGGTGATCGGCTCGGCCATCCTCGCGGCGGCCGGCGCGGGTGCGGCGGCGGCCTCGGGTGTGGAATGGATGACACCAGGCCGCATCGCCGCGGCGGCACTGGCCGTGATCGGCCTCGGCCTGGTGCTCGGCGCGTTCCTGCGGCGCGGCTACGGCCTACTGGTGCTCACCGCACCGCTCGCCGGGTTCGTCCTGCTTGCCTCCGCGGTCGGTCCGGTCGAATTCGACAAGGACCTGGGCGACCGCACCTGGGCGCCCGCCTCCGTCGCCGATCTGGCCCCGAACTACCAGCTGACCATGGGTACCGGCACGCTGGACCTGCGGTCTGTGAAACTGACCGAGAACCGCACCGTGGACATCGACGTCCGGATGGGCGAAGCCCACATCCTGCTGCCCGCGGACATGACCGTCCGCACCCGGTGCACGGCGACGATGGCCGAGGCCCTCTGCCCCGAGGGCATCAGCGGCCCTGCGACTCCGGGCGCGCCGGTGCTGGATCTGAACGTCGACGTCCGCGTCGGAAACGTGGAGGTGCAACGTGGCTGAGAACGAGAAGAAAGAGTCCACGCAGTCCCACCGCGGCCCCGCCGCCTCGCTGCTCATCGCGGGACTGCTGTCCCTCGCGATCAGCGTGTGGGCTTTCGTCGGCCCGGCGTCCTGGCCCGCGGCCAGCATGATCCCGATCGGCTGGATCGTCGTGCTCGCCGCGATCGTCATCGGCATAGTGCTGGTGATCTCCCCCCGCGGACGACCATGAGCACGCGGCCCGTCCATCCCGGACGGGCCGTTTCGCGTTCACAGCCGCACTCCCCTTCGTACGACAGGACACCGCATGAAGCGCGACGAACCCACCGAACAGAGACCACCCGCCGCCCGGACCACACCACCGGATCCCCGCCCCGGCGCCACGAACGGCGCGCTGCTCGGCCACCTGATCCTGCACAGCGCTTTCCATCGTCCCCGCTGATCTCTCCGCGGATTCGATGACGGCGGCGAGCAGTTACCGCCCGCCGGGCACCCGGGAGATCACTCCCACTCGATGGTGCCCGGCGGCTTGCTGGTCACGTCCAGGACCACGCGGTTGACCTCCGCCACCTCGTTGGTGATCCGGGTGGAGATGCGCTCCAGCACCTCGTAGGGCAACCGGGTCCAGTCGGCGGTCATGGCGTCCTCACTGGAGACCGGGCGCAGCACGATCGGGTGACCGTAGGTGCGGCCGTCGCCCTGCACGCCGACGCTGCGGACCTCCGCGAGCAGCACGACCGGGCACTGCCAGATCTGCGCGTCCAGACCCGCCGCCGTCAGTTCCTCGCGGGCGATGGCGTCGGCCCGGCGCAGCGTCTCCAACCGGTCCGCGGTGACCTCACCGACGATGCGGATGGCGAGGCCTGGACCCGGGAAGGGCTGGCGGGCAACGATTTCCTCCGGCAGCCCGAGCTCGCGTCCGACCGCGCGGACCTCGTCCTTGAACAGCAACCGCAGCGGTTCGACGAGTTCGAACTCCAGATCGTCGGGCAGACCGCCGACATTGTGATGACTCTTGATGTTCGCGGTGCCGCTGCCGCCGCCGGACTCCACGACGTCCGGATAGAGCGTGCCTTGCACCAGGAACTCGACCTTCGGCGTCGCGCCGTCGGCCTCGCCGTGCTCGAGCACCACCTCGCCCACCGCGTCCTCGAAGGAGCGGATGAACTCCCGCCCGATGATCTTGCGCTTCTCCTCGGGGTCGGTGACGCCCTTCAACTCGCCGAGGAACTTGTCGACCGCGTCGACGGTCACCAGCTTGGCGCCGGTCGCGGCGACGAAATCCTGCTGCACCTGCTCGCGTTCCCCGGCCCGCAGCAGGCCGTGGTCGACGAAGACACACGTCAGCCGGTCGCCGATGGCGCGCTGCACCAAGGCGGCGGCGACCGCGCTGTCCACCCCGCCGGACAGCCCGCAGATCGCGTGCCGGTCACCGATCTGCTCGCGGACCGAGGCGATCAGCGAATCGGCGATGTTCGCCGGAGTCCAAGTGGAGGGGATACCGGCGAGCTCGTGCAGGAACCGGCTCAGCACCTGCTGACCATGCGGCGAATGCAGCACCTCCGGGTGGTACTGCACACCGGCCAACCGACGCGCGCGATCCTCGAAGGCGGCGACCGGGGCGCCCGCGGTGGTGCCGGTGACCTCGAAGCCCTCCGGCGCGTCGGTGACCGCGTCGCCGTGGCTCATCCACACCGGCTGAATGGTGGGGAGGCCGCCGTGCAGCAAACCGCCATCGATGTTGAGTTCGGTGCGCCCGTACTCGCGGGTGCCGGTGTGCGCGACCGTGCCGCCCAGCGCCTGGGCCATCGCCTGGAAGCCGTAGCAGATGCCGAAGACCGGCAGCCCCAGATCGAACAACCGCGGATCCAGCCGCGGCGCGCCCTCGGCGTACACGCTGGCCGGGCCGCCGGACAGGATCACCGCGAGCGGCTGTTTGCCTGCGATCTCCTCCACCGTCGCGGTGTGCGGGACCACCTCCGAGTACACGCTCGACTCGCGAACCCGTCGCGCGATCAGCTGGGCGTACTGTGCTCCGAAGTCGACGACGAGGACCGGTCTCTGGGTTTGTGCCACCCGCCCAGTTTAGTGAGCGGCGAAACGAGCGAATCATCGGCACAGCGCCCCCGCATGCGAGGCGAGCCGCCCGCCCGAATCGTCACCGACGGCCGGGCTCGCTGGTTATCCTTCTGCTCGTGCCCTTCGCCCGCGCGATCGATGCCGACATCCATTACGAGGACAGCGGCGGGGACGGCCCGGTGGTACTCCTGGCGCACGAGTTCTTCATGGACCGCACCATGTTCGCCGCCCAAATGGCCGCGCTCGCACCGGAATTCCGGATCGTGTCCTGGGATGCCCGCGGCCACGGCCGCACCAGGGACGAGGGCCTACCCTTCACCTATTGGACCGCGGCCAGGGACGCCCTGACCGTGCTCGATCATCTCGGCGCCGAGCAGGCCGTCGTGGGCGGCACCGCGCAGGGAGGTTTCACGGCGCTGCGCACGGCGTTGATCGCGCCGGAACGCGTCTCCGCGCTGATCCTGATCAGCACCGAAGCGCACGGTCCCACCCCGGAGCAGTCCACCGCCACGCAGAAGTTCCTCGACGAGTGGTACGACGACGGCTCCCGCGAACGGGCCGTGCACCAGCTCGCTTCCTGGCTGATCGGCGACGACGAGTGGTACCGCTCGATCTGGACCCAACGCTGGCTGGTGCGCGACCGCCGCGGCATCGAAGTGGCCGCGGGCTGCCTGCTCAGCCGGGATTCGGTGCTGGACCGCCTCCGCGAAATAGCTTGCCCCGCCTTGGTGATCCACCCGACGCACAGCGGCATGGACCGCGGGCGCGCCCAAGAGCTGGCCCGGGGGTTGTCCGGCGCCACGTTCATCGAGATCGCCGAAGCCCGACTCGCGGTGACGATGACCCACGCCGAGCCGGTGAACCACGCGATCCAGCAGTTCCTGCGCGCCCGGACGAAACCGACCCGCGTGCGCTGAACGCTCAGGCCTACCTTCAAGCGCGGACGCTCAGGCCCACCTTCTGGAACTCCTTGAGGTCCGAGTACCCGGCCTTGGCCATCGAGCGACGCAGCCCGCCGACGAGATTCAGCGACCCGAACGGATCGTCGGACGGGCCGAAGAGCACCCGCTCCAGGCTCGGGCGCACCTGGTCGCCGACCGGCTCGCCACCGAGATCCCACGGATCCTCGACGTGCAGCATCGACCCGCGCGGCACCGACGGGTGGGCGGCCGCCGACGGCCAGTACCACCCGCGGCCGGGCGCCTCCGCCGCTACGGCGAGCGGAACCCCCAGCATGGCCGCGTCAGCGCCGCAGGCGATCGCCTTGGCCAGCTGCCCGGAGGTGGTGATGTCGCCGTCCGCGATGACGTGCACGTAGCGACCGCCGGTCTCGTCCAGGTAGTCGCGGCGGGCGGCGGCGGCATCCGCGATCGCGGTGGCCATCGGCACGCCGATGCCGAGCACCTCGCCGGTGGTGGTCGCGCCGGGGTAGGAGCCGTAGCCGACGATCACGCCCGCCGCGCCGGTGCGCATCAGGTGCAGCGCGGTGCGGTGATCGCTCACGCCACCCGCGACCACGGGCACGTCCAGTTCGGCGATGAAGGTCTTGAGGTTCAGCGGCTCACCGTCGCCGACGTGCTCGGCGGAGATGATCGTGCCGTGCACCACGAGCAGGTCGATGCCCGCCTGCAGCAGCGCCGGGGTGAGCGTGCGCGCGTTCTGCGGGCTCACCCGCACGGCCACGGTGACACCGGCGGCGCGAACCTGCGCGACCGCGGCGGCGAGCAGATCCGGCTGCATCGGCGCGGCGTGCAACTCCTGCAAAAGCGCCACGGCGCGCTCGTAGCCGCCCTTGCCGACCAGCTCGAGCAACTGGTCGATCTTCGCGCCGACATCCGCGTGCCGTGCCCACAGTCCCTCACCGTTGATCACGCCGAGCCCGCCGAGGCGGCCGAGCTCGATGGCGAACTCCGGCGACACCAGGGCGTCGGTGGGATGCGCGAGAAACGGGATCTCGAAGCGGTAGGCATCCAGCTGCCAGGACAGCGAGACCTGCTTCGACGAGCGGGTCCGGCGCGAGGGGACGATGTCGACGTCGTCCAGCTCGTAGGTACGCCGGGCGGTCCGGCCCATGCCGATCTCCACCATGTCGCGCACGCGAAATCTCCTTAATTTTTGGCAGCGCCTGCGGCGCTGCGTGTTCGCGGCCCTCTTGTGGCTCGCGTTCCAGCGGTCGAGACTCGCGCCTGCGGCGCATGCGCTTCGACCGCTGGAACGCGAGCCGGGCCGCGAACGGGCGCTCGTAAGACTCGCGCCTCCA
Organism: Nocardia araoensis NBRC 100135; assembly: GCF_000308435.1. GTDB lineage: Bacteria > Actinomycetota > Actinomycetes > Mycobacteriales > Mycobacteriaceae > Nocardia > Nocardia araoensis. The sequence continues at coordinate 102,907 of NZ_BAFR01000034.1, read as the reverse complement.
GTGGTTACTTGTGGGGGCAGGTGGGGCAGCACGGAACGCGCCACCGACTGCCGCACGGCTCGCACACCGCCACAGCCGGTGGGCGAGCTCCATCATGCACGGACCGGTTGGTCCCGTACATGAACCTAGTGGGCTAAGCCCGTCCGGTGTAGTTAGGGGCCTCGACAGTCATGGTGATGTCGTGCGGGTGGCTCTCCTTGAGACCCGCCGCGGTGATCTGCACGAACTGGGCTTCCTGCAGATGCGCGATCGACTGCGAGCCGGTGTAGCCCATGGCGGCGCGCAGGCCGCCGACCAGCTGGTGGATCACCTGGTTGACCGGGCCGCGGAACGGCACCCTGCCCTCGATGCCCTCGGGGACCAGTTTGTCCTCGGCCAGGACGTCGTCCTGGAAATAACGGTCCTTGGAGAACGACTTCGCCTGGCCGCGGCCCTGCATGGCGCCCAGCGAGCCCATGCCGCGATAGCTCTTGAACTGCTTGCCGCCGACCAGGATCAGCTCGCCGGGCGACTCGGCGGTGCCCGCGAGCAGCGAGCCGAGCATCACCGTGGACGCGCCCGCGGCGATGGCCTTGGCGATGTCGCCGGAGAACTGGATGCCGCCGTCGGCGATCACCGGGACGCCCGCGGGCTTGCACGCGGCGACCGCCTCCAGGATTGCGGTGATCTGCGGCGCGCCGACACCGGCGACCACGCGGGTGGTGCAGATCGAGCCGGGGCCGACGCCCACCTTGACCGCGTCCGCGCCCGCCTCGACGAGCGCCGCCGCACCCTGGCGGGTGGCCACGTTGCCGCCGACCACCTGGATCCGGTCGCCGACCTCGGACTTGACCTTGGTCACCATCTGCAGCACCTGCGCCTGGTGACCGTGCGCGGTGTCCACCACGAGCACGTCGACGCCCGCGTCGGCCAGCGTCATGGCTCGCGACCAGGCGTCCTCGCCGACACCCACTGCGGCGCCGACCAGCAGGCGGCCGTCGCGGTCCTTGGTGGCGTTGGGGTACTGATCGGTCTTGACGAAGTCCTTGACGGTGATCAGGCCGCGCAGGCGCCCGTTGCCGTCGACGATCGGCAGCTTCTCCACCTTGTGCCTGCGCAGCAGTCCGAGCGCGGCCTCAGCGGTGACGCCCTCCTGCGCGGTGATCAAGGGGGCCTTGGTCATGACGTCGGCGACACGGCGGTTCTGGTCCACCTCGAAGCGCATATCGCGGTTGGTGATGATGCCCACAAGCGCACCGGTCTCGTCCACCACGGGAAGACCCGAGATGCGGAACCTGGCGCACATCGCGTCGACCTCGGCGAGCGTATCGGTCGGACGGCAGGTCACCGGGTCGGTGACCATGCCTGCCTCGGACCGCTTGACCGTCTCCACCTGGGAGGCCTGGTCGGCCGTCGAGAGGTTGCGGTGCAACACGCCCATGCCGCCCGCGCGGGCCATCGCGATGGCCATCCGCGCCTCGGTCACCGTATCCATGGCCGAGCTGACCAATGGAGTGCGCAGGCGGATCTCCCTCGTCAGCAAGCTGGAGGTTTCCACGGAACTGGGGATGAGATCCGAGGCGGCAGGCAGCAACAGCACATCGTCGAATGTGAGGCCGAGCATGGCGATCTTGTTCGGATCGTCGCCACCCGTAGGAGGGCGGACTGCGATTCGTTCGCCCGATACGGGATTACTCATTCGGATCGACCCCTCCTGGACGTCGATAGCGACCGGCGCCGGCGTAACCGGCGCCGTGACGGCTGATGGGATGGACGTGGTTCGGCGGCGGTGCGATCGGTACCCGCCGTAGCCTGTGCTCCATGGTATCTGTCCGGTGAACTCGCCGACGAAGTGAGCCCACCACCGAAACTGGCAGGCCGCATCGCTGGCGCAGACCACCCTGTTCTGCGTACCGTGGGGATGTGCGTGACCATCTACCACCTGGCTTGCCGCCGGATCCGTTCGCCGGAGACCCCTCCGACCCGTCCGCCGCGCTCGATGCCATCGAGCCCGGCGAACCGCTGGATCCCCACGAGCGCCTTGCGGTCGAGGAGGATCTCGCCGACCTCGCGGTGTACGAGGCACTGCTGGCCCACCGCGGCATTCGCGGACTCGTGGTCAGCTGCGAAGACTGCAGGCAGGACCACTACCACGACTGGGACATGCTGCGCGCCAACTTGCTTCAGCTGCTGGTCGACGGCACGGTCCGCCCGCACGAGCCCGCCTACGACCCGACGCCGGAAGCGTATGTCACCTGGGACTACTGCCGGGGTTACGCGGACGCTTCGATGAACGAGGCTTTCCACGGCGACGGATTCGACGGATTCGACGGCTGATACCGGCCCGATCGGGTCGCACGCGGGCCTCCCGAGGTCCGCGTACCTCGCGTTTGCCGCTGTGATTTTCGACGCACACGATCACTTCGGCAGGTGAACGGCGAGTCCCTCCGCGGGCCGACGCGCCGATGATCGCCGCCCTATGGTCACCAGCCGGATAGACCGGCCCCCAGAAAGACAAAAAGCCGACCGCCTGGCTGGCGATCGGTTCTTGCCTTGACCGATATTTTCGTTGTCAGCGGCCGGGCGGCACGAACTGGCCCGGGTTGGGAATGCCGGGAACGCTGAAGGTCGGCGGCTGATTGTTGCTGCTGTGGGTGTTGGTGTTGCCCGGCGCCGGCGCGGTGGGCGGCTGCTGCTGCGGCGCCGTCGGGTTGGTACCGGTGTCTCCCGTGGGTCCGCCCGCCGGCGGCGGCTTGACCTCGGTGACCGGCGGCTCCTGCGGCGCAGTCGGCTCCACCGTCGCCGGCGGCTGGGTGGTCACCGGCGGTTGGGTGGTCACCGGCGGCACCGTGGTCGGCGCGCCGCCGCCGTTCGACGTCCCGCCATCGGTCGACGTTCCACCATTGGGAGCCGTGGCGTCGGCCGAGGGCGAAGGCTTGTTCGTCGGCTGGCCCGGCTGCTGCATGATCGTCGACCCGCTACCGGGCGTCGGGCTGGGCTTCGTGGTCGCGCTGTTGCCCGAGGTGGCACGCGGGTCGGTGGTCTTGGGCACCGTCGACCCCAGCTGATCGGCCAGCTCCGGACTCACCTTGCGCAGTTCCGCGAGCAACCGCTCCCACTCCGTCATCAGCTCGGCGCGCTTTTCCGGATCGCTGACCTGAGCGGCGTTGTCCTTGGCCTGCTCCAAGCGCGCCTTCGCCTGCGTCGGGTTCTGCGTGACCAGCGTGGAGGCCTCGCTCAGGTCGTCGCCCGCCCGCTGCACAACGGTCGTCTGGGCCTGTTCGCTGAAGACGACCTCTTTGACCCGCCATAGCGGATCGCCCGGCTCGGCGTTGTACGAGAACGCCGTCATGCCGCCGATGACCAGGGCCAGCGCGGCCGCGGTGCCCATGATCGGGCGTAGCAGCCGCAACCGCCCGCCGCCGTGCGCCCCGATGCGAACCTGCCGCGCACCGATCTCCTGGTTGACCGCGGCCACGATCGCATCCAGATCCGGTTCGGCCGGCATCGGAGCCGCGATCAACTCCGCTCGCCAGTCCGCGAGCAACGTCGCGAGCTGATACTCCTCGGCGCTGTCGGTGTGCACCGGACCATCGCTGGCGATGGCATCGATCAGAGCATCGTCGCGGCGTACCGCGGCGATGTCGACCGGGCCGGTATCACCGGACGCCTCGGCGTAGGGACCGCTGTTCCGCGATCCAAGCCGCGCCTTCCAGTCACCCCGACCGCGCTCGCCATCCCTAGCCATACATTTCACCTGCCCTCGCCACTTGTGACTTGAGTTTCGCGAGTGCCCTGTGTTGGGCCACCCGTACCGCACCCGCCGTACTGCCCACGGCGACTGCGGTTTCTTCCGCTGACAAACCCATAACCAAGCGCAGGATCAAGATCTCCCGATGCTTCTCAGGAAGCGTCGCGAGCAGACGGTTCATCTGCCTGCTCGTCTCGGACTCGAGAGCTCGTTGTTCCGGTCCCTGGTCGGTGGATATGACATCTGGTACTTCGGCCATCGCCTCCGCCTTGTTACGGGCGGCGTTGCGATGCGCGTCGGCGACCTTGTGCGAAGCGATTCCGTAAACAAAGGCCATGAAGGGCCTGCCCTGGTCTTGATACCTGGGCAAGGCTGTCATCACAGCCAGGCAAACCTCCTGCGCAACGTCGTCCGCGGAGAGCTGCCCACGCTCCGCGGCTCCGATCCGCGCGCGGCAGTAGCGCACCACCAGCGGGCGGATCATCTCCAGTACCTGAGCTAAAGCGGATCTGTCGCCCTGCGCAGCGGCAGCGACGGCGAGGTCCAACTCTTCGCCCGTGTGCGTCATCGTCAGAGATATTCCCGGCGTTACAAAGTGGCACGGTCAGGTGACGACCAGTGCTTCCACCGAAGGGGCGGAACGGATCTAACAATAGCGACCCGTTGGCCGGAACTTGGCAACACGGTGGACTCCGTGATCACCTACCAGCCGACCATGGGGCGCAACACGCCGCCGGAGCGGGCGATCGCCGCGGCGCATTCGGCCGCCTCCGCCGCCGCGTTCCGCTCGCCCGATCCGGCGCGGAGCATGGCACAGGCCCAGCGCAACGGCAGCAGGCCGTGCTCGCGGCACTGCTCGGCGACATCCTCGGCCGAGACGCCGGACCGCCCGCGCGCGTCGCGCGCCGCGTCGGCCGCGGCCACCAGCAGCCGGGACTTGACCCGGTGGCGCACCGACGGGGATCGCTCTGCCAGCTCCAGCGCGGCCGCCGCGTGCGCCGCCGCCGCCTCGAAATCTCCTGCCGCCAGCGCCGTTTCCGCGGATACCCAACCCAAGCGGATCGCCGGACGCCAACCGGCCCGATACTGCCGCGCCGCCGACGCGCTGCGCCGCAGCAAGCGCTCGGCCAGCGCGAGCCGCCCGGTTCCGAGCGCGTCGGCGGCGAGTCCGGTGAGCGCGTCACAGATCGCGTCGGCGCGGCTGGGGCGGTAACCGCCGACCGCCTCGGCGGAACCGTCGGCGGTCTCCGGCTCCGCTTCGGCATCGGCATCGGCATCGGCATCGGCATCGGCATCGGCATCGGCATCGGCATCGGCGGTGAGGATCAGCGCGGCCGCCCGACCGTCGAACGCGGCGGCACGCTCGTGCCAGCCGAGCTGGCGAAGAAAAGAACCTTCGGTACTTCCCGCCAGTGAGAGGAGGACGGGGTCGGTGCTGTGGTTGCATACCCTTCGCAATTCGGTGCGCGCCGCGGCGTAACGGCCCTGGCCGCCGAGGACCACCGCGCGGTACCACCGGCCGAGCGGGTCCGACGCGGACGGCAGATCGGCGACGGCACGCCCTGGAGCGGCGCCGAAGGCGGCCTCCGCCAGGACCGCGACGTGAGGATCTCCGAGCGGAGCGGGCACGAACACGGGCGCACTCTATCCTGTGCGGCGCCCCGGCCCCGGCGAGGAAAGGTGATCGAGGGCCGGCCGGCGCTCGCTCGGATTTCCGTCGCCGAGCCGATGTTGCCATTAGGTAAATCTCGTCCTGGCAATCGCCGAGCGGCCACGCCGGGAATTCATGCGTGTTTCGCGTAATTAACCTGCCCGCCCCGTTACCGCCATCTTCGGATCCACCCGCCGGGAACACCCTCGTCCACAGTGGTGACCGACGTCATGGGCCCGGCATCGGCGCCGCGGCGGCGCGGCGACCATGAAATCGCCGCTACCAGCGAAAACGCTACCTGCCATGGCCCATGCGGCAGCCACCAGCCTCCGGCCAACCGAACAGTATCGCCGGAACCAACGCGAAAAGTAAACAGTTCGGAGGTTAAATTTGACAGCGCGAGATTTGGAAAAGTGCTGCGTCGAACTATTGACGGAATTTCGCGGCTGGACCTAACGTAGCTCATCGCCACGGACGGCGCCGCGCGAAATTGCAGCGACCACGAAGGGCGAGGCCCCCCGGGCACCCCCGCCGACACGGCGTCGTGGCCCACAACTGTTGCAGAACAACTGCTCGACAACGCTGACGAGCTCGCACCACGAGGAGTTCACCATGCCCATGCCGACCCACCTCCCGGGACCCAACGCCGATGTCTGGGATTGGCAGATGCGAGGATCGTGCCGCGGGCAGGATTCCGCGGTGTTCTTCCATCCCGATGGTGAACGTGGCCGAGCCCGCACCGCGCGCGAGATGCGCGCCAAGGAGATCTGCCGCACCTGCCCGGTGCTCATGCAGTGCCGCGCCCACGCGCTGAAAGTCAGCGAGCCGTATGGCATCTGGGGCGGCATGTCGGAGACCGAGCGCGAGATGCACGCGCGGCGCAACCGCCGCCGCATGGCCGTCTGAATCAATCGGCTCCCATCCGCACGCCACCGGGCATCGAATCCCTAGCAAACAACGGGCCACTGCAACATGCTTCGGCCGAGCCGCTCACGCGACACGGTGATCGGTTCCTTGCCGAAGGTCGGCGCGTGGGCTCCGATCGTCACCATCGATCGGCCGGCCGCCGAGCCAGGCCCCGGAACCGCGCACGCGGTGGTTCCGGCACGGTGCGACAGTGCTCGGCGTGTCACGGCTTGTCTTCCCGAGATGTCCGGCGTATCGGCGCTTTCCGCAACGCGGCGCCGGTCCACGACGAGCTTGTGGCCACCCCACCGGAAGGGAGGTCATAGCGGCAAGCTACGGTAGTGACCGATGACACAGAATGGAGCGTTGTGACAACGCGGCCGTCGGCCGCAGAGGGCGACTCGTTCCGAAGAGAAGCCTTCCCACCCACGGTGGATTCTGCGGTTACGGCACGCGCAGCCGAAAGTATCGAGCTAGCCGCGCTTTTACTTCGATGCGGTCGAGCCGACCAGGAAGCATTCGCCGAACTGTACGACCGGACGTGTGCGCGCGTCTTCGGTCTGGTGTTGCGCGTTCTGCACGATCCGGGATACGCGGAGGAGACCACGCAAGAGGTCTATCTGCAGATCTGGCGGATGGCATCGAGTTTCGACCCGGCGAAAGGTTCCGCGGTCACCTGGTTGATGACGCTCGCCCACCGGCGTGCCGTCGACCGGGTCCGCGCCGAGCAGGCCCACACCCAGCGCGAAGTCGCCTACGGCATCCGGGTGCTCGGCAACGAATTCGACGAGGTCACCGAAGAGGTCGAGCGCAGGCTCGAACAACAGGCCGTCCTGGCTGGTCTCGCCACACTCACCGAAACCCAGCGGGAAGCCATCTCGCTCGCCTATTACGGCGGGCGCACCTACGCGGAGGTAGCTACCTACCTCGACGTAGGTTTACCCACTGTGAAGTCCCGGATTCGGGACGGATTGACACGACTGAAGAAAAGTTTGGGGGTGACGTGAGATGAACGAACGCCGGATCGATCTCGCGCACACCGTCGCGCTCGGATCGATCGACGACGAAGACCATCAGGAAGTGCAAGAACTGCTCGACAGCGAGGACCCCGTGCTACGCGCGGAGTTCATCCAGGAAGTCAGAGACACGAAAGAAGCGCTCGCCGTTCTCGCCACAGCCACGGCGGTCACTCCGCCGCCGTCGCTGCGTGCTCGCCTACTCGCGGCCATCGCCGCCGAGCAGCCACCGGTCGCCAGCTGAATCCGGCGTCCCGCCAGGCTTTCCGCTCCACGCGTACCCGACTCCAGCGGTCCGGACCCTCCCGCGGCCTCCTTCCGGCCCTGCGGAAGACAGCGTGTCGAGCCTCGGAACTCCCTCGGTCTCACCGGTAGTCACGGTCCCGCCCCGCTTGCGGGGCGCGGTCGGATACGGCAAGGCCCCCGAACCACGCGGTTCGAGGGCCTTGTCCGTGCGTTGTACCGAAGGGTCAGTGCGCGTGGCCGTGGTGGCCGTGATCGTTCTGCTCTTCGGCGGGCTTGTCGACCACGGCGCTCTCGGTGGTGAGCACCATGCGCGCGACCGACGCCGCGTTCACGACGGCCGAACGGGTCACCTTCACCGGGTCGACGACGCCGTCGGTGAGCAGGTCGCCGTAGGTGAGCGTGGCGGCGTTGAAGCCCTCCTTGCCCTCGGCCACCTTGCTGACCACCACGGCGCCGTCCAGGCCCGCGTTGGTGGCGATCCAGTACAGCGGCGCCTGCAGCGCGGTGCGAACCACCTCGACGCCGACGGCCTCGTCACCGGACAGCGAATCGCGCAGCTCGACGAGCTTGCCGCTCGCCTGCACCAGCGCGGTGCCGCCACCGGGCACGATGCCCTCTTCCACGGCGGCCTTGGCGGCGCTCACCGCGTCCTCGACGCGGTACTTGCGCTCCTTGAGCGCGGTCTCGGTGGCCGCGCCGACCTTGATCACCGCGACACCGCCGGCCAGCTTGGCCAGCCGCTCCTCCAGCTTCTCGCGATCCCAGTCGGAATCGGTGGCCTCGATCTCGCGGCGCAGCTGCGCGACCCGCGCCTCCACGTCCGCGGCGGAACCGGCGCCGTCGATGATCGTGGTGTCGTCCTTGGTGACGACGACGCGACGCACCTTGCCGAGCACGTCCAGGCCGGCCTCGCGCAGGGTGATGCCCAGGTCGGGGTTCACCACGGTGCCGCCGGTGACCACGGCCAGGTCGTCGAGGAACGCCTTGCGGCGGTCGCCGAAGAACGGCGCCTTGACCGCCACGGCCTTGATCGTCTTGCGGATCGCGTTGACCACCAGGGTCGACAGCGCCTCGCCTTCGACGTCCTCGGCGATGATCAGGACGGGCTTGCCGCTCTCGGCGATCTTCTCCAGCAGCGGCAGGAAGTCCGGCAGCGAGCTGATCTTCTCGCGGTGCAGCAGGACGAACGCGTCCTCGAGGATCGCCTGCTGGCTGTCGGGATCGGTGACGAAGTAGGGCGAGAGGTAGCCCTTGTCGAACTGCACGCCCTCGGTGACGACGAGTTCGGTCTGCAGCGTCGAGGACTCCTCGACGGTGACCACGCCGTCCTTGCCCACGGTGGTCAGCGCCTTGCCGACCATCTCGCCGATCTCCTCGTCCCGCGAGGACACGGTCGCGACCTGCGCGATGGCCTGCTCGCCGGAGACCGGGGTGGCCAGCGCGAGCAGCGCCTCGGAGACCGCGTCGGCGGCCTTGGCGATGCCGGAGCCGACCGCGATCGGGTTCGCCCCGGCCGCAACGTTCTTCAGCCCGGCGCGCACCAGCGCCTGGGCCAGCACGGTGGCGGTGGTGGTGCCGTCGCCCGCCACGTCGTTGGTCTTGGTGGCGACGCTCTTGACCAGCTGCGCGCCGAGGTTCTCGAACGGGTCTTCCAGCTCGATGTCGCGCGCGATGGTGACGCCGTCGTTGGTGACGGTCGGGCCGCCGAAGGACTTCGCGAGTACGACGTGCCGTCCGCGCGGGCCCAGGGTGACCTTCACGGCGTCGGCGAGCTTGTCGACGCCGCGTTCCAGAGCCCGGCGAGCCTTCTCGTCGAACTCGATCTGCTTTGCCATGGGGATTCGCTCCTGTAGTGGATTGCGGCGCTCCCGGGTCCCATCGTCGCCACGCAGGCTGCCGCCTCCGGGCCCGTCGCTCGCACCGCGTGTTTCAGTGCCGTGGTGTCGGCGCCGAACGCACTCCGCCCCGGGTCGGGAAAGACACCGGGGCGGAACGCATGCGTGCCTGATCGGCTACTTGGTGACGACGGCCAGCACGTCGCGCGCCGACAGGATGAGGTACTCCTCGCCCTGGTACTTGATCTCGGTGCCGCCGTACTTGCTGTAGATGACGGTGTCACCCTCCTGGACATCCAGCGGGATGCGCTTCTCGCCCTCGTCGTCCCACCGGCCGGGACCGACGGCGACAACGGTGCCCTCTTGCGGCTTTTCCTTCGCCGTGTCGGGGATGACCAGGCCGGAGGCCGTCGTCGTCTCGGCCTCGTTGGCCTGGACGAGGATCTTGTCCTCGAGCGGCTTGATGTTCACGCTCGCCACGTTGAGCCCTCCACTTTCAGGGGATTCGGTCGTCCGGAACTCGTCGCTCCGAACTCGTCGGTTGGTCACGATGCTGACCCTGCGCATAGCCCCGTCGTCGCGGGTGCCGGGACCCCTGCCCAGTGGTCAAGCTGCTGGCACAAGCACTACACACAGTGCCGACTAGCACTCTATACATGAGAGTGCCAGCGCTCAAGGCTGGGCGGTGCCAACTTTTGCGCGGCGCGCCCGCCACGCCGTGGGCTTGCCGATAAGTTCGGGAAAACAGTAACGTTCGGATAACGGATTGTGACACTATTGACGACGGCTGCGGTCCGGCCGCCGGTTCGTCGCTCCTCGGGCGGCGGCGCGGCGGCACAGGGATGACCACAGCGTCGCCGAAACTCGCAGCGCCGCAGCACGATCGTTGCACCACCAGCTTCACCAGAGAGCAAGACACACGTGATCCATGGCCGGTCCCCGCGACCCACCCGGACAAGGGGCCGGTTCGTTTCCCGGTCCGGGTCGCGCGTCATCCATACGGCGGTCCGGCAGTCCATTCGAGATGGTCGGCGACACCATGACCATCCGCTCGAAGGGAGGTGAACATGCGAACATCCCTCGGCATCTCGGCCGGGGCAGAGGTCGTGTGCTCGGCGTTGGTCTCCACCGCGCCGAACGGCACGCAGAGCTTCGATTACCGCGTCGTGTCCGCCGACGCGGCCCATTCCGATCTCGGCGACCTGGTGGCGTCCTCCATCGAGCTGATGACGACCCAGCTGCCGACCACGCAGCCGCCGCGCGAGATCATCCGTCCGGTCGGCGGTCGTTTCGCGGGCGGGCCACGTGACTTCGAGCCGGTGACCGGGCGCCCGCCCACCAGCGTCGCGGTCGCCTACCGCACCAAGGAGCAGGCCCAGATCATCCGCTCGGCCACCGGCAAACAGCGTGAGCTGCGGCTGATCCCGGAGGGCACCGCCGCGCTGACCTACCTGCGGCACACCGGCCTGCTCGATCGCTACGACACCGTCGCCATCGTCGATCTCGGCGCCTCCGGGCTCAGTGTCACCGTCGCCGACCGCGCCGACGGCTCCCTGCTCCGTTCCGATCGCACCGCGACCGTCAGCGGCAAGGCGATCGACGACCTCATCTACCACCATCTGGTGGACCTGCACTTCGCCCGGCGCGGTACCCGCCCGAACCGCGGCATGCTCACCAACCGGGGCCGCGCGGCGAAGGAGCACCTGTCCATCGCACCCGCGGTCACCATCGACCACGTCGCAGGCCGTCCGCTGAAGCTGACCAGGGCCGACTTCGAAGAGTTGATCGCCGACCTGCTGCGTGACCTGGCGCGGTTCGTCACGATGTCGTTCACCCGGGCGCCCAGGCAGCCGCAGGCGGTGGCGGTCATCGGCGGCGGCGCCAACATTCCCGCGGTGCTCGACACGCTCACCGCCGCTTTGGACGTCCCGGTGTTCACCGTGCCGGATCCCGAGGCGGTGACCGCGAAAGGCGCGGCGCTGGTCGCCGATTCGGTGCAGCCCTCGGTGTTCCCGGTGGGCGGGCTCGGCGGCGACGCGCCCGCGGGGACCGTCACCAAGGTGTTCGGCACGCTGGCCGGCGCGATCGTTGTCGTCGGACTGATCGTCGGTTACGGGGTCAAGACGTTCGCGCCGACCTCGGATGACGAGGTCTCCCCAGCGGGGACCACGAGCAGCGCGTCGCAACTGCCGAACCCGACATCCGTACCGCCGGCGACCACGGCGGCCACCACGCCGCACGGCCGCACGCCGGACAGCACCGGCATCGCCCCGACGACCACGGAACGCGGACCGCAGAGCACGACCGGCGGGCCGTCGTCCACGCAGGTGATCACACCCACGCAGCCCACGCTGCGCCCGGATCCGAACCTTCCGCCGATTCCGTTCCCCGAACTGCTCGGCCCCCTGTTCGGGAATCCGAATGCGGCATCGACCAATTCACCCGAGTCGCCGAACCGGACGTGGTACCCCGCGGGGCCCGGCGCGAGTCCGGCGCCCACCCAGACGCCCGCGCAGTCGAGCCTGCCGCTCCCGCTCCGGGGGAATTCGGGGTCGGCGACGCATCCCGGACTGCTCACACCGAACTGATTCGGCCGCACGACGGCCCGGCGATCTCACCGGAATCCCGTGCGGCCACGCCCGTTGGTGCGCTGAATCCGGCCCGGTCAGCGAACCATACTGACCGACACCGGCAGACCAGGATCCGTGGCGACCGTCAGCGGCGAAGCGGCCGCGCCACCCGCGATGACATGCGCGCCGAGCGCGGCGATCATCACCCCGTTGTCCGTGCACAGCCGGGGCTTGGGCACGCGCAGGGTCAAACCGGCCGCGGCGCAGCGTTCCTCGGCCATCGAGCGGATCCGCGAGTTGGCCGTCGCGCCACCACCGAGCACCAGCGTGCCGACACCGACGTCCTGGGCAGCGCGAACCGCCTTCATGGTGAGCACATCCGCGACCGACTCCTGGAAGGACGCCGCGATATCGGGGATGGGCAGATCCTCGGCGGCGACGCCGTCGCGCTGGGCCGCCTCCACGTAGCGGGCCACCGCGGTCTTGAGGCCGGAGAAGGAGAAGTCGTAGCGCGGGTCGCGCGGCCCGGTCATGCCGCGGGGAAAGGCGATGGCGCGCGGATCACCGGTCGCCGCGGCGGCATCCAGCGCCGGACCGCCGGGGAAGCCGAGTCCGAGCAGCCGCGCCACCTTGTCGAACGCCTCGCCCGCCGCGTCGTCGACGGTGCTGCCCAATTCGACGATGGGCTCGGCCAGATCCGTGACATGCAGCAGGTGCGTGTGCCCGCCCGACACCAGCAGCGCGACGCACGGCGGCATCGGCCCGTGTTCCAAGGTGTCCACCGCGACGTGCCCGCCGAGATGGTTGAGCGCGTAGAAGGGCACATCCCACGCCGCCGCATACGCTTTCGCGGCGGCGACACCGACCAGCAGCGCACCGGCCAAGCCGGGGCCGATGGTCACCGCCAGCGCGTCCGGTTTGGCGATACCCGCGGCCGACAGCGCGCGGCGCATGGCGGGCACGATCGCCTCGAGATGGGCGCGCGAGGCGATCTCGGGGACGACGCCGCCGAAGCGCGCGTGCTGGTCGACGCTGGAGGCGACCTCGTCGGCGAGCAGTTCGCAGCTGCCGTCGGGGTTCCTGCGGACGATACCGACACCGGTCTCGTCGCAGGAGCTTTCGATGCCCATGATGATCACGACAGCACCTCGTCCGGTGTGCGCCAGCGGTGCTCGCCGGCCAGCGCGGGGCGGCGCATGGTGTACGCGTCCGCGCCACTGGGGTGGTAGTAGTTCTTGCGCAATCCGATGATGTGGAAACCGTGCTTGGCGTACAGCGCGATCGCCGGTGCGTTGTCGGTGCGGACCTCCAGGAACACCGGTCCACCGCGGCGGTCCGCCTCGGCGAGCAGCGCCTCCAGCAGAAGCGTGCCGACACCCGCGCGATGGCGGCCGGGATCGACGCCGATGGTGTGCACCTCGGCCTCGGGGTGTTCGGCATCACCCAGCAGGGCGATACCCGCGTAGCCGACCATTCGCCCGTCGTCGTCGCGCGCGGTGATGTAGCGGTTGTGCCGCCCGGCCAGCTCGGATTGGAACGCCACGGCGGCCCACGGGTCGTCCTCCGGGAACAGCAACTGCTCCAACTCGACGCAGCGCGTGATGTCGGCGGTCACCATCGGCGCGATTCGGAATGTCACCGGCCTCACGCACCCGTCCGGTCGAGTCGGCGGTAGGCGTTCTCGACCGCGTCCGGCCTGCGCAGGTACAGCGGAACCAACGGTTCCGGCACACTGCCAGACAGCAGCTCGGCAGCCGCGACGCGCACCAGTCCGGCGGGCGACGGCGTCTCGGCGGGAAGCACGGGGAGATCGAAGTAGTCGACGTGCGAGGCGGATCCGGCGATCGCCGTGGCCTCGGCCGTGTCCAAATCCGAAGGCTTGCATACCTCGGGTCCAGCCACGCGCGCGCCCTCCCGGTACCGCGCCCAATACACTTCGCGCCGCCGGGCGTCGGTCACGACGAGCAGTTCGGCCTCGGGCGGGAGCTCGACCGGGGGCGGCACCGCGGGGTCGGCGGCCGCGTCGGCGGCGATCGCGTCGAGGCTGCACACGCCGTACACCGGGATGCCGAGCGCGTCACCGAACGCGGCCGCGGTGGCCATGCCGACGCGCAGGCCGGTGAACGGGCCAGGACCGACACCGACCACGATCGCGTCGATGTCGGTTCTGGAACGACCTGCCTCGGTGAGGCATTCGAGGATCTGCGGGGTGAGTACCTCGGCATGGGCCCGGGGGTCGACCCGCACCCGGGAGGCGACGGTGCGCACCAGGACCGGATTCGCCGCGCCTGCGCCCTGCTCCAAGTCCACCAGTCCCGCGGTGACGGCGGGTGTCGCGGTGTCGACGGCTAGTACAAGCATGATTGGGCCAACGATACCGGGTGGTAGCGGGCGCCGACGCAGAGCTACCTGGTAGCTAATTCACCCATTCCCAGCTGGCGGTGCGCACATCGGAGTCCGGCGCCCGCGACAGCACTACGCGCAGGTGGCGCTCCGCGAGGTGCTCCACCACGCCGCGGCCCCACTCCACCACGACCACCGCCTGATGCAGATCGGTGTCCAGGTCCAGCGCGTCCAGCTCGTCCAGATCGCCGCTGAGCCGGTAGGCGTCCACGTGCACCATGGGCACCGACGGGCCGCCGGCACGCCGCCCCGCGCGGTGCTGGCGGGCGATGATGAACGTCGGCGAGCTGACCCGACCCTGCACGCCGAGGCCTTCGGCGATGCCGCGGGTGAGCGCGGTCTTGCCCGCGCCGAGCGGACCGTCCAGCACCACCAGGTCCCCGGCGCGCAGATCGGTGGCCAGTTCCCGGCCCAGCGCCTCGGTGTCGGCGACGGTGGGCAGCACCCGATGCCGCGGATCAGCCACGGGTCACCTCCGATGCCTCTCCCGGCGCCGGGTCGATCGCGCCGGCACGCACCAGCAAGCGATCCAGTGCGGCGTTGACTATGTCCGGGTACTGCAGGTGCGGCATGTGCGCCGCGCCTTCCAGCCGGATGAGCTCGCTGCCCGGCAGGGCGGCGGCCAGCGCACGCGAGTTGCGGAACGGGATCACCAGATCGTGCCCGCCGCTGAGCACCAGCACCGGCGTGCCTGTCAGCGCTGGTAACGACGCCGACTCGTCGTGCAACTCGATGGCCTGGAGGAACTTCACGATGGTCTCCACCGGCGTCTGGTCGATCATCAGCGTCGTGAAGCGCGAGAGGGTCGGGCTCACCGGTCCGTGGAACGAGCTGACGTGCAGGATCGGCGTGATCACATGGCGAGCGGTGACTCGGCCCGCCTGGACCAGTGCGGGCGCGGTGTACACCGCCAGCCGGAAGCCGTCGATCGCGGGATGGCGCAGCAACTGCCCGATACCCGCCGCGGTGACCCCGGCGGCCGCGGTCGAAAGGAGTGCGATCCCGATCACCCTGGCCGCGAACAATTCCGGGAATCGCGCGGCAGCGGCCAGGATCGCCATCCCGCCCAGCGAATGCCCTACCAGCACCACCGGCCCGGCCGCAGCGGTGGCGTTCAGCACGGCGGCGAGGTCGCTGCCGAGCTGGGCGACGGTGCAGCCCGCCGCGCTCGGCACGCCGGAGCGGCCGTGCCCGCGCAGATCGAAGAACACCATGCGAACCCGTGCGCCGTAGCGCTTTTCCAGGTCACGACGCTGAAAGTGGAACGACGCCATGGTGTTGCAGAAGCCGTGCACGAAGATCACCGTCACCGGCGCGTCGTCGGGGCCGCAGGTCCGTGTGGCGAGGGGCACACCGTCGTCGGCGAGCACCGTCCCCGCGCGGTCGGCATCGATGAGTGCGAAATTCTCGTCGCGGTAGTCGTCGCCCCGGGCGGGCCACAGCACCCGCGCACCCGCGCGGCGCAGGGCGTGGGCGCCCGCCAGCGCACCGACGAAACCCACCGTGGCCAGCCCGCCGCGCAGCGGGGTCACCCGGAAGCGGCTCATCGCGCGCCACCGACATAGCGCCGGGTGACCCGGCCGCGCGGCGCACACACCACTTCGTAGTGGATGGTGTCGAGCAGGTCCGCCCACTCCTGAGCGTGCGGTCGCGCACCGAAGAGAATCGCGGTGTCGCCTTCCTGGACGCCCGCCGCGTTGTCACCGAGGTCGACGACGAACTGATCCATGCACACCCGCCCCACGTTCTTGCGCAACGCACCGCCGAGCCAGACGCCGAATCGTCCACTCAAGGGCCGGAACACGCCGTCGGCGTAACCGGCGGGGATCAGTGCGACGGTGGTGTCGTGCGGCGCGATCCACTGGTGCCCGTAGGAAACGCCTTCGCCCGCGGCCACCCGTTTGACCAGCGCGACGCGGGCCTGGAACGTCATCGCGGGCCGCAGGCCGAAATCGTCGTCCGGTATCGGGGACAGGCCGTACATGGCGATGCCCGGCCGGACCAGGTCGAAGGCCAGGTCCGGGCGGGCCAGGGTGGCGGCGGAGTTGGCGATGTGCACCAGTTCCGGCTCCAAGCCGTGCTCCTTGGCCGTGGCGATGGCGTCCAGGAACCGGGCGCGTTGCGCGTCGTTGTTGGCGTGCTCGGGTTCGTCGGCGTGCGCCAGGTGGGAGAAGATCGCGCGGAACCGCACCACACCCTCGTCGACCAGAGCGCGCAGCGCCGTCAGGACCTCCGGGTATTCGACCGGCGACACGCCGTTGCGGTTCAGGCCGGTGTCCACCTTCAGGGTGACCGTCGCCGAACGGCCGAGGTCGCGCGCCGCGGCCTCGACCGCTCGCAGGTGAGCCGCCGAGGAGACGCCGATCTCGACGTCGGCGGCCACCGCGGCCGCGAAGTCGGTGTCCGTGCTGTGCAACCAGCACAGGATGGGCGCGGTGATCCCGGCCGCACGCAACTGCACGGCCTCGCCCACCGTCGTGACGCCCAGTTCCGCCGCGCCCGCCGCCAGGGCGGCCCGGCCCACCTCGACCGCGCCGTGGTTGTAGCCGTCGGCCTTCACCACCGCCATCACCGCGGCGTCGCCCGCGTGTTCCCGCAGGATCCGCACGTTGTGGGCGATGGCGTCCAGGTCGATGACCGTTTCCACTTGCGCTGTGCCGCCTCTCCGCGTATTCGGGCCGTACCAGTCGGGCGCGCGAGATTCGCGTTCAGGTCCTGCGTTCGATGCCGTCTGGATGGTGGACGTGCCCGGCGAGTTACCCATGTGCTCTCGAGATCAGTCGTCGCGTTGATTCCGGTCGAGTCTATTGGCGCGCTCGGTTCTGCTTCCAACCGGTTTGCGTGGCGCCCTTGCCTGTGTGTCGAGCGCCACGACCAGCATCGATTGCGCCGACGTAGGTGACGCACGGCTCTGAGCGCGCCGGCCGGCTCGCTCGCCGGAAACCGGCAGGTGACTTTCGGCACCTTCGGATCGAGTCGCGCCCGTGCCGGTGCGGCTTTCCGGCTGGCACCGGTTCCATCGCCGACGAGCGAACCGGTCAGAAGGGATGGGCGAGGCCGCGTAGGACGCCGATCGCGGGGCGGACGTGAGCTGCAAGGACGCTTGCCGAGATGGGCGTTCCCGCGGAAGCGCCGTCATGAGCGGCGAGGTTCGCGGCCAGTGCGTGCACCCGCGCGGCCGCCGCGGCCGACCACGCGGGTTCGCGCCCCGCCGCGAGCAAGGTTCCGATGATGCCCGACAGTACGTCGCCCGCGCCCGCGGTCGCCGCCCAGGAACCGCCCGCCTCGTTGACCAGCACGGGACGGCCGGGGGCGGCGACAAGCGTGGCTCGGCCCTTCAGCAGCACCGTGACCTGCCAGGAAGCCGCGAAGTCGCGAACCGCGGCCACCCGGTCCGGACCGACCTCGTGGCCGGTGAGCCGGGCGAACTCGCCCGCGTGCGGAGTCAGGACGGTCGGCGCCGCACGACCGCGCACCAAGTCCGGCTCCGCGGCCAGCAAGGTCAGGCCGTCGGCGTCGATGACCACCGGGAGGTCGGTGGCCAGGATCTCGCGCAGGCGTTCCCTTGCGGCGGAATCGGTGCCCGCGCCGGGCCCGAAGACCCAGGACTGGACCCGACCGGCCGCGGCGATCTCCCGAGTGGCGATCACTTCGGGAAAGTGGTTCAGCACCTCGGCGGCCGCGGTCCCGGCATACCGCACCATGCCCGACGTCGCGGCCACTGCGGCACCCGCGCACAGCACCGCCGCGCCCGGATACGTTGCGCTACCGGCGCATACGCCCGTCACACCCTGCGTGTATTTGTCGTCGGCCGGGCCGGGAACCGGCCACGCGGCGCCGATGGCCGCAGGCTCCAGCGCGACGAGACCCGCCTCAGGAAGACGTAAACCGATGGGCACCAGTTCGATTCGGCCGCATTGCGGCGCGGCGAGGGCGTGCACCGGCTTGTACGCGCCGAACGCGACCGTGACGTCCGCGCGCACGGCCGGGCCCTCGATCGCGCCGGTACCCGGATCGACGCCGCTGGGCAGGTCGGCCGCGACGATCGGAGTTTCGAGGGCCGCGACGATTTCCGCGGCCCGCGGCCGCAGCGGCCCACGACCGGATATGCCGACGATGCCGTCGATCACCAGGTCCGGCCTGCCCGCGTCGTCGGCGACTCGACCGCCCGCCCCGCGCAGCGCGGCGAGGCCTTCGGCGTGCGCCCGCTCCGGGTTGAGCAGTACCGCGGTGACCGCGACACCGCGGCGGCGCAACTGCGCTCCGGCCCAGAGCGCGTCGCCGCCGTTGTCCCCGGAACCGATCAGCAGGGTCACCGCCCGCCCCGCGACACCGCCGGTACGCTCCCGCAGTTCGCCCGCCACCACGGTGGCCAAACCGTGCGCCGCCCGCCGCATGGGCACGCCGTCCGGCACCCGGGTGAACAGTTCGGCCTCCGCCGCGCGCACCTCGTCTACGGTGAAATAGCCCCGCTGCGTGGACATCGCCGCTCCCTCCGTCGGTGTGGCCTACTACGCTTGGCCATCATGCCAAGCGTCCGCCGCATCGGGATCGTCCGCGTCGTCACGGGAGTCGCCCTGGCCTGCGCGCTGCTGCTGTCCGGTTGCGGCGGTGACGAATCCGGTCCGGCCGCCACCACGACGCGGAAACCGGCCGGGCCGACCTCCACCGCTCAGCAGACCGGTGACCGCGAGCCCGCCGCCGCCACCGTCGTGGTGCACGACATGAAATTCTCCCCCGCCGAGGTCACCGTCGAGGTCGGCGACACGGTCACCTGGAAATTCGACGACAAGGTCCCGCACACCGTGCAGGGCATCGGCGACAAGGCCATGGGGATCAACAGCCCGATCTTCGACAAAGGCTCGTGGAGCTATACCTTCACCACACCGGGCACCTACCGCTATCTCTGCTCTCTGCACCCGGACATGCGCGGCTCGGTCACCGTGAAGTAGGCCGATCCGCATCTGCCGACCCGTCTCGCGCTCACACCGGACGGTAGTCGCGAGGCCGGGCGCCATGGGTGTTCAGCGCCTCGACCGCGGCCACGAGCGGAGCGAGTTCGGGATTGGCGGCCGCTTGTCCGAGTGCGCCGGCGAGGGCGGCGTCGTGGGTCGGACGAGCCTGTTCGAGCAGGTCGAGACCCGCCGGAGTGACATCGGTGTAGATACCGCGACGGTCGTCGGGGCAGAGGTAGCGCTGGAGCAAGCCGCGATCTTCCAGCCTGGAGACCAGTCGGGTGGTCGCGCTCTGGCTCAGCACCACGGCCTCGGCCACCTGGTTCATCCGCAGGTGCCCGCCCGGCCCGTCGTGCTGGCGGCTCAGGACGACCAGCAGGGAGTACTCGCGAACGCTCAGATCGTGGCCGGATTGCAGGGCCCGTTCGATGTGCGCCTCGATCCGGTCGTGCAGCAGCGAGAGTGCGTACCAACCATCGGCGAGGCCGGTCAGGGCGGCATCCGCGGTCATCGGCGTTCCTTCGGCATCGGGGGTCGTGCCTTCCAGGATAGCCAGGGATCACAATAGCCCGCGCTTGCAATTAAAGCGCGTCTGCAATTATTGTTACCGCCTGTAATGGTTTGAAGCAATGTCATGTGGAGGCTCACTCATGCCCCTCGCACTCCTCGCCCTGACCCTCGGGGCATTCGGAATCGGGACGACGGAATTCGTCGTCGTCGGCCTGCTACCCGACATCGCGAGCAGTTACTCGGTGTCCATCCCCACCGCGGGCCTGCTGGTCACCGGTTACGCGCTCGGTGTCGTGGCGGGTGCGCCGCTGATGACCGGGCTGGGCACCCGGGTGTCGCGCAAGCGCATGCTGCTCGGCATGCTGACGCTGCTCGTCTTCGGCAACATCCTGTCCGCCGTGGCGCCGACCTTCGCGCTGATGCTGACCGGACGGATCGTCGCTTCGCTGGCCCACGGCGCGTTCTTCGGGATCGGCGCGGTGGTCGCGGGGACCCTGGTCAGCCCCGACCGGCGCGCCGGAGCGATCGCGATCATGTTCACCGGACTCACCGTCGCCACCGTCGTGGGCGTACCGCTGGGGACGCTGCTGGGCCAGCACTTCGGCTGGCGGCTGACCTTCTTGTTCGTCGCGCTGGTCGGATTGATCGGCCTGCTCGGCGTCGCGGCGCTGGTTCCGGAGCAGCCTGCCGCGGCGAACGCCGCGCTGCGCACCGAGCTGGCGGTGTTCCGCAACCCGCAGGTGCTGCTGGCGATGGCGATGACGGTACTCGGCTTCGGCGGCGTCTTCGCCGCGATCACCTATCTCGCGCCGATGATGACCGAGGTCACCGGCTATGCGGAGAGTTCGGTCACCTGGCTGCTCGTGCTCTTCGGCCTCGGTTTCTTCGCGGGCAATCTGATCGGCGGCAAGTTCGCCGACCGTCACCTGATGCCGATGCTGTATCTCACCCTCGGCGGGCTCGCGGTCGTGCTCGCGCTGTTCACCGTCACCGCGCACGACAAGATCGCCGCCGCCGTCACGGTGGTGCTGATCGGCGCGCTCGGCTTCGCGACCGTGCCACCGCTGCAGAAGCGCGTCCTCGACCAGGCCGCGGGCGCGCCCACCCTGGCTTCGGCGGTGAACATCGGCGCGTTCAACCTCGGCAACGCCGTATCGGCGTGGCTCGGTGGCGTCGTGATCGCCGCGGGCTACGGCTACACCGCACCCAACTGGGTCGGCGTCGGCCTGGTGCTGGTCGCGCTGCTGCTGGCGGTCCTGTCCGGGCAGCTCGAGCGCCGCGCGACGGCCACCATCCCGGAGGGATCCCTGGCTACCGCACAGGCGTAGCCGACCGATACCCGGGCGATGCAGCGGCCGCGCACTCGTGAGTGCGCGGCCGCTGAGCTATTCCACGGTGACGGACTTGGCCAAGTTGCGCGGCTTGTCGACGTCGTAGCCGCGCGCCTGCGCCACCTCGGCGGCGAAGATCTGCAACGGGACGGTCGACAACAGCGGCTGGAACAGCGTCGGCGCGCTCGGGATCTCGATCAGGTCGTCGGCGAACGGACGCACCGTGTCGTCGCCCTCCTCCGCGATCACGATGGTGCGCGCGCCGCGAGCCTGGATCTCCCGGATGTTGCTCAGCAGCTTCGAGTGCAGCACCGCACGCCCCTTCGGCGACGGCATCACCACGATCACCGGCAGGCCGTCCTCGATCAGCGCGATCGGGCCGTGCTTGAGCTCACCCGCCGCGAATCCCTCGGCGTGCATGTAGGCCAGCTCCTTGAGCTTGAGCGCGCCCTCCAAGGCCACCGGGTAACCGACGTGTCGTCCCAGGAACAGCACGGTCGGCACCTGCGCCAGCTCCCGCGCGATGGCCCGCACCTGCGGTGCGGTCTCCAGCACGCGTTCCACCAGCTTCGGCATCGCCTCGAGCTCGGCGAACTCGCGGGCCACCTCGTCCGGGTACTTGGTGCCGCGCGCCTGCGCCAAGGCGAGCCCGACCAGGTAATTCGCGGTCACCTGGGCCAGGAACGCCTTGGTGGAGGCGACGCCGATCTCCGGCCCGGCCCTGGTGTAGAGCACCGCGTCGGACTCGCGGGGGATCTGTGCGCCGTTGGTGTTGCAGATCGCGAGGACGCGCGCCTTCTGCTCCTTCGCGTGCCGCACCGCCTCGAGCGTGTCGGCGGTCTCGCCGGACTGGGAAATCGCCACCACCAGCGTGGAGCGGTCCAGCACCGGATCGCGGTAGCGGAACTCGCTGGCCAGCTCGACTTCGACGGGCAGCCGGGTCCAGTGTTCGATGGCGTACTTCGCCAGCAGGCCGGAGTGATAGGCGCTGCCGCACGCCACGACGAACACCTTGTCGAAATCGCGCAGTTCCTGGTCGGCGAGGCGCTGCTCGTCCAGCACGATCCGGCCCGCGCCGTCGTGGTCGGTGCTGAAATGGCCCATCAAGGTGTCCGCGACCGCGGCGGGCTGTTCCTCGATCTCCTTGAGCATGAAGTAGTCGTGGCCGCCCTTCTCGGCGGCGGCCAGGTCCCAGTCGATCGTGAACGGGCGGGTGCGCGCACTCGCGTCGTCGCCGGCGAAGTCGGTGACCCGGTAGCTGTCCAGGGTGATCACCACGGCCTGGTCCTGACCGAGCTCGACCGCCTCCCGAGTGTGCTCGATGAACGCCGTGACATCCGAGGCGATGAACATCTCGCCCTTGCCGACGCCAACCACCAGCGGAGTGGAGCGGCGCGCCGCCACGATCATGTCCGGATGGTCGGCATGCGTGAAGACCAGCGTGAACGCGCCCTCCAAGCGGCGAAGCACGGACAGCGCGCTGGCCGCGAAATCACCGGCGGTCGGGCCATGGGCGTACGCGCGGGCCACCAGGTGCACCGCGACCTCGGTGTCGGTATCGCTGCTCAGCTCGACCCCGGCGTCCTCCAGCTCGCGACGCAGCGGTGCGAAATTCTCGATGATGCCGTTGTGCACGACGGCGACCTTGCCGCTGTGGTCCCGATGCGGGTGCGCGTTGCGGTCGGTCGGCGCGCCGTGCGTGGCCCAGCGGGTGTGCCCGATGCCCGTGGTGCCCGTGAAGCGATCGTCCCCGGCTTCGGCGAGTTCGGCCTCCAGATTGGCCAGGCGGCCCGCCTTGCGCTCCACCGCCAGCGCACCCGCGCCGTCCAGGATCGCCACACCCGCGGAGTCGTATCCGCGATATTCCATGCGGCGCAACGCGTCAACGACGACGCCGAGCGCGTCTCGGTACCCGACGTACCCCACGATTCCGCACATGGCTCACCACACTACTTATCGGATAACGTTCACGTCGTGTCGGCGTCTGTGAAATCGCTATTGAGCACCCTGACCAGCCGGGGCCCGCACCGCGTGTTGCGCGGCAACCTGGCCATCGCCGGCCAGCCGGGGGTGGTGTTCACGCCCGAGGCGGGGCGGAATCTACCCGCCGTCGCGTTCGGACACGGCTGGTTGACCGGGGCGAGCCACTACCGCACGCTGCTCGAACACCTCGCTTCGTGGGGAATCGTGGCCGCCGCGCCCGACACCGAGCGCGGACCGATTCCGTCACATCTGGGGCTGGCCGCCGATTTGGTCACCACCCTCGATATCTGCACCGGTGTGCGCCTCGGTGACGGCGAGATCAGCGTGCATCCGGAGCGCCTCGCCCTGGCGGGACACGGCATGGGCGCGGGCGCCGCGGTCATCGCCGCCGGTCGTCGCGACGTCGCCACCGTCGCGGCGCTGTTCCCCGCGCCGACGGCGCCTGCCGCCGAAGCCGCCGCACCCGGGCTGGACGTTCCCGCGCTGATCCTGGCCGGCGCGACCGACATCACCTCGGTCAGTTCCAACGCCATCCCGCTGGCCGCCGCGTGGGGCGGCCCCGCGATCCTGCGCGCCATCGACAAGGCGTCGCACAACGGCATCATCGAGGGACGACGCGTCCTCGCCGCCGTGGGTGCGGGGAAGCACGAGTCGAAGACCGCCCGCACCACCCGCGCCCTGCTGGCCGGTTACCTGCTCGCCACGCTGGCGGGCGACAAGACCTACCGCGCCTTCGCCGATCCCGAAGAGGTCATCCCGCACACCACCGTCGTCGACCCGGCGGCGCCGCAGGAGAAGGAGCCGCCGAAGCTGAAGGTCGGCCAGCTCGCCGCGCTGCTGCGGCGATAGCAGGCCGGCCGGCCCGGAGGCTCGCCGGTCAGATCAGCCAGCTCTTGCGTTGGTAGAACTTGGCCTCCTCGTCCTCCTCGTCGACCGGCGTCACCGTTCGATTGGCCCGGCGCGCGGCCATCGACCGTGCGATGGCCGCGCGCTGCTCCTGTGCTTCGTCTTGCAGCCGCTGCTGCTCCTCCGCCGCGGCGGCGGCCTTGTCCAGGTCGGCGGCGTGCGTCACCCAGAACTCGGCCATATCGGCGGTCAGCCGGTCGGTGAATTCCCGGCCGGTCGCCGCGGTCTGCTCGTTGATCGCCTGGATCTCGCCGAGCAGCAGCGACATGCGGCGCTGATTCTCGGCGGCGAGTTGCCTCGCTTCCTCGGCGTAGTCGACCATGCTGCGCCTCCTCGCTCATCCGGTGTGCGACCTCGTCCCGACCGGGCTCACAGTGGACCCGCCTCGGCGAACCCCGCGTCCAGCGGCCCCGCTTCGGCGAGTTCCGCGCCGCTGTCCACAGGGGCGTCCGGCTCCGCCTCGCCCTGTTCCGGCATCGGCTTCGGGTAGTGCTCGCCGTCCTCTTCACGCCGAGTGCCCGGCAAGGTTCCGCTCGGTAGTCCGGGCCTGCCGTCCCCGGCGTCCGGTTCCGAGCCTGGCGGGGGCGCTTTCTCGTCCTCCTGAGATTCCGGCACCGGCGACTCCTCGTTCCGGGACTCCGGCGTAAGCGCCTCCGGCGCCGAAGGCTCTGCGTTGTCGGCTTCCGGCTCGGTCGTCGAGATGACCGGTATGCCGTGCTCGTTCAGCTCGAGGGTGAACTGCCGCTCCGCACCCGTGGCATCGGAGAGCAGCAGTGCCAACCGGCCGTCCGGCCCCATCTCGAACTTCACATGCTGACCGCCGATATCGAATTCCGCCTCGGCGTGGAACTTCTCGTTCCGCGCTTCCTCGCTGCGGTCCTCGGCTTCGGCACGCTGCGGATCGGCGCTGTGCACGAGCTTCTCGATCGCGTCGTCGACACCGCTCTTGATGATCCCGCTCAGCGCGGACACGCCCTGCTCCACCGCCTGGCCGAGACCCGTTGCCACCGGCACGAATTCCCGCGCCACCTGGCTGAGTGCGGCGAGACCGTCGAGCGCGGGCATCCTGAGCGCGGGGGCGGTCGGAACGCTGGGTGCGCTCGGGGTACTCGGCGTGGTCGGCGAGTCCGGTGTGGTCCACGCGGGAACGGTGCTCGGCGCCGTGCTCGCCGGGACCGTGGCGGCGGGCGCGCCCGGCGGCCCGGGGGCACTTGTCACCTGCGGCTTGTCCTGATCGACCGGTGTTCCGGGTTGTGGTTTCGACGGGCCTTCCGGACGCGGGTAGGACTGCTCGGACACCTGCGCCAATGCGTCGGTGAGGTTCTTGTACTGGTCGGTGAACAGTCGATCGACCTCGGCGCAGACGTCGACGTACGACGCCAGTTTGCGGTCGAAGTCCGGCTTGAACGTCTTGGTCAGCCACTCCTCGGTGACGCTGCGCACTCGGTCGCCGTACGCGCCGGTGAGCAGATTCCTACTGTCGGAGTTGATGAAACCGAGCACGCTTTTGTTGATCTTGTCCTCCGGCACGGCGAGAGCCGGGAAGATGCGGCCGAGTTCCCGGACCTGGTCCGCGTCGATCCATTCGCGTGCGTTGTGCACGTCGACGATGACCTTCACCTCTTCCGGCGTCTTACCGTCGATCGCAACCGCTTTGCTGCCGCCTACCGGCCCCTCCAGCAGCTCCCGGGTGGCGAATGCCTTCGCGGCCACCGCCGACCGCAGCGAGCTCGCCATGTCCGCGATCACGGTCATGGCGGCCCTGGCGTGCTGCCGGTCCTCGTCGGCCAGGACCGATTGTTTGCCGAGCATATCGAGCGCCGCGGCGGCCGCAGGTCCCTGCCACAGTTCGGGCAGCCGACGGGCGTAGCTCTGCTGCGCGTCCCATTGCCGGTCCACTTCGGACAGAGCGATTTTCAGCGCCTCCCCTGTCTGCTCCAGCTTCTCCAACCGCACGCCGCGCTGCTCGTCGTACATCGCCAGCAGCTTGCCGACGTCACCGCGCCCCCCGTTGCCGCCGAACGCCGCCTCGTACAACGGCAGGAACTGGATCCAGTACTGCAATCCCGCGCTGCCCTCGTCCAGGAGGGTGTCGATCGACTTGCCCTGCCAGGAAACCGTCATGATCCCGACTCCTCGAATGTGCGGCGTCGCCGGTGCGAGCACATGTCATTCGGCGGTCTCATGTCTTGTTCGTCTCGGAGGCGCGCTGCTGGTCGGTCTCGGCGTAGGCCACCACGGCGGCGCCGAGCGCGTCGGCGGTCGCGGTGGTGGCGTCACTCCAGTTACGCAGCCACGAACCGATCCGTTCCAGCCCCTGATGCACCGCGATTCCCTGCGGCGCGTAGTTCCGGCCCGCCTCGCCACCCATGCCGAACAGGTGATCGGCAACTCGCTTCGCCTGATCGCGGACGGCGTCCGCCGATCTGCGATAGTCGCTGCCGAGGGCACCGAGCTCCCCCGTCCGGACTCCGACCATTTCCGACCCGCCCACGACTCCCCTCCGTCCTCGTAGTGTCGTTGCGCCGACGCGGATCTCGTTCGCGCCGGAATGCCGCCGTACTTCCTTCGACGCAACACAGCGACACTCGGTTCCCCCGAATTCCGCTCTCGCGGATTCGGTCAGCTGCCGATCTTGCCTTTGTCGGTGCGGACCCACTCGGAGGTGCCGTCGGGATGGCGGTGGAATTCCCATGCGGCGTAGTCGCCGTCCTTCTCCACCACGGTGACGTGGTCGGCGAAGCCGTCGTGGTCGTAGTCGGTCCAGACCTGCATCGCCTCGTCACCCGTGGTGGTGATGGTGTCGAGCGAGCCGTCGCCGTCGATGCCCTGCGTCGGATGGTGCAGTTCGATCGCACCCAGGCCGTCCAGTGACGAGGACGCGTCGATGCCGAGTAAATCCAGGCCTGGGAATTCGCTCGAGGTGATCATGACCCCTCCTCAGCAGGACTCGAACCGGTGGTGCGGCGCCGCTCGAGCGGCATCGTTCCATCCTGTCACTCGCGCGGGCTCGACGCAGCCCCCGCGGGTTCACTTCTTCGGCATCAACAGCCACAGCACCAGGTAGATGACGAACTGCGGACCGGGCAGCAGGCACGACACCACGAACAGCAGACGGACGACGTTGGCGTTCCAGCCGAGGTACTCGGCGATGCCACCGCAGACGCCTGCGATCCACTTGTCGTGGGTGGAGCGGGTGAAACGGCGGGTGGGGGCGGTCATTGGTCTTCCCTCTCGTGCGGTGATCGCTACGTCCTCCACTGTGCCCGTCTCCGCAGGCCCCGCCATCGGTCCGGTGACGGATACCGACCCTGATTTCTCCCGGGGTCGATCTCAGGGTGCGACCCCGAGCACGGCAGACTCGTGCTGGTGAGCACCACTCTGCATGCCCGCGGCCTGTCGGCCGGCCACGGCGAGCGCACGCTGTTCGCCGACCTGGATCTGACCCTCGCGCCGGGCGACGTGATCGGCCTGGTCGGCGTGAACGGCGCGGGCAAGTCGACGCTGCTGCGCATGCTCGCCGACCGGCACGCACCCACGGGCAGCATCACGCTCAGTCCCCCGGACGCGACGGTCGGTTATCTGGCCCAGGAGGCGCAGCGGATCGACGGCGAGACCGTCCTCGAATTCCTGGGCCGCCGAACCGGAGTCACCGAGGCGCAGGCCGCGATGGACGCCGCGGCCGAGCGCCTCGCCGACGGCGGGCCGGACGAGTACTCCCCCGCGCTGGAGCGCTGGCTCGCCCTCGGCGGAGCCGATCTGGACCAGCGTGCCCACGAGATCGCCGCGGATCTCGGCCTCGCGGACAGCCTGCCCAGCGGCTTGGACACGCCCATGACCGGTCTGTCCGGCGGTCAGGCCGCGCGCGCCGGACTGGCCTCGGTCCTGCTGTCCCGCTTCGACATCCTGCTGCTGGACGAGCCGACCAACGACCTGGACCTGGACGGCCTGGCCCGGCTGGAGCAGTTCGTCGCCGGTGTTCGGGTGCCGCTGATGGTGATCAGCCACGACCGGGAGTTCCTGGCGCGCACCGTGAATCGCGTCGTGGAGCTGGATCTCGCGCAGCAGCAGGTCGGGTCGTACGACGGCGGTTACGAGTCGTACCTGATGGAGCGCGAGATCGCGCGGCAGCACGCGCGCGAGGCGTACGAGGAGTACGCCGACACCAAAGCGGGCCTCGAGGCCCGTGCGCAGATGCAGCGCAACTGGCTCGAGCACGGTGTCCGCACCGCCCGCCGCAAGGCGCGCGATCCCAGGAAGCTCGACTCGGACAAGGCGGGCCGCAAGGTGCGGGCCGAGTCCACCGAGAAACAGGCCGCCAAGGCCAGGCAGACCCAGCGCCGCATCGAACGGCTCGAGGTGGTGGAGGAACCCCGCAAGGAATGGGACCTGCGCATGAGCATCGCCGCGGCCCCGCGCAGCGGCTCGGTGGTGGCGACGCTGTCCCGGGCGACCGTCACCCGCGGCGACTTCACGCTCGGCCCGATCACCACCCAGGTCGACTGGGCCGACCGCATCGTGCTCACCGGAGCGAACGGCTCCGGGAAGTCGACTCTGCTCGCCCTGCTGCTGGGAAAACTCCGGCCCGACACCGGGACCGCGAGCCTGGGCTCCGGCGTCGAGATCGGCGAGGTCGACCAAGCACGCGGGCTGTTCCGCGGAACCACGGCTTTGGCCACCACTTTCGGCATCGAACTGCCGGAATGGCCGGAGGCGGAGGTGCGCACACTACTGGCGAAATTCGGTCTGCGGGGCCCACACGTGCTGCGGCCGTGCGACACCCTCTCCCCCGGTGAACGCACCCGCGCCGCCCTCGCCTTGCTCCAAGCCCGCGGCGTGAACCTGCTCGTGCTCGACGAGCCGACCAACCACTTGGACCTCCCCGCCATCGAACAACTGGAGCAGGCCGTCGAATCCTTCACCGGCACACTCTTGCTCGTCACCCACGACCGCCGCATGCTCGACACCGTCCACGCGACCCGCCGCTGGCACATGAACGCGGGCGTACTCACCGAAACCCACTGACCCACGGCCGCGGCACTCACGGCGCGCGAGCGATCACACTCCCGCGACTCGCTTGGCGAGGTCGTCCGCCAGTTGGCGCGCCTGGGCCGGGTCGGTGGCCTCCACCATCACCCGCACCAGTTCCTCGGTGCCGCTGGGTCGCAGCAGTACGCGCCCGGATTCGCCGAGTATCCGCTCCGCCTCCAGCACGGCCTCGCGAATCTCGGGTGCGCGTGCGACCACGGATTTGTCGTTGACCGGCACGTTCACCAGAATCTGCGGCACGGTCTGCAGCACGCTCGCCAGATCGGCCAGGCTGCGCCGGGACTGCGCCATCCGCGCCATCAGGCGCAGGCCGGTGAGGATACCGTCGCCGGTGGTGCCGTATCGGGGGAACACCACGTGTCCCGACTGCTCACCGCCCAGCGTGAAGCCGCCGCGCCGCAACTCCTCGAGCACGTAACGGTCGCCGACGGCCGTGGTGCGCACGCTGATTCCGGCCGCCCGCATCGCGATGTGCAGGCCGAGGTTGCTCATCACGGTGGCGACCAGGGTGTCCTCGGCCAGCTCGCCCGCCTCGTGCATGGCGAGGGCGAGGATCGCCAGGATCGCGTCGCCGTCGACCACATTGCCGTAGGCGTCCACGGCCAGGCAGCGGTCGGCGTCGCCGTCGTGCGCGAGCCCGAGATCGGCGCCGTGGCCCACCACCGCGGCCCGCACCTGGTCGAGATGGGTCGAACCGCAGCCGTCGTTGATGTTCAGACCGTCGGGCTCGGCGTTGATGGCGATCACCGTCGCCCCCGCTTCGCGATAGGCGGCGGGCCCCACTTCCGCGGCGGCGCCGTGCGCGCAGTCGACCACCACGGTCAGCCCGGACAGGTCCTGCCCGGTCGCCTCCACCAGGTGCTCCACATAGCGTTCGTGGGTGCCCGCGAGGCTGTACTGATCCGGGATGTCCGACCCGTGATCACGCGCGCCCGCCGCGTTGCGCACCCGTCCGATGCCCGCGCCGGTCGGGCGGAACGGCGTCTCGGCGGTCACGAGCGCCTCGATCCGGTCCTCGATCGCGTCGTCGAGTTTGTGGCCGCCCGCGGCGAAGATCTTGATCCCGTTGTCGGGCATCGGGTTGTGCGAAGCGGAGATCATCACGCCGAGGCAGGCGTCGTACAGGCCGGTGAGGTAGGCGACGGCCGGGGTCGGCAGCACCCCCACCGAGAGCACGTCCACTCCCGCCGCGGTCAGCCCCGCGGTCACCGCGGCCTCGAGCATCTCACCGCTGGCCCGCGGGTCACGCCCGACCACCGCGAGCGCGCGCTTCTTGCCCCGGCTCAGGATCTGCGCGGCCGCGCCGGAAACGCGCAGCGCCAGCTCCGGACTCAGTGACTCGTTGGCAAGCCCGCGGACTCCGTCGGTGCCGAACAACCGTCCCATACCTCGCCCCTCATTGATGATCTGTGGCGTGGGCGCCGGCCCCGGAGGCACCGGCTCGTGCACCACGAAGGCCCCGCGAACGCCGCGTCTTCATATAGCGCGAGAGCAGGCGACCAGCTGTTCGCTGGGAGCCTGCTCTCGTACAGCTGCCGCGTCGACCGTACCGCGTCCGGCACCGCGAGAGTGCCGGATGCGGAGGGTCGACGATGCCGAAATCAGCGCTTCGAGTACTGCGGCGCCTTGCGCGCCTTCTTCAGACCGTACTTCTTGCGCTCGGTGGCACGCGGGTCACGGGTCAGGAAGCCGGCCCGCTTGAGGGCGGGACGATCCTCCGGGGTGACCTCGATCAGCGCGCGGGCGATGGCCAGCCGCAGGGCGCCTGCCTGGCCGGACGGGCCGCCGCCGACCAGGCGGGCGTGCACGTCGAAGGACTCGGTGCGCTCGACCGTCACCAGCGGCGACTTGACCAGCTGCTGGTGCACCTTGTTCGGGAAGTAGTCCTCGATGGTGCGGCCGTTGAGCACGAAGTTGCCGGAGCCGGGCAGCAGGCGCACGCGCACGACGGCCTCCTTGCGGCGGCCGACGGTCTGCACCGGGCGGTCGATCACGATCGGAGCGTAGGACGCCGAGGCCTCGGACTCCTCGTAGCCCGCACCGTCCTCGACAGCCTCGGCAGCGTCGAATTCCTCGACGTAGTCCTCGTTGAATTCCTCGGGAGCGGTCACTGGGCCACCTGCTTGATCTCGAACGGAATGGGCTGCTGGGCGGCGTGCGGGTGGGTCGGGCCCGCGTAGACCTTCAGCTTGCCCGCGATCGCGTTGCCGAGCTTGTTCTTCGGGATCATGCCCTTGACGGCCTTCTCCACGAGCCGATCGGGGCGGCTCTCCAACACCTGACCGACGGTCCGCGACTTGAGGCCGCCCGGGTGCCCGGAGTGGTGGTGGATCAGCTTGTCCTGCCGCTTGTTGCCGCTGATGGCAACCTTGTCGGCGTTGATGATGATGACGAAATCGCCACCATCGACGTGCGGGGCGTAGGTCGGCTTCGTCTTGCCACGCAGCAGATTCGCTGCCTGGACGGCGAGACGGCCGAGCACTACGTCAGTGGCGTCGATGACGTACCACTTACGGGTCACGTCACCCGCCTTGGGGCTGTACGTAGGCACAGTGCTTCCCTGTCTGTCGTCGGTGTTGCCAGCCGAGCGTGCGGTCGAGGTGTTCCCGGCGGCCGGTGGAGACCCGGGACTCGGCGGACGTCCACCCGATTCACCAGGAGTCGGCCGGACGTTCCACACGCCAACGAGCCACCATACCAGTGGGGTATCGCGGGAAGAAATCCGTCAGATCTCGATCGGCGGGCCGAGGTCGATGGCGCCGGGCGGGCCGGGGACCAGGTAGCGCAATGTGTCGACGTCCGGACGCCCGCACTGCGCGGCCCTGTCCTCCGCTTCCCGCTGGTTTCCCCGGGTAGCGGTGACTCCTGGTCTCGGCTGGGTGGTCGCGTAGGGCGCGGTCGGACACCCGACCGGCTCACCCCCGGCCCCCTCCTCCGCGACGACCGATCCCGCGTCGAGGACGACCGGCTGCGCGGTCAGCTCCACCTGGTGATTCCCGGACGGAAGCGCGACCACCGCCAGCGCCACCGCCCCGACGACGGTGTTGGCTCCGAACAGGTTGCCCTTCATCTTGTTCCACAGTTTGCCCTTGCGGTGCTGGTCCGCGTCGTCGGGCTCGGCGCCCTGGTCCTGCCATGGTCCCTGCCGCGGCCGGCCCGGGTAGGACGACTCCGGCGCGCCCGGATAGGGCGTACGCGCGCCGAGCGGCGGCACCGGACCACCGGGCGGCCCAGCGAGCTCGCCGGGCGGACGACCGCCGTCCTGCTGCTCGTCCGGCGCGCTCGGCGGCCGGGTGAAGCGGCTGCCCAGCTCGGCGAGGTTCGGCGGCAGGCCGCGGGGCGCCTCGTCGCGCCCGATCCTGGTCGTCGTCTCGTCGGGCTGGGTCGGGTACCCCGGGCCGTACTGGACGCCGGGCACCCGCCTGCCCGCGTCCGTCTGCTGCGGCGGGTACTGCGCCTCCACCGGGCGCGGCGCGGCGGGCGCGGGCTCGGCGTGCCTGCCCGCGGACTCCGGCTCGGCCGCCTCCGGATCGCTCACCAGCAGATGCGCAGCCCCGAGGACGAGCGCATGCATCGGATGGTCGGCCACGTGCAGGCGGTGCCCGAGATGGTTCTGGAAGGCCAGCCGCAACGCGTCGTTGAAACGCACGTTGCCCGACAGCAGGACCGTCGAGGTGTCCGCCCCGATGGATCGGGCGGCCGCCATGACCTCGATCACGACGTCGTCCGCCGACCTGGCGTCGCGCATGGCCTCAGCGTCCACCGGGACGTCGACCGACTCGGTGGGCTGCTCGTCGTCGCCGTGCACCGCGACCACCAGCATGCCGCGGCCGTCGGAGTACACACCGGTCGCGCCGATGCCGTTCGGCCTGGCCCGGTCCGGCGGGTGCACCAGTCCGAGGGCGCGGACGTAGCCGGACAGCGCGACGCTCTCCGGCAGCGGTTCCACGACGACATCGAGCTGTTCCACCATCGAGGCGTAGACATCGATCTTCTCGTCCGGCCAGCTGTCCGGATAGGGCAACGCCACCAGGTCCGGTTTGCCGCGCAGGTGCTTGCCGATCTCGGCGAGCGGGTTGTACAGGCGCGCGCGGAACACCAGCTCCGCGGGCCAGGTCGCGCCCGCGACCACGATCTGCGGATGCCCGAGGATGTCGCGCACGTCGGCGATCGCCATCCCGAGATCGGGTCTGTTGCGTTCCACGCCCGCCGTGTGCAACCGGCCCGACGAATCCGCCAGCAGATAGGCCGGCGGCGTCCACATGCCCTCCACCTGCACCGGGCGGATGGGGACGCCACCGCCACCGGCCGCCACGGACACCACATCCCAACCGAGATGCACTGCCCCTACTCGCACCGTCACAGGCATAAGTGTGCCCGGTTCGCGGCCGAGATGCTCGTCGTCGCCGTCCCACGCCGCCGGGCGCCGCTCGCGCGGACCGGGGCGAAGGCGGGCCGTCCGAACCGCGTCACGCGGCCGACTTCTTCAGTCGCAACCGGCGCCAGGTGATGACCGCGAGCACCACGGTGATCAGCAACAGCACGCCGACGTCCAACGCCCAGATCTCCGCCTTGTGCTGCCAGAGCGTGTCGGCCTGCGCGTTCAGGAACAGTTCGCGAATGTTCACCGTCGACGCGCCCGTCGCGTATCCCCAGCGAGCCGGGAACAGCCAGGACACCTGCTCCAGCACGACCCGCCCGGTGACCGGGATCAGGCCGCCCGCCATCACCAGCTGGCACATGATGGCCACCACCAGCAGCGGCATCACCTGTTCGTTCGACTTGGCCAGCGACGAGAGCAGCAACCCGACGACCACACAGCAGATCGCGGTCAGGGCGATATCGATGTACAGCTCCGCACTGCCGGAGGCCAGCACCGCACCCTGGCCCGGACGCTTCTTACCCGCGAGGACGATGCCGACCAGCACCGCCGATTGCAGCAGCGCGGTCAAGCTGAACACCGCGATCTTCGCCATCAGGTACGCCGAGGGCAACAGCCCGACGGCGCGTTCACGGTGGAAGATGGTCCGTTCGCCGACCAAGTCGCGCACCGTGAGCGTGGAGCCCATGAAGCAGGCGCCGAGAATCAGCACCACCAGCAACTGTTGCGTCTCACTTCCGCCTTCGGGCACGAATGTGCCATCGGGCAGCGCCTTCAACGCGCCGCGCTGGAAACCGTTCTTCCCCGGCACGACCAGGGACAGGCCGCCGAGGATGAACGGAAGCAGCACCAGGAAGGTCAGATAGCCGCGGTCGGCCAGGATCAGCCGGATCTGCCTGCGCGCCAGAGTCGAGAACTGCTTGCCGCGACTGGACTGCGGCGGACTGCCCGCAGGCCCGTACGGCTGCACGGGCGGCGGGGGCGGCGGCGCGGACGCCTGCCGGGAGCGGTAAGCGGCGAACGCCTGATCCGGGTTGGCCGCGACATCGGCGAAGATCTCCGCCCAGTCGCTGGTACCGAGCGTCGCGCCGACACCGGCCGGATTGCCGCAGTAGGCGGTCTTGCCGCCGGGGGCGAGCAGCAGCACCTGATCGCACATGTCCAGATGCGCCACCGAGTGGGTCACCACGATCACCACGCGGCCGGCGTCGGCGAGTTCGCGCAGCATCACCATGACCTGGCGGTCCAGTGCCGGGTCCAGGCCCGAGGTCGGTTCGTCCAGGATGAGCAGCGACGGGCCGGTCAGCAGTTCCAGCGCCACCGAGGCGCGCTTGCGCTGACCGCCGGACAGGCGGTCGACCCTGGTGTCGGCGTGCTCGGTGAGCGAAAGCTCTTGCAGCACCCCGTCGATGACCTTCTGCCGGTCTTCCTTGCTGTTGTCCCTCGGCAGCCGCAGCTCGGCCGCGAAACCGAGCGCCTGGCGCACCGTGAGCTGGCGGTGCAGCACGTCGTCCTGCGGCACCATGCCGATCCGGGAACGCAGTGCCTCGTACTCGGCGTGCAGATTGCGGCCTTCGAAGGTGACCACGCCGCCCGAAGGCCGGGTGGTGCCCGCGATCAGGCGCGACAGCGTCGATTTACCCGCTCCGGACGGGCCGATCAGCGCGGTCAGCGTGCCGCGGCTGGCCGACATGTTCACGTCGACGAGCAGTTGCTTGTTGCCCTCGACGGTGAAGCCGACCCCGTGCACCGCGAGACCCTGCTCGGCGACCGGCTTCTGCCGGTGCACCAGCGTGCCCTGCTGGACGACGAAGTCGACGTTGCCGATGGTGATGATGTCCCGCTCGCGCAGCACCGCCCGTTGCTGACGGTGCCCGTTGACGAACGTGCCGTTCGCCGAGCCGAGGTCCTCGATGGCCAGACCCTCGGCGGAGGCGACCAGGCGGGCGTGCTTGCGGGAGGCGAGCGGATCGTTGACGACGATCTGATTGTCTGTGGTGCGGCCGATGCTCAGACCGGTCTGTGGGATCCGGTCGGCGCGGGCGACGGGCGCCGTGCTCGCCCTGGCCCGGACCGGCGGCATGTTCGAGGTGTCCGCCCTGGTCGTCATGTTGATGTTCACCGCGGGCGCCGGTGCGTCCTGCGGAGGCGGATAGTGCGGACGCTGGAACTGCTGCGCGGGCCGCCGGACTCCGTGCGAGGGCGGGCCCGGGTGCGGCGCCTGCGCCGGATGCGGCGGGCGCACGGAAGGCCGGTGCGGCGGTTGCGGGTTCGCGGGCAGCAGGTGCAACAGCGGGCCGCTGATCGCGTCACCCAGCCGGACCTGCGTGGGGCGGTCGATCGACACCGGCTGGGTCAGCCTGCGCGCGTCCACGAACACCCCGTTGGTGCTCTTGTTGTCGGTCAACACCCAGGCGCTGCCCTGCCAGGCCAGCGTCGCGTGCACACGCGAGACGAGCGGGCTGTCGACGAAAAGCGTCACCTCCGGCGCGCGGCCCATCGTGACCTGCTGGCTCGAATCGAATACTCGTTCGTTTCCATCATGGCGCACGGTGATGGTCTGCGCCCCCGGTGAAGACATGCAGCGGATACTATTCCATCACCCGGACATCGGCGGTGCCCCCGATGCGCCAAATGCCCCGATCCGGCGACCGATGTGAACGTTGTAGCGGCCGACTAGGGGGAGCCTTGCCGAGAGTCCGAGCGACCGCGCTGGTTGCGACGTTGCTCAGTGTTCTACTGCTGGTCGGCGGCTGTATTCGAGTGGTCGACGGCCGGGCCGTCTCCGTCTACGACGATCCGTTCAAGGTTGCCGGGTTGCCCACCACGAGCGGCCCCAGCGGCCCACGCACCGGCGTCCCGGACAGCACGCTGACCGCGGCCAACGGTGACGGCGGCGCCGTGGACACCCTGGCGCTCAACGCCGTCGACGACATCCAGACCTACTGGCGGGGCGAGTTCGGCAAGGAGTTCCAAGGCGAGTTCAAGCCGGTCGAGAAGCTGCTGTCCTGGAGCGCCAAGGCCGGGCGTCCGGAGTCGCTCGAGTTCTGCAAGGAGTCCACCTACCGCTTGGTCAACGCCGCCTACTGTCGCCTGGACAATTCCATCGGCTGGGATCGGTCGGTGCTGCTTCCCACCATGGAGGAGACCTTCGGGAAGATGTCCGTCGTGATGGTGCTCGCGCACGAGTACGGGCACGCGGTGCAGACCATGGCCAAGATCGTCGGGCCGAAGGATCCGGTGATCGTCAAGGAACAGCAGGCGGATTGCTTCGCGGGCGCTTTCATGCGGCACGTGGCCGAGGGCAAGGCCGCGCACTTCACGATCAATACGTCCGACGGTCTCAACTCCGTGCTCGCCGCCACCGTCGCCATCCGCGACTCCGACCCCGATGACCCGGAGAGCGTGCACGGCTCCGCCTTCGAACGGGTCACCGCGGTGCAGATCGGTTTCACCGACGGCCCCAAGGCATGCAAGGGCATCGACCAGGAGGAGATCGACCAGCGCCGTGCGAATCTGCCGCAGAGTTTCAGCGACGACACCGGGCGCGGCGAGTACCCCATCACCAAACAAACCCTGGTCGAACTCACCAAAGCCCTCAAAGCCATTCTGCCGATCGGCCACGAGCCGACCTACGACTACTCGCGTGCGAAGATCGATTGCCCCGATGGTGTGGTGACCGAACCGGTCTCGTACTGCCCCGCCGAGAACACGATCGCCACCGACATCCCCGCTCTCGCCGAGCGCGGCACCTCGAGCTCCGGCGCGGACGACCCGCTGCCGCTCAAGGTGACCGGCGACTACAACGGCTACATCGTGTTCATCTCCCGGTACACCTTGGCCGTCCAGCAGAGCCGCGGCCAGAGCCTGGTCGGCGCGAAAACCGGACTGCGCGCGGCCTGTCTGTCCGGAGTGGTCACCGGCAAGCTCGCCGAATCCGGGCGACCGGTCAGTCAGGGAGATATCAAGCTCGCCGCAGGCGATCTGGACGAGGCGGTGTCGGGGCTGCTCACCGACGGCTTGGCCGCGAGTGACGCCCAAGGCAAGACCGTGCCGAGTGGCTTCTCCCGAATCGAGGCCTTCCGCGCCGGAGTCCTGAACGGCGAAAGCGTATGCGCCGCGCGCTATTCCTAGCGCGGGCTCAGCGGCCGAACGGCGGCGGCGCGGCCAGTTCGAAGCGCAGCACGCGGTTGCCGAGCATGATCTCGGTGCCCGGTACGAGCGCCATGGACTGGCGCGGCGCCAGGCGCACCCAGTCGCGGTAGCCCGGCAGGCGAGTGCGGGTTCCGTTGGTCGAACCGCAGTCCACCACCGTCACGTCCCAGTTCACCAAGCGGATCTCGGCGTGCGCCCTGGACATGCCACCGGAGGCGTCGTCGACCCGCAGCGGGACCAGTCCGCTCTCCGCGGCGGGCGAGCGCTCCGGATCGCGACCGATCACCGCGTCCGCGGCGAGCATGTAGGTCATGCCGTCGTCCAGGATCAGCATGCCCAGCGGCGGGCGGACCACTTCGATCAGCGCCTGGGTCTGGTCGACCGGCATACCGCAGACGGTGCAGAACGCCGCCCGCGGATCGCTGGGATGCGCTCGCGCGCATTTGAATCCCATCACCTTGACCGTCAGCGCGGTGGCCTTCGCGGTCGCCTCCAGCCGGCGCTGGAGCTCCGGGTCCGGCCGCGGCGCGGGATTGGTGCCGCCCAGCTGGGTCGGCGCGTGGTGCGGGTCGATCGGCGTCTGCTCCGTCTGGGCGTCGAGCATCGCGGTCGACGGCGCCGTCGGGTATCGCGGCGGTCGCGGCTGCGGCCGCTCCTGCGATTCGGCGGACGGCTCGTGGTCGACGCGCGCCGTCGGCAGCGGAGACGTCTCCGGGCGCCAGTGCGCGCCCGCGGAACCGGGCTCCCCGCCGTTCGTCGACGGACCGGTGCGGGAGCCCTCCGTCCAGACGATCGCGCCACCTGCCTGAGCGATGCCCTCGACCAGCCTGCCGATGCCGCGCTCCGGTGGCAGATCCGGGATACGGCCCTTCGCGTCGTCGACGAACAGCGCCGCCGCCCGCGCCGGAACCGCCGCGACCCGATCCACCGTGAAGGCCGCGTCGCTGCCGCGATATCGCTCCAGCACACCATCACCGGCCAGCACGGCGGTGATCGCCCCGTGCAGGAAGATCGCCACACCGCCGTGCTCGGCGGTGGACAGGATACCGAAGTCGATCGGCTCGCCCGGGCTGATCTGCTCGGCCTGCTTCATCAGCCAGCGCGTCGCCTGCCGCGCCACCAGGGCGCCCGGTCCGCCCGGCTCGCGATCGGTCGCGTCGCGCACCAGTTCGGCCAGCGATTCCAGCGCGACGACGGCGGGCGAGTCCTGAGTCGGCCGACCGGGTTTGCGGTGCGCGACGACCACGACCGCGCCCGCGACCCTGGCCACGGCGTGACTGCCGACGACGACCTCGACCTGCCGATCCTTCACCGGTATCGGCCTTCACCGGGGGTGCAGTGCAAGGTCGTCGCCACACCGACAAGGGTATTGCAATACGACGCGCATCGGTCCCCCTCCCCGGCCTCCGTCGGGTAACTTCAGTGTCAGCAACGGGAGGAACGAGGGGCCTGAGATGGTTCGGACGCAACGCATCGCGCTCACGGCGTCTTGCCTGGCACTGGCAGGGATGCTGGCCGGTTGCGCAGGCGTGCAGGGCACACCGACCGCGGGTGAGATCGATGTGCGCAAGCTGGAAGTCGGCACCTATCCCGTCGACAAGCACCAGTTCAACCAGGATTCGGCAGGCAAAGGCGCGCTGCTGGAGGGCATGCGGATGTCCGATGCCGTGGTCCCCACCGTGCGCATCGACTCCACACTGAAGTTCGGCCGCGGCAGCACCGTCGTCAAGGACGCCGAGCAGGCGCTCGACTTCGTGGCCAAGGTGTCCAGGCCGGTGCTCGACAATCGCAAGCTGGTCGTGGGATACGCCGCCAGCGGCGCCGACCGTCCCGATCCGGCCGGCCAGTCCAATCCGGCGCCGCAAGCCACCGCGGTCACGAACGCGGTGTTCCGCTTCCCCGACGAGGCCACCGCGAAGCTCGCGGCCCGTGAACTCGAGGACGTCGACATCGCCGTATCGCCGGACAACCGCAAGCTGTCGTCGACGAAGTATCCCGACTCCTACATCCACTGGCGGCCGGGCGTTGCCAACGTCGGCACCTTCATGGCGTACAAGGAATTCGTCATCTCCTTGTTCATCCAGCGTCCGACGGCGGAAGCCGACGACCTGGTCAAATGGGTCGACAAGACCTTGGCCGCCGAGGTCGCGCAGCTGGAGAAATTCGCCCCGACCCCGGTGAACAAGCTCGACACCCTGAAGGCCGATCCCGACGGCCTGCTCGCCCGCGTCGCGGTCGCCGACCGCAAGAACCGCGTGCCGGATCCGGCGACCTTCGCCGTCTACGGCGGCTATCACACGGTGCACCGCGCCGATGACGAGTCGGTACACCTGCGTCTGGTCGAGGAAGCGGGCGTGGACCACATCGGCCTGCTCGACGACAGTTACGTCGCCCGCACCCGCGACGCGGCCGCCGCCCAGAAACTGGTCACCGGCCTGTTGGAGAGCGAAGGCGCGCACTACGATCCGCTGGGCGCTCCCAAGGACATCCCCGGCGCCAAGTGCCTGCAACTCAACAGCAAGGGTGACCCGGACCGGGAGTACAAGTACCGGTGCTACGTCGCGTACAAGCGGTACGTCGGAGTCGTCACCAGTGATAAGGAACCGGACGTGCGGCAGAAGGTCGCCGCGGAGTACGCACTGTTGGCGAACAGTTTCTGAGATCGGCGGCGGTAGGCGCCCAGCGCTTTCGCGATCCTGGCCGCGGGTGGGCCGAAGTAGGATCCGGCGCAACTACCGCAGTCAGGGGAGGGAAGAGTGCAGCACGGCGCGATGCCGAGACCGATTCGATCCGCCGGTGCCCTGGTGCTGGCCTGTGCCGTCGCCTTGGGCGGCGGCGCGTGCGGCGACGAGGCCGGAACGGAGAAGGCCACGCGGCCCGTCGATCTGGCGCAGCTCGACGTGGGCAATTACGCGACGACGCCACGCGCGTACGGAACGGCGAAGAATCCCGAACAGGCGCGCATGATCGAGGCGGAGCGGCTGGCGAACTTCGTTCCCATGCCGTCGGACATCGATCCCGCGTTCGTCTCCGCGAATCCGTCGATCGCCAAGGTGTTCATCGAGCCGAAGGGTTCGCTGGGACGGATCATGGACGTCTCCCGATTCGCCGAGGCGGCACCGGATTTCGTCGCCGGGTTCCTCAGCAGCGCGGGCAGCGCGCCGGACAACCGCGGCACCGACCTGGTCAACGCCGTGCTGATCTTCCCGGACGAGCAGAAGGCCGCGGCGGCCGCGGCCGCGCTGGAACGCGTCGACTTCGAGGCCAACAACCGGAACACGCCGGTGCAGATCCCGAAGTACCCCGCCGCGCACGCGCACTGGCAGCCACAGGATCAGTCGATCGGATCGTGGTTCGCCACGGGGAAGTTCGTCGTCTACACCTGGGTCTACGACTACGTGAAGGTCTTCCTGGAGAAGGTGGACCTGCCCGAACTGCTCACCCTGGTCGAGAAGAGCCTCGACACCGTCGTCCCGGCGATCGGCCGCTTCACCCCCACCCCGGTCGACCAGCTGATGACGGTGCCGGTCGATATGGACGGCATGTTGAACCGGGCGCTGCCGCGGCCACGGGAAGACTCCTGGATCGATCCCCCTGGTGCGTACACCGGGCACGGCGCGCTGCACTTCACCACCGATTCGGCCGAGGATCGCAAGATCATCGAAGCGGCCGGAGTGGATCGGTACGCCACCGACGGCACCGATCTGTTCCGCACCCGCGACGCCGCCGCGGCGGCACAGCTGCGTGAGCAGCGCGGTGGGCTGACGAAGAAGTTCCGCGGAGCCGAGTCACCGAAGGGCCTGCCCGCCGCGCACTGCAAGGAGTACATCGGCACCAAGACGGTGGTCGTCCGGTTCTACTGCTCGGTGTCCTACGACCGCTACGCGGCGTTCGCGTGGTCGCATCAACTGCTCGACGCGCAACAACGCATCTCCGCCCAGTACGCATTGTTGGTGAACGCCGCATGACATTCTTCCGCACCGCCGCTGTCGTACTCGCGTGCACGGTGGCCGCCACGATCGTCACCGGCTGCGGTTCGACGCTCGGGGGAACCGCACGGCCGGGGGAGATCGACATTCGCGATCTCGACACCGGCAACTACCCCACCGAACCGCCGAACGCGCACGACGACGACTATCAACCGCTGTTCATCGACATGGGAAAGGTCGCCGCCATGCGGCTGGCCGATCACGTCGCGTCGGCCTACGACATCGACCCGAGAATGAAGTACAGCTGGACGCCGTCGAGCATCAGCAGAGGAACGCTGCCCGGCGAACTCGGACGCCAAGAGGATATGCGGCCGATCGCGGAACGGAACCGGATGATGTACGGGTTCCACACCAACGGCTCGGATCAGAATGTCAGCCTGATCGCGTCCGGGTGGCCGACCAAGCCCCGGCCCAATTCCACCACCGTCGGCACGATCGTCATGCAGTTCCCCGACCCGGAGCGCGCCCGTCAGGCCGCGACCGAGTTCTACGACGCCGATCTCGGCGCCTACCGCGACCAGAACGAGCCGGTCACGCTGCCGCGGCAGCCACAGGCGCGAGCGCACTGGCGTCCCGGCTCCCCCTTCCTGCGCGCGATGCTGGCGCACGGCTCCTATGTGGTGGCATTCCTCGTCTCGGCCAACGCTCCCGACCGCAACGCCCTTGTCGCTCTCGCGGAGAAGGCTTTCGACGTTCAGCTGCCACTGCTCGATCAGCTGTCTCCGCTGACCGAGGAAGAGATGCTGCGGTTGCCCTGGGATCCCGACCATCTGCTGAGCCGCACCTTGAATCCGGCCGGGGTCCAATCCCCCAGCTACGACGATTCGCACGCCTTGTTCGGTCTGCGCGGCATCATGCAATACGCCGAAGACCGCGAATACGCGAAACAGCGTTTCACGGCGATGGGCGCCGAGAAGTTCGCCGTCTCCGGCGACACAGTGGTGATCCGCACACCGAGCCGGGAAGCGGCGCGGAAGATCACCACGGAACGCATCACCCCCACGGTGGTCGCGGGCCCGGCCGATCCCCCGCCGCACCTGCCCGATTCGGCCTGCGTGGAGAACCGCGCCGGACTTTTCGACGACAGGCGGTTCACCTGCGTCGTCGCGTACAAGGAATACGTCGGATTCGTCGCGGCCAATCAACTGCTGGACGCTCAGCAGCGTGCCGCCGCGCAATATTCCGTCTTCGCGAACAGCCGATAATGCCGGACTTTCGTCGCGAAACCGGTCGAGTATGCTGCCCGGCGAACGTCGGCGGCCCGCGTGGAGTCAGGAGATCGTGCACATGGCGATTAGCCCCGGGACCATCGTCGGCGGGTACCGCATCATGCGAGTGCTCGGCGCGGGCGGTATGGGCACGGTGTATCTGGCCAAACATCCGAGCCTGCCCAGAACCGACGCGCTGAAGGTGCTCGGCGGCGAACTCAGCCGCGACTACGAGTTCCGTACCCGCTTCGAGCGCGAAGCCAATCTCGCCGCCGGACTCGATCATCCGAACATCGTCTCGGTCTACAACCGCGGCGAAGAACAAGGCCAATTGTGGATCGCGATGCAATACGTGGACGGCACCGATGCCGCCGCCGAGCTGGCGCGCGATCCGCATGCGATGAATCCGCTGCGCGCACTGCGCATCACGACCGAAGTCGGCAAAGGTCTCGATTACGCGCATCGTAAGGGCCTGCTGCAC
The DNA here is from genome assembly GCF_000308435.1 of Nocardia araoensis NBRC 100135. Lineage (GTDB taxonomy): Bacteria > Actinomycetota > Actinomycetes > Mycobacteriales > Mycobacteriaceae > Nocardia > Nocardia araoensis. The sequence goes on along the minus strand of NZ_BAFR01000034.1, from coordinate 59,602 downwards.
CGCGACGTGAAACCGGCGAACTTCCTGCTGTCCGCCCCTGCCGATGGCGAAGAAGAACGCGTACTGCTCACGGATTTCGGCGTGGCCAAAGCCAATGACGACACCACCGAACTCACGCAGACCGGCAGTTTCGTCGCGACCATCGCCTACGCTCCGCCCGAGCAGCTCACCGGCAGCCCGCTCGATCATCGCGCCGACGTCTACAGCCTGGCGTGCTCGTTCTTCAAGTTGCTCACCGCGCGAAACCCCTACCCGGGCACGCAACCCGCGCTGGTGATGATGGGGCATCTCCATGAGCCCCCGCCACTGGCGACCGCGGTCAACCCCGGCCTGCCGCCCGCCATCGACCACGTTTTCGCCCGAGCCATGGCGAAGAATCCGGCCGAAAGATTCAACAGCTGCCGGGAATTCACCGATGCGGCGGCAGGCGCTCTCGTTCCCGGCTACAACCCGGTCACCACCAACACTTCTCCCACCTATCCCATCCAGGTCTTCGATCCGCGGCCGGGGACCGATCCCCGCGTCGCCGTCTCCGGGCAAGGCGGCGCCGCGCGACCCGCGCCGAAGACGCGGAAGAACTGGCTGCTCGCGGCGGCCGCGGGGGTCGTGACCGTCGCACTCGCCGCGGGCATCGGCATCTGGGCGCTGAATCGCGAAGAGAACGCACCCGCACCGGCCGTCGCCGCACCGAGCAGCACGGCAGCCCTGTCGCCACTGGATCGGGCGCGGGCGGACAATCCGGTGTTCCGAGGCAAGACGATCACGATGGTCGACGTGCCGCGCGGTTCGCAGGTCTCGATCTTTCTGGGCGGCACCCCGCAGACCGAGTTCCTGGAAGATCTCGGGTTCGTCTACAACCTCAACTACCGGCGTACGGGCGACGAGGCATCGCCGCGCGAGCTGACCGGGTCCAACCGGCTGGATGTCGCGGCGGACGGCTACGTACTGGCCGTGCGCAGCGATGAAAAGGCAGGCGGCGGTGGCCTGCTCGGCCTTCCGTACCAGGTGGCGGGCACCCGCGCCACGGTGATTCCATTGGATGATCCCGCGGCCGTCGCCGCGGTCCGCGACTGGAGCGCGTCCTCCCAGCAGACTTTGCTCGACCGTCTGGTGCCGGTGCTGCGCAATCGCGTGAAGTGACCCGTCCGCGGAACGCAAGGCCTCCTGGACTTTTCGGTTTACGAGACCACCGGCTTTCGTCAATCTGCTGGTAGCGGCGGACTTAGGCGTTCGGTAAGGTGTACCGCAGCCAGCCCACTCGCCGATCATTTACAGCAGCGAGCAGGGGGAAGGAGGGGAGCCGAGCGCTGGCGTTACAAATCATGCAGACCCGGATCGCATCGTGGTCTTCCGAGCAGGCCCGTGCGCGGCCGCCGAAATCTACGGACGAGCCGGGCTGAGGGGCGCAGGGCCCTGATCCCGTGGGGCGATACCGAACTTTCTCGAGTCGGATGGAACCGATCAGACCCGCTCCGCGTCCAATCAAGATGTACAGGCCAACTGAGGCTTCCGCCGTTGGCCGAGACGGGAACCGAAAGGAGCCGAAATGGCAGGACAGCTCGAAGCGAGCGAAGAGGCGATCTCGAAGTTTGTAGACAACTGCCGGCAGCGGCACCAGGATCTGCAGACCGCGATCACCGCACTGAACAGCAAGTCGGATCAGACCACCGCCACCTGGAGCGGTGCGGCCCGTCAGGCGTTCGACACCTTCATGGACAGCTACTTCGCGCAGGCGCGGAAGCTGAACGACCAGCTGGATCAGACGTCGGACAAGCTCGCCCACGCCGGACGGAAGTTCGCCGATCAGGACCAGCAGTTCGCCCAGCAGGTGGCCGCGCAGGCCTCCAGCCTGGACCTTCCCTGATCCGATAGCCGAACCACAGACAACAAGGAGCTCCCCATGGTAGCGAACGATCCCGGTCGGATTGCTTCGAACTTCGGCGAGGTCGAGGCCGGCGCCCAGGCCATCGTGGCCGAGGCGCGCAGTGTCATGACCATGCTCGAAGATTTCCACAAGCAGGTCACCGACTTCGTGACCAACTACTGGAAGGGTGACGCGAACGACGCGTTCGCCTCGCTGCAGGCCCAGTGGAACACGCAGGTCACCCAGCTGAACACCACGCTGGAAAGCGCGGGCAAGCTGGTCAGCAGCGGCAACTCCGACCTGCAGGGTACCGACACCGCGCTGGCGGGCCTCTTCTGAGATCCCGTCTCGGCTGATTCGAGCCCCCGGTACTTCGGTGCCGGGGGCTCGAATCATGTTGAACCGCAGCGTGTCCGCTCATGCGGGTGTCGCTGCGCCGTCACGGGACGACGCGGACGGTATCTCCGAAATGCGAGCACGGGGCTTCCAATTGACCCCATTCGTCTCCCGCGTACTGGCAGCCGATGCTGACCTGAATTCCGAACTCCAGCAGGACATGCCAGCGGACGGTTGAGCCGTCTCCGGGATGTTCCAGATAGGCCAGACCGGAACGGCCGCCGAACATGACGTCCTGCTGCAAGTCGGTCAGTACGCCCGGTGGGCGCTGCGCTATCTGTGCTTCCAGCTTCGCCGCGACCTGTGCGTAACTGGACGACGCCGTCAGCGGTGCCTGCATCACCGTGATCCGCTGCCGAGCAGCGGCCTCGGGCACCAGATCGACACGAGCACGTCCCGTATCGGGCGACTGGGCAAGGCGCCAGCCGGGAGGAACTCGAAACCGGATTCGGCCGAAAGCCTCCGGCGCCGCTTCGGCCGGTGGGGCGCCCGGCGACGGCGCGGCGGTCGGCGACGGCGCCTCCGCGCCGGGCGCCGCTACCGTCTCCTCGCCTCGGTGACCGGACAGGACCACCGCGCCGGCGATCGTCAGCGCGACGACCACCACGGCCGCGAGCGCGGCGATCGCGATACGCGCACTGCCATAGCGGGGCTGCCGTGCCGCGGCACGCTCGCGCAGCGGTCGCATCCACTCGGTGGGTGCGGTGGGCACTTCGCGTCGATCACCCGGCTCGGCCCCACGCCCTCGGACGAGATCGGGACCGGCGACGGGACGCAGCTCGACATCGGCCCCTATGGACTGCTGGACGGCCCGACGGAGCAAGTCCAGCTTCCCAGGGGCGCTGATACCTACCACTTGCACGAGGTCGATCGGGCCGCTGTCGAGCAATCGAGTGATCAGGCCGCACAGAGCGACGAATCCCGTTCCGTCGGTGTCTATTTCGGCCAACGCGAGCGTCGGCTCGTGCTCACAGGATTCGATGTGCACGCCGCGATGGCTTCGGATGACCGCCGACGCCGTGGTGGCCAGTGCGCCGAACTCCAGTACCAGCGTTCGCCGGCTGTGGCTGGTGCCCTCGTCCGACGCGACCGAACGAACCGCGATGTCCTCGAACACGACATCCGAGGCGACGCGGCGCGCCGCCTGATCGAGCACGCCGCGACGGCTCGCGCCCCATTCGGTCGGACAGACCAGGGTTATCCGGGCACACGGAGTCGCGACACGAAGATGTTCGAGCACACTCGCGAAAACGGCGCTCATCGCGTCCACCACCGAGGGCGTGCGGGGCGGCAGGGCGATGGCGTCGGCGGGTACGAACTGGACCACCGAACCGACCTGGGTGGGGGAGCCAGCGACTGCCCCACCACGAGGTCGAAGCCATTGCTGCCCAGAACCACCGAAGGCGGCGCGTCCCAATGTGTCTCGGCGCCACGCGCCCAGATGCGTGCCTCGGTGACGACGAGCTCGACCTCGGACATCAGGGCGACGGCATCCACGCCGTCTGAACCAAGCCCTCGACATTGCGAGTGACATAGGTGCCCCGGCCCGGCGGCATCGGACTCGGCCGCTTGGTGCCCATCAGGACGCCCTCGTCCTTGCTGCAGCTCAGGATCAGGCCCGCCGAGCCCAGATCGCGCATCCTGGCCAAGGTCGCCTCGAACATCGCCCTGCTCGCACCACCCGAACGCCGGGCGATGATCACGTGGAAGCCGAGGTCTCGGGCGTGCGGCAGATGCTCGAGCAGCGCCTGGACCGGGTTGCCCGCGGAGGTGGCGACGAGATCGTAATCGTCGATGATGACGTACAGTTCCGGCCCGCTCCACCACGAGCGATCCCGCAACTGCTGTGGGGTGACGTCCGAGCCCGGGGTGCGCTTGCCGACGTAAGCGGCCAAGTCGTTCATGTTCTGGGTGAACTGCGGCGCCGTGGAGCCATAGCCCGCGAGGTACCCCTCCGGGACCAGGCCGAGCATGCTGCGCCGGTAGTCGCCGATGATGAAGCGGGCCTGATCGGGGGTGTTGGACGCGGCGATGCCCTCGATCAGCGACCGCAGCAGCGTGGTCTTTCCCGATTCGGTGTCGCCGATGATGATGAAGTGCGGGCTCTCCACGAAGTCGATGTAGACCGGAGCCAATTCGGACTCGTTGATGCCGAACGGGATGCGCAGGCACTTCGCATTCGGGTCGACCTGCGACGGCCAATCGCCCGCCAGATACAGCAGCTGCTCGCGCGGAAGTTGTTCGGGCAGCATGCGAACCTGCGGCGCATGACGGCCCGGCGTCAGTCTGGCGATGGTGGCGACCGCGTCCGCCACGGCCTGGGTGAGGTCGGTCGGGTCGGAGTTGCCGTCGATGCGGGGCAGGCCGGTCAGCATGTGCAGGCACTCCGGGGTCATACCGCGGCCCGGCCGCCCCTGCGGAACCAGCGAGGCGAACTTGCGGCCGAGATCGGAGTCCATCGGATCACCGAGGCGCAATTCGATCCTGGTGCCGATCTGGTCCTTGAGCGCCGGCCGCGCCTCCGCCCAGCGGTTCAGCGCGATGACCACGTGCACGCCGTAGGACAGACCCTGCACGGCGAGGTTCATGATGGTCTGCTCGAGCATCTCGAAGTCCTGGCGGATCGAGCTGAAACCGTCGATCACCAGGAAGACGTCACCGAACGGGTCCTCGTGCGCGCCCGCCGCGCCCGGGCTACTGGCCGGGTCCATCGCGCGCAGTCTGCGGAAGTCGGTCATCGATTCGATGCCGAGCTGGCGGAAGCGCGCCTCGCGCTGCCGCACGATGGTGGTCATCTCCGCGATGGTTCGCCGGACCTGGTCCTCGTCCAACCGGCTCGCCACCGAGCCGACGTGCGGCAGCCCCTGCAGGCTCGCCAGGGTGCCGCCACCGAAGTCGAGGCAGTAGAACTGCACCTGTTCGGCGGTGTGCGTCAACGACATCGCCATGATGAGCGTGCGCAGCGCCGTCGACTTGCCGGACTGCGGGCCACCGACGATGGCGACATTGCCGCGGGCGCCGGACAGGTCGATGACCATCGGGTCGCGACGCTGGTCGTACGGGCGGTCGACGATGCCGATCGGGGCACGCAGCGTGGACACCGAGGAGTACTCGCCGGTGAGGATGGAGCGCGGGACCAGCTGGTCGAGCGTCGGCGCCTCGTCCAGCGGGGGCAACCAGATCTCGTGTGCCGGGCGGCCGTGGCCGCGGATCCGGGAGACCAGCATGTTCAGGTTGGACAGCTGCTCGCCGTCCTCGTCCTGTTCCGGTTCCAGGCTCGGTTCGGGCGGCAGCGGGACGCGGTCCGCGGCCCGGAAGTCGACATGGGTCGCGGTGAACGGCCGTGCCTTGACGTCGATCTCCCCGGACTGCGTGGCCACGGTCATGTCGCGCTGGGAGCCACCGCCGACATACGCACCGGAGACGTAGGAAGCCTGGAAGCGCTGGATCTCTCCGGAGTCGGCCTTCAGGTAGCCGCCACCGGGGTTGTTCGGCAGGTTGTAGGCGTCCGGCACACCGAGCACCTGGCGAGACTCGTTGGCGGAGAACGTCTTCAGGCCGATCCGGTAGGACAGGTGCGATTCCAGGCCCTTGAGCTTGCCTTCCTCCAGGCGCTGCGAGGCGAGCAGCAGATGCACGTGCAGCGAGCGGCCGAGGCGGCCGATCATGACGAACAGCTCCGCGAAATCCGGGTGCTGGGTGAGCAGTTCGGAGAACTCGTCGAGCACCACGAACAGGGCGGGCAGCGGATCGAGGTCGGCGCCCGCGGCTCTGGCCTTTTCGTACTCCAAGACGTTGGCGAAGTTGCCCGCCGCCCGCAGCACTTCCTGGCGGCGGTTCATCTCACCGGCCAGGGCGTCCTTCATGCGGTCGACGAGATCGGCCTCTTCCTCCAGGTTGGTGATGACGGCGGCGACGTGCGGAACCCCTTCCAGGCCGAGAAACGTCGCGCCGCCCTTGAAGTCGACCAGCACCAGGTTCAGCTGGTCGGGCGAGTGTGTGGCCAGCAGGCTGAGCACGAGGGTGCGCAGGAACTCCGACTTACCGGAGCCGGTGGCGCCGATGCACAGACCGTGCGGCCCCATGCCGTTCTCGGCGGCCTCCTTGATATCCAGCTCCACCGGAAGGCCGTCGGCGCCGACACCGAACGGGACGCGCAGGCGTTCCCGTCCGTAGCGCGGCCGCCACGCGTGCTCCGGGTTGAACGAGCCGATGTCGCCGAGGCCCATCAGCTGAGCCCAGCTCGAGATCACCTCGGCGTCGTCGGTCTCCACATCGCTGCTGCGCTGCGTGGCGGCGCGGTAGGGGGCGAGCCTGCGCGCCACCTGTTGTGCCTGCTCGGGGCTGATCCGGTCGATCAGCGCGAACCGCTCTTGATTACCGGTGGCGCCCCGACCGACGCACTCGCCGTTCTCGACGATCATCTTGATGCCGCGCGACACCGCGAGGCGCGGTGCGTAGCCGCACAGATCGATGATGGTGACGCCCTCGTAGCCGGACTCGCGCAGCTGATCGTCCTCGGCCTCGAGCAGACCGCCGTCGACCACGATGACGATGTGCACCATGTTCGCGTTGGCCGGCTGGTTGCGCGAGTACCGGACCCGGTTGCCGAGCAAGGGATGTAACCCCGCCATGGCCTCCCGGATCGAGCCGTAGAACATGCGCTGGGTGCCGATGCCGTCCTGCGCGTCGGGGTGCTGGGTGTGCGGGAGCCACTTGGTCCACTCCCACTCCGGCGCGGTGTCCGGTCCGCAGACGACCGCGACCAGCACTTGGTCCGGCGCCTGGAACATGCACAGCTGCACCAGCATCGCGCGGGTCATGTCGCGCGCCTGGCCGCGGTCGCCGTCCAGCGCGATGGTGGCGAAGCCCTTGACCGCGATGGCGGTCGGCAGATCGGGCACGGTCGAATGGGCGCGCACGAAGCGGCGCAGCGAGACCGCGGCGATCGGTTCGAGTTCCTCGACCGGACCGGTCTCGGGGGCGACCAGCCTGGTGGCCAGGCGCTGGCCACCGAGACCGATGCGAGCGTGGCAGAAGTCCTTGTCCCCCGCGCGGCGTTCCCACATGCGGCTGGTGCCCGCGAGCATCCAGACCAGCTCCGGCTCCGGATGGCTCCACTCGACGGAAGCGCGCTGCTGCGCGGCGGTTTCGTTGACGTCCTTGCGCACCTGGTCGAGGTAACGGAGGTAATCCTTGCGGTCCTCGTTGGCCTCGGCGGCCTTCTGTCCCTTGCCCCCGCCCTGACCGGCGAACATGCCGACCATCGAGAACAGCATCATGAGGGGGAACATCATGCTCATCGGGTTGGAGGCGATGCCGCCACCCTGGGTGAACATCAGGGCCATCATGCCGACCATGCCGATCACCATCACGACGGGCATGAGCTTGAGGACGAGGTTTCCCGGTGTGACCCGGGGGATTTCGGGCGGGGGTTGCAGCGTGACCTCGCCGCCGGGGGTTCGAGGCATCTCGCGGCGCGCACGGCGCTGGAAGCGGACAGTGCTCATCGACGAGATTCCCCCTTCGGCCAGCTGCGATTCGGCCTCAGTGTAGAGGTCACAGCGGACATGTCGTACAGTTCGACCAGCATTCTGCTGCCCGGACCGAGGGTTCGCAAGCTCGCCCCCGGCCCGCCGTGCCGTGGAATCACGAGGTAGAAGACCGAGTTGGGGGAAGCTTGACGCACGCGCGACTTGACCACATCGACGAAGAATCCTCGCGCGGCATCGTCCGCGCCCCCGACCTCGCGCGGGTGACGATTCTGGCCAAGCACACTCAGGTCGACATGGCCATCCCGGTCGACGTGCCGGTCGCGCTGGTGATTCCGAGCGTGGTCGACATGGTCGCCCAGCACAGCCGCAGCAACGACTTCGACAACGAGGGCGAACGTTACGAGCCCGCGGAATGGGTGCTCGCCCGGATCGGCCATCCGCCGTTCTCCAATTCGCTCAGCCTCGGCGAGCACGGCGTCCGCGACGGCGAACTGCTGATGCTGGAAAGCGCCTCGCACACCGCGCCGACGCCGCTGTTCGACGACATCATGTACAACGTCGCGATCGCCGACGCCGACCATTACCGCAGCTGGACCCCGCGGGTCGCGCGGATCACCGGCTCGGTGCTCGCGGCGCTCACCATGATCGTCGGCTGTCTCGGGCTGCTGCTGTCCCCCGGCTCGCTGCCGATCGGGGTCGGCGGTTCGATCGCGCTGGTGGTCGCGATCCTGCTCGTCGTCACCGCGATGGTGCTGAGCAGGATGTACGGCGACAACGGCACCGCGCTGGTGCTCGGCGGCTGCGCGCTGCCCGCGGCCTTCAGCGCCGGAATGCTCTACGTGCCGGACGATTACGGCTGGGCGCATATCCTGCTCGGATCGGTCCTGGCCGGGGCGACCGCGATCCTGGCATGGCGGGTCACCGGCGTCGGGCTCGCGTTGTTCATCGGCGGGGCCGCGCTCGCCGCCTACGCGGTGCCGGCGGCGCTGGTCGGCCTGCTCACCGACCAGCCGGAACGGGCGATCGGCGCGGGCGCGGCGGCGCTCGGCCTCGGCGGCCTGTCCCTGGCGCCGCGGGTATCCATGCTGCTGGCGAAACTGCCGCTGCCGCCGGTGCCTTCGCCCGGCACCCCCATCGATCCGACCGAGGACGACCCGGACGATCACCGCGCGCTGCCGACCATGGAGGTGCTGCGGGTGAAGTCGGAACGCGCCCGCATGTACCTCGCAGGCCTGGTCGCGGCGACCACGCTGGTCACCGTCATCGGCGCGCTCGGCGCCACCGACCCGGCCTCCGACGACCCGTACTGGCCGGGCATCGCACTCGCCCTGGTCTGCGCGGTGGTGCTGATGTTCCGCAGCCGTACCTACGCGGGCGCGGAACAGGCCGTCGTTCTCATCGCCGGTGGCGCGGCCATCGTGCTGATCATGCTGGTCGGCGCGGGTTTCGCGATGCACCAGCCGCTGGCCGTGTTCGGCGCGGCGATGGTGGTCCTGGTCGCGGCGCTGATCCTCGGCATCATCATCCCGAACCAGTCGGCCACCCCGCCGATGCGCCGCGGCGTCGAACTGCTCGAGTACACGTTCGTCGCCGCGGTGTTGCCGCTGGTCTTCTGGGTGGCGGACCTCTACACCCTCGTCCGCGGGCTGTGAGTTTCGGAGCGATGAGTTCGCACCAGCGGATCGGCAGTTGTTTCCGAGCGGTTCGGTTGGGCACGGCAGCCTGCGTGTTGGCGGTCAGCGTCTCCGTCGGATTGGGCGCGACCGCCGGAATCCCGAATGCTCGGGCGGAGAAGCCCACCGTGAGCCCGAACACGCCACCACCAGCGGGGGACCCGGCCGCTCCGCCGGACAAGACCGAGCGGGCATCCAATACTCCGTGCGTCAGTACCGGTTCGGGAGGCGACGGGCCGTCGACCCCGGACGCACAACGCTCCCTCGACCTGCAGCACGCCTGGCGATTCTCCAAGGGCGCAGGCCAACTCGTGGCCGTCATCGACACCGGCGTCGCGCGTCATCCGCGCCTGCCAGGGTTGATCGCGGGGGGCGACTATGTGAGCAATAGTGACGGAACCGAGGACTGCGATGCGCATGGGACGTTGGTCGCGGGGCTGATCGCGGCGACAGAGGTCAGCGGTCAGGGCTTCTCCGGGGTCGCCCCCGAGGCGCGAATCCTCACTATCCGCCAGACCAGCAAGCTGTATCAGAAGGAGGGAGCGAATCGGGACAAAGGGCCCGATGCGCTACCTCAGGGATACGGCACCACTCGCACCATGGCGTCGGCGATCCGCCGCGCGGCGGACATGGGGGCTACCGTCATCAATATTTCCGAAGTGGCGTGCAAGCCGACTTCTGAGCCTTTCGAAGATACCGAGCTCGGTGCCGCGGTCCGGTATGCCGCGATCGAGAAGGACGTGGTCGTGGTGGTCGCAGCCGGCAACCTCGATGAGAGTACGGACTGCAAGGGCACCAATCCGGTGATCGACCCGCTCGACCCAGCGGCCGACCCGTGGAGCAAAGTGAACCTGAACGTATCACCGGCCCGCTATGACGATTACGTGCTCTCTGTCGGTTCCATCAACGGAAACGGCCAGCCGTCTGCGTTCACCGTGCCCGGGCCATGGCTCGGCGTGGCGGCTCCCGGCGAGAACATCACTTCCCTCGATCCACTCTTCAACGACCCGAACAGCAAAGGAACCGTGGTCCAACTCGGCAGCGTCCAACAATCGGGAAAGCTCGGGCCGATTCAGGGCACCAGTTTTGCCACTCCGTTGGTTTCCGGCGTGGCCGCCCTGGTGCGAGCCCGTTTCCCGGAGCTGAGTGCACTGGAGGTCATCAAGCGCATCGAGACCACCGCCCATGCCCCGGCGGAGGGGTGGAACCCTTATATCGGTTACGGCTCCGTCGATCCGATCGCCGCCCTGACCGCCGAAGTGCCGAAAACACTGCCGCCCAAGCGACCCTCGGCAGCCTCGAGGGTGCAACTGCAGGTTCCGTCGCCGGCCCCACCGCCCGACCATCGCGCACGAAACGTAGCGCTGATCGGCAGCGGCAGCGTCGCGGTGCTACTGGTGCTCGGCATGCTCGCCTCGTTCCCGATCCGCCGCCGATTCGGTGTCCGCGAGGACGAATGACCAGCCGTTCGGAATCACCATCGTCGAGGTAGAACACGCTGTCCTCGCGCTGGCTGTCCGGCTCGATTCCCACAATGCGACGCCGCAACCGGCCAGTGCGACACACCCTGAAATCGGGCAGCGTATGCGCGGACCGGGAAACCTATGGGATCGTGCAGCATTCGCACCTCCGGCGCACCAAGGCGTGCTCCATCCGCCGGACCGGAAAGCGGTGACCCGCCGGCCTGCCGGCGAATGGTGGATTTCGAATGCACTATTCCTCCCCCGAACAGTGCTCGCGTTCGCCGAACACAGTACAGTTCCCGGGTACTGTTGTTCAGCTCGGCCGCCGCGAACCGGCCGATATCGGGTACTTGGGGGAAGACGATGGCGGAACCGGCCGGTGCGGGACCACGCCCGCTTTTCGGGCGCGTCTCGATGCAGAACCTGCTGATCGCCCAGATCATCGGGCTGATCGCCGGAGTCGTAGCGCTGTTCGCCGGCCTGCCCGGGCTTCCCGCACTCGCCGTCGCGGTGGTCGTCGCGCTGATTCCGTTGATTCCCGTTGCCGGACGTACCTTGCTGGACTGGGTCGCCACTTGGTGGCGCTATCTCACCCATCGTGACTACGAACTCGGCGACACCGTCGACTTCCGTGGCACCGACGGTCGCTCCCTCGGTTTGTACTGGGATGGCAGTCGCGTGGTGACGGTGGTCGAGGTGCTGCCCCCACCCGGCGGGCTGACCAGGATCGCCCGCACCACGGTGCACGCCTCGCACCTGCTTCCGCTGGCGGAGCTGGCGAAATGCCTGAACCAGCACGACATCCTGCTCAGCGGCATCGACATCATCAGCCACGGGCACCGCAGCCGTTCCGGCACGCCCGCGGGCAAGATCTACGAATCGCTGCTCGGCCCGCTGCCCGCCACCGCGCACCGCACGGTGTGGTTGGCGATCAGCTTCGACGCGGTGGCCTGCCCGGAGGCCGCGGACCGGCGCGGCGGCGGAGCGGAAGGAGCCTCGCGCGCGGTCACCATCGCCACCCAGCGCATCATGCGCACGCTGGAGGACGCCGATTGCAACGCCCGCATCCTCACCGCGCCGGAGATCCGCAAGGCGGTCCTGCAGATCACCGGCGGCTACGATCCGCGCACGCTCGAACACGGTTGGCGCTACGCGGAAATCGGCAACAGCGTGAACATCGGCTGCGCCCTCGACCCCAAGCGGCTCGAATCCGACCTGCTCGCGCAGCTCTGGGTGGCGCCGTCGCGCGGAACGACGGTGGCGGTGCGGCTGCGCCCCGGCAGTTCCGCCGCCTCGGTGAGCATCGGCGCCGCTTGGCGGCTGACCGCACGGGAGCTGCCGGAACGCACCGAGCTGCCGGGCATGATCTCGATGAACGGACGTCACCGCGACGGGCTGCTGGCTCATCTGCCGCTCGCGGTTCCCGGCGTGGACGACACCGTCCCGATGATCGAGCACCTCATCGACATCGTCGATGATCTGCACCTGCCGTCCTCCGGCTGTGGCCAGCTGATCGGCTCCGACGACGAAGGAAACGGCGTGGCGGTCCGTATCGTCGGCGCGGGCATCTCCACGGTGTACGTCGCGGGCGAGCTGTACCTGGCGCAGCAGCTGGTTTTCCGGGCGCTCGCGGTCGGCGAACGGATTCTCATCCGCACCGACCGGGCACGGGCCTGGGAGAACTTGGTCACCACCATCGGCAATCCGGAGCGGTTGACCATCGCGATCGAAACCCACCAGTCCGACGCGGGATTCACCGCCACGGTGGTGGACGGTGTGCTCGCGCCCGCCCCGCACGCGGGCGTCACCACCATCTACGTCACGGGCGATCCGATGGGCTGGCCCGCCAGCCGCCCCGATCTGGCCATCCACCAGCCCGCCGCGATCGGCAATCACGTGGTGCTGCGCACCGGAACGGCGCAGGTCGACCTGACGCTGGTGTCGATTCCCAGCGAGGCCACCTACATCGGCCAGCCGCGCGGCCGTCGCGCGATGCAGCCGCAGTAGCACGAGCGATCGGCGACGTCGGCTCGACGGCTTCCGAGGACGGCCGCTTCCGAATGGCTCAGTCGTCTTCGCGCCGTCCGTGCGGCCACCTTCATCGGCAGGCGGCAGTAACGCGCTAACCGGGATACGGGTCGGCCACCCTCGCGGCTCGCAAAGTGCGTGCCCACCAAGCCAATTGACGCAGCATCCGTTCCGCCGCGTCGATGGCGGCGCCGTCGCGGGTCTCGCCCGAATCGTCGAACCGTTTCTTGGCCTGGTGGAAACTGACCGTCTCGCGGACCGACACCATATGGATCTCGGCGACCACCTGCCGCAACTGCTCCACCGCACGCAAGCCGCCGGAAAGGCCGCCGTAGGAGACGAAAGCGATGGGCTTCGCGCGCCACTCGCGCTTCGCGGTGTCGAACGCCGTTTTCAGCGACGCCGGATAGCCGTGGTTGTACTCCGAGGTGACGACAACGAACGCGTCGGCGTCCCGCAGTCGCGCGCGATAGGCCGCGGTCTCCTCGTTCTCGGTGAGCTCGACCGGCAACGGTGTGTGCGCGAGATCGATGACCCCCGTGTCGAATTCGGGACGGTCGCGCACGGTACGCAGGAACCAGTCCGCGACCACCGGCGCGAACCGCTCCGGACGCACACTGGCCACGATGACCTCGAGCCGCAACGGGGTATCCACCGCGCGAGCCTAACTCGGGACCTACCCGCCACCGCGCACCGGCGCGCTCCGGAGCATCCGGGAACCCCAGCGTCGACTTCCCGCCGTTGACGAATGCCCGACTCATGAAGCACCGGACCCGCGTCGGCCTCAGGGCAGCTCGAACGGCAGCGATACCTCCGCGTGGACCCGGCACTTGTCGCAGGTCTCGGTGCTGTCCACCGCGGCCACCGCGCGGCGGATGAGCTCCTTGAAGGGCACGAGGTTCCGCTTGAACTCGGCGAAGACGTCGACGGCGCGCACGCCCTCGCCCTCCTCCAGACCTGCGTCCAGATCGGTGACGAGCGCGACGGCGGCGTAGCACATCTCGAGTTCGCGGGCGAGCACCGCCTCCGGATGGCCGGTCATGTTCACCAGCTCCCAGCCCTGCGCGGCGAACCACCGGCTCTCGGCGCGGGTGGAGAAGCGCGGTCCCTCGACCACGACCATCGTGGCCGCGTGCATCATGTGCAGCTCGTCGGACTCGGCCTTGATGGCGGCGGCGCGCAGTTCCTCGCAGTACGGGTCGGCGAAGGACACGTGGATGCCGCCGCCGTCGAAGTAGGTCTGCGGACGGCCGGAGGTCCGGTCGACCAGCTGATCCGGCACCGCGACCGTGCCCGGGCCCCAGTCCGCCCGCAGACTGCCGACCGCACAAGGCGCGAAGATCCGGCGCACGCCCAGTGCGCGCAGGGCCCACAGGTTGGCCCGGTAGGGCAGGGTATGCGGGGCGAATTCGTGGTTCTTGCCGTGACGCGGCAGGAACGCCACCGGCCGCCCCTCCACCTCTCCGACGGCGATGCCCGCGCTCGGGGCGCCGTAGGGGGTGTCGACCTCGACGATGGTCGCCTCGTTGTCGAAGAAATCGTAGAAGCCGCTGCCGCCGATGACGGCGAGCGCGGGACGGGGGTGCGAACTCATACCTCAATTGTCTCGTCCCACGGCCGCCGTCGCGCGCCCGGATCCGCGTTACCCTGCTTCCGTCGCGGTTCACGGCTGGACATGGACCGTTCCGACCGAGCGGGAGCCCGCCGCGCCGGATGGCCCGACCTGACAAAACACCTCCCGAACTGTACCCTAGGGGGGTATTGATCCGGTTCCGGCGACCGGCAGGCAGCGAGGAGACATCGGTGGCAGCTTCCCCCAACGACCACACGGCGGCCGACCACGCCGCGCACGGCTACATCACCGCCAAGGACGACTACCTCAAGCGGCTGCGGCGCATCGAGGGCCAAGCGCGCGGTCTGCAGCGGATGGTCGAGGAGGAGAAGTACTGCATCGACATCCTCACCCAGGTCTCCGCCATGACCAAGGCCCTGCAAGCGGTCGCGATGGGCCTGCTGGAGGACCACATCAGCCACTGCGTCGTGGACGCGGCCGTCGCGGGCGGCCCGGAGGCCGAAGCCAAGATCAAGGAGGCCACCGACGCCATCGCCCGCTTGGTCCGGTCCTGACGGAGCTATCCGTGCCAGCGGCGATAGACCGCCGCCGCGCCCGGGTGCAGCGGAATCGGACCGGTGCTGATCAGCGACCGGCCGTCGAGGAACTGGGTGCCCGCCGCTTCGGTGGGTACCAGCGCGTCGGCATGCCACACCAGTAGTTCGACGATGGCCGCGGCCACCTCCTCGGGCATGCCGCCCGCGGCCAGCAGGAGATTCGCCACCCCGATGGTGTGCACGGAGACGCCGCCCGGATAGGCGTCCGCGGGGATCGCGACCCGGTCGTACACCGGCCCGAACCGGTCCCGCATCGGCGCGGCCAGGTCGCCCATGTCCACCAGCCGCATCCGGCTCGGCACCGCCAGCCGCGCCGTCGGCACGCCGCCCGCCCACAACAGCGCATCCGCCTCGCCCGAGGTCAGGGCGGCCACCGCCTGCGCCAAGGGACGATGGGCGATCGCGACGTCGGCGGTCGGGTCGAGCCCCGCTACGCGCAGTATCCGTTCGCCGGTCAAGGCCGCGCCCGATCCCTCCGCGCCCAGGCTCACCCGCGTGCCGCGCAGATCCGCGACCGAACCGATCGGGCTGTCCGCGCGCACGACCAACTGCAGGTAGTTCTCGTAGACCCGGCCCAGCGCGAACACCTGATCGACGCTGTCGCGCACCGAATCGGCGAGTGCCAGCGCGGCTTCGACTTCCCCGCGCGCCAGCAAGGCCAGATTGTCTTGCGAACCCGAAGTGGTCACCCGCTCGATCCGCACGTCTCCCGCCTCGGCGGCGGCCAGGCCGAGCAACCCAGCGAAAGCGTGATAGAAGCCGCCGACCTCGCCGGAAGCCAGCCGGACGGTGGCGCCCCGGCCACTCGGCCCACAACCCGCGACACCCGCCGCGACGGCCAGCGCGAGAAAAACACGCCGACTCATGCCGCGCCGCACGAGCGCCTCCCAGCCGGTAACCGGGCCTCCGCCGCGGGCAGGCGCACCGATACCGCCAGACCGTGCGGACGCACCGCGGCCACGGTGAGCACGCCGCCCCGCGCCTGCGCCAAGGCCGCGGCGATCGGCAGACCCAGCCCGGAGCCACCGGCCCCCGCGGCGGAACCCCGGAAGAAGCGGGTGGTCAGCTTGTCGATCTCGGCGACGGGAACTCCGCTGCCGTCATCGCGGACGGTCACCGTGACCCAGCCCGGCTCGGTCGCGACGATCAGATCGGTGTGCGCGCCCGCGCCCGCATAGCGCGTCGCGTTGCTCAGCGGAACGTCGAGTATCTGCGCGAGCACGTCGGCCGGAACCGCGACATCGGCGTGCCCGGCCACGGGCGCCACGCGCAACTCCTGTCCGGCCGCCTCGAATGCCGAGCACCAAGCGTCGAATCGGTCGGCGACCACCTGCACGGCATCGCACTGGTTGCCGCCCTCGGCCGCGCGGGCGACGTCGAACGCCGCCGGGGTCTCGGCGACAGCGAGGCTGAGCAGGCCGTCGAGCAGCCCGGTCAGCCGTTCTACCTCGGCGCTCGCACTGCGGAAGATGTTCGCCGCGCTCGCCGGGATCGCGGGCTCCAGGGAATCCAGGCGGATGGTCAGCGCGGCCAGCGGGTTGCGCATCGCGTGTGCGGTGTCGGCGACCAGCTGGCGCTGCGCATCCGCCGAATCGGCCACGGCCAGCGCCATCGCGTCGAACGACTCCGCCAGCGCCCGCATCTCCGGCGGCCCGCCGTAGCGGCCGGCGATCGACACCGGCGCGACGGTGTCGGCGCGCGGCTTGGGCAATGTCGCGGTCAACTCCGCCACACCGTGCGACAGCGCCGCCAGCGGCCGCAGCACCCAACGACCGATGGTCACCGCCAACAGCACGAACAGCGCCATCGCGACCACGCCGCCGAGCACGATCACCGCCCAGGCCCGCGCGATGTCGCCGCGGGCGCGGGCCGTCGACGCCTCGATCACCACGGCTCCGTTCACCTGCACGCCGGTGCCGACCGGCCGCGCCACCAGCATGGTCGGCGCGCCCCACGGCGTCAGCTTGTCCACCGCGTGCGGACGCTGATTGCGACGCGCCGCCGCAACCGCCGCGTCGATGCCGGGATCGTCCACGTCCGCGCCCGCGTTCACCGTCGTCGCACCCCTGGCGTCGACCACGAGCACGTTCTCGCCGTACAGCTCGTGATAGCGCAGCACCTCGTCGGCCAGCGCGCGGTTGTCCCCGGCGGTGACCGCGTCGTCGGCGAGAGTGGCGAAGCGGTCGGCGTCTCCCGAGCGCGCGAGCACCAGCTGCTGGGTGCGGCTGGTGGCGATGGTCAGCGACAGCGGCACCGCGAACGCCAGCACCGCGATGGCCGCGAACAGCGTCAGCGCGACGAGCAGGCGACGCCGCATCGCACACCTCCGGCCCGCCGGACCGCGCTCACTGCCCCCACCGGTACCCGTACCCGCGGATGGTGGTGATCAGGCCGGGTCGGTTGAGTTTCGCCCGCAGGCCGGTCATGTGCACGTCCAGCGAGCGCGAGACCGCGACGAAGGCGTCACCCCAGATGCGATCCATCAACTGCTGCCTGCTCACCGCGGCCCCCGGCCGCTCCACCAGCGCCTCGACCAGCTCGAATTCCTTCTGGGTCAGCGACACCGGCTCCCCCGCCACCTCCACCACGCGGGCGCCCAGATCGACCCGCACGTCACCGGTGACGACCACCGACTGCGCCTGCCGCGCCGCCGCGGCCGCCCGCCTGGCGACCGTCTCCAGCCGCGCGACGAGTTCCGCGATGCGCGGGGGCTTCACCAGGTAGTCGTCGGCGCCGCCGCGCAGGCCACGCACGATCGAGCGTTCGTCACTGCGCGCGGTCAGGATCAGCACCGGAACCGAGCTCACCTCGCGCAGTCGCCGCAGCACCTGCAGACCGTCGCCGTCGGGTAGTCCGAGGTCGAGGATCACCGCGTCGTAGTCGCGATGCGCGATCAGCAGATCCGCGCCGCGGCGCTTGCGTTCGGCGCGGTAGCCGCGGGCGTTGAGCGCCTCGACCAGCGCGTCTCCCACGCCGTCGTCGTCCTCGACCACCGCAAGCCGCACGCGCCGATCCTCCCACAGTGGGTGGATCGGCGCGTGTGCCGGTCGGTCAGTCACGCACGGTGACCATCGGCCGTCCCGGCTCGGCCACCGCGGCGCCGGACCCGGTATCGGCGCCCGCGGCGGGTTCGGCCGCGTCGATCGCCGACGAGGCCGAGGTCTCCCGCATGAAGTAGTAGGTGATCAGCGAGACGGCGATGCAGCCCGCGACGTACCAGAAGTACAGCGACTCGTGGCCGCCCTTCTTCAGCGCCAGCGCGATCGTCTCCGCGGTGCCGCCGAAGATGGCGACGGTCAGGGCGTAGGGCAGCCCGACACCGAGCGCGCGGATCTTCGTCGGGAACAGCTCGGCCTTCACGATCGCGTTGATCGAGGTGTATCCCGTGATGATCACCAGCGCCGCCATCATCAGGCCCCACGCGGCGACCGGATTCGTGGTGTGCGCGAGCACCGTCATGATCGGCACGGTCAGCAGCGTGCCCGCCACGCCGAAGAAGATCAGCAGCTTGCGTCGGCCCACCCGGTCCGACAGCGCGCCGGCCAGCGGTTGCAGCACCACGAAGACCAGCAGCGCGATGAAGTTGATCCACGCCACGGTCGACTTCGAGATGCCGGAGGTGTTGATCATGAACTTCTGCATGTAGGTCGTGTACGTGTAGAACGCGACCGTTCCGCCCAGCGTCAACCCGACGACCAGCAAGCACTCACGGGGGTACTGCAACAGGATCCGCAATGAGCCACGCGACTGTTGCACCGCACCGGCTCCCGCGGCGGCCTTCTGCCCGGATTCGGCGCGGAACTGCTCGGACTCGTCCATGCCGCGCCGCAGCCACATCACGATCAGCGCGCCCGCGGCGCCGATCACGAACGGAATCCGCCAGCCCCAGGCGTTCATCTGGTCGGCGTCGAGGAACTGTTGCAGCACGATCTGCACCCCGAGCGCGACGAGCTGACCGGCCACCAGCGTCACGTATTGGAAACTCGAGTAGAACCCGCGCCTGCCCGCCGAGGCGACCTCGGACAGATACGTCGCGCTGGTGGCGTATTCACCGCCGACCGACAGCCCCTGCAACAGCCGGGCGACCAGCAGCAGGGCCGGAGCTGCCAGACCGATGGTCTGGTAACCCGGCGTCGCCGCGATCATCAGCGAACCGGCCGCCATCACGGTCACCGACAGGGTCAACGCCGAGCGCCTGCCGAACCGGTCGGCGTACCGGCCCAGCGCCCAGCCGCCGATCGGGCGCATCAGGAAGCCGACCGCGAACACGGCGGCGGTGGACAACAGCTGCGCGGTCGGGTCGTCCTTGGGGAAGAACGTCTTCGCGAAGTACACGCTGAACGCGGCGTAGACATACCAGTCGTACCACTCGACGAGATTGCCGATGGATCCGCGCAGAACATTCGCGACCACCCGGCGCTCGCCCACGGGCTGTGTCGTAGTCACAACATCTCCTTCTCCGACGCCTCATCACGTCGTCGCAGATCAGTGTGTCGACAGTCACACGCTCGCGAAATGGCTCTCGATGCTTCCTAACAGTCCCTTAGGACGATCGCCGGAAACATCAACCGGCCCCCGGCGCGGGCGCCAGGGGCCGGAGAAGACACAACCGAGTCAGGATTTCGCGGCGAGCAGCGGAGCCAAGGTGCGCAGCGCCGGGAGGTAGTTGTCGCCGAGAATCTGCACCGCGACGTGGTCGGCGCCCGCGTCGGCGTGTTCGGACAGCTGGGCGGCGATCCGCTCCGGCGTGCCGTGCGCGATGACGGCATCGAACAGCGCCTCGCTCGGCGGCACGGTGAGGTCGGCGTCGGTGAAACCGAATCGGCGCAGGTTCGACGCGTAGTTGGTCAGGCCGAGATAGAACGCGACAGTCTGGTCGGCGACGGCGTGCGCCGTGCGCGGGTCGTCGGTCAGCACCACCTTGTGCTCGGTCGCAAGCAGCGCGTCCGGGCCGACGATTTCACGCGCCTTCGCGGTGTGCGCCGCGGGCACGAAGTAGGGCAGCGCGCCCAGCGATCGCTCGGCGGCCAGCTTCAGCACGCGCGGGCCGAGCGCGGCCACCGCACGACGTTCGGCGGGCACGCCCGCGGCGTCGAGATCGTCGAGATACTCGACCAGCGCGTCGTACGGCTTGCGGTACTCACCGGTGTGCTCCGGATGCCCCGCTCCGATGCCGAGCAGGAACCGGCCCGGGAAGCGTGCCTCGATCCGGTGGAACGACTCGGCCGCCTCCTTCGCGGGCGCCGCCCAGATGTTCACGATGCTGGTGGCGACGGTGATCGTTTCGGTCGCCTCCAGCAGCGGCTCGACCACAGCGAGATCCGCCGGAGGCGAAGCCCCCAACCAGAGCGCGCCGTACCCGAGCCGCTCCAATTCCTGCGCGTCCTCCGGGCTGAACCCGTTGTACGCCCGCCACACTCCGAACCGTCCGAGACTGTCGAATGCCATGTCCCGACCCAACACCCGCCCCGGGGCGGCTATTCCGCCTCGTGGCGTCACCTGCTTGCCGGACCCGTCGGATCGATGCCCTTCCGATTACCGGGGGCTAGTGTGGCTATTGCACAGCTATCGGCGCCCGCCGCCGTGGCGGGCGTCACCACTAGGAGATGGAGGTGATTGCTGTGCTTCGATTCGATCCATTCCATGACATCGACACCGTCGCCCGTCAATTGCTCGGCGAGCGAGCCGGAACCGGCCGCGCACCGCGATTCATGCCGATGGATCTGTTCAAAGCGGGAGATCACTACGTCCTGAACGCGGACCTGCCCGGCGTCGACCCCGGCTCGATCGACGTCAGCGTCGACAACGGAACGCTCACCCTACGGGCGCAACGCACCGTGCCGAGCGAAGAAGGCGTCCAGTGGATCGCCTCGGAACGCTTCGCGGGCACCTTCATGCGCCAGATGTCCCTCGGCGAGAATGTCGACGTCGAGAACATCAGCGCGACCTACAACAACGGCGTGCTGTCGGTGACGATCCCCATCGCGGAGCGCGCGAAGCCGCGCCGCATCCAGATCACCGGGGCGTCCCAGGAACCGAGGACCATCGAAGCGCAGTCGAGCCGGTCGGAGACGATGTCGCCGACGCAGCAGGAACAGAGTCAGCAGTCGCAGCAGCAGTACCCGCAGTCATCGAAGTGACCGCACCCGCTACCCGCACCCACGCCCGGGTGCGGGTAGCTCTCACTCGCCGCAGCAACCTGCACCCGGAACCGGAACCGACCGCGTCTCCCGCGTCTGCGCGTTGCGGGCCGCGAGTTCCTCGTCGGCCGGGTAGTCGACGCCGACCAGGCTCAGGCCGTGTGCGGGAGCGACGGTGACCGAACTGGAGCGCTCGGTCTCCCGCAACAGATCGGCGACCCACTCCGGCGTGCGCCGACCTTCGCCGACGGCGAGGACCGCACCGACCAGGCTGCGCACCATCGACCAGCAGAACGCGTCGGCGCTGACGTAGGCGATCAGCAGGTCACCGTCGCGCACCCAGTCGAAACCCTGCAATTCCCGCACCGTCGTCGCCCCCTCCCTGCGGCGGCAGAACGCGGCGAAGTTGTGCAGGCCGAGCAACGTTCGCGAAGCCGCCCGCATGGCGTCGACATCGACGTCGGATCGGCAGGCCACCACGCTGCGGGCGAGCAACGGCTCCGCCCCGTACGGCGCGGTGGTCAGTCGATACGCATAATGGCGGCGAATGGCGGAGAACCGGGCGTCGAACTCGGGCGCGGCCGGGCGGGCGTGCTTGATCCGCACGTCCTTCGGCAGGAAGCGCGCCATCCGGTGCACGAGTTTTCCCGCGTCCAGTTCGCCGGCCGTGTCGAAGTGCGCGACCTGCCCCTCGGCGTGCACGCCAGCGTCCGTACGACCCGCCACGGTCAACTGGATCGGCTCGCGGAACACCTTGCTCAGCGCGTCCTCCAGCACCCCCTGCACGGTGCGCAGACCGGGCTGCCGCGCCCAGCCGATGAAATCCGTGCCGTCGTAGGCGATGTCCAACCGAACCCGGGTCCGTGGCAGTTCGGTCCCCGGCCCGTCCTCGCCCGGCCGGTCCGGCATCGATCCCACCGATTCCTCCACGGTCACATGATCCTCCGGTCGAAATGAACGAGCCCGCCGACCCAGTGCGGGTGGCGGGCTCGTTCGCGAACTCCGACGCTCAGCGTCAGGCGTCCTTCTTGTCCTCGGCGGCCTCGTCGGCAGCCGGAGCCTCGGCCTCGGCGGTCTCGGCGACGGCCTCGTCGGCCTCCGCCTCGACGACCTCGGCGGCCGGAGCCTCCTCCGCCTTCTTCGACGCGGCCACGCGACGGGCGCGATCGGCCTCGTTGGTCACGGTCTTCTCCCGGACCAGCTCGATGATCGCCATCGGCGCGTTGTCACCCTTACGCGGCAGCGTCTTGGTGATGCGGGTGTAGCCACCCTCGCGTCCCTCGAACGACGGGCCGATCTGAGCGAACAGCTCGTGCACGACGTCCTTGTTGCGAATCACCTTCAGCACCTCGCGACGGTCGGCCAGGGTGCCGGCCTTCGCCTTGGTGATCAGCTTCTCCGCGTAGGGACGCACGGCCTTGGCCTTGGCCTCGGTGGTGGTGATCCGGCCGTGCTCGAAGAGCGCCGTGGCCAGATTGGCGAAGATCGCCTTCTGGTGCGACGCCGACCCGCCGAAGCGGGCACCCTTCTTGGGCTTGGGCATTGTGGTGTTCTCCTTGTATGAGGCCGGGCCGGGGCGCCTACCCCGGCGGCCTAGAGCTGTTCGGTCTCGGCGTAGTCCTGCTCGCCGCCGTCGGTGTCGCTGAACGTGCCGCTGTCGCTCCACGTGCCGGTGCTCGCGTCGTAGCCGACCACGCTGGACGGATCGAACGACGCCGGGCTGTCCTTCAGCGAGAGGCCGAGCGCGTGCAGCTTGACCTTGACCTCGTCGATGGACTTCTGGCCGAAGTTGCGAATGTCCAGCAGATCCGACTCGGTGCGGGCGACCAGCTCGCCCACGGTGTGCACACCCTCGCGCTTGAGGCAGTTGTAGGACCGGACGGTGAGGTCCAGGTCCTCGATCGGCAGGCCGAACGAGGCGATGTGGTCCGCCTCTGCCGGCGAGGGTCCGATCTCGATGCCCTCGGCTTCGACGTTCAGCTCACGGGCCAGGCCGAAGAGCTCGACCAGGGTCTTGCCCGCCGAAGCGAGCGCGTCCCGCGCGCTGATGGAGTTCTTGGTCTCCACGTCCAGGATGAGCCGGTCGAAGTCGGTGCGCTGCTCGACGCGGGTCGCCTCGACCTTGTAGGTCACCTTCAGCACCGGCGAGTAGATCGAATCCACCGGGATCCGGCCGATTTCCGCGCCGGAGGCCTTGTTCTGCACGGCGGGGACGTAGCCGCGACCGCGCTCGACGACGAGCTCGATCTCCAGCTTGCCCTTGTCGTTCAGGGTCGCGATGTGCATGTCCGGGTTGTGCACCACGACGCCGCTGGGCGGGACGATGTCACCGGCGGTGACGGTGCCGGGACCCTGCTTGCGCACGTACATAGTGACCGGCTCGTCCTCCTCGGAGGACACGACCAGGCCCTTGAGGTTCAGGATGATGTCGGTGACATCCTCCTTCACGCCCGGAACGGTGGTGAACTCGTGCAGGACGCCGTCGATGCGGATGCTCGTGACCGCCGCCCCCGGAATCGAGGACAGCAGGGTACGCCGCAGCGAGTTGCCGAGGGTGTAACCGAAGCCCGGCTCGAGCGGTTCGATGGTGAACTTCGAGCGATTCTCGGCGACGACCTCTTCGGTCAGCGTCGGACGCTGTGAAATCAGCATGTGGATCATCCTCCTTTTGGGCGCCCGCTATTTGACGCCTCGTCTCAGGGGTTGTGCTCGGCCGCCCATCGGGGGGCGGCCACGCACCAGCGGCACGTTGTGCCAAGTGTTACTTCGAGTAGTACTCGACGATCAGCTGTTCCTGCAGCGGCACATCGATCTGGGCGCGCTCGGGCAACTGGTGGACCAGGATCCGCAGCCGACCCGGGAGCACCTGCAGCCAGCCCGGAACCGGACGGTCGCCGATGGTTTCCCGCGCCACCTGGAACGGCAGGGTGCCCAGCGACTTCTCCTTGACATCGATGATGTCGTACTGGGTGACCTGGAAGCTGGGAACGTCGACCTTCTTGTTGTTCACCAGGAAGTGGCCGTGCGAGACCAGCTGGCGAGCCTGCCGACGGGTACGGGCCAGACCGGCGCGGTACACGACGTTGTCCAGGCGGGTCTCGAGCAGACGCAGCAGGTTGTCACCGGTCTTGCCCTTGAGGCGGTTGGCCTCCTCGTAGTACCGGCGGAACTGCTTCTCCATGACGCCGTAGGAGAAGCGGGCCTTCTGCTTCTCCTGCAGCTGGAGCAGGTACTCGCTCTCCTTGATCCGCGCGCGGCCGTGCTGGCCGGGCGGGTAGGGGCGACGCTCGAACGCCTGGTCGCCGCCGACCAGGTCGACGCGCAGACGACGCGACTTGCGGGTGATAGGGCCTGTGTAACGAGCCATTGTTCGTTATTCCTTTCCCGCTAGACGCGACGCCGCTTGGGCGGACGGCAGCCGTTGTGCGGCTGCGGGGTGACATCGGAGATCGTGCCCACCTCGAGGCCTGCGGCCTGCAGCGAGCGGATCGCGGTTTCGCGGCCCGAACCGGGGCCCTTCACGAACACGTCGACCTTCTTGACACCGTGTTCCTGCGCCTTGCGGGCAGCGTTCTCGGCGGCGAGCTGCGCGGCGAACGGGGTCGACTTGCGCGAGCCCTTGAAGCCGACGTGACCCGACGACGCCCAGGAGATGACGTTGCCGTTCGGGTCGGTGATCGACACGATCGTGTTGTTGAACGTGCTCTTGATGTGCGCGTTGCCGTGCGGGACGTTCTTCTTGTCCCTGCGACGCGACTTCTGGGTCTTCTTCGGGCCCGCGGCCCGACTCTTCGGAGGCATCGGTTATCCCTACTTCTTCTTGCCGGCGACGGTGCGCTTCGGACCCTTGCGGGTGCGCGCGTTGGTCTTGGTGCGCTGGCCACGCACGGGCAGGCCACGACGGTGGCGCAGGCCCTGGTAGCAGCCGATCTCGATCTTGCGGCGAATATCGGCCTGCACCTCGCGGCGCAGGTCACCCTCGACCTTGAACTCCGAAGCCTCGATGTAGTCACGCAGCTTCGTCAGATCGTCGTCGCTGAGATCCTTCGAACGCAGGTCCGGGCTGACGCCGGTGGCCTCGAGGATCTCCTTGGAGCGGGTACGGCCAATGCCGAAAATGTAGGTCAGTGCGATCTCCATGCGCTTCTCGCGCGGGAGGTCGACGCCCATCAGACGTGCCATCTGGCAGTTTCCTTAATCGTTGCGGAGGTCTGCTCCCTGTCCGTCCCCTCGTCTTGGTGGGGCACCGGCCTCCGAACCGGTGGTAGGCGCGCACGCCCAGGGCGAACCCTGATTTCCGCAGCGTGCGGCTGGTGCTGGGAGTTCTTCTTGCCAATCCGAACTGCGGTTCGGTGCTTGGCTGGTGTCGCGTCGAGCGGCGCCGTCGGCAAGCCTCGGGCGGGTGGTGCGAGGTCGCCCTCGCCTCCGCTCAGCCCTGGCGCTGCTTGTGGCGCAGGTTGTCGCAGATCACCATGACCCGGCCGTGACGGCGGATCACCTTGCACTTCTCGCAGATCTTCTTGACGCTCGGCTGAACCTTCACGTCCGTCCAATCTGTTGTGGTTCACAGGGGTGTGAACACAGTTTTTCCCCAGTCGGCGACTGGGGAAGCTCTCGTGTGAGTCTTTCGACTCGGCCCCGGCTCACGCCGGGACTGCCGGTTCGCAATCGACCTCGATCGCGCCGGGCGCGATCACTTGTAGCGGTAAACGATCCTGCCGCGCGACAGGTCGTAGGGCGAGAGCTCGACGACCACACGGTCCTCGGGGAGGATGCGAATGTAGTGCTGCCGCATCTTCCCGCTGATGTGCGCGAGAACCTTGTGCCCGTTCTCGAGCTCGATCCGGAACATCGCATTGGGCAGCGGCTCGACAACCCGACCCTCGACCTCGATGGCCCCGTCTTTCTTCGCCATGTCCTCCGCGATCCCGGTTACACTCAACCTGGTTTGTTTGCCTGGTTCTGCTCGGATGGATCGGTCGCCGGAGCGGACCGCTCGCACACAAACAGGCGGCGCCTAGGTGCACCGCCGCTCCAGCTTACCGATCCGTCCCGGATCGGGCAAAAATGCCTCCCTGTATACCCGTGTCGCCAGGGCTTTCGCAGCCGCCTTCCCACCCGTGGCAGGCCTCGGACGCTGCGCCGCGACGACGCCGGGTTGTCGCGTAAACTGGCCGCTGTCCAGGTATTTGGGTCGAGAACGAGGGGGACGCGTGAGCCGGCGCAGCGTGCGAGCCACCGGCGGAGGCGCTCTCGTCGCGGCCGAAGCGAGCGGCAGGGAGGCGAGGCCGTGAGTAAGCGTAGCGAGCGAGTCACCGGCGCAGCGCCCCTGGCCACGACCGAGCCGAGCGGGCAGCGAGGGAAGTCGTGACCGAGCGCAGCGAGCGAGTGATCGGCATGCCGAGCGGCTGCGAGGCGCTGTCGTGAGCCGTAGCAATGACGGCCTGCCCATGCTGCCGCCGTGGCTGTCGGAGAGCGACGTCGGCCAGAGCGGCTACGAAGCGCCGGTACAGAACCTTCCGCACGACGACCTCATCGAGGAAACCCCCAGCCGCCGACGCGGCCGTTTGCGCAGCCGCGCGCCCGAGGCGGAACGCCCGGAAGCCGCACGGCCGGAGAAGCGCCGTAAGGGCTGGCGCCGCGACAAGCACGAGGGGCACGCCGAGGAGGAGCAGGGTCAGGGCGAGGCGAGCCGCGCGCCCGCTCCGGTTTCGGAGCAGCCCGCGCCGGCTCGGTCCCCGCAGGAGTCCTGGCAGCAGCCGAACGGGTCCTGGCAGCGGCCGCAAGAGGCCCGGCCGCAGCCACAGGAGTCCCGGCCGCAGCCACAGGAGTCCCGGCCGCGGCCGCAAGAGTCCCGGCCGCAGCCGCAAGAGTCCCGGCCGCAGCCGCAACAGGCCTGGCAGCAGCCGCAAGAGGCCCGATCGCTGCCGCAAGAGTCCTGGCAGCAGCCCGGCTACGACCGCAATCCACCGGCGCAGGACAACTCGTGGCAAGCGCCACCTGAGCGCCCCAACGCTTCGCAGCACAGCCTGCCCACGCGCAATCCGTCGCAGCCATCACCCGGTTTTCAGCCGCTGGGCAGCAGGCCCACGGACCCGCCGGCTCCCAGCGAACAGCAGGCTCACCGGCAGGCAGACCGACCCGATC
Source organism: Nocardia araoensis NBRC 100135 (assembly GCF_000308435.1). Taxonomy (GTDB): domain Bacteria; phylum Actinomycetota; class Actinomycetes; order Mycobacteriales; family Mycobacteriaceae; genus Nocardia; species Nocardia araoensis. Next base: position 32,227 of record NZ_BAFR01000034.1, on the reverse strand, counting down.
TCCCACCACCGCCGCCCCGGCAGTCGGCCGACGAGCGACCCGCTCCCACGCGGAACGATCACGGGCCCGCTCCAACGCGGAACAACGAGCACGCCCGGCCGTCGCAGGGCCAGAGCACGCCCAGCCCTGCCGTGGGCGGCCGACCTCTGATCGGACCGCAGCACGGCGGATGGCCGTCCACCGGCAACCCTCGGCTCGATGCCGCTCTGTCCGCCGTGGCGCCGAGCCTGTGGCCGAACTCGGCTCCTCCCGCCCGGTTGGTCCCTTCGGCGGGCACGGGGGCCCCGAGTGGAAACGAGGCGGCTCAGCCGAGCGGCGAGGCCAGCCAGACCCCACCCGCCGGTCCGAACCAGACCTGGCCGGCCGCGACGCCGAACACGTCCGCACAGCCTCCCCACGGGGGATATCCCGCCGCGCCTGCGTCCACCGCTGACCAGGCGGCCTGGCAGGGCGGGCCGTCCGCTACGCCGACGAGCGCGCAACCCACACCGCAGCAGACCATCGACCCGGCCACGTCGACTACCGACCGAAGCCCGGCCGGCGCCGACCAGGCGGCGTGGCAGAGCGCGCAGGCACCGACGGGCGCGCAGGCCGCCGGTCCGAACATCGGCGGAACTTCGCACGTGACCGGCTCGGAGCACGCGGCAGGGCAGGGCGGACATCCGTCGGCTCCGACCGCCGCGTCACCCTTCACTCCCGACCAGGCGACCTGGCAGGGCGGGCAGTCCGCTACGCCGACGAGCGCGCAACCCACACCGCAGCAGACCATCGACCCGGCCACGTCGACTACCGACCGAAGCCCGGCCGGCGCCGACCACGCGGCATGGCAGGGCGCGCAGACCCCGACGGGCGCCCCGGCCACCGGTCCGAACATCGGCGGAACTTCGCACGTGACCGGCTCGGAGCACGCGGCAGGGCAGGGCGGACATCCGTCGGCTCCGACCGCCGCGTCACCGTCCACCGCCGATCCCGCTGTCCCGACGGGCAGCGACTCCGCGGCAGCGGCACCCACCGGCGCCGAGCATCCTGGGTGGCAAGCTCCCGACCCGCTGCGCGAAGGTGCGCCCGCGCCACGCGGCGAGCAATCCGGGCCTCCAGCCGACGAGCATGCGGGCCGATACGGCGATCCGACAGCGGCACGCACCGGGGAAAGTCCCGCTTCCGGCGAGGCCGAGGCGGTCCGCCGGGCCGGGAGCCCGAAAGTTGCGCCGACCGGCGGCGATACCGGACTGTCATCCGCTGGGGAGAGCCCGGCGGAACCACACAGCGAGAGCACCGTTGCCGGGGCGCCCCGGAGCGTGGCAGCGGGGCAGGCCCCGACAATGTCGGCAGTTCCGGAAGTCGAGCACGACGCACCCGCCGCCGGTGGCGGCACCGTGCCGTCGACCGATGCCGGGCAGATGCCGCCCACGACCGGACATCCGACGCAAACCGTCGCACCCGTTCCCCCGGCAGCGGCTCCTGACGGTCCGCCGCCCTGGCTCGCCGCACCTCGGCCCGAGCAGGCCGAGCCGTCCGCGACCGACGCACCGCGCCGACTCCCCCGCTGCCCGACCCGCCCGCGCCGCAGGAGCGGCCGCACACCGGCGGGTCCGGCTCGTCCGCAACGGCTGCGGTACACGACGAGCACCGCGTCCCGCCGCGCGGCGCGGACGGCCCGCCGCCCTGGCTCGGGCACAGCACCCCGGAGCAAACCGGTCGGCCGGACCACCCCGGACTCCCGCCCACACCGAACGAGACTGCCGCACCGGCCGACCGGCCGCCCGTCGGCGACTCGGCGCCGGACACCCGCGCGCCTGCCGATCACCGATCGCCGACGCACCCGCGGCCCTTCGAGCACGGCAGCACGGAGCCGACCGCAGCCTCCACCACCGGTCCGCACGCGGGGCAAGGTGGAAGCCCCGCGCCGACCGCACCTTTCAATGCCTCCACGACCAGCGTTGCACCAGCTTCCGCGCCGGAGACCCACGCGCAGCCGGACGCGGTCGGCCCGGTCGATGCGATTCACGCACAACGTGATCCGAGCGCACCGGCGCCGAACTGGACCAGCGGCACCGAAATCGGCCCCGCGGCGGCGCGATCTGTCGTCGGCGGCGGACGCCACCGGCTGTCCGCGGAGCCGAACGAACCATCGGCTGCGCACCCGCCGGTCGGACAAGTGTCCGACTTCGACCAGCAACCGGTTCCTCAGCCCCGGCCGGATTCCGCTCACCACGCGGGCGGGCCGCAGCAACCTCCCCTTGGTGCGAGCGGCGCAAGCACCGCAACGCAGTTCGCGAGCGGCCAGACGCCGGGTACCGCCCCGCAGGCCCCCGCCGACCAGTGGCGCAGTACCGCCGCACCCGAATCCGGCCCGGTAGCACCACATTCCGTGCCATCACACCAAGCCACTGGAAACCCCGCCCCGCAGTGGGGCACGCCGCCGGGCTACCCCCAGCCGCCCGCACCGCAGCCGGGCGCCCCGTTCCAGCAGCCTTCCCTGGACAACGTGCCGCTGCGCCGGGCCAAGAAGGCGCCGGGCACCGGGTGGCGCAAGGCGGTGCATCACGTGTCCGGCGGTGCGATCAACCCCGGTATGTCCGCCGAGGAACGCAGGCTGCAGGAACTGGTAGCGCGGATCAGGCAGCCCGTCCGTGGCGATTACCGGATCGCGGTGCTGTCGCTCAAGGGCGGTGTCGGAAAGACCACGACCACAATGGGTCTCGGCTCCACCTTCGCCTCCATCCGCGGCGACCGAGTGATCGCCGTCGACGCCAATCCCGACTTCGGCACGCTGTCGCAGCGGGTGCCGCTGCAGACCAGGTCCACCGTCCGCGACCTGCTCCTCGATACGACCATCCAGCGCTATTCGGACGTGCGCAGGCACACCTCGCAGGCGACGAGCCGCCTGGAAGTGCTGGCCAGCGAACGTGATCCGGCCGCGTCGGAGGCGTTCAGCGAAGAGGAGTACCGCGCGGTCGCCCGGATCCTGCAGCGGTTCTACAACATCATCCTCACCGACTGCGGTACCGGACTCATGCATTCGGCCATGGCCGGTGTGCTCGACCTGGCGCACTCGCTGGTCCTGATCTCCTCCCCCGCCATCGACGGAGCACGCAGTGCCGCAGCGACATTGGACTGGCTGTCGTTGCACGGTCACGACCATTTGGTGCGCAATGCGGTGGTGGTGATCAACTCTCCGCGGGCCGGATCGCCGAATGTCGGTATCCAGCAGCTACGGGAGTACTTCCTGTCCCGGTGCCGCGCCGTGCACATCATCCCGTTCGACCCGCACATGTCCGAGGGCGCCGAAATCGATTTGCACCGACTGCACAAGCAGACCAAGCGGGCCTACGTCGAACTGGCCGCGACCGTCGCGGACGACTTCGCCACCGATCACCGGCGTTACCACCCATGACACCCGCCGGGCGGTGGCCCGGCGGGCAGAGGCGAACGGATCAGCCGCTCACCACTCGGGCAGACGCCGCCTGCCCGCCATGACGTCGCGCACCAGATCGTCGTAGGCGTCCGCGAGTTCGGCGAGATGATGCCACGCGTTGTGCAGCAACTCGTCGTGCGCGTTCAGAGTCATCAACGCGTGGTGCGCGCGCACCGACGACTCGGCGAGGCGATCGATCACCGCGCCCACCGTTTCGGTGTGCAGCGTGGCGCCGAGCCGATGCTGCGGCACACTTCGCACCACCCAGTCGTCGATGGCCATCACCAATTCGACTCTGCGACGCTCGATTTCGCGGACCACCGCCACGGAGGTGTCCACCGAACCACCGCGGCCGATCAGGCGGCGCTCATGTAGCACTGCCAGATCACGAGCGAACCACAGGAGCGGACCACCGACCACGCGGTGCCCGCGACACGCCCGAACCAATAGGTCGGACGTGGGAAGCAATCCCGGTGCCGAAGAGCGCACCGTAGGATCGACACACCTCGGTGTGCCAGGGAGGGCCATTACGACCGTTGTATCCGAACCTGCCACGTTGCCTCGCCGTCATCGCCGCACAACACCGGATCAGGACTTCATTACAATAAACCTCTGAAGGCACCTGTCAAGCGTTACCCGGCCGTAGGGAGTCACGAAGAGTACACTTCGTTACCTGCACGACCAACCGAGGAGCAAGATGGCGGACGGTCCGACGTATCACCGGATCGCAGACCTCCTCCGCGAGGAGATCCGCGCAGCCAAGTGGAAACCGGGCGATCGACTGCCCAGTCACTCGGAACTTGCCGATCAAATGCAGGTCTCGATAACCACCGCCCGCAACGCGATCCAGGTGCTGGTGACCGAGAACCTCGTCTATACAGCTACTTCCCGCGGAACGATCGTTCGAAACCAAGAAGTTCTCGAATCCGTTGTGACCGATTCCATCCGTCCCGACCGGCCGCAGACCCCGCACGACATCTTCGAGGAGATCGCGCGGGCCGCGCACCGGGAGCCGTCGAAGGAGTTCAGCGCGAAGATGGAGCCCGCCAGCCCCGAAGTCGCGTCGTGGTTGGGTGTACCGCCGGATTCGTGGGTGCTGGCCAGGACGGTGGTCCAGTATCTCGACCACGAACCGTGGTCGTGGGAGGTCAGCTTCTATCCCCGGGATCTGGCCGAGGCCACGGGAATCGACTCACCGCACGACATTCCGGAGGGCACCACTCGCCGCCTCGCGGACCGGGGGCACGCCGAGACCGCGCACCGTGACACGCTCGTCGCCCGTCCGGCCAACGCGGAGGAAGCCTTGGTGCTCGGTGTCGCCACGGGCACCATCCTGCTCGACCATCTGCGCATCGGCGCCACCCACGAGCGCGTAACCCGGGCCACGCGGCAACGTTCGCTCGCCACCGGCAATCGGCTCGCCTACGAACTCGGCGATGCCGAAGGCACCGCGGTCATCCGGAATACGCTTGCCGAATCGCACGGGTCCGGCCGGGCCTGACCTATGACGATCGTGCTGCGCCAGGCGACATCGGGCGACCTCGGCATGATCTGCCGCCTGCGCGTGCAGCGCACGGCGTGGCTCACCGCGCGCGGCTCCGACCAGTGGACGGTAGCCGGACGCGGCCTGCCGATCGAGATCTTCGCCCGTGCCGTAGGTCGTTCGCTCGACGCGGGCGAGACCTGGATCGCCGAGGTGGCGGGTGAACCGGCGGGGACCATCACGGTCAACGACCGCGCCGACGCCGGTCTGTGGTCGACGTGGGAACTCGACGACGCGCTGATCGTCCACTACATGATCGTGGACCTGCGATTCGCGGGCCAGCGAGTCGGCCATTACATGCTCGCGCACGCGGGAACGCTCGCCCGCTGGCATGGCCGCGCCTGGGTCCGGCTCGACGCGTGGACCACCAATACCGACCTGCACGCCTACTACCGTTCGGCGGGATTCCGTTTGGTGCGCATCGCCGGGGGACCGCTCGCGCTCGGTCCTTCCCGCGCGCTGTTCGAGCGGAGGGCGGACACTTGGGATCCCGCGCTTCCGGTCTCGGTGACCGCTGCCGGGCCAGTGGGCGCGCGGGCGCTCTTGCGCCCGCCGCCGAACAACTGAGCGACCCAGCGGCGGCCCTCGGCGCTCACGATGGAGGCGAACGGCCCGGTGTGCGGCGTCCGGCGCGCGACGGCGAACCGATCAGATCGGCGGCAGATGCGCGATGTGCACCATCTCGATGCCCCTGCTGCGTGAGACCAGCGTTCCACGGCCGGGCGGCAGCTTGCTCGGCCGCACGTCGCCGATCAGCTTGCCCTCGTCACGTGACCCGCTCATGATCAACGTCTCCACGGACAGGTTCTTCAGCGTGCCGAGGATCGGGTCGTACAGTGCGCGGGACACACCACCGCTGCGGCGGGTGACCACGAAGTGCATGCCGATGTCGCGCGCTTGCGGCAGGAATTCCAGCAGCGGAGCGAACGGGTTCATGCCGGTGCCCGCCGCCACCATGTCGTAGTCGTCGACCACGATGTAGATCTCCGGGCCGCTCCACCAACTGCGTTCGCGCAGTTGCTGCGGCGTGATGTCCGAGCCCGGAATACGTTTGGCCAGATACCCGGCCACCTCCTGGATCATCGGACCACAAGTCTGCGACGAAGTGGAGTACCCGGCCAGGTGATCGCCCTCGACCACGCCGAGCATGGTGCGCCGGTAATCCACCATGATGATCCGGGCCTGTTCGGTGGTCGACTGTTCCACCACGCCCATCACGATGTTGCGCAACAGGGTGGTCTTGCCGCATTCGACATCCGCGAATGCCATGAAGTGCGGCTCTACCCCGAAATCCAAGACGAGCGGCTGCAATTCGGACTCGCCGAGACCCACGACGACGCGGGTGGGCCCGAGTTCGACGCCTTCGGCCTTCGCGGACGCCATCAGCTCTTCCCTGCCGAACCGCAGCGGCAGCATGCGCACTTCGGGCGCGCGGCGGTTCGGGTACTGCTGTTCGAGTCCGGCCCGCGCTTGCGCGACACCGTCGGCCAGGCTGCCCGGATCGGAGTCGGAGTCCAAGCGCGGCAGGGCGATCAACATGTGCAGTTGGTCCGCGGTCAGGCCGCGACCTGGGCGCCCGACCGGAACCTGGTGCGCGGTGCGCCTGCCCATCTCCGAGTCGGAGGGATCGCCGAGCCGCAGCTCGATGCGGGTGCCGATCTGGTCCTTGACCACCGGACGGATCTCGGCCCAGCGCGCGGCGCCGATCATCAGGTGGATGCCGAACGACAGACCCTGCGCCGCGATGGCGTTGATCTGCGGCTCCAGCATGTCGAACTCTTCGCGGATCGCCGCCCAGCCGTCGATCACCAGGAACACGTCGCCGAACTTGTCGTCGGCGAGCGGATCGGCGGCCCCGGCCGTGCCATCCGGGACGCGGCGGCCCTCGCCGAACTTGCGGCGCCGGAACTCGGCCATCGACTCGATACCCAGTGCGGCGAACCGCTCCTCGCGCTGACGCATCAGCGTGGTGAGCTCGGCGACGGTGCGGCGCACCCGGTCGCTGTCGAGGCGACCGGCCACCGAGCCCACGTGCGGTATGCCGGCCAAGCCCGCCATGCTGCCGCCACCGAAGTCGAGGCAGTAGAACTGCGCCTGTTCGGGGGTGTGCGTGGCCGCGGTGGCCATGATGATGGTGCGCAAGGTCGTCGACTTGCCCGACTGCGGACCGCCGACCACCGCGACATTGCCCTGGGCGCCTGCCAAATTGATGGTGAGCACATCGCGGCGCTGCTCGTAGGGCTTGTCGATGACGCCGATCGGCATCCACAGCTGGCCGTGCCGGTTGACCGGCGAACGCCAGTCCGGGTCCGGCAGCAGCATGTCCACCGTCGGGGATTCGTCCAGCGGCGGCAACCACACCTCGTGCGCCGGGCGGCCGTGCCCGGTGAGCCGCTTGACCACCACATCGAGCAAGGTGTCCGGAATGCCCTCGTCGGCGCCGGGTACGGCGGCCGACGGTGGCGGCGGCAGCTCCAGCAGCGGGTTCGACGGCGCGGCGAGATCCGATTCGGTTTCGGTATCGATCGGCTCGGCAATCTCCACCGGCACGGCGGTGAACAACGCGGGCCGCCTGCCCCCGACCGGGCTGCCGTCCTCGCCGGTCACCGCGCCTTGCGGCGCGACGTATGGTCCGGACACGTAACTGGCGTTGAACCGCAACGGATCCGACGCGTCGCTCTTCAGATAGCCCGAGCCGGGCACGCTCGGCAGATGGTAGGCGTCGGTGATGCCGAGCACGGCGCGTGATTCGTTCGCCGAGAACGTGCGCAGGCCGATGCGGTAGGACAGATGCGATTCCAGTCCGCGCAGCTTGTTCTCCTCCAAGCGCTGCGACGCCAGCAGCAGATGCACGTGCAGCGATCGGCCGAGGCGGCCGATCATCACGAACAGCTCCGCGAAATCCGGCTTCTGCGAGAGCAGTTCGGAGAACTCGTCGACCACGATGAACAGCGCGGGCAGCGGATCGAGCGGTACGCCCGCGGCGCGCGCCTTCTCGTAGTCGGTGACGTTGGCGTAGTTGCCCGCCGAACGCAGCAGCTCCTGGCGGCGGTTCATCTCACCGGCGAGCGCGTCCTTCATGCGATCGACCAGCGACAGTTCCTCTTCCAGGTTGGTGATCACCGCGGCGACGTGCGGCAGCGAGTCCAGGCCGAGGAAGGTCGCGCCGCCCTTGAAGTCGACGAGTACCAGGTTCAGCGCGTCCGGCGAATGCGTGGTGACCAGCGAGAGCACCAGTGTGCGCAGGAATTCGGACTTTCCGGAGCCGGTGGCGCCGATGCACAGGCCGTGCGGGCCCATGCCGTTCTCGGCCGACTCCTTGATGTCGATCTCCACCGGCGTGCCGTCGGGGGTGATGCCGATCGGCACCCGCAGCCGTTCCCTGCCGGTGCGCGGACGCCACACCCGCGCCGGATCGATCTGGGCCGCGTCCGGGATCTTCAGCAGCGCCATGAGTCCCGGATCGGCGGTGGTTCCCTCGCCGAGACTGACGATCTGCGCCGCCGTCGCGAGCCGGTATCTGGCCAACGCGCGGGCGAAGGACTCGGACTCCGCCGTGCTCACCTCGTCCGCGGTGGCGAACTTCTCCACACCGGCCGCACTGCGCGCGGCCACCTCGCCGTCGCCGACCACCAGTTGCAGTCCGCGCCGCGCCGCGAGCCCGCCCTCCGGCGCGGTGAGGTCGAGCACCGTCACCGAATCCAGGCCCGATTCGCTGACCAGCCGTTCGCTGCCGCTGACGTAGCCGTCGTCGATGACGACCACCAGGTGCAGTCGCCCCTGGGTCGGCTGGGGGTTGCGCATGAACCGGCCACGTTCGAGCAGTTCGGCGGCCAGCGCCGTCTCCAGCTCACCGAGCGAGTGGTACATCATCCGCGCCGAGCCCATGCCGTCGCGCTGGGTCGGATGTTGCAGTTGCGGCAGCCATTTCGCCCAGGACCAGGCCGGGCCGTCCGGGTCGGAGCAGACGATCGCCATCGCGAGGTGGTCGGGTCCATGGAAGGCGGCCAGCTCCATCAGCATCGCCCGCACCAGCATGCGCGCGTCCTCGGCCGGCCCGCTGATGTTGATCGCGGGGAACGCGCGCAGCGACACGGCGGTCGGCAGCCGGTGCACCACCGAATGGGTGCGCACGAATCGGCGCAGGGCCACGGTGGACACCGGTTCCAGATCCTCCAGCGGCCCCGTCTCCGGGCGCGCCAGTTTGGTGGCCAGCCGGTGGCTGCCGACCCCGACGCGCACGTGTCCGAAGTCCGGGTCGTTGGGCCTGCGCTCCCACATCCGCCTCGTCCCGATCAGCGACGGCAGGTCGGCGGGCTCGGGATGACTCCACCGCAACGTCTCCAGCTGCTTGCCGCCGGTGCGCCGCACCTCCTTGCGGACCTGGTCGAGATAGCGGAAGTAGTCCTTGCGTTCCTCGTTCAGTTCCACCGCGCGCTTGGGCCCGCCGCCACGGAAGCCCGCCATCATGCCGACCATCGACATGAGCATCATCATCGGGAACATCATCGTGAAGGGATTGGCCAGCAGGTTGCGGCCCATCATCGCCATCATGGCGATCATGCCGACCACCGCGACCACCATGACGATCGGCATCAGCTTCATCATCAGCGGCGCGGGCAGGGCGCGCGCGATCTCCGGCGGAGCGGTCAGCGCCACCTCACCACCGGGTGCCCGGGGCGGCGCGATGCGAGGGCGGCGCACAAAGCCTTCGGTAGCCATGATTCCTTCGTTCGGTCGGCGGCGAGCGGTCGAGCTGCGCCCGCGCTACGGATCGAATTCCGCGTTCAGGTCCTGCCCGGTCCGCCGGAACGGAAACGCGACGGCCACACCGATGGCGAGGACGGCCAGGCAGACGATGGAACCGATCACGGCGATCCGGCGCGGCCGTGGGTCCGGCCCGGGCGGAATCACCGGCGCGGCGACGACTCGTGGGGTGTCGGCGCCCGCGCTGACGGGCTTCTCCGGCAGTTCCGCGGTCAGCGCGGCGAGCGGATCGATCAGGCCGTGGCCGATCCGGTCGTCGCGGCCGGTGCCCGGCCCGTGCGCGGTGCGGATGATGCGGTCCATCACCTGCTGTGCGGTGAGTTCCGGAAAACGCGCCCGCACCAGCGCGGCCAGCCCGGACACATAGGGCGCCGCGAAGCTGGTGCCTTCGACGGCCCTGATCCCGTCGGTGGTCTGGACGCCGTCGACCAGTCCGGTCGCGCCCGGCTTGCTGTCCAGCGACACGATATTGCGGCCGATCGCCGCGACGCCCACCCATGGGCCGTGCAGCGACAACTCCGACACCTGGCCCGTCCAGTCCACCGAGCCGACCGAGAGCACATAGGGCGTGAACCAGGCCGGGCTCGCCACCGTGGCCACCGAACTCCAGCCGGAGCCCTCGTTCTGCTTCGAGCACGCGCCGTCGGGCTGCAGGTTGCCCGCGGCGGCGACCACGACGACATTACGGTCGTAGGCGTACTTCACCGCCGCGCCGAGCGAGCCGTCGGCGGTATCCGATCCCGCTGCGGTGCAGGCGACTTCGGAGATATTGATGACGGTGGCCCCGAGATCGACCGCGCGGACGACGGCCGCGGCCAGCGTGAGCACGCTGCCGTAGCCGTCGCTGCTGATCTTTCCCGGCGGGTCGCCCCGGCCGCCGCGGTCCTTCGGCTCGTAGGCCAGGCTCAGCTGCCGGATGGTGAGCAGGTCCGCGTCGGGCGCGACGCCCGCGAAGGCGTCGCCGGGGCTGGGCTGGGCCGCGATGATTCCGGCGACCAGGGTGCCGTGGCCGTCGCAGTCGACCGTGCCGTCGCTGTCGGAGACGAAGTCACCGCCCGGCTGCAAGGACCGCAGCCGGGGGTGCGGATTCACCCCCGTATCGATGACGGCCACCTTCTGCCCGGCGCCGCGGCTGAACTGCCACGCCGACGGCAGATCCAGTACCCGCTGCGCCATCGGCGGCTCGCTGGGCGGCGCGCCGGTGAGCAGGGGTTCGGCGCAGACGGCGCGCTGTTCGGTCGGTTCCAGCGGGGCCGGCCGAGCGCTCAAACCCTGTGCGGCGCCGAGCGCGCCGAGGTCGATTCCCGGTGGGGTGATCGCTTGGGCGTTCGGCCACGGTAGGCCGATTCCGGCGCCGACGACCGTTGCCGCGCAGGCCATCCGCATGACGCTCCGGCGGAAGGCGCAGCCGGTCATATGTTCCGGGCCATCGAGTAGATGTCCATCACCCACAGCACCAAGGGAATCACCGAGACGATCAGCAAGTACTCGAAGATCTCGATCATCCGCCGGGTCACCGGGGTGACCTCGATGTGCGGACCGATCACCCCGAACCCGACGACACTCGTCGCGAACGCCAGCAAAAGGCCCGCGGCGAGCAAGGTGTAGTCCGAATCTCCCACCGCGAACCCGACGGCCAAGGCGACGGAAGTCACGCACGCGCCGCCGATCATCGTCGCGGCCTGGGTGAGATCGGCGAACGAACGGCCGCGCAACGTGAGGATGATCGCGGTCACGACCGCCAGCGTGACGCCCTGCCAGCGCGCCGAACCCAGCGGATCTGCCACGCCGAACGCGCCGACGCCCGCGCTCGCGGTGCACGCCGCGACCAGGCCGGACTGGAACCGGTTGGCCGTGCGGGCCCGTACCCCGAGCCCCGCGGCCGAGGGCAGGGCGCTGGCGCCGATGGCCCCGATGCCCTCGATGGTCGGTCGCGGTTCGTGGTCGGCCGGGTCGATCGCGCCGCCCGCGGTGGGCACCGGCGGAATCGGCAGCCGCGCCAGCACGGCCGCCAGCCGCGGCACCGCCGAGATGATCGCGATGCCCGCCACCAGCAGACCGGCCGACAGCTTCGGCAGGCCGGGATGCCAGATCAGGTGGATCGCCGCGGCGACACCCGCGATCACCGCGAGGGCTGCGGCGCAGGAGAACAGCGTCGCGCCGGTTCCGGTGATCCGGTAGCCGAGCAGCGCCGCGATCAGCAGCACCGAACTGCCCAGCAGCAGATGGGGACTGCCGAGCGTGCCCGGCACCAGCAGCGCAGCGCCGCCGAAGAGCAGCAGCAGTCCGTCCAGCGACAACCAGGTCGCGGTCACCGTGTCGGTGTATCTGTGCGCCGCGATGCCCGCCGCGACGAAAGCCGCTGTGCCACAACCGAGCAGGGCCAGAGCGGGCGCGAGCGGATCGCCGTGCCCGCGGGAGATCACCAGTACGGCCAACGTGATCAGCACGGTGAGCGCCGAGACGACCAGGCCCATCCACCGGGCCGCCGTCCCGGACCAGCTCCGGAATTCCTCTGCGGTCAAGCGCGATACCGCGTCGATGACGTCGTCGAACAGCGCGGGCGCTTCCTTCGCGGCGACCGACCGCAGCACCAGCAGTTCACCGTCGTAGACCTCGGCCTCGGTGAGGGTGCGGCTCGGCGCGATCGCCTCCCGGCCCAGCCGGGCCAAGGTCCAGTGCCGCGCGTCCAGCGGCGCCGACTCCTCCTCGGCCTCGGGCCGCTGCGGGTTACGCGATTCGATGAGCGCCACCAGATCGCCGATGAATGTGGCGATCGGCACGGTGGCAGGCAATCCGACATCGACCTGAGTGTTCCCACCGATGACCGAAACACGACTCAATACGGGTTCGGTGGTACGCGTACCGCTCGCCGACTCGATCAACGGCAACCTTCCCCCGACCTCATCCGGAACAATGATTCACGCATCGACAACATTTGCTGGAACCCGTCCCGAGTGCACGACTTCACCACATCGAGCACTCTCACACATAGCCGACTCTTGCGTTGCGACCTTCCGGCAGCTGAACCTAATGTAACGGACGAACCGGGCCACGCGCGATCGGTAGTCTGGTATCCAGATGAACGTCTCTACTACGAGAAACGAAGATTTCGGGGTTCGACAGCAATGACCGGCAACCGTCAAGCACAACGCGCATTCGATGCCGGAATCCTGTCGCTCGGATTGTCCATCGAGGGGCAAGAATCCGCACGTGATCTCGACTACGCGAAACTGGCATTCCAGCGCGCCACGGAGTGGGATCCCACGATGTGCGACGCGTGGCTCGGCCGCGCCGCCGCGGGCGAGCTGACCAAGGACGTTCTGTTCAACCTGTACAAGACCAGCGCGAGCACGCTCTATCGCGAGCAGCGCAGGCTCGGGTTGCGTCCACGCGAACTCGCGGGCCGGTTCCTGCCCGGTCTGTACATCGACTATCCGCTGGCCAACCACACCGAGATCACACTGGCGTGGGCGGCGCATCTGATCGCGGAGAAGGAGTACGGCGAGGCAGAGCGGGTGCTCGACGAGCTCGACACGTTCCGCGGCGGACAGCTGAGCAACCCCGAAGGCGAGATAGACAACCGCATCTGCGCGTATGTCCGTGGCGTACTGCACTACAACACCCAGCGCTGGCCCGATGTGATGGCGGTGCTCGCCGGGTCGGCGGACTGGGAGGATCCGTACCTGTCGGCGGGCGCGCACGTGATGGTCGGCACCGCGTGCGCCCAGCTCGGCTTGTTCGGCGAGGCGATCCGGCGGATGCAGCAGGCCGAGGCGGGCCCGATCCCGGCGGCCCGGTCCACCGCGATGTTCTGCCGCGGCCTGTGCCTGCGGGAATCGGGCAACGAGGAAGAGGCCCAAGCGCTGTTCGAGAAGGTGTACTCGCAGGCACCGGATTTCGAGGCGAACGCGGCCGCGATGCGCGACCGCACCTATCGGATCACCGTCACCAGCCGCGAGGTGATCGATGCCCGGACCGACAAGTGGGATCCGGCGTCCTCGCCGTCGATGGAGCAGATGGAGCAGGCCGAGAGCCAGGACCGGGCGAAGAAGATCCTGGTCGAGGCCCGCGCCGAACTGGACTCGCAGATCGGCCTGGCCTCGGTGAAAACCCAGGTGGCGAAGCTGCAGTCGTCGGCGCAACTGGCGAAGATCCGGGCCGAGAAGGGCTTGGCGAGCCAGCCGCGCGGCCAGCACCTGGCGTTCACCGGTCCGCCGGGCACCGGTAAGACGACCATCGCCCGGGTGGTCGCGAAGATCTACTGCGGCGTGGGCCTGTTGAAGACCGACAAGGTGGTCGAGGCCAAGCGCGTCGATTTCGTCAGCCAGAATCTGGGCGGCACGGCGATCAAGACCGAGAAGCTGATCGACACCGCGATGGACGGCGTGCTGTTCATCGACGAGGCGTACACGCTGATCCAGACCGGCCTGCAAGGCGGCGACGCGTTCGGCCGCGAAGCGGTGGACACGCTGCTGGCGCGCATGGAGAACGACCGTGATCGCCTCGTCGTGATCATCGCGGGCTACGACGGCGAGATCGACCGGCTGCTCGCCGCCAACGACGGTCTGGCCTCACGCTTTTCCAAGCGGTTGCAGTTCCCGTCCTACACGCCGGACGAACTGGGACAGATCGGCCAGGTGATCGCCCGCAAACGCGATTCGGACCTGTCCGAAGGAGCGCTCGAGCAGCTGGTGCGCGCCTGCGAGCGCCTGTACGCGATGCAGAGCACCGACCAGAGCGGTCAGCCGCGCCGCGGCGTAGATCTCGCGGGCAACGGGCGGTTCGTCCGCAATGTGATCGAGGCGGCCGAGGAGGAGCGCGAATTCCGGCTGGCCAACGACGAATCGCTGGACCTGACCGACATCGACGAGGCGGTGCTGCGCCGCATCGAGGCGTCGGACATGGAGCTGGCCTTGTCCAGCCTGCTCACCTCGTTGAACGTCGGTTGGACGGACTGAGTCCGGCCGAGAACTCGGCGGACCGGGTCACCGGTCCGCCGCACCTCATTTCGTGGGCAGCGAATCGTGGCTGACCAGCGCGTCCCGCGCCGACAGCGTGGGCCCGGGCACCATCTGGCCGACGATCGCCCATGGCGCGAGGCGCGGGGTGCCGCCGAGCCCGAGCACATTCGCGGTGGCCGCGTCCGGAATGCCGTAGCGCACGCCGGTATCGGCGATGTAGAACAGGCTGTCCCGGCGCGGGCTGCCCGGCTCCATGCCGGTCACCTGCACGAACTCCCCTGAGCCCGGCGGGATGTAGGCGGCGTCGACCCGGTCGCCGACGCCGTCGGAGGTGGACACCTCGACGGGTTTCGCGGACTCCGCGATCGGCAAGCGGGTGCCGACCAGCAGGCTGACCGCCGCGCGCTCACCGGGGCCGTCGCCCGTGCCCGCCTCGCTCTGCCCCGGAGCGGTGCCCGGCGACTTCGCCCAGGCCACACAGGCGACCGGGGCGTCCTCGGCGGGCAGGATCCGCGGGGTCCGCACCGGGAAGTCGTCCACCGGCAGTTGCCGGACCACCGGAACCCGTTCCAGCACATCGGGCGGCATGGTCGCGATCTCCCGCATGCCGTGCGAATCGGCGTACCTGATCACCTGCGCGGTGAACGGCGATACCGGCTGCAAACCCTCGGCGAGCACGACGTACAGCACCGAACCGCCGTCCGGTCCCACGCCGGACACCGAGATGACGCCGCCGACCGGGATCTCCGACAGCGGGCCGGGCCCGCGCTCCCCCGCCCGGGGGATCTGCGGCGGAGTCAGCGCGGGAACCTGCGTCGTCGCGCCGAGCAGTCCGGTGCCGACCGGCCGTGGCCGCTGGGCGCGCAGGTCGAGCGCCCTGGCCATCACCGAATTGGCCGGGTCGACCTCGGCGCGTTTGCCGTCGTAGACCAGGTAGGTCTTGTTGTCGCGCCGGACGAGCAGCGCCTCATCGTGGTTCGAGGTCCGGATCCGGTCCCCGAGCGCGGGATGGCCCGCGATCACCGTCGTCGTGCCGCCCGAGGACGCGGCGGCGCTACCGCCTTCGGACAGCGGAATGGTCTCGCACAGCGACCACTCCGAGTTGTCGCCCTGCTTCGAACCGGGCAGCGCGCTCGGCGCTCCCGGAATGCCGAGCAGCGGCCCGCGCGGCAGATCGTTCAGCTTGTCGTCCTTCACCGCGTGCGGTTCGGCGTTGGCGCCGGTGATCAGCCGCGCGGACGCGAGATTGAGCACGGGGTGCAGGGTCTTGTCGCCCTCCTGGTCTCCCACCACCACGTACAACGCGCCACTCTGCTTTCCCGAGACGATCACGGCGTCGCCGATCGCGCCCTGTGGACGCAGGAACGCCAGAATCGCGGCGCCGGCCACCACGAGCACACCGAGCACCGCGCCGACGAGCAACGAGCGGATCTGGGAACGCATCGGATCGTGCAACATACGCACGTCGCGGCGCACCAGCGCGTGATCGAGCCTGCGCAACAGGAATCGGTATCCGTTGACCTGAGCGCGGGTGGTCAGCTGTGCCGGCACATGGTCTCCATCGAGCTATCGATCACCATTCTCTTCGACACGGTACCGTAATTCACCGACGGCCCGGAACCGATGGAATCCGAAGCCGATCAACGGCGGCCGTACAGAGGCGAAGCAGGGACAAACAACTGTGAACGAATCGATGAACGGCGAGGCAACCGAAAGTGAAATAACGGATGCTCCGACGCCGAGAATTCAACGCCCATCGGACTATGACACTCTGCGCGATCCGGAATTCTGGTTGTTTCGCATTTTTCCGCTGCGCGTGATAGTTCCCGTCGCGATATCGTCCGCCGCCCTCGCGTGGATTGTTCTCGCCGCGGGCAACTCGATCTGGGGTGCGATCGCCGCGGGCGCGGTGGTCGCGCTGGCCGGTCTCGCGCCGATCCGCGGACACACGCCCGCCGAGCGCATCGGTAGCGCGATCGCCCGCAGGCGTCCCGGATTGCGCCCGGCCGAACGCCTGACGCAGGCGCCCGCACTCGACGTACCGCTGGCCGAGGGCGGCGGTTACGGCGTGCGCTGGGACGGCGATCTACTGCTCACCATGCTCCGGATCGACCCGCCACCGGACACGCTGACGCTGCTGGACCGCGGTTCGCTCAGCACCGACCAACTGCTCCCGCTTCCCGAGATCGCTCGCTGCCTCGATCAATTCGATCTGACCCTGGCCGGCATCGACGTGGTGAGCACCGGCGCGCGCACCGCGGGCACCGGCGTCGCCGCGCAACTCTACGACCGCATCCTCGGCCCGCTGCCCGCCATCGCGCATCGCACCTGCTGGCTGGTGCTGCGGATGGATCCACTGGCCAACGCCGAGGCGGTGGACAACCGCGGCGGCGGTGGCAGCGGCGCGCTGCGCACGGCGATCATCGCCACCCGCCGGGTCGCCAACCGGCTCGCCGCGCACGACATCGCCGCGTCCGTGCTGACCGCGACCGAGATGAACACCGCGGTGCGCCAGCTCACCCACGGCTTCGATGTCGACCAACTCGCCGAGTCCCCGAAAACGCTCGAATACCAGGGCCGTTACCTCACCCAGTACCAGATCGCGGCCGACATGATCGGCCCGCGTGGACTGGCCGACATCTGGGCGGTGCCCAGCTTGTCCACCACGGTGACGCTGCGCCTGCGGCCGGGAGCGGCCCGCCACGATCGGCACACCGATTTCGCCGACACCGTGGTGCTCAACGCGGTGGTCCGTTTCGACACCGTCGCGCCACCGGAGGAACCACCACTGCCCGGGTTGCGTGAGCTGGTGGGCAACCAACTGCGAATCCTTCTGGACACCTTGCCCATCGGCTACGCGGGCCGCTGGGGCAGCGACATCGCCTATCGCGGCACGCTGGCCGCGCTCGCCGGGTTCGCGGTGCCGACGGCGGGCTGCGGTCAGCTCATCGGCGCCGACGAGCGCGGGCAGGGCATCGCGGTGCCGTTGATCGGCGAGGGCACCAGGCACCTCGAGGTGATCGGCAACCTGGATCTCGCGCAGCAGGTGATACTGCGCGCCACCGCGCTCGGCGCTCACGCCATCGTGCACACCGCCCGGCCGGAGGCGTGGCACACCATGGTGACGAATCTCGGTGCACCGCACGTTCTCTCGATCGCGCCGCGGGCCGCGGGCGCCAGCTACCATCCGCCCGCTCCTCCGCCGCCGCCCGCCGCGCCCTATCCGAGCACGACGGTGCTGGTGTTCGACGGCGTCCCGCCGATCGCACACGCGGGCGGTGCGACGATCGTGCACGTGCGGCGGCCGGACGATCCGGGCAGGTCCGTCGACGCCGACGTCACGCTGGTGCAGGATCCAGAAGCGCCCAACCGGATCACGGTGCGCACCGCCGCGCGCAGCGCCACCGTGCTGATGGTCACCACACCGGACGAGATGCACTACATCGGCGAGTCACTCGCGGCCCGCTGAGCAGACGAAACGGCCGGCTGGAACCCTCACCAGCCGGCCGTTGTTCGTCGCTGTGCGCGATCAGAACGCGGCGAAGCCGTCGCCGACCTTGCCGTCGGCCTCGATGGCGCGACCGAGCGCGTTCTCGACCTTGGTGGCGAGGTTGTCCAGCTTCTGAAGGGTGTCCTCCAGCTCGGTGGTCAGGTTCTTGTGCGCGGTGTCGAAGTTCGAGACCGCCTGCTCACCCTGCAGGTTCTCGCGGAACGCCGCTGCGGCGCCGTTGAGCTCGTCGATCTGCGCCTTCATGTTGGAGCCGTACTGGTTGAGGTCACCGACCATCTCGGTGATGGCGGGCGAGTTGTACTTGATCGTCATTGTTGTTTCCTTCTAGTCGTGCGGTGGGCGATCCAGCTGGACGGCAATGCCATCGAGCGGTCACAGACCCGCCGCGTCGGAGCCGACAATGGTGTTCTTGCCCGAGGTCACGGCCTGCGAGAGCCGGTCGAGCTTGCCGTTGAGCGCGGTGACCTCGTCGTGCCATTCGGTGGCCGCGGTGTTGAACTCGCGGTGGGCGTCGCCCTGCCAGCCACGCGCGACGGCCTGCACCGACTCGTCGATCTGGTTGATCGAGGTGCGCAGCGTCGAGATCGAGTCCTCCATGCGGCTGACGACGCCGTCGATGCCGCCCTCTTCGACACCGTAGGTGTTCCCCGAGCCGTCGCCGAGAGTTGTGTAAGCCATTTCGTTGGTCCTTCCGTCAGAACTTGTGTTGGTGCGGAGATCGGGACGATCTCGCCGAGCAATGTGGCAACCGAGTTTTCTTGCGACTCGACAGCTACTGAGGCAGCCACCTCCCCCCGGGCAGCCCTTCCAGCAACGTGGCGACCGCCTGAGTCACCCGGTGGTCGGTGCCCGTCGTGACCGTCGACCAGATCTGCTGATCCGGCGAGACCATGGGGGCGACGACGATCCGCCCGCGGCCGGTGTCGTACACCGCCACCGCCCCGGGCGCCCGGCTGGTCAGCCCGTCCCGATGGGCGTAGGCCACGATCTCGGCGTAAGCGCGGCAGGAGCCGAAGGCGAGGCCGAGCACGGCGGCGTCGCGCTCACCGACGCCGAGGGCGTACATCGCGTCGGCGTAGTCGGCGGAGCCCTCGGCCGCGTCCATGCGGTCGGCCAATTCGGCGGCGAGCGCGCTGAATCCGGCGATCTGCGCGGGTTCGCACGGGCCGAGCGCGGCCAGCAGCGGACGAGCCAGCGACGCGTCCGAGCCGTCGGCCCAGATCGACGTCACCTCGAAACTGTCGCCCGAGCGCACGGCGAGCGCGTGCTGCTCACCCCGGCGCGCCAGACAGAAGCGGCGAGCGCCTTCCTCGGTGTAGACGCGGGCGACGAGCTCACGGTCCGGTTGCGCCAAGACGAACAGTGCACCGGCCAAGTCCGATTCGACTTCGCCCTCGGCGTCGAGCAGGCCCTCGCCGATCAGGCCGGACAGCGCCCGCTCCCGCGCGGCGCGATATTCCTCGATCGAATCCTGTTGCGGCCCGGTGGAGAGAACCAGCGGCAAGGTTTGCACACCGAGACGCTCGGCGACGACGAGCAGCGCGTCGTTCGACAGTGACGTCACGGCGCACCTCCCGTCTCGGGGCCTGCCTCCGTCGGCGCGACGGCGTGCGCCGCGGGTTCGGCGCCGCCGAGCACCGCCGGCGCCGCCTGGATGCCGCCCTCGAAGCCGATCTGGTCGCTCGTCTCCGCGGGAAGGCTGGCACGTGGGAACCGCGCCGCCTCCTGCGCGGGCCCGGCCTGCCCCAGTGCTCCAGGAACGAGCGGCGCGGGTTGCCCGCCCGTGTTCACCGTGGCCTGCGTGACGCGCGGAACGACTTCGGCCGTGGCGGCCGACTGGGCGTACACCGGAGCCCGGTACGCGGTGGGCACTCGCGGCATCGCGGGGATGGGCACCGTCCCGATCGGCATCGCACCGATCGGCGCGGCACCGCGTGGCATCGCGGCCTCGGCCGACGCCGCGGCCTGTTCGGCGGTCAGCGCCTGCTCCGGCGCCACCACCGGCGGCTCTTGGTGCTGCCAGGGCAAGGCCAGTGGTTCGGTGGCCATCTCGTAGTTCCGCATGACCCGCGAGGCCATCGCCTTCGCCGCGTCCTGCTCGGCGTCGGTGTCCGCCGCGATCGCGCGGATCGGCGCACCGAGCATCCCGGTCATCGACTCCAGCATGCGCTGTACCTGCTGAAGGTTTTCCAGGTCGGCGGTGTTGGGCATCGTCAGCCGGGCGATCTCGTAGGCGGCGACCTGGGCCTGGAACCGTGCGGCGTTGGCCGCCGCCGCGGCGGCGGCCTCGACCAGCCAGTCGCGCAGGGTCGTGATTCGTTGCAGCACTTCGTCGCTGCGCCCGGATTGCCAGGCTCCGCGCACGTCCGCGAGAACCTTCTCGTACTCGACCACAGCGGCGCCGAACGACGCGGCCAGGCGCGACCACGCCGAGACGGCCTCGGCCATCGGCACGGCGCCCGGCCCCGTGGTGAGGTCGCGCGCGAGCCGCTCGGGCGGACGCGCGGTCCACACCACGCCGGTGAAACCTGGCTGCGGCGATTCGATCATTGCTGCGGAGGACCTTTCGATTGCTCGACGACGGTCAGGCGGACCGGCCGCCCGTGGCGCCGAAATCCGCCGTATTGGCCGATTCCATGCCGTCGAACTCGTTCGAGTGCAGCCGCAACGTGGCCGCGAGCTTGCGCAATTCGTGCACGCTCGCCTGTGCACCGGCCAGGTACGACGACGCCACATCGTTCGCGGTCTGCGCGGCCCGGCCGGAGACCTCGTCGGCGCCCGCGGGAACGACGGTCAGCGCTTCCTCGGCGGAGCGCAGATCCGATGCCAACCGGTCGGCCAGCGCGTCCAGTCCGGATGACGCCTTGGCCGCCGTGACCGGGTCGAATCGCACGCTGTCGTACACCTGACCCCGCCCGTCACTCATAAGACCCTCCTGTGTACTGCTCGGCACTCGCGTCAGAGCGTGAGTTCCTTGTCCGGCGGTGGTTCCGATGTCGCGTCGGCCGCGCCGACCACCGGCAGCGAGACCCCTTCGATCCGGCCGACCACTTCGTCGCCGTGCTGGCCTGTGACCATCTGGCCGCGCAGCGCGTCGGTGGTCGATTCGCCGTCGCGCGCCAAGCCCGCGCCGGCCATACCCGCGCCACCCATCGGCATATATCCGCCCCCGGTTCCGGTCCCCGCCGCGACGGTGGCGGACGCCGCGGACGACGTTCCCGTTCCGGCAGCGGTGGCACCGCCGATGTTGCCGAGCGACCCGCCGGCCACCCGGGTCCCCGGCCAGGGGTTCAGCGGCGCGGCGGCCGCGGCGATCGCACCGGGGACGCCACCGCCGATGCCACCCGCGCCGCCCGAGCCACCGGCGTGCTGTCCTTCTTCGCCTTCCTTGCCTTCCCCTGGCTCACCCGCGCTTTCGTGCGCGCCGGGGGCGCTGATCGGTTTCGGTGCGAGCAGCGAAGGATTGGCCGCCGCCAGCTGCCCGAGCGACTGCGCCACCTGACCGGCCGTGCTGATCAGCGGTGTGATCATGCTCATCAGCTGGGTCAGCTGTTCGGCCGACTTCACCCCGGTCGGCGCGTTCGTGATCGCGACCTTCTGACCGGCCTGCGTCATGCTCGCACTGTGGCCGACCATCTCGGCTTTCGTCTTGGCGGTGATCGCCAGCGCCTCGGTCATCGCCTCGATCGCGGAGGCGACCAGGAAGCCCTGTCCGCCCGGCGAGGCCGCGAGCAGCGGCGCGAAGGCCATGGTGGTGGAGAACTTCGCCAGCACCGCCGACATCAGGCCCGCGCCGGTGAAGACGCTGCCCGCCGCGCTGCCGAGCACCGCCTTCTCCTGCGCGCTCTGCGCCGCCAGCTCGCTCGCGTCGGTCTGCGCCGCACCTGCCTTCTTCGCGGCCTCCATCGCGGCCATGCCCTGCCAGACCGACATCAAGGTCTGCACCAGGGACGAGCCGACCTGCATCACCGTCTGCATCACGGTCGACACGTTCTGCAGCAACTGAGTCGGGTCGACCGGCGGCGCGGGCGGCGCCGCGGCGGTACCACCGGCCTGCGCAGGCGCGGGCGCGGGCGCGCCGAGCTGACCGGTGCCGAACGCGGAGGCGAGATCGGTCAGCGGGCGCATCAGCGCGCCGAGATCGATCGTCGGCAGCGGCGGTAGCTCCGGCAGCTGCACGAAGGCGGGCATCTCCGGCAGATTCGGTAGACCCATGCTGTGCAGCACATCGTTCACCGGCATGTCGAGCATGGGTGCGAGAACACTGCCGCGCAGCAATTCCAGAACTGTGGGATCCAGCGGATCGGCGCCGGGCGGAGGAACGGCTCCCGGCGTGGTCATGACCGCGTGCGGATCGCTCCGATGGCCGCGCCCGAGGCGGTGTCCGTGCCCTCGTAGGTGGCGGCGGCCTGATGCGCCGTCAACGCGGTGCCCGCGTGCACGGCGGCGAGTTGCGCCACCGAGGACAGGTGGTTGGCCTGGGCGAAGGCGTACGAGGCGAGGAACTCCTGGCCGATCAGGCCGAACACCGGGACCACCGCGGCAACCGTCGCGGCTTGGTCGGTCGCGGCGATCGCGCCCACTCCGGCAGCCATGGCCGCCGATTCGCTTCCGTATACACGCAGCGCATCCGGGACTACTTCAATGTGGCTCATGATCATCGTCCAATCCCGAAACATCCCCCGACGTTTCGTATTCAACTTTACCTAGCGAAGACCGCATATCGCGATCCCGTCGTGGTTAACATCCGGTGACTACCCGGTGGCCTCCTCGTTGAATGCGGTGATGAGCGCGCCGCGTTCGGTAAAAGCCTTGTGCGCGGCCGCTCTCGCGGTTTCCACGACCGATTTCTCGAACTCCTCCGGCGAAAGCTTCGACACCGCAGCGGAAAAGCGGAGTCCGATCAAAGCCGCGTTACCGTCGACTTCCGCGGTCACCGCACCGTCGGGCGACGTCTCGGTTACCCGGATGCCATTCATGGCGTCGTTGAGATCGGTGAGCCGGTAGAGCTGATTCCGCACCCGAGCGATGAGCTCGTCCATTGTTTCGACCATGCCAACCTCACGAACTATGTTGCGGCTCAAATCGACCGCAGCCAGCTCTGCGGCTCGGTGTCGTACTCCTGCTCGTCGATGATCTCCTGGGTCGCCACCTGCTGTTCGGTGGGCAGCCCGGTCAGCGCCAACATCTCCGAGGTGAAACCCAGTTGCCGCAATTGCGCCCGCCGCGCCAGGCCCGCGCGGTTCGCCGCCTGTTTGCACAATCGCAGGACCTCGCCCGCCAGTGCTTCCGGGTCACGGCGCAATTGATCGGGGTCCACCTTGATGCCCAGCGGCAGACCCATTTCGGTGGTGCGCACCGAAATAGAGCCGGTGAGCGAAGTCGCGACGAATTCCGCTGGGAATTCGCCGACCGGCCCGGGCTGCGGTGTGGTCATCGAGAACCCCCTCGCATCGAAAATGGAATCTCGCGCATACGACCGATCACATCCGCTCGTCTCTGATGGCTTGGACGACTTCGGCGATCCGCGCGTTGATCAATTCGGTCAGTCGCCTGACGTCCGCCGCGAGCACCGTCGGCGGGCTGCCGGGCACGATCGCATAGCGCCCGTCGTCGACGAGATCGCGCCAGGCCAGGTGCACCCGGGTGATACCGCGCGGACCGAACCGCGAGTGCCCCTGCTCCACCACGATGGTGCCAACCGTGGCCGCGGGCGCGCGATCGAAGGTCTCGCTGCGACTCGCCGCGCGGTCTTCGACCTCGTGCACCGGGGAACGGCCATAGGAATAGTCCAGGCCGTCGCCGCCTGGTTCGATGAGATCGAACGCGCGCCCACGACCTGCATCGACCTTCGGCAACGCGGTGGCCACGATATGGCCGAGCGACAGCACGTCGTGTTCGGCCACCGTGAATCCCCCCGTTCGCCGTTCCGTTCCCGGCTTCTGGGTCACCAGGAACGCGCGGTCGCCCTTGCGGCTGGCGAGCATGCGGATGGAGCCCTGCGGGTTCCGCGCGTCCCGGCCGTCGATCCCGCGGATCACCAGCCGGATATCGGGAACCGTGAGCACGTCCATCAACTCCTCCAGCGCACGGCCCCAGCGCGCCCGAATCCGCTGCCAGGCCTCGGCTTTCTGCCTGCACGCGTCGTCGTAGTAGGTCGTGCCGCTGAGGTAGAAGAACGGATCCGGCAGGCTCTCCTTCGCCGCCTGCCATGCCGCGGCGAATTCGAGACCGGTGAACTCCCAGGTGTCGTTCATTGCTCGACAACGGGTTTCGCTACCACGGGCGCATCGCCGAGCGCCTCTTCCAGATGCTCGGTGGAATCCAGGTAGTCGGCGCGCTTGTGCTCCTTCTGCTGTCCGCCCTGGGCGGCGCCGGGACCACCCATCGGCATGCCGGGGCCCATCATGCCCTGACCCGCCGCGAGTCCCGCCCGACCGGTGGCGGCCGCGGTGACCGCGTTCGTCGCTGCCCGCGGGAACAGTTTCGACGCCTTCTCCAGGTTCTGGTTCGCGGCCGACTTCGGTGCGCCGGGTCCGCCTGCCGAACCACCGGGGCCGCCCGCGCCCTTCGCCAGCGCCGATTCGAGTTTCTTCGTCGCGTCGGACAGATTCGGCATGCCAGGCAGCCCAGCCAGCGAAGCCTGCTGCGCTGCTTGTTGCGCCGCACTGGCCACCTGCTGGCCGATCTGCTGCGCCTGTTGCGCGATCTGCTGGGCGGCTTGCTGCGCCTGTTGCGCCAGCTGCTGCGCGGCTTGCTGCTGCGCCTGTTGCGCGGCCTGCTGGGCGGCTTGCTGTTGCTGTTGCTGCTGTTCGGCGGCGCGGCGCTGAGCGTCCAATTGGGCTTGGCGCTGGGCGTCTTCCAGTGCTTTCCGCTGCTGTTCGGCCTGCCGCTGCGCGTTCTGCATCGACGCCAGCTGGGCCGTGTTGGTTCCCGGGCCCGGTGCTGCGCCCGGCCCGGGGCCGCCGGGTCCCGGTCCTGGGCCCGGCACCTGGCCGGTGGTCGGCGGAATCGGATCCGGCAGTACCGCGATGACCTTGTCGGTCTCCTCGACGCCGGGGACATACGCCGCTTGCATCGCCCTGACGTAATTCCGGACGGCGGCCTCTTCCTTTCGCTGCCGGTACACGTCGTCGGTCTCGCCCGAGTTCCGAGTGGGCGGATAGTCGTCACCCTGCTGGAGCAGCACTCCGGTGGTGTACAGCCATTCCGACACGTATTCGAGGCTGTCGCCGATGAGCTTCATGTTCGTATTCAGCTGATCGGTGCCCGTGCCGTAGGCGGTGATCGCTTGGCGTGCTCGGTGGGCGCCGCCATTGTTGTTCGGACTGGTCCAGCTCGACCTGCTGGTCGTCATCTGGTTGGTGAGGATGTCGAACGTTTCCTTCAGTTCGCCTGCCAGCCAACGCCAATCCGACGCGGCTTGCGCGACTTTGATCGGCATGGTCGGACTGCCCCCGGTGATCGACGAAATGATCGTCTGATACTGGGAATAGGTGAAGTTCTCCGGGTCGTCCGCGTGTACGCCGCGTGGTTCGAATTTCACTTCGCCAGGTTCGGCCAGACTGGTCGGCAATCCGTGGTTCTCCTCGGGTTTGCGCTTGCCGACCTCATTCCAATCCGGATGCGCGTAGGTGTTTCCGCTGCCGTCGCCCGCGGTGGTCAAACCGGCCGGGTCCCATCGCTTCGAAAGATTCTCGGTGATGCCCTTGTGTTCGCTGACCCGGCGCTCGAGCGCGGCGAAATCGACCCTGTTGTCCTCCTCGGTGCCCCGGTAATGCCTGGCCGCCGCGAAGAACGTATCGGTCAGATCATCGAGGATGGTGATGTGGTCGTCCAGGATCCTGCCGAGTTCTCTTCCTTTTTCCGAGAAACGCGAAGCGAGCGCCTCGGCAGACAGCAACACCTCGGCGAACGGCGGCAGCGAATCGATCTTCGACAATTCCTTCTTGACCGACGCGACGCGGACGCGCACCCCGTTCGCCGCGTTGATCAGAGCTTCGAGCACTCCGGGCCGCAGTTCCAAGGTGCCGTTCTGCGCCTCACGGGACAGGCCGCTCCACGGATTCGCCTCCTCAGCCATGCCACGCTCCTTCCGTCCCGACGATTCGGAAGCCCCCTGAACCTGTTGTCACCGCTGGGAAGCGCGCTACGTGGGCGCCTGCGGCCCAAGAAGATACGATGCCGAGGTCCGATCCCGGAGTAGGAGACTCCGAGCACAACCGAATACCTCCCCGACGTGGGCGTCCGCTGTGTACGCGCCACGGCGCGGTGATCCGTTCGCCCCCGAGTACGGGATCACACTGCTGCGCCCGGCAACTCATACGCTGACGACCCTCCTCATCGCTGGCGCGCCACGACCGGCGGTGCGCCACACGTCAATATGGCAGCCGGTTCTTACGACAGACCAAATATTGTCTTACGCCGCACCAACGATTCTATGGTGAGTCGGGTCGCCGACGCATGTACAGACCCGAGTCCTGGTGGCTCATCCGCGCCCCGAGCCGGCCGGTTTCCGGCGCGGCACAGATGAGACGCGCAGATCAGGACGCGCCGACCGGACCGTGCCGGTCCCGGAACCGCCGCTCGAACTCCGCGATGTGGACCGACGGCGCCACCGAGGACGAAGACCGTTCCAGCACACCGTCATCGGCGATGTAGTAGATCGCCCGGCCGATCGCGATCTCACCCGGCTCGACCGGGACGTACACCATCCAGCCCACGCTGATCCGATCGGCGCGCAGGTCGTCCAGCGGATAGTTCGCGAGGTCGGCGCCGCTGTCCCGGAGGAACCGCTCGACCCGGGCGAGCGCGTCCTCCCGCGGCATCGGCCCCGGCGCCGTCGTGGTCACCCCGGCCATGGTGAGCTGGAAGAAAGCGCCGTCCAGATCGAATCGTTCGTCGTCGAAAACACCGGCGAGGGTGTCCCGCGTGACGACGCCGGCTTCCGCGGCGGACACCAGCGCGCCGACGGCCGCCCGCCGCTGCGCGTCCTCGCCGTCACCGAGCAGGCCGCTGACGATGTCCGCGACCGTCTCCGCGCTCCACACGCCCGGCAGGGCCTCGGCGAACCCGGCGGGTCCCGGTGACGCACCGCGGTACCAGCGGCCGTTCTCCCACCAGTAGCAGAACGACAGCAGACCGCTGGTGCAGCGGTGGTTCAACACCTGTCCCGCGACCCATTCCGGCGCGCCCGCGTACAGCTCGGGCAACTGGACGCCGTCGTTGTAGGCCGCCGCCAGTTCCGGGGCGTTCCACACCCCGCCGGACAGCACGGCCCGCCCGCCGGGCAGCGCGTACAGCGAACAACCACTGCGTTTGGCCCCCTCGAACCAACTTACCGAGGGCAGCACCCTTGGGCCCCAAGGTGATTCGGCCGCGACGAACGCCGCGGCGAGCACCGCCCACCGGGCGGCCATGATCGGAAACGGGGGCAGTTCGTCCTCGGACGGCACCGCGCGCACGCCCGCCTCCCGATCCGCCCTCGCCTGTGCCGCCGCCACCCGGGGCGGCCGCGACTGCCGGTCATTGTGGCCGAGGTAGGCGCCGAGCCAGACCGGAAGCGAATCCCGCGGGAACGCCGCGAGATCCGCGAGGTAGACCTCGGGCGGGAACAACTGGTCGTCCGGGAACGGCTCGTCGCCGTAGTCGTAGTCGACCTCCATCCGGCCATCGCTGGTCAGCATGAAGAGCAAACGCCACCATGGCCCGTCCTCGAGCCCGGCCGCCAGTCGGCGATGCTCCCCGACCAGCGCCACGATCCCGGGATCGGGAGTCACCCGGACGGCCCGCTCGCGATCGTCGGAGTAGACGGCCTGCGCGACCTCCGCGACCACCGTCAGCGCGAACACCGCGTCGACCCGCTGCCAGCCCGGCGGGCCGTTCGCGGCCAGCTCGCGGGCGACCTGGTGCATGAGCGCCTTGGCCCGTTCGGCGACATCCTCGACCGGCGCGGCCTCGGACAGGGTGAAGCCGACATCGGGCTCCTCCGCCCCGACCTCGGTGTCCTCCGCTGACCGCGGGACTACCGCTTCGGCCGACTGCGCCTCGGCGGTGGGCTGCGCCTGGGCAGCGGGAGCGTCATCGAACTCGTCGCCGGTCACCCGACCGCCTGGACCGGTCACGTCGCGCACGCCATGATGGCTGCTCTGTTCGTCGTTCATCCTCATCCGCTCCGGTTCGCGCGCGGTGCTCGTCATGGCTCCTGCCGCAGGCCGAGCAGCGGCAGGTCCAGCTCGCGATTCTCCGAACGTTCGTTCCACGCGGCATAGGCCAGTGCGGTCGGGGCGTCGATGCCGAACCCGTCGCGCAACCCGGTGACGACCATGTCGGCCAGTCGGCGGTATTCGGTCGTCGGACTCGGCCATGCGAGCTCGGTCCACCAATTGCTATGGCTCGCATCGCGTTCCCGCCAACCCGACTCGGCGATCACCGCGCGTCCCGCAGCGCCCGCACGCGAGGCGGGATCGAGCCATTCGTCGTCGACCAATTCGGCCGAGAGGGCGTCGTCGAGCTGGAGGAACTGGGCGTATCGCCGCCGCGGTCCGGCCTCGGACTCGACCAGCTTCACGATGGAACCGGCACGCAGCGCGGCGAGTTCCACGGCCAGACCCGCGGCGAAATCTCCCCACCCGGTCAACTCTGCTCCTGCTGCTCCAGCTCGATGGCCTGATCGTGCAGTGCGAGCCAGGAATTGGCGGTCAGGGACAGCTGAACCGAGCGGCCCAGGTCCGCCACCACCAGTGTCGTCTCCGGACCCGCCCACCTGACCTCGGCGGTGGCGCCGGGAACCCGGGTGGTCGGTTCGCCGAGTGCGCCGGTCAGCGCCGCGACCATCGCCACGAACGCGTCCCTCGACCGTGCCTTTCCGTCCGCGTCGTCCGGGGTGAAATCGGTGACGCGCAGTTTGATGTCGACGATCAGGCCGGCACGTCCGTGGATCTTCCCGCTGGCCATCCCGAATCCGGCGTCCAGCATCGCCCGGTCCGGATGGGCGGTCAGCACTTTCCAGCCGAACGCCTCCGCCAGCCGCGGCACCGCGTCCATCGGCTGGGAGCCGTCGAGCGACCGCAGGCCGGTGGCCAGGTCGACGATCTCGCTGTCGCTCAGCGCGCGCCACTCGGTCATGTGCCCACCTTAGGTCGTGACATCGGCGCTCACCGGGCCGACCGGCGACGATTGATCTCCTCGATCTTGCGGGCCAGCGCCTCCTTGCGCTCGCGGGCGTTGGAGCCGTCGAGCTGACCCGCGAACGCCGAGCGTGCCGCGTCGACCAGCGCGTCCGGCACGTCGGGATACGCGCGGGCGATCGCCCACAGCGCGTCCTCGGTCTTCATGTCGAGGCCGGTCTCCGTGCGGATGCCACCGCCGGTCAGCACGGAGCGGAGCATCTCGTCGAAGTTCTCCCGCAGTTCGTCATCCGTCGGATGGTCGATCCGCATCATTCCTCCTCACGTCGGTGGTTACCTTGTCGCATCGTCGGCTTCCGGTCATCCGGCGAAGATCTCGGCGCGGCGCACGGGGTCGTCGACCACGGCCCGGATCAGCGCACCGATGTCCATCTCCTCCGGCACCGAGCGATAGGTCAGCTCGCAGAGGACGGCACCGCCCACGGCCACTGCGAACCGAGTGGTGCGCCACCCCACCGTGCCCCATTCGACGCCGACGGGGCCGTCGAGCTCGACCGTGTGATCGCCGACACGTAGCACCAGTCTGCCGTCATGTCGATAGAACACCACCGTGACTCCACCGAGCTCACCGTAGACGCCGTTGTGCGTGGCCGCCTCGGACGGGTTGGCGCGCAGGGCGCCGGTGCGCGGGTCGAACTCGGCGGGAACACCGAAGCCTGCGAACGGGCGGACGAAGATACCGCGTCCGGAGTCCTGGGTGCGGTGCCCGTTCCCATGCGATCCGCGGCCGTTGGTCCGCCGGGCACCGTTCGCCGGGGGCGCCATCGGCATGCCGGGGGGCATGGGCATGCCAGGGGGGACCGTGCCGTTGTTGTAGCCCGGCCAACTCGGTGACGTGGGCGGATACGGTGGGGCGGACGGGCCGGGATACGGCGGTGTGGACGGGCCCGGAGTCGGCATCGACGGGTACGAGGGTGGGGCCGACGGGTATGGGGGCAGTGGTCCTGGCGGCGGGTACGGAGGCGTCGGCTCGCCAGGTGTCGGCGGGCCGGGCGGGGTGGGAGGCGATGGAGGGGACGGAGGCTGCGTAGGCGGCTCCGAAGGCGTGGGCGGGTACGGAGGCTGCGTGGGCGGTTCCGAAGGCGTCGGCGGTTCCGAAGGCGTCGGCGGCACCGGCAACGTCGGCGGCACCGGCAACGGCACCGGCAACGTCGGCGGGACCGGTGGTGGCGGCGTCGGTGTGACCGGTGGCGTCGGCGTGACCGGTGGGACCGGGGACACCGGGGTCGTCGGCGACACCGGCGGCGTGGGCTTGACCGGGGGCATCGGCGGCTGCGGCGTGGTGGGCGGCTGCGGCGTGGTCGGCGGCTGCGGCGTGGTCGGAGGCTGCGGCATCGGGACGGGCCACGGTTCCACTTCGTTCAGGAACGGACCCGGCATCTCGAATTCGTAGTCCTTCGGCGGATGCGGAATATGCGAGCGGAGCGCCCGGTCCGGCGGCATCCAACGGGGACGCGCCGGAGCCGAGCCCGACGGACCCTCGGGCGGCGTCGATGCACCGTCGCGGTTCGAGCGGGGACCGCCCGACGACTCCTCATCACCGTCGCGAGGTACGCGAGTTCCACCGTTCGACGAATCCTCGCCGCCGTCACGCTCCCGGCGCGACGGCTCCCCGCCACCGCGAGCCGCCCGCGAACCGGACTCGCCCTCCTGGGTAGAACGATGCCTGGATTGCTCCGAATGGAACTGCCGCACAGCGTCTTCCGCCCGCGCGAGCTCGTCCTCGGCATCGAACACACGCCGGGCGGCGCGCTCCAACTCCGCAACCCGGTCCTGCCACGGGCCCTGCTCATCCACCCGCAACGTGCGTCCACGCAGGGCATCCAGCGCGTCGTCCAACGCATCCCGCGTCAGATCCTCGTCATTCACCGGCAATCCACGACGAGCATCCGCGAGATCAGCCTGCGCGTCCGCCAACTCCCGCTCTGCCGCATCACGGTGCGCGGACAAGCGGGCCCGCTCCGCATCGGCCTGGGCATCGGCCGCACCCGGAGCCGATTCAGCTGCCGGGTCGTTCGACGGCCGGTCGGTCTGTCCGAGGGCGTCGGCGATTCGGGCCGCTTCCGCCTCGGCGTCGAAGACGCGGCGGGCGGCCTGCTCGAGTCCGGTGAGCCGGTCCTGCCACTGCTGTTGCTCGTCCACTCGCATCGTGCGCGAGCGCAGGTTCTCCAGCGCGTCAGCGAGGGCATCCGGCGTCAGGTCCGCGTCGTCGACCGGCAAGCCACGGCGAGCCGCAACTAGATCGGATTGGGCGTCCGCCAATTCCCGCGCCGCCGCGTCGCGCTGGGCCGACAACCGCGCCCGTTCGGAATCGGCCCGGCAAGCGAGCTTTCGGGGGCGGGAGCAGTGTTTTGTTCGGCCGCCTCGTCGGCCTGCTCGAGCGCGTCGTCCAGACGAACCAGTTCCGCACCGGCGTCGAGGACGCGCCGAGCCGCGCGCTCCAACTCGTCGACCCGCTCCTGCCACGGGCCCTGCTCATCCACCCGCATCGTGCGCCCACGAAGTCTGTCGAGCGCATCATCCAACGCATCCCGCGTCAGATCCTCGTCATTCACCGGCAAACCACGACGAGCATCCGCGAGATCAGCCTGCGCGTCCGCCAACTCCCGCTCCGCCGCATGACGCTGCGCGGAAAGACGTTCCACATCGGCACGGGCGGCGCGCTGTACGAGGTCGGTGAGGGCGGCGATATCGTCGGCGCGCCCGACGACCTCGGCGCGCAGTGCGGCCTGCACTTCGGCGAGCTGCGCGGGGGTCAGTCGCTCGTTCTGGTCGAGCTTGCCGTCGCGGTAGACCTCGTAGACCTCGGCCCACCGTTCCGGGCCCGCGTCGGTC